>NZ_BAFC01000121.1 GCF_000248055.1 Gordonia sputi NBRC 100414 | reverse complement strand
CGGCGAGATCGGTAGAGCGCTGGTGGTTGTCGTCGACGACCAGATCGCGCACGGCGAGGTCGCCGACTCACTCGGCCCGCTGGTCGGTGAGCTGCTCAACGAGGCAGGCTTTCACGTCGACGCGACGCTCGCAGTGTCCGGCGACGAGATCGAGATCCGCAACGCGCTCAACACCGCGGTCATCGGGGGCGTCGACCTGGTGGTTTCGGTCGGTGGCGTCGGAGTCGGTGCTCGCGATGTGGCTCCCGAGGCCACCGAACCGCTGCTCGACCGCCGACTTCGCGGCATTGAAGAAGCGGTCCGGAGCTCCGGTCTCGCTGCGGGAGCGACCGACGGCGGGCTGTCGCGGGGACTCGCGGGTATCTCGGGTCAGACACTGGTGGTCAACATCGCCGAGTCGCGCGCAGCCGTTCGCGACGGAATGGCTACCGTCGCACCGCTCGCGAAGCACGTGATCGAGTCGATCAGCGAATTCTGAGCCGACGCAGGACCATGTGAATGGCGCGAGATATCAGGAAATGCGCACCTCTGCATGACTTCGGTTCACGTTGTGTTCACAAAAAGTTCGACGGCCCGCCGCTTTTCGGTTTGAGATGGAATAGTCGATATGTCGCATGAAGACTCGAATCGTGGGGCGCAGGACGGTTCACGACGGAAATCGAGGCAACGTCGCAGGATCGACGATGTTTTCGGCGACGACCTGCCCGAGACCACGTCCGATGAGAGTGACGAAGGTCACAAAGGTGTTTCTCAGGAGTGGTACCGCGCCCAGCGGCCCCCGCATTACGAGTGACACAGCGTCTCGGAGGTGGCCGACGCAGCGTGTTTTCCTTTTGTTAACACTTTTCCTGACACTGTCGTGAAGTCTTCCTGTGGAATCGTGTAAGAGAATATTGAGATCGGCCTGAGCGTTGCTGTTGCCCGTTTTGATATCGCTCGGATAACGTTCGCTGCGACAACACTCGGTCCCTGCGGGAGGCCGGGGCCGTGGTCCTGCAGTCCGATCAACGTCGGCCGGCAGCAGTGGAACGAGGGGGCTGGGAGTTTAACGCCTCGGAGAGCACGCCGAAACAGCGTGTTAACCGGAGCGGACGATGATTCCCGCGAGCCGCCAAGGTCAACCCGAGGGAACGAGTTCGTCTCCCTCGGATAACAGCCGAATCCTGTGAGAGGGAACGAATGAGCAAGTTCAGCAAGCTTGGGCGCCGCGGAGCTGCTGCGGTCGCCGTCGCCGCTGCCGCGGTGATTGGCGCAACCAGCATGGGGGCGGGACACGCGGAGGCCACCGTCTATAAGTTGGCTGACGGTTACAAGAAAGCGTCAGGCTTCGATGGCGGTGTGGTCGAAAGCTGGCGGAAGCATGAAACGGCGGGTCCGATGCCTTCTGTCGCCAATAACGGGGCGGGGCGATCTGCATGGGTATCGGGTGTCTACACCGCCAAGGCTAGTGGCGGTTTGAACGGCACGGTCGCCGTGAAGCTCCTTGTTGGGTGTCAGGTCAATATCGACGGTCTCAGCGGAGGGTTGAGCGGTGCGATCGACCTCTCGGGCACGCCCTCTGCAAGCGCATCGCTTTCGATTCCCTTGACGCCGGGCCAGGTCGGTGTTGTGTCGGTTACAGACACGAGCTTCGACAAGAATGGCTCTGCGAGCCTCCAGCTGAGCCAGTTCCAGATCGATGTTCAGAAGTGTGGCGGGTTCGCTTCTGCTCGCACAGTCGTGGTGGTTAAGGCGTCGAAGGACTACGACCCCAAGGCCGGCACGGTCAACGGTTCGGGCGGTTACGTCCAGTCCACGCTGTACGGTCAGCCCTTTAGCCTCAGTGGCTAGTTCTGTAGCAGATAACCAAATCTCTCAACACTTATCTGCTCGTGAGTAGCAGAACTCAACTCCACGAAGGGGAATCATGAAGAAGATCATCACGCGTCGCGTGGCCGCGGCTGGCGCTGCTGCCGCCGCCGCGGTTGTCGGGCTGACTTCGCTGGGTGTCGGCGCTGCCGACGCTGGCCCGCTGCCGGGGGGATCGAAGACAATCACTCTGGCGGATGGAAGCCGTGTTTCCATCAAGCTTTTTGACGAATCTGCAAACGTTCAGCGTGCAGTCACGAACGTTGCGACAAGCCGCGAGGTGTGGGCGTCGGGCAAGGTAGCCGTCACCGTCGGTGGGGAAGCGCAGGGTGCGTCTATCAATGTTGGATACATAGTCGGTTGTCAGGTCAATTTCGGGGCTAGCGGCGGCGCTGGCGGCGGCGTGACCGCCGATGCGGATGGACCGACGTTCGGCGACAATGTTCCGCAAGCGAGCGCGGGGTTCACCCTTGCTCCGGGAGCAGCCGCGTACTACCCCATCATCTCAACTCAATCGAGTGACGTGTCCAACAAGGATGATGACAACTACACCGCCAACGACTTCACGTTCACCGGGAATTCGGGAGGCGTTGCGTATAGCCAGGAACGCTTCAGTGTCGATGGCTGCGCTGGATATGCATCCGCAAAAGCTGCTGTGACGGTCAAGGTCTCAACGAAGTCGGTAAAGGCCGTTGTCACCTTGTACGGCGCGCCTTTCAGCCTCGGCTGATCACGCCTGTCGCACAACTGAATACCAACCGCAGGGCGGGAACCGACATGGTTCCCGCCCTGCGGCATTGGTGACGCCCTCCTCGGAGGTCTTCTACGAACACAGACAGATCAGGGGCGGGAACCGGAGATCCGGTTCCCGCCCCTGTGCGGTGCCGCCGCGCCGATGGCCTCGGGGATCGACCATCGACGCAGCGGAACCGTCTGCGCGGTGGCGTTGTCGGACGCCACCAGCACTCAGCTACCGATCGAGTCGGCTGCTGGGTTCAGCTCCCGAAGAAGGGGAACGGGAACCACGGACGCGGACGTGGGCGCGGCTGGGTCTGCGGCCTGCCATGGTTGTTCTGGCCCGGTCGCTGGTTGCCGTGAGGCTGAGGCATCGTTGCTCCTCCGTTGGGTTGATGTGACGTTCCGTCGGCGCCTTCTGAATCAAGATCAGCGCCAACGGATTTCAACCTAGGAACCGAACCTTGGGATGCGATGGTCAAGTCGCTGTCAAACCGCTGGACATAGCGAAACGGCCACGCCCGAGATGGGCGTGGCCGTTTCGATGTGGCGTCTGATCAGCGGGAGTGGCGTCCCGAGTCGCCGGGATTGTCGCCGGGGAACTGCGATCCCGGCGGCGGGTAGCTGCTCGGCGGGTAGTTCCCGGGCGGGGGATAGTTGCCCGGAGCCGGGTTCGGCGTCGGGTATCCGGGTTGCGGTGCACCTGGGCCGCCGGCCGGGTAGGTCGGCGGGCTCTGCTGCGGCTGTCCGGACGGCCCCTGATACGACGGTGGGTTGCCGTAGGTCGACGGCGCCTCGTACGGGGCCTGGGAAGCCGGGGGCGGCGTCGTGAGGCGCTGTGTGGGCGGTGCGGCCTCGAGCCGACCGGACGGGTAGGCGTCGGAGGACGGCGAATACGTGTCGGGGGAATCGGAAGCTCCCGAACCGGATGAGCCATCGTCACCTCCGCCCGAGTCGCTCAGATGGTCGGGGAGATCCTTCTCCGCCTCGGCCTTGGCCTTCGACACGCTGTCGGGATCCATGAGGTCGCGGATCTCGGTGAGCAGCGCAACCTCGGTGACCTCGGCCTTCTTGCCGAAGCCGCCGAGTTCGGCGAGCTTGTTGTACGGAACGATGATCAAGAAGTAGATGACAGCGGCGATGATCAGGAAGTTGATGACCGCCGTGAGCACTCCACCGATGTTGACGAACGTCGACGACTTGCCGCTGACCAACTCGAATCCGAGGCCGTCTGCCTCGTTCGGGCTCCACGGGATGGTGTTGATGATCGGCTTGATGATGCCGTCGGTGAAAGCCGTGACAATTGCGGTGAAGGCCGTGGCGATGATGACCGCTGTGGCCAGATCGACCACGTTGCCCTTCATGATGAAATCCCTGAAACCCTTGAGCACTTTCCGGTCCTCTCATTCGGTCGGTGGTACGTGCCTGTGGCGAGGTACTGACGGAATCTGCTCAGTGGTGCACAGTCCGTTCTTCGTGATGTTAGTGGAGTTGGGCATGCGCGTTGCGGAACCAAACCATGTTGTGTCTGTGCAATGAATCTTCGACGCTGTGCAACGAATCGCGAAACCACACGTCAATGCACTATTACGGCCAGTGCGACGTCGAGTCCGGCCGCCGCGACGCGGAGTGCCGATTTCTGGTCCATCGCGAGTACAACGGGCGCCGACGCCTGATTTCGCGCTGCGAGACCACTTGACGCGGGCCGTTCGGTACCCAGCGCGACAACGGCACGCTTGGCAAGTACATCCGCGTCCGGCCCGACGACGTCGACCACATCGCCCGCTCGCAATAGCGCCGATACAGCGTCGTCGGAAAGGCGCACAGGGACGAGGCGGGCATCGGCCAACCCGGCCAACTGTTGCGGCAGCCGAGATGAGAGGAGCCGTGCGTCGGTGAGAATCTCGCCGGCCCGGACCATGCCGGTCACCGTCTTGCCTGCGCCGTCGCGCGACATTCGCAGTGCGCCCGCAGGCACCATGCCGCCGGCAACCCGACGCACGACGAGATCGCTTGCGGCCAGTTCGGTGCCCGGCGCCAGATCGTGAGCGGCAACCATCACCGACTCGTCGTCGTGTTCGGCCCCGCCGAGCGTGGCAATACCCAGCGCGGCGATGACGAGTAGGGCCGCGGCGGAACGTCGAATCAACAGCGACCTCGCCCAACCCGGACGCACGGCAGCTCCCAGACGGTCGACGAGACGCGGGTTCAGACGATCTCGGCCCCGGCGGTCGAGGCGGACCCGGTCTCCACGCGATGGTTTCATGGGCGAAACGTAGTCGCCTGCGGGCATGTGTGACTGTGCCCTCGACGAGACTGTGGACAACCACTCCACCGTGCGCGGTCGGTGGATAATGTCGTGTTCCGTTAGAATCGACAACGGTGTGCCGGGAAGTCTGGTCGGCGATCCGGATCACGATCCGGATGCACAATCGACCCCTCTCGGCCTCGCTGCCGGGACAGCCCGACAGGATCACCGCATGCCAGAGCATTCTTCCGATGGACAGATCTCGAGGAACGACGCCGCCCTCGATACGTCGGTCACCGAGTCGTCCACGTCGACGGGGACACCGGACCGCACAGGACCGCCAGGCTGGCGCCGACACAATCGTCGGGAACGTTTTCGTCGAGCTCTCTCGCTCGACACCACCAGCGGCGCGCTTCTGCTGATCAGCGCCGCACTGGCCGTCCTCATCGCCAATTCCCCGTGGCGGGACGCTTATCACAGCTTTCTGGCCTACGAGATCGGCCCGGAATCGCTGCACCTCCATCTCTCCCTCAGCGAATGGGCCGCCGACGGATTGCTCGCGATCTTCTTCTTCGTCGTCGGTGTCGAACTGAAGCAGGAGTTCGTTGCCGGAAGCCTTCGTGATTTCCGGCTGGCAGGCGTGCCGATCGTCGCTGCCGTGGCCGGAATGATCACGCCGGCACTCTGTTACGTGGCTGTGGTCGGTGCACTCGATCCAGAAGCCTTGCGTGGCTGGGCGATTCCCACCGCCACCGACATCGCCTTCGCGCTCGCCGTCCTCGCGATCTTCGGACGAGGGCTCCCGCTCGCGTTACGCACGTTTCTACTCACTCTCGCTGTTGTCGACGATCTGCTCGGAATCACGGTGATCGCAGTCTTCTATACGGAGTCCATCGACTTCGTCATGCTCGGCTGCGCACTGCTGGCCATTGTCGCCTTCGGTGTCGTGGTCCGGCTATCCCGCTCGTATCGCTGGCTGTTGCTGCCGCTGGCCGTGGTCGCGTGGGCTTGTATGCACGCGTCCGGAGTACATGCCACCGTCGCCGGTGTCCTGCTCGGGCTGGTCGTGCCTGCACTCACGATTCGCGGTGAGCGGCTCTCGCGCACCGAATTGCTCGACGAGACCATCCGTCCGTGGTCTGCCGGAGTTGCGCTGCCGCTCTTCGCGTTTGCCGCGGCCGGTGTCTCGGTTGTCGGCGCGGACGAACCGTTGATCCAGCCAGTCTCGATCGGGATCGTGCTGGGTTTGTGTGTCGGCAAGATGGTCGGCGTACTCGGCGCCACAGCGCTGATGACCCGGTTCACGCCCCTACGACTTCCCGATGCCATCGGATTGCGCGACCTCATCCCTGTGGGGATGCTCACCGGTATCGGCTTCACGGTCGCCCTGCTCATCGCCGAGCTCTCCTTCGAGGAGGGCGAGCATGCCGCGCCCGCCAAGGGGGCAATCCTCGTGGGGTCGGTGATCGCAGCGTTTGCGGCCGCGGTTCTGCTGCGTTGGAATGCGCACAAGACCCGTGATCCGGACATGAATCGCGACGGCGTCGTCGACTCCGATCTCGACGTCATCGGAGGTTGAACGGACTCACCGCGGCTCAGGGCGACGTCCGGTTTGGCACTCGGAATGTACGAGTGCCAGAGTTGGTTAGAATCAGTGGCGAATCACTCAAGTCTTCGGAGGTACCGGTGCCCACTTACTCGTATGCGTGCACGGAGTGCGACAACAAGTTCGACATTGTTCAGTCGTTCTCCGATGACTCGTTGACCGAATGCCCTCAGTGCTCAGGGCGTCTGCGCAAGCTGTTCAACTCGGTTGGCATCGTGTTCAAGGGCAGCGGCTTCTATCGCACAGACTCCCGCTCGGGGTCGTCGAGCTCGGAAGCGGCGTCGTCGAGCAGCAAGTCCGACGGCGGTTCATCGTCGTCGGAGGGTTCGTCGAGTAGCAGCTCGTCGTCGGATAGTTCCTCGTCGAGTAGCAGCAGCGCGAGCACGTCGTCGAAGAGTGAGTCGAAGAGCAGCGCCGCTGCGTCTTCGTGATCGCTGCGTCTTCGTGATCGCTGACCCTTCGCGATTTTCGGGCGCCGCTTACTCCTAGTTGAGTTGTCGAAATCCCCCGGCGGGCGTGAGAGCCCAGCCGACCGGGACGTCGTAGTTGCCCGACGGTAGAGCGTCGACGACCTCGTCGTCGTAGACAACGGCGACGAGCTCAGCAGAGCTCCCGATCAGTGTTCGGTCGTAGTAGCCCGCGCCGCGGCCTAGGCGAACACCCGTCTTGTCCACCGCGAGAGCAGGCACAAGCACTACCGACGCGGCGTGTACGGCGTCTGTGCCGAGTCGTTCGCCCGACGGCTCGAGCAGCCCCCAGCGTCCTGGTTGCAGGGTGGTTGCGCCGTCGTAGCGGACCCAGTCCAGCGGTGCCGGGTCGCCGTCGGGGACGATCGGGACCAAGACGCTCACCCCTCGGTCGATGAGTGCGTCCAGCATCGCCGGTGATCCCGGCTCGGTGCCGATCGGGACGTACGCGGCCACGGTGACGTCGTATTCGAGTCGGAATGGTGCGGCGTAGATCCAGTCGGCGAGGTCGCCTGCGGCTTGCTCGCGTGCGAACGGCGACATGTCGCGTCGCTTGGCCGAGATCTCCTCGCGCAACTGATTCTTGAGGGTGGGCACCGCGACCTCCGCCTTTCTGCGCACCTGCACCTGCACTCGCCCCGCTCTGCATTCGCACTGTAGCGCCCCAAAGTGACGTGTACCGCGACGCGCGCGTCCACTGGTCAGGTGATCCACAAGACTTCACACGGACGCCGTCAGACTCCGACATTAGGGTGTCGGTATGACGTCCAGCGTGAGCAAGGCGAGCACCGACGAATTCAGCGAGTACTCGTCTGTACCGAACACCCCGCCTATCCCGAGAACGGCGGTTGTTCCCGCAGCCGGTCTCGGCACGAGATTCCTGCCCGCGACGAAGACCGTTCCCAAAGAGCTGCTGCCGGTCGTCGACACACCGGGCATCGAGCTCGTGGCCGAAGAGGCCAAGTCGGCCGGCGCTGAGCGGCTGCTGATCATCACCTCGCCGGGTAAAGACGGGGTTGTTGCGCACTTCGTCGAAGATCTTGTTCTGGAGAACACGCTGGCCACGCGGGGTAAGGCCGCGATGCTCGCCAAGGTGCGCAAGGCGCCGTCGTTGCTCGAGGTCGCATCGGTCATTCAGGAGAAGCCTCTCGGTCTCGGACATGCGGTCGGCTGTGTCGAGCAGTACCTCGACGACGACGAAGACGCCATCGCGGTCCTCCTTCCCGACGACCTGGTGCTGCCGGGTGGAGTCCTCGAGGTGATGGCCCGCACGCGGCAACGTCGAGGCGGTTCGGTGTTGTGCGCGATCGAGGTGCCAGAAGACCGGATCAGCGCGTACGGCGTGTTCGACGTCGAGGAGTTGCCCGACGCCAACAATCCCAATGTGATGAAGCTCAAAGGCATGGTCGAGAAGCCGGAGCCGAAGGACGCGCCGTCGAATCTCGCGGCTGCCGGACGCTACATCCTCGACCGAAAGATCTTCGACGCTCTGCGTCGCATCAAGCCCGGCGCCGGCGGCGAGCTGCAGCTCACCGATGCCATCGCGCTGCTGATCGAAGAGGGCGAACCCGTGCACGTCGTCGTCCACAAGGGCACCCGTCACGACCTGGGCAACCCCGGTGGCTACCTGAAAGCGGCGGTCGATTTCGCTCTCGACCGCGACGACTACGGACCCGACCTGCGCGAATGGCTCGTGCAGCGACTGGCAGCAGACTGAACCGACGCCTTCCGACTCGACGTCGGCTCAGCGCGCCTGCATCACAGATGAGGGCACTGCCGCTAACGTCATTGCCTGACGTGTGTCCGGCGAGGCGATGAGGTGAGATGCGGTCCGTCGAAGATCATCTGACGCTGGTGACCGCTGCGGCGGTGGCTCCGCGGCCGGTACGGGTGGCCATCTCCGAGGCGCAGGGATTGATGTGTGCCGAGGAGGTCGTCACCGAGCGACCGATGCCCGGTTTTGACCAGGCCGCCATCGACGGGTACGCCGTGCGGGCCGTCGACGTGGCGCTCGCCGGGGCGTCGGCTCCCAGTGATCCCGACGAGTTCGAGGAATTCGACGCGGGCGGTGCTGAGCTGGTCGACCTCGAGCCCGGCGAGCCGATGATCGTGTCGCTCCCCGTGGTCGGCGAGGTTGCACCGGGTGCGCGCACCCCGACCAGGCTTCAGCCGCGGCAGGCGGTACGCGTCGAGACGGGCGCCCCGATGCCGACACTCGCCGATGCCGTGGTGCCCCTGCGCTGGACAGACGGTGGCGAGCAGAAGGTCAAGGTCGGGCACGGCGTCGACAGCGGCGATTACGTTCGACGAGTCGGCGACGACGTGCAGCCCGGCGATGTCGCGGTCCGTGCCGGATCGATCATCGGTCCGGCGCAGGTCGGATTGCTCGCGGCGGTGGGTCAGTCGCGCGTGCTGGTTCATCCCAAGCCTCGACTGTCGGTGATCTCGGTGGGCAGCGAACTCGTCGACATCGACCGCACTCCCGGCCCGGGCCAGATCTACGACGTGAACAGTTACTCCCTGGCGGCTGCCGCCCGTGATGCCGGTGCCGATGTGAACAGGGTCGGACTCGCCGAACGCGAGTCGTCGCGACTGCGCGAAGTGGTTGAGGCGCAACTCATTCGGTCCGAGATCGTCGTGATCTGCGGCGCGGTGGGCGGTACGGCCTCGCGGGCGATCGCCGATGCCCTGGCCGACCTCGGCGACCTCGAGATCGCGCGGGTCGCGATGCATCCGGGCTCGGTGCAGGGCTTCGGCCGACTCGGCCGCGATGAGGTGCCGACGTTCCTGCTGCCCGCCAATCCGGTGAGCGCGCTGGTGACGTTCGAGGTCATGGTGCGGCCGCTGATCCGGATCGCGCTGGGCAAGCGACAGCCGATGCGACGCGTGATCACCGCACGGACGATCGGGCCGATCGCGTCCGTTGCGGGCCGCAAGGGATATCTGCGTGGGCAGTTGATGCGCGACGAGAAGTCGGGGGAGTACCTGGTGCAGGTGCTCGGGGCGTCGCCAACCGGATCGTCGCATCTGCTGGCCGAGCTCGCCGACGCGAACTGCCTGATCATCGTCGAACCCGACGTCGAGGAATTGGGTACGGGCGACGAGGTCGAGGTCGCGTTCCTCGCTCAGCGCGGATGAGTGCGTCCGGGGTGGGTCGATTCTGTTTGATCGGCGCGTGTGTGCGAGCCGGTCACACCACGACGTTCACCGAATAGACTCACTGGCGTGTTCAGATGGTTGAGCGGTGTTCCGGCCAGTCCCGGGTGGCCGGCGACGTTGGGACCATTGCTTTCTCGTGGTGGAGCGGTGACCGTGCGTCCGGTGCGGGTTCGTGATGCCAAGAGCTGGAGCGACCTTCGCATCCGCAACCAGAACTCGCTACTGCCGTGGGAGCCGACCGGAGTCGGCAGTTGGGCCGATCGGCATCAGCCGGCGTCGTGGCCACCGCTGTACGCGATCCTCAAATCCGAGGCCAGGCGCGGCACCATCCTGCCATTCGTCATCGAACTCGACGGCGCATACGTCGGACAGCTCACCGTCGGCAACATCCAACGCGGAGCTGTGCGGACCGCGTGGATCGGATACTGGATCGACCAGGCGCACTTCGGTCAGGGAATCGCCACTGCCGCAGTCGCTTTGGGCGTCGACCATTGCTTCGGTCCGGTGGGGCTGCATCGCCTGGAGGCGACGGTACAGCCGTCGAACGGGGCGTCGCAGGCGGTGTTGACCAAGCTCGGATTCCGGCACGAAGGTCTTCTCGAACGCTATATGGACGTCGACAAGCGGTGGCGCGACCACAACCTGTTCGCCCTGACTGCCGAGGAGGTTCCCGAAGGGGCCGTCGAGCGTCTGGTGCGCTCGGGGCGCGCGAACTTCTTGCAGGGCTAGTTCTCGTTGCCTGTCTGGGCGACCTGTCCTTCTGCGTAGGGTTGCCGTATGGCTGAGTCATCGGGGTTGCTCGAGATCGTGGTGCGCGGACACGCGCGCGACAGTTATCCGCCCGAGCGTGCGCTGCTCTCGCTCAGCATCGACTTCTCGGGCTCGAACCGCGAGGCCGTCTACACCGACGCTGTCGAGGTGCAGGGACGGATCGTCGGGTCGCTGACCTCGCTCGAGGCACGGGCCGCGGTGTCGACGTGGCACAGCGAGTCGGTGCACGTCTGGTCGTATCGACCGGTCGATGCGAACGGTAAGCCGCGAGAACTGCTGTACGTCACGAAGATTCGCGTGACCACTGAGTTCGTCGACTTCGACGAACTCAATGCGTTCATCGACGCCTGGGCGACGGTCGAGGGTGTTGACGTCGGTGGCGTGCGTTGGGATGTCACGCGCGAGGGGCGGGCCCAGCATGAGAGGGAACTTCGACGTCGCGCGGTCGACGATGCGGTGGCAAAGGCGCAGGCGTACTCCGACGCGGTGGGGCGGGGCGAGGTGCGGGCAGTCCGGCTCGCCGACCCGGACATGCTGTCGAGTGGACCCGAACGGATGGCTCGGGTGACATTCGCGGACGCGCCCGCTGACGCGCCGACGTTGGAGTTGCGGCCCGAGGACATCGATCTCGAGGTCTCGGTGGACGAGCGATTCGTCGCGGGATAGCCGCGGGAGTGCCGATAAGCCGGCTGACGGGGCGGCTGAGAAAGCCATATGAATCGCTTCAATCTGGCGGGAGCTCGGCGCGTCTGCGCAGTTCGCACAATGGTCGCACCTAGATTATTGGGTGGTCCGGTGTAACCAGAGTGATTGAAGGGAGAGGTCGAATGCCGAATTCCGTGCTGTGGGTCTGCCTCGTCGTGGTGTGGCTCTTCGTCCTCGTTCCCATGGTCATCAAGGGTCGACCGCAGATGCGGAAGTCGACCGAAGCCGCGCGCATGACGCGCCTTCTTCACCGCGGCGGCACCAAGGCCCGTACCTCGACTGCTCGACGCTCGGCCGGTGCACATCCGCACGACCCGTCGTGGACGTCGCGGCGCTCGTCGCGTTCCACAAGCAGCACTGCGACAGCGCTTCTCGACAAGACCGAGTCCGACGACGAGACGTCGTCCGAATCCGACACCGACGACGCTCCGACGTCGCGGAAGGCGACCACCACCAAGCGCGCAACCGGAGCGAAGGTGCACGCGCCCAAGGCGGAGTCGGACGTCGAGGCGAATCTCGACGCAGAGGATGTCGACGCCGAGGATCCTGACGCCGACGATGCCGAGACGTCCGACGAGAGTGTCACGCTCACCGGCGAACTGGTCGATGCTGACGAGGTTGAGGCCGAGGAGGCTGCGGACACCGAGGACTCTTCAGATGTCGTCGACGCCGAGGTCGAGGATGCCGAGGCTGAGGCCGAAGATGCTGAGCTCGAGGATGATTCGGACGTCGAGGATGAAGCCGAATACGACGACGATCTCGAGTACGACGACGACCTCGACGATGAGTTTGAGGACGACGAGTACGAGGACGACTACGACGTAGAAGACGACAGCTCGGACGACGACTACGACGCGGACGGCGAGTACGAGGACGACGTCGAAGATGAGTACGACACAGACGATTACGACGAAGAAGATGAATACGACGCGGAGGATGCGGACGACGACTACCTCGACGAGGTAGACGGCTACGAGAACCCCGTGCCGCGCGACAAGCGTTCCGCCGCAGCACAAGCCGAGCCGACGCACGTCGTCGAACGTGGTCGCACACGTGATGCTCGACGTTCGGGTACGTCATTTGACGAGCAGGACAGGAAGATTCGCTACCGCGAGCGTCAGCGCGTGGCCATCGCGCTGCTGACGTTGGTGGTCATCTCGATCGCGCTCGGAGCCTTCCTGGGACTCATCGGTTGGATCGCCACCGGGATCACCGTCGTGATGCTCTTTGCCTACTTGGCATACCTGCGTAGCGCGGTCCGCAACGAGCAGCGGCTACGTGCTCAGCGGGCAGCTCGTGTGGCGCGTCAGCGTCGCCAGGACGAGGAGCGTCGACGTCGCGAGATGGCTGCGCCGCAGTTCGTCCCGGTGGCCGAGCCCGCACCTCAGATGCGTAGGCCCGGCGGAGCCGTCGTCGTCGAAATCGACGACGAGGACCCGATTTTCGATCACATCCCGCCGTTCCAGCGGCGTCGTGTCATGCGTGAGGACGAGGAGTTCCGTCGGGCTGCTGCCGGCTGACGGTGATCGCTTCCGGGTGGTTCTTGATCCACTTGCTTGCGTCGGTGACGGCGTGGCAAAGCGCAACGCGCTCACCGACATACGTCACCGGGGCGCCGACAACCGGTATGTAGCCGAGCATTCCGAGGAGCTTGGGAGGGCCGGGTCGACGATCGAGTTCGTCGTTGACCTTGCGCAGGATCTGCGCCACCTCCCAGAGCCCACCGATCACCGACCATCCGCGACGCTTCTTTGTTGACGACGTGTCGTCGAAGGGGTCGGTGTTCGCCGCGGCGTCGGAACTCAGTTCTCGACCGCTCAGCACCGAAGCAAGCAGTCGGACTTGGTCTTTGCGGTCGGTGACGCCGTACTCGCGAGCGATCGCGATGAGCACGATGGCCTGGTTGGCGTAGCCGAGAGCGCTGGTGAGCGGCAGAGCTTTGGCCCACGCGCCGAAGACTCCGGGGTAGGAGACCGCAATCGTGTTGAGCGCGCCTACGCGATCGACCCACCACTTGCCGCGCTCCTTGATCGACAGCTCCGACCATCCTCGCGTGCCCGGCCAATCGGCGACATCGAAACCACGTGCAACGATGTGTCGGAGCTTGTCGAGGCGAGAACGGTCCCCCGGGTCGTCGTCGAATGTGCTTGCCTTGATTCCCAGCGGATCCGAGGAGGAGAGTGCATCGAGGATCGGGTTGATGATGGCGACCGCGCGGTCGATGGCGGTTGCGAGCTCTTTATCGGACATTGTGGCCACGCGCCGAGGGTATCGGAGCGGTGTCGACATCCGGCTTGTCGCCACGACGACGAGGCGTGTGTGAGCTTGCGCGCGGCGGCTGCTAGAGTGACCTACGGCTGATCACGCAGTGGTCACCCGGGGCTATGGCGCAGTTGGTAGCGCGACTCGTTCGCATCGAGTAGGTCGGGAGTTCGATTCTCCCTAGCTCCACCAGAAGCAGCAGAGTAGACGGCCTTTCCGGCATCGCCGAAGGGGCCGTCTTTCTGTGTGCTCACCCGGATCCAGTACATGGCGCACGTCGCCTGTGACGTACTTGCGCCGCACGTAGTGGCGTCGGGTGAGCTCCGAAGACGTATGACCGAGCTGATCGGCCGCCGCCTCCATCCCGATCTCATCGGCGAGCAGCGTGGCCACCGTTCTGCGAAACGTCTTCGGCGTGACCCACTCGAACCTGTCAGAAGGGCCGCCCGGACGACGGCCGCAGCCTGCTATCCCGACCAGGGAACACCAGGCCCAGCTCTTCGCCAGCGGCGTCGGGTGTTACGTGTGACTCAGCAGTCGCCCACGGGGCTGG
>NZ_BAFC01000122.1 GCF_000248055.1 Gordonia sputi NBRC 100414 | reverse complement strand
ACGTCCGACGTAGTCGCGCTGCAACCGATCGAGTTCGCCGAGGAACTCGTCGTCTGTGCGCATCTTCTCGTAGGCAGCGGTCACGTCGTCGATGACCGCCATCAGCGCCTCGGGAACGTGACGTCCGCCGTACACGCCGAAGTGTCCGCCCGCGTCGGGTTCCGACGACGTACGCGTGCTGACTCCGACACTCGCAGTGGGGAACTCGGCCTGGAGTTGATCGTCGGATCGGGATTCGGTGGTCACGGAACTCTCACAGACATCTCGTCGTCCGTGACACGCAAGTCGACGCTAGATCGAAAGCGAGTGTCAGCGAACGGGTTTCGGACAGGAAGGATGGGTACCGGCGGTCACGAGTTCGGAGACCGCTGTGCGCGGGTCTCCGCAGGTGACCAGGCCCTCGCCGACGAGCACCGCGTCGGCACCCGCACCGGCGAATGCCAGCAGATCTGCAGTGCCACGCACACCCGACTCGGCGACCCGGATGGTCTCGGTGGGCAGACCCGGAGCGATACGCGCGAACGTATTGCGGTCGACCTCAAGGGTTTTCAGGTTGCGATTGTTCACACCGATGACCGACGCACCGGCTTCGAGTGCGCGGCTGGCCTCGTCCTCGGTGTGTACCTCGACGAGCGCGGTCATGCCGAGACTCTCGGTGCGGTCGAGCAGCGAGGCGAGCACATTCTGCTCGAGTGCCGCGACGATCAGCAGGATGACGTCCGCACCGTGGGCGCGGGCCTCGTGGATCTGATACGGCCCGACGATGAAATCCTTGCGCAGCACGGGGATGTCGACACGGGCGCGCACGGCGTCGAGATCGGCGAGCGACCCACGGAACCGACGTTCCTCGGTGAGGACACTGATGATGCGTGCACCGCCCGCTTCGTATGCGGCGGCGAGGTCTGCTGGATCAGGGATGTCGGCGAGCTCGCCCTTGGAGGGACTCGCTCGCTTCACCTCGGCAATGACGCCGATTCCGGTCTTGCGCAACGCAGCCATCGCATCGCGAGGAGCCGGCGCGGCAACGGACGCCTTTTTGACGGCCGCATAGTCGACGATCGCCTCACGTGCGGCGACATCGGCTTTCACTCCCTCGAGAATCGAATCGAGGACGGTGGGCGTGCTCACGACAGCTGGCTCCCTTTCTGTTCGTGCTCTCAGGGTAGACGGCCGCCTTCGAAGCGCCGGGAGCGGGTTGTGGTTTTCGTCATCGTTGATCTGTCGGGTCGATCCCGGTGTCGAGAGCGTCCCAGAGCATGCGCTCGTTGGGGGCATCGGGCGCGTCGTGCTGGTCGCCCGTCGAGCCGCCTGACCCCGCCGAATCGTCTGCCGCAGCGCTCTTCTGCACCGGCGACGACCCCTCCGACGAGGCAGCGTTCGCGCTCCGGGCATCCTTGCCGGCCTGGGCATTCTTGTCGGTCTGGGCTGATTCGGCTGCCTGGCGACGCTTGTGTTCTGCGAAGATCTCGCGCTCGATGTCTTCGCGTCGCGCGGCGGGGGTCTTGTACTTCGACGACATGCCCGCACCGGACGCGACACGCATGAGCAGAACCCCAGCTGCGACTGCACACAGCGACCCGATGAGGACAACCACGGCGACCCAGTTGTGCGTGGTCACCAACTGCACGACGTATCGATCGTTGAGACCTGCGGCAGTGGCGGCATACGTGTCGTTCGTTCCGCCCATGACGAGCGAGATCGCCGGGAAGGCGGCAAGCACACCCGCTGCGGCAACCAAGAGCGCCAGGATGCGCAAACCCCACCCACGCAGCGACATCGCCGCCAGGATGGCCGCGAGCAACACCAGCGCAAGCGGCGTGAGCCATGGGCTCCAGTCGCTGCCCTTGACGTCGAAGGTCCGCGCCGGAGACAACCCGTCGGCCGCGAGCACCGTTGCCCACGTCAGGCGCGAGGCGATCCAGAATGCGAGTGCCGCTGCGGCCAGGAGTATCGACCCGAGGAGCTTTGTTCGACGCTGCGCCCGCGCCGCCTGCTTCTCGCGGTCGGCGGCACTTACTGCCTCAGCGCCCTCGCCATCGGGCCCTTCAGCGCTGTGATTTCGTTCAGGATCAGGAACGGTCATCGGTCACTCTCCCCGCCGACACTCTCCACGCCGCCACTCTCGACGCCGACGCGGCGCATCGTCGTGGCCGCCGCGATCGCGTTGAGAACAGCGGTGGCCTTGTTGCGGGCCTCGTTGTACTCGTAGTCGGCTTCACTGTCGGCCACCACGCCGCCACCCGACTGCACGTAAGCGATGCCCGTGCGCATCAGTGCGGTGCGGATCGCGATGGCGGTGTCGGCGTTGCCCGCGAAATCGAGGTAGCCGACGATTCCGCCGTACAGGCCACGTCGTGTCTTCTCGATGGCCTCGATCAGTTCCATTGCACGCACCTTGGGTGCACCGGTCAGCGTTCCCGCGGGGAAGCACGCGGTGACAGCGTCGAGCGCATGCTTGTCGTCGCGCAGCGTCCCCGACACCGTCGACACGAGGTGCATCACGTGGCTGTACCGCTCGATGTGGCGGTAGTCGCTGACCTTGACGGTGCCCGGGGCGCACACGCGACCGAGGTCGTTGCGGCCGAGGTCGACGAGCATCAGGTGCTCGGCGTTCTCCTTCTCGTCCTCGCTGAGTTCCTTCCCGAGGAGTTGATCTTCCTCCTCGGTGGCCCCGCGCCAGCGCGTACCGGCGATCGGGTGCGTCGTGGCAACCCGGTCGGTCACCGTCACCAGCGCCTCTGGGCTCGATCCGACGATCGTGAAGGGCTTTCGAGGTGCGCCGCTGTCGTCGGTGCCCACGCCCGGCATGCGCAGCAGGTACATGTACGGACTCGGATTGGAGGCCCGCAGAATGCGATAGACGTCGAGCGGGTCGGCGTCGGTGTCGATCTCGAAGCGCATCGACGGCACCACCTGGAATGCCTCGCCGGCCTCGATCTCGCGGACCAGGCCGGTGACGATCTCGCCGTACTCCTCACGGGTGCGCTGCACACGAAAATCGGGTGCAGGCCTGTCGAAACGCGACACGGTCGACGGCGCGGGTGCGGCCAGAGCCTGCGTCATCGCATCGAGTCGGGCGACGGCGTCGGCGTACGCCTCTTCGGCACGTTCGGCACTGCCGTCCCAATTCACCGCATTCGCGATGAGGGTGATGCTTCCCTCGTGATGGTCGACGGCGGCAAGATCTGTCGCCAGCAGCATCATCAAGTCGGGAAGGCCGAGGTCGTCGACGGTTGTCTCCGGCAAACGCTCGAGCCTGCGCACCATGTCGTACGCCATGAAGCCGACGAACCCACCGGTCAGCGGCGGCATGTCGGGGAAGGCATCGGTGGCGAGCAACCGCAGCGACTCGGCGAGAACGGTGAGTGGATCGCCGTCGACGGGAGCGCCTGCGGGAACTGTCCCCCACCATGCGGCCTTGCCGTCGACAACGGTCAGCGCCGATGGCGCGCCGACGCCGATGAACGACCACCGCGACCACGACCGGCCGTTCTCCGCGGATTCGAGGAGGAAGGTGCCCTCCCGCTCGCCCGCCAGTTTTCGGTACGCCGACAGCGGCGTCTCCGAATCGGCGAGCACCTTTCGCGTCACCGGCACGACGCGATGGTCGGACGCGAGATCGAGGAACTGCTCGAGCGTCGTCGTATCGGCGTTCGTGTTCGACGCAGAGCTGCTCCGCGAACCGTCGGTCGCAGCCGCGAGTGTGTGTTCGCCGCTCATCCGAGCGGCTCGCCGCCGACGCCCCACTGCGAGCGGGGCACCTCGGTGATGGTGACCCATACCGAATCCGGGTTCTTGCCGGTGGCCTTCGCGTACGCCTCGGTCACCGCCGCGATGGTCTCGCGCTTGACCCGGTCGGATAGACCCGGAGTCTGCGAGATCTGGATCAGTGGCATGACTGCGTCACCGCCTTCCGTCGGCTGGTCCGCGTCGGGTTCGAGGCCGCAGCGCGGTGCGGCATTCGAGCTCGTCGAGCACGGAGCTGTGGGGAGAGCTTCTCCCCGACGATTGTCCCAGGCATCAACTCGACGCCGCGCCCGCCCCGTCGATTTTCTGGTCCTCGCTGCGCTCGTCGACGTGCTGGTCGTCGGTCTGGTCATCGTCGACGTCGAAGGCCAGCGACGGGGTGTCGAAACAGCTGTGGTTACCGGTGTGGCAGGCGGCCCCGACCTGGTCGACGATCAGCAGGATCGTGTCGCCGTCGCAATCGAGACGAGCGTCGTGCACGTACTGTGTATGTCCGCTGGTATCGCCCTTGACCCAGTACTCCTGGCGTGAGCGTGAGTAGTAGGTGGCACGACGAGTCGCGAGTGTCCGCTCGAGCGCCGTGTCGTCCATCCACGCGACCATCAACACCTGCCCGGTGGAGCGTTCCTGGGCAACGGCGGCGAAGAGTCCGTCTGCGTTGCGTTTGAGCTGTGCGGTCAGTTCCGGCGCGAGTGCCATGCGATCAGACCTGCCCTTCCGTGTCGCGTTCGGTACGTACGACGATGCCTTCTGCTGCCATCGCACCCTTGACCTCTGGGATCGTGAGCTCACCGAAGTGGAACACCGATGCGGCGAGCACTGCGTCAGCGCCCGCCAGCACCGCTGGCGCGAAGTCGACAGCCTTGCCTGCTCCACCACTGGCGATCACGGGGACGTCGACCACCGCGCGAACCGCGGCCAGCATCCGCAGATCGAAGCCCTGCTTGGTGCCGTCGGCGTCCATCGAGTTCAACAGGATCTCGCCGACGCCGAGTTCCTGACCGCGCTGCGCCCACTCGACGGCGTCGATTCCGGTGCCTTTGCGTCCGCCGTGTGTGGTGACCTCCCACCCCGACGGCGTCGGCTCTGCGTCGTCGGGAACCGTTCGGGCGTCGACCGAGAGCACAATGCACTGCGATCCGTACCGTCGACTCATCTCGGCGAGCACCTCGGGGCGCGAGATCGCCGCGGTGTTGACGCTCACCTTGTCGGCGCCTGCACGCAGCATCGCGTCGACGTCGTCGACCGTGCGGATGCCACCTCCGACGGTCAGCGGGATGAAGATCGCGTCGGCGGTGCGGTGCACCACGTCGATCATCGTGGCGCGCCCCGAACTCGACGCGGTGACGTCGAGGAAGGTCAACTCGTCGGCGCCCTCGGCGTCGTATCGCGCGGCGAGTTCGACGGGGTCGCCCGCGTCGCGGAGATTCTGGAAGTTGACGCCCTTGACGACCCGACCGTCGTCCACATCGAGGCACGGGATCACGCGAGTTGCGAGGGTCATCGAGAAGTCCTGTCGTCTGCGCCGGGGCGCTCGGGGCTGCCGTGCTGCGCTGTGCGGGGGTCGGTAGTGGTGCTGGTGATGTCGCTGCCGGACCACACGCCGACGTCGTCGATCACGGCCATCAGCTCGCGGTGCACGTCGGGCATCGCGGTCACCAGCGACGGTGACGACGCCGTCCACGGGTTGCCCGCGAGGTCTGTGGCGAGCCCGCCTGCGGCACGCACCAGGGCGGCGCCGGCGGCATTGTCCCAGGCATGTGCACCGAAAGCTATTGCGGCACCGAAGATTCCGGAGGCTACGTACGCCATGTCGACGCCGGTGCTGCCCGTCATACGCAGTCGGGCCGCTCGCACGCTCAGCGCTTCGAGTAGTTGCGCTCGACGAGCCCCGGGGTAGCGACCGCCGTGACTGACGTTGAACGGTCCGAACGCGACGGCCGTCTGGGCGAGCGTCGTCGGAAGATGCGCGGCCATCGGGACGCCGTTGCGGTACAGCGGACCTCCGACGTGACCGGCGTAGCGCAGTCCGGTCAGCGGCAGCCATGTGAGACCGAGTACCGCCTCACCGTCGACGAGCAGTCCGAGCAGGATGCCTGTGAGCGGCATGCCCGTCGAATAGTTGTACGTTCCGTCGACCGGGTCGAGGACCCACACGGCACCGTCGGTCACCGGTGGTCCGCCGAATTCTTCGCCGTGCACGTTGATTCCGGTCCGGTCGGTGAGTTCTCGTCGGATGCGTTGTTCGAGGTCGAGGTCGACCTGGGTCGCAAAGTCGGTCAGACCCTTCACAACGGCACTGGGCGCGCCGAGTCCGGCGACGAACTCGCCGGACACACCGTCGAGAATGCTGCCCGCCACCTCGAGGAGTGCGGGCAGATCCAGGCCGGAACCGGTGGTCACAGGTTACCGACCGCCGCCAAAGCGTCAGGCAGGGTGAATCGCCCCGCGTACAGAGCCTTGCCGACGATCGCGCCCTCGACACCCTGGTCGGTCAGGCTGGCGATGGCGATGAGATCGCCGAGCGCCGACACACCACCCGACGCGACGACAGGCGCGTCGGTTGCCTTGGTGACCTCGGAGAGCAAATCGAGGTTCGGCCCGCCGAGCGTGCCGTCCTTGCTGACATCGGTGACGACGTAGCGCGCGCAGCCGTCGCCGTCGAGTCGCGCGAGTACCTCCCACAGATCACCGCCGTCGGTGACCCATCCCCGACCACGCAGTCGATACGAGTCACCGTCGGCAACGACGTCGAGTCCCACGGCAATGCGGTCGCCGTACGTGGCGATCGCGCGCCTGCACCATTCGGGGTTCTCGAGCGCAGCGGTACCGAGGTTCACGCGGGTACAGCCCGTCGCCAGTGCGGCCTCGAGGGACTCGTCGTCGCGGATGCCACCGGACAACTCGACCTTCACGTCGAGTTCGCCCACCACACCGGCGAGCAGTTCGCGGTTGTTGCCCCGGCCGAACGCGGCGTCGAGGTCGACGAGGTGAATCCACTCGGCACCGTCGCGTTGCCATGCCAGCGCGGCATCGCGGGGTGAGCCGTAAGCGGTTTCGGTGCCCGCCGCACCGCGGACGAGCCGAACGGCCTGTCCATCGGCGACGTCGACGGCTGGTAGGAGTTCGAGGGTCTTCCCCATGACGTGAGGTCTTTCCTGTCTGTTTGTTCTCGTACGGGTCTGTTCGTCTCGTACGGGCTGGTGATCTCGGGTGTCTGTTGATCTCGGACGGTTCGGTGGGTGATCGCGCTCGCGCGCCGGGTCAGGGGCTTGCGTTTCCCTCGTCGAGGGCGCGCACCTTGCGCTCGTAGTTGCCGATGATCCGCCGCGACATCCAGCCGATCGTCCCGATCATCGCGAGCACCACGAGCAGCGCGGCGACCAAACCTGCCACCGGTGACCAGTGTGCCAGCGCAAGAATGATCGGAATGCCGATCACCAGCACGAGCACTCCGGAACCCAAGACGAATGTCACGAACCGCCCGTAGGAGAAGTGTGGGCGCTCGGGCACACCGTCGGACGCGCTCATGCGATGCTCCCGACCCAGTTGCGCAGCAGTTCTGCTCCCGCGTCGCCCGACTTCTCGGGGTGGAACTGTGTGGCGCTCAACGCGCCGTTCTCGACGGCCGCGAGAAAACGGCTGCCGTGTTCGGCCCACGTCAGGGCCGGTGCGGCGAGTGGCGATCCGACGTTGTCCATCTCCCACGTCTGAGCCGCATACGAGTGCACGAAGTAGAAGCGGGTTGCCGGGTCGATTCCCTTGAAGAGCGTCGAGTCCGTCGGGGCGTCGACGGTGTTCCAGCCCATGTGCGGCAGCACGGGAGCGTCGAGCCGCGACACCGTTCCCGGCCACTCTCCGCATCCGTCGGCTTCCACACCGAATTCGACGCCGCGCTCGAACAGGATCTGCATGCCGACGCAGATGCCGAGCACCGGGCGTCCGCCCGCGAGGCGTCGGCCGATGATCCGGTCGCCGTGGACCGCGCGCAACCCATCCATGCAGGCCGCGAACGCGCCGACGCCCGGCACGACCAATCCGTCGGCTTCAAGCGCACTGTTGAAGTCGCTGGTCACGGCGACGTCGGCGCCGGTGCGCTCCAGTGCGCGCTGGGCGGAGCGCAGATTGCCCGAGCCGTAGTCGAGGACGACGATGTTCGTCGCACTCATAGAGCGCCCTTGGTGGATGGCACTCCACTGACTCTGGGATCGGCCTCGGTCGCCGCACGAAGCGCGCGGGCGACCGCTTTGAACTCGGCCTCGGTGATGTGGTGCTGATCGCGGCCGTAGAGCACACGCACATGCAGCGCGATACGTGCGTTGAGCGCGATGGACTCGAAGACGTGGCGGTTGATCACCGTCGAGTAGGGCACGCCGGGGTATCCACCGATGACTGCGGTCAACATGTGCTCGGGTTCGCCCGTGTGGACGCAGTACGGTCGGCCCGACACGTCGACGACGGCGTGCGCGAGCGTCTCGTCCATCGGGATGTACGAGTCGCCGAAGCGTCGAATTCCCTTCTTGTCGCCGAGAGCCTGTCCAAGTGCCTGACCGAGCACGATCGCGGTGTCTTCGATGGTGTGGTGTCCCTCGACCTCGACGTCGCCCTTCGCCTCGACGGTCAGGTCGAAGCTGCCGTGTGCGCCGAAGGCGGTCAACATGTGGTCGAAGAACGGGATGCCCGTCGAGATCGCTGTGACGCCGGTGCCGTCGAGGTTGAGTTCGACGACGATCGACGACTCCTTGGTCGTCCGCTCGACGCGTGCGATACGCGGTGCCGGGGTGGTCACTGTGACTTCTCCAGATCTGTGGTGGCGAGCTTTCTGCTGACGTCGAGGAACGCGTCGTTCTCGTCAGCCAATCCGATCGTGACACGGAGATGCGCGGGAATTCCGACGTCGCGGATCAACACGCCGTTGTCGAGGTAGCGCTGCCACGACGCCGAAGCGTCGGCGAAGCGACCGAACAGCACGAAGTTGGCGTCGGAGTCGACGACGTCGAATCCCACCTTCTCGAGCTCTGCGACGACGCGTTTGCGCTCGGCGATGATCTTCGCGACTCCGCCCAGCGTCTCGTCTGCATGGCGCAACGCCGCTCGTGCCGCGGCCTGCGTGAGCACCGACAGGTGATACGGCAGCCGCACCAGTTGCAGGGCGTCGACGATCGCGGGTGACGCCGCGAGGTACCCGAGCCGACCGCCTGCGAAGGCAAACGCCTTGCTCATCGTGCGGCTGACGACGACCTTCGTCGGGAACTCGTCGATCAACTCGACAGCGCTGCGCTGCTCGGAGAACTCCGCGTACGCCTCGTCGACGATCACGATGCCGGGCGCGGCGTCGACGATGGCCCGGAGCCCGTCGTTCGAGATCGATGCTCCGGTCGGGTTGTTGGGAGAGGTCACGAACACGATGTCGGGGCGTCGTGCGGAGATCTCGCCGACCGCGTAGTCGATGTCGAGAGAGAAGTCGGAGCTGCGCTTGGCCTCGAGCCAGGTGGTGTCGGTGCCGTCCGAGATGATCGGATGCATCGAGTAGCTGGGCACGAAGCCCAACGCCGCACGACCAGGGCCACCGAAAGCCTGCAGGAGCTGCTGCAGGATTTCGTTGGAACCGTTTGCCGCCCAGACATTTTCGACGCCGAGGTGGGTTCCGGTGGCTGCGCTCAGGTAGGCGGCGAGGTCGCTACGCAGCGCGACGGCGTCACGGTCTGGGTAACGGTGCAGTTCTGCCGCTGCGGCGCCGGCCGATTCGGCGACGTCGGCGATCAGTTCCGGCGATGGCGGGTGCGGGTTCTCGTTGGTGTTGAGAACGACAGGCACCTTCAATTGCGGTGCGCCATAAGCGCTTTTACCGCGCAGATTGTCGCGGAGCGGGAGATCGTCGACGGTGATCTGGGCTCCGGGTACTTGAGCGCCGGGAATCTGGGCTCCGGTGGCGGCGGGCGTCACTTGGCGGCCCCGGCAACAGCCCCCGAGAACCTGCGTGTGATCGCATCGCCATGTGCCGGAAGGTCTTCGGCCTGCGCCAAGGTGACCACCTGGTCGGAGACGTCGCGCAGCGCCGCCTCGTCGTAGTCGATGACATGCACGCCACGCAGGAAGGTCTGCACCGACAGTCCCGACGCGAACCGGGCCGAACCCGATGTCGGCAGAACGTGATTCGATCCTGCGCAGTAGTCCCCGAGACTGACCGGCGCGAAGTCGCCGACGAAGATCGCGCCGGCGTTATGCACGCGATCGGCGACCTGCGCGGCGTCGCGCGTCTGGATCTCGAGGTGCTCGGCCGCGTAGGCGTCGACCACGGCAAGACCGGCCTCGACATCGTCGACGAGCACGACGCCCGACTGCTTGCCGCTCAGCGCCGTGGTGACTCGCTCACGGTGTTTGGTCTCGGCGACCTGGCGGTCGAGTTCTGCGTCGACGGCGTCGGCTAGGGCAACGCTGTCGGTCACGAGCACCGACGCCGCGAGAACGTCGTGCTCGGCCTGGCTGATGAGGTCGGCGGCGACGAAGGACGGATTAGCCGAATCGTCGGCGAGGATGGCGATCTCAGTGGGTCCGGCCTCGGCATCGATGCCGACGAGTCCGCGACACAGTCGCTTGGCTGCCGTGACGTAGATGTTGCCGGGACCGGTGATGAGGTCGACCGGATCGAGGACCGCACCGTCGGTATCCGTACCGCCGTAAGTAAGGAGCGCGACGCCCTGCGCACCACCGACGGCCCAGACCTCGTCGACGCCGAGAAGTGCGCATGCCGCGAGGATGGTCGGGTGCGGCCAACCACCGAAGTCCTTCTGCGGAGGTGACGCAACCACGAGCGATCCGACGCCCGCCTCCTGCGCGGGGACGACATTCATGATGACCGACGACGGATAGACGGCATTACCACCGGGAACGTACAGGCCGACACGCCTGACGGGAATCCACTTTTCGCTGACGGCTCCCCCGTCGACGACCTGTGTACGCGACGTCGTACGACGCTGATCGGCGTGAACGAGCCGGGCGCGGGTGATCGACTCACGCAGTGCATCGGCGACAGTCGGATCGAGTTTCGCCAGCGCATCGGCGATTACATCGGCAGGAACCCGAACACTCGACGGACGCACGCCATCGAACTTCTCGCCATACTCGAGTGCTGCCTCGACGCCGCGGTCGGCGATCGCATGCACCACCGGCGTCACCGTATCCAGCACGGCATTGACGTCGGTGCCCCCACGGGGCAACGCGCGACGCAGCTCAGCGAGCGTCGGCGAGCTACCGCGCAGGTCGGTTCGGGCGAGCATGGGTGTCTCCTGATCGGTCGGGTTGATGTGTCCAGGATATGTGGCGGCACCACTGGTTTCCGAATGCGGTCCGTCGGCAGTACGGCAGGAGCGAAGCAGTGCGACCGGGAAGACCCGATCAAGAGGTGTCGAAACTTCTTTCGAGTTTTCCTCGACGGTGCCCGTATTGTCGGGTAGTGTAGAACACATATTCGACACGACGTTGGGGCGGGGGTGGCGGCACGTGAACAGCAAACGCAACAGCAGCGACGGCGGAAACGGCCGTGCGCCTTCGGCTTTGGCCACGGCGGCGGTGGGGTCTGCGGATGCGGTGGTCGCCGAGAAACTGTCACGCCTGGCTGCGGTGTTGGATGAGTTGGCGACGGTGGATGTGTCGTTGGTGTCCGACGACGTGCTCGTCGAAGCCACCGTCGAGGCCGAACGGCTAGCACTGCGGACGGCCGGCGCGGTCACCGACCGCTTGATCGTGGAAGCGTCCGACCGCGACCTGCCCCACTCGTTGGGTTTCCGCGACATTCGCAACTTCATGGGCCAGCGCCTGCATATCGGTGATCCGGCAGCCCGGTACCGGGTGATCGCGGCGACCGGCTCATTCACCACCATCTGCGGTGACCGCCTATTACCCGCGTGTCCCACGTTGGCCGGCTACGTCGTGGAAGGGCGCGTCGCCGGCGCACACGTCCGCGCGGTACTCGAAGTGTTGGAGGCGATCCCCGCCGACATTTCGGCGGAGACGAAAGCTGCCGCCGAAGCACAGATGGCCGGCTACGCGACCGAGTTCACGCCCGCCGAAATCACCAACCTCGGTTCACGGCTACTCGCCCATCTCGACCCGGATGGAACACTCACCAACCCGAAAGACCGCAAACGACGACGACGCTTGTGGGTGAACCGGCAAAACGCACAGTTGATGTCGCGGTTGACCGCCGATTTGGATCCGATCGCCCGCGCACGGCTCGATACCGTGTTGGACTCGTGGGCCAAACCCGGCATGAACAACCCCGACGACCCGGACTCGCCCGTGGGTCCGATCACCACCGCCAACGCGGAGCAGGTCGCGGCGGCTGCGCTGCGGGATCAACGCTCACCCGCCCAACGCAATCACGACGCCTTCTCCGCCCTACTCGGGCAAGTACTCGAATCAGGGATGTTGGGCAACACCCATCGGGGATTACCGATCCAGGTAATCGTCACCACCAGCCTGCACGAGTTGGAAGCACAAGCAGGGATCGCGCAAACCACGTCCGGAACGCTCCTCCCGATCGACGATGTGATCGAGATGGCCGCTTCCGCCGGTGCGAGTCAGTATTTGGCGGTGTTCGGTGACCACACCAGCATCCCGTTGTATTTGGGTCGGTCGAAGCGGATCGCGTCGTTGGGGCAGCGGTTGGCGTCGTTTGCCTCGGCGGGCGGGAAAATGTGTTCGGCACCGGGGTGTAATCAGCCCGCGAGCAGGGTGCAGATGCATCACGCCGCGAAAGACTGGGCCGACGGCGGGTTGACCGATATCGACCAGTTGGTGCCGGCGTGTGATGTGCACAACCGCCGGGTTGGCAAGAAACCTGGCCAGTTCACCACCCGCATGATCACCGAAGGCCCTGATACCGGCCGCGTTGCGTGGCGGCTCAACGCCAAACCCGGTATGCCCGGGAATCCGGAACGCATCAACCGCGTCGCCGACGTCAAAGCCGACTTCCACGACTACCTCGCTGCTGAACACATCAGCAACGAAGCCGCAGCGGCTGCACGCGCTGCCGGTGCTGGGATCGCAGACATAGCTGGAGCCGAGAACGTCGCGGACGCACCGGGTGCAGGGTTTGTCGCGGGAGCGGCTGGTGCCGAGATCGCCTCGGACGCAGCCGACATCGAGATCGGCGCGCGAGCCCCGGGTACGGCGGACGCGGAGATCGTCGCGGACGCAGTGGGTGCCTGGATGGTGTCGCCACCCTCGATACAAGAACCGCCACCTGCGAGCGGGCAGGCGGCACCCCACACGGTCACCGGCGTCGAGCTCGCGCTGGTGGGCGCAATCCCCTTGAATGACACCGTGCGCCTCAGCTCGCGCGTCGACATCCAATGGAACCTCGCTGATCCACCCGACCCCGACCCGCCCACAGACCCAGACGCGCCAACAGGTCCAGCCCCACCAGCCAGCCCCTGGTGGCTCGGCGGCATCGACCCACCAGGAGGCGCCGACCCACCGCTGGCCGACGCCGCCTGACCACCGCGTCAGCCGACCCGCGCGCCGACCCGGCCGACACGCTAGCCCAACGAACCGGGCGAACCGTCGAATCCGGTTGTGCCGCAACCCGTCCACACCCCGCCACCACACCCCGGTGGCGGGGCAGACGTGGTTGCCTGGCGGGCAGGTCCGGAAGATGAGCGCAAGCAACGCAGCAACCGTGAACCGCAGCGCCATAGCGTGTGCGGATGCCCTCACCCGTGTCGCTCGCATCCTCTCCGACGACCGCCACACCCGTCGAGTCCTGAATCACGTTTCAGTGCGCGGTACCCTGTGGCGCATCATCCGACGAACCGCGACGGACAGGATTCACCGCAGATGGGCGACGCTCGCTCCGACCACCCAGTGAACGCCGACGACGCATCCGATGACCCGATCACCGACCTGGAGACAGGTTTCGCCGACCTGATGCGACAGGGACGAATTCGACTACGCAACCGCGCCCGCGCGGTGGATCCCCGACTCGACCCGTCGAACTACCCCCTGATCGCGATGCTCGCCGGCGCCGACGGATCTCTGCCTGTGTCGACACTGGTCGCGCAGCTCGGACTCGAGAAGTCGACTGTGAGCAGACAGATCGACGCCATCGTGCGCCTCGGTCTCGCCGAGCGACACGCCGACCCGCACGATGCCCGCGCTCGACTGGTCTCCCTGACCCCTACCGGCCGAGCACGCGTAGATCACGTCGCCGACGCGGCGGTCGCAGACTGGCGTGCACGGCTGTCCGAATGGGACCCAGAGGACATCCGGACCCTCACCCGACTGCTCAACCGCCTCCTTGTCGACGACGCGGAGTTCGAACCCGACCCTGCTTGAGCCCTGAGCGAGCGTGAGCCCCCGAACTACCTCGAATCCGGCCGCAGACTGAACCCGAGACCCGGCTCCGATTCGCCGCGTCGAGAAACTGCGCCTGGTCCGGGAATACTCAAGATAGTTGCGCGTTACAACTATCAATGGTTATAGTTGCTTCACTCAACTAGTTGGTTGCGTGACGTATCTGCAGCCAGCAATCGGCCGGCCATCGTTGCCGCGCCCCGACATCCTTCTCCCGTGCGGCGGACCGCGCGGGACCAGCCACTACCTCAGGAGGTTCTCCCATGTCTCAAGCCGCCACGCGGGAGGTCACTTCCGCTGCGGGCGCACCGATGACCCATCGACAGAAGCTAGAAGCGCTCGTCGGTCTGCTCCTCGGAATGTTCGTCGCGTTTCTCTCGTCGACGATCGTGTCCAATGCGCTCCCCGTCATCATCACTGACCTGCATGGAACGCAGGGCCAGTACACCTGGGTCGTCACGGCGACCCTCCTCGCATCCACGGCGACCACACCCATCTGGGGCAAGCTCTCCGACCTGGTGAGCAAAAAGATCCTGGTCCAGGCGTCGTTGGCGTTGTTCACCCTCGGTTCGGTCCTCGCCGGACTCTCACAGTCGGTCGGCATGCTGATCGGTTTCCGCGTCATCCAGGGCCTCGGGCTCGGTGGCTTGCAGGCGCTGGTCGTCATCGTGATCGCATCGATGTTCAGCCCGCGCGAACGCGGCCGCTACCAGGGTCCGATCGCAGCTGTGATGTCGCTCGCGACCGTCGCAGGCCCGCTGATCGGCGGCGTGATCGTCGACACCAGCTGGCTCGGTTGGCGCTGGACGTTCTACGTCTGTGTTCCGCTCGCGGTGATCGCTTTGCTGGTCATCCAGCGCACGCTGAACCTTCCGACGGTCCGCAAGGACGTCCGCATCGACTACCTCGGCGCGTTCCTGATCGCGGCAGGTGTCAGCACCCTGCTCATCTGGGTCACCCTCGCCGGTGACAGCTTCGCGTGGCTGTCGGGAATGACGTTCGGACTCGTCGCACTCGGAATCGTGCTCATCGTCGGCGCATTGTTCGTCGAATCGCGCGCCAAGGACCCGATCATTCCGCTGCGACTGTTCCGCGACCGCACCACGACCCTCGCCACACTGGCAAGCGTTGCCGTGGGTGTCGCACTGTTCGGTGGTGCCGTGTTCCTCGGTCAGTACTTCCAGATCGCCCGCGGCTACTCCCCCACGGCGGCAGGTCTGCTCACCCTTCCGATGATTATCGGCTCGATGCTCGCCGCAACGGTCTCGGGCGCTCTGATCACACGGTTCGGTCGGTGGAAGCGCTTCCTCGTCACGGGCGCTGCGCTGATGACAGCAGGATTCTTCCTTCTGTCGACCATCGACGCACATACCGACATGGTCGTCATCGGAGCGTTCCTGTTCATCCTCGGACTCGGCATGGGAATGACCATGCAGAACCTCGTGATGGCTGTGCAGAACAACGTCGGACCCGATGACCTCGGTTCGGCGACGTCGACGGTGACGTTCTTCCGCTCGCTCGGAGGTGCGGCGGGCGTGTCGGTGCTCGGTGCGGTGCTGGCCACCCACGTCACCGACCTGATCACCAAGGGTCTGGTCGCGGCGGGTGTCAATCCGGCACAGACCGGCGGGTCGGGTGCAGGGCTCTCGAACCTCAAGGATCTGCCCGGACCGATCGCCGAGATCGTCCGCGGTTCCTACGGTGACGCAATCGCGCGCGTCTTCTTCATCGCCGGTGTGATGGCCGCGATCAGCTTCGTCGCGATCGTGTTCATCAAGGAGGTCGCACTCAAGACGCAGAGCTTCGACGAACAGCGGCTCGCCGCCGTCCGCGAGGAAGTCATCGACGTCACGCCCACCGCGTCGTTCGACGTCGCACCGGTCACCGTAAACAGCGGCCGGACAGGCGAGAACCGCACTGCAAACACAGGGGCGACTGGCAGCACGGCGGTAGACGACCTCGACAGGGAGTTCGCGGAACTCGTCGACGGTCCGGACGCCACCGCGCGTTCGGCAGCCGCGACCGGAGATGCCGACTCGCAGCACGGACGCCACGAGCGCACCGACTGACCATTTGGCTGCCGAAAGGCACGCTGGGTGCCAGACGCACCAAAATCAAGAAAACACTGTGGCCCACAGCCTTCGCTGTGGGCCACAGTGCTTTTGCACCACTCGGCAGTGCGTTTCCACCGCTCAGAGCGGGATGTCGAGTCCGAGGTCGAGCGCGGTGACCGAATGTGTCAGTGCTCCGACGGCGAGGTAGTCGACGCCCGTGCGTGCGTAGTCGGCGGCCTGGTCGAGACTCAACCCGCCCGAGGACTCCAGCTTCGTCTCCGGCGACCGGTTGTTGCGGCGGGAGACGGCCATCTGGGTAGCCCAGAGTTCGAAGTTGTCGAGCAACACGAGTTGGGGTTCGAGGTCGAGCACGTCGTCGAGTTGGTCGAGCGAATCCACTTCGACCTCGACCGGCAGGTCGGGTGCCGCTGCACGCACAGCGCGCAGCGCTGCGCTCACCGATCCCGCGGCGGCGACGTGATTGTCTTTGATCAGCGCCGCGTCACCCAGCCCCATGCGGTGGTTGACGCCGCCACCCGCCCGCACCGCATACTTCTGCAGATAACGCATGCCAGGCAACGTCTTTCGCGAGTCACGAATCTTCGCGGGCGTTCCGTTGACGGCGTCGACCCACTGTGCTGTCGCGGTGGCGATCCCCGAGAGATGACACGCCAGGTTGAGTGCCGTGCGCTCCGCGGTGAGCAGAGCGGCGGTAGGCGCATGAACCGCCAACACCACTTCGCCAGGTGCGACTCTCGTGCCGTCGGGAACCGCGGCGGTCACCTCGTACGCCCCGACACCGACGACCTCGTCGAGAACAGCAAGTACGACGGGCAGCCCGGCGACCACTCCGAGCGCACGGCTGACGATCTGCGCGTCGACCGTCGCGCCCGCGGGCACCGTCGACGCGGTGGTGATGTCGGGTCCGTAGCGCAGATCCTCGTCGAGTGCCGTTCGGATCAGCGACCTGACCTCGTCGGTGATGGCCAGGTCGAGTTCTCCGGCTGCCTCGCGTTGGCCGATGAACGCGCTCCCCAATTCAGTCATTCGAGGACTCATTCACCCGAACCCGGATTGCCGATCGCGATCATCCGCTCGACGCTCTTGCGTGCGCGCTCGGCAACGTCGTCAGCGACGAACACCTCGTCCTTGCCCTCACGCAGCGCACGCAGCAGCGCGGCCGGAGTGATCATCTTCATGTAGGGGCATGAGGCGCGATCGTTGACCGCCTGGAAGTCGATACCCGGCGCGGCTTTACGGAGCTGGTGCAGCATGCCGATCTCCGTGGCGACGAGAACCTGCTTGGCACCGGTCTGCCGCGCGGCGTCGATCATTCCGCCGGTGGACAGGATTTTGACGCGATCATCGGGCACCGCTCCCTCGCCCGCGAGGTAGAGCGCCGACGTCGCGCACCCGCACTCGGGGTGGATGAAGAGGTCGGCGTCGGGGTGCGAGTTGGCCTTGGCGGTCAGCTCGTCACCGTTGATCCCGGCGTGCACGTGGCACTCGCCCGCCCAGATGTGGATGTTGTCGCGGCCGGTCTCCCGTTTGACGTGCGCGCCGAGGAACTGGTCCGGAAGGAACAACACATCGCGATCGGGATCGATCGACGCCACCACGTCGACAGCGTTCGACGACGTGCAGCAGATGTCGGTGAGACCCTTCACCTCGGCGGTCGTGTTGACGTAGGAAACGACGACGGCGTCGGGATACTCGGCCTTCCACGCCCGGAGGTCGTCGGCCGTGATCGAATCGGCGAGCGAGCACCCCGCCCTGGCATCGGGTATCAGGACCCGCTTGTCGGGGCTGAGGATCTTCGCGGTCTCCGCCATGAAGTGAACGCCGCAGAACACGATCTCGTCGGAGTCGACCTCCGCCGCGATCCGGGACAGTGCAAGCGAGTCACCGACATGGTCTGCAACATCTTGAATTGCCGGTAGATCATAGTTGTGCGCGAGTAAGGTCGCATTACGCGCACGCGCTAGTCGACGAACCTCTTCTGCCCACGCCGCGGTCGGTTCCACACCGGTGAATCCACCGGAACCGTCTGTCCACACCGCGTCGATCAGACCGGGTTCGGGAACTGCTGCCGGACGGTCGCTCGTGATACTCATGTGTCACTCCTTCAGCCTGCGACCGGAGAACGCGGTTCGTGCTCCGATACAGGTTTTCGACTGTTGGTCGAAAACACCTAGATCGTAGCACCCCGCCCGGTGGGTACCGTCGGTACTCCGATTCGAGTAGCCCACTACGCGTTTCTGTGGTCGCCTGCGGCAATAGCGTCGAAGAGGTCAGCGACAACACCGCCACTGCTCGACGAGAATCACAGGAGATACCCCCGATGACCTCCACGATTGGCCCCCGCGCCGGCGACGACGTTCCTCCTACATCGACCTCCCCCATGGCCATCGCGCCGTCGATCCCGACGCGCAGATCATCGTTCTCCACTCCACTGGAAGCGGTTCGACGCCGTCAGGAGGCACTCGAACGTCTTGCTGCACGTCGAATCGTGACGACGCCTCCCACGCGACACACGGCAGACCACGCGCACCTGCGCCCTGTGGTGTCGGCGTCGGTTGGCTCCGGCATGCATTCCGCGCCTGGAGGTGGTGAGCGCATGCACCCACGAGTTCCCCTGACATCCCGCGAGGTCGAGGTGCTACGGACATGGCTTCTCACCGACTCCAAGTCGGTGGCGGCGTCGCGGCTGGTGATCTCGGTGGGCACGGTCAACACGCATCTGGCGCGCATTCGGACGAAGTATGCAGACGCCGGGCGGCCGGCGCGAACCAAGGCGTCGTTGGTTGCTCGTGCGATCCAGGACGGACTGATCAGCCTCGACGAACTGTGAGCGGAGCGGCTCTCGAGTTCCCGCGCGAAGCGCCTCCCGAGTTCCAGCGAAGCGCCTCCCGAGTTCCAGCGAAGCGCCTCCCGAGTTCCAGCGAAGCACTGCGAGGATGCGTTCCGCAGCGCCTGAAGACCGCGCTGCGGAACGCGCCCTAGAATCGACCGCATGTCCGCGCCGAGTCATGACAGTTCCGATGGCGCCGTCGCACAGGAGTCGGTCACACAGGAATCGGGCCGGACGACGTCTGAGTCGCCAGGCACGGCAGGGGTCGAGGTCCTGAGCGCGGTTTTCCAGGTGCGGCGCCCGACACCCGACGACGAGCCCCAACTGTGCGTTCTTCTGTGGCGGCAGCACGACGACGAGCCGTTGGCTCTTCCGGGCGGCGGGGTCGCACCACATGAAAGTCTCTCGGAGACTGCTCGACGCCAGCTTGCCGACACGATGGACATCCGCAAGGTCGCACACCTCGAGCAGCTCTCGGTGTTCTCAGCACCACATCGCACACCGGGGCGTCGAACCATTGCGTCGACATATCTGGGCCTGGTACCCACCGACGCGCCCGCACGACTACCCGGCACCGCGGCGTGGCTGCCGGTGGACTCCCTCAGCGTGTTGGCTCACGACCACGCCGACATCATCGCCGCAGCGCGTCGACGTCTGGCAGCCAAACTCTCGTACACCAATATTGCCTTCGCCTTGGCACCGGCCAGGTTCCCGATGTCTGAGCTATCCGAAATTTATTGTGCTGCACTGGGTTACCCGGTCGACACGACCAACCTTCTGCGAATACTCAGCCGACGTGGCGTCGTCGTGGCCACCGGGACAGTCGGAAAGACGGGCCGTACGGGCGGGCGGCCGCCCGCGCTCTATGCCTTCGCCGACAACGAGTTACGCGTCACCGACGAGTTCGCAACGCTCAAACCCCCACTGTGAGCGAACGATCCACGTCGTCGACGACTCCGTCGCCCACACCGAGGTCGGCGTCGCTGTTCGCGAGCGCACACACCAGATAGACGAGACTCACGGTCAGTGGTGCACAGATGAGGAGAATCCACGGCGCCGAGAACCCGTTGCGTGTGGCGCCGTCGAGCACGAGGTCGGGGACGACACGGAACGTCTGCCCCATCCCGACGTCGTGCGGATCCGGAAAGTGTAGGTGCGCGACCCACGTGCCGATGGATCCCGCGATCACGGTGCCGATCACTGCGGTCACGAAGGTTACGCCGTAACCGATAAGACCTCTCCAGTAGCGGGCGGCGAACCATGCGAGCGCCGCCGCGACCGCACCGTAGGCGAGCATCCAGAACGCGAACACCGCAACACCGGCGAACTCCTCACCGAGTTGTTCCGACGGCACAGCGGCACCCTGCGCAGTCACCGTCCCGGTCATCGCGGGGGTCGTGACCGCCCACGCCACACCGAACACGACGCCGAGCAACAGCACCACGACACCGACGACAACCAGCGGCGCTGGCGAGTGCTTTCGCTTCGCCGTCACCGGATAGCCGGGTGCCCCCGGATAAGCCTGCGCCATCATCGTCGACCAAGTTGCGACGAATCGACGACACCGTGGCGCGAACAACGTGCATCCCACCCGTCGGGGCGCACCTGCACCACCATTCGCCTGCCGCACTGGCCACAGAACCGGGGCGGCTCCAAACCGAGACGTGCCGCCTGCGGCACGGCGTCGGCCGCCTGCAGGTCGAGTTCGATGCCGGTGTACACGCCGTACCGGCACGGTTCGTCGAGCGGACCGGGGATGTCGATGGGGCTTCGCGCGACCCGGCTCGACGGTGGGCG
>NZ_BAFC01000123.1 GCF_000248055.1 Gordonia sputi NBRC 100414 | reverse complement strand
TCGTCGCGCAGCACGTCGATCACCTCGGGCAACTTCGCCGAGTACGACGCCGGCTCGAGCAGATATCCCGTCCGCCACGCCGACACCAGATCACGCGGCCCACCTGCGTCCGGCCCGACGACCGGCAGCCCGCTTGCCATCGCCTCCTGGATCGCCTGGCAGAACGTCTCGTGCTCGCCCGCATGCGTGAAGACGTCGAGGCTCGCGTACGCACGAGCCAACTCGACACCCCGCAACTCCCCGGTGAACACCGCGTCGGGCAGCAGCCGCGTCAACCTCGCACGCTCCGGTCCGTCGCCGACGATCACCACCCGCACCGAGTCGTCGTGCGCGAGTGACGCCAACCGCTCGACGTGCTTCTCCGGCGCCAACCGCCCGACGAATCCGACGACCAACCGCTCCCGATCACCCATCCACTCACGACGCAGCGCCTCGTCCCGTCGCGTCGGATTGAACAACTGAGTGTCGACGCCGCGCCCCCATCGATACAGGCGCGGAACACCATGTGCGCCAAGCGATTCCAGTGTCGCACTCGAGGGAACCAGCGTGCGGTCGCACATCTCGTGCAGGCGCCTGGTGTACCGCCACGCCGCGCGCGAAGCCATCCCGAGCCGGTATGCGTCGGCGAACCCCGCGATGTCGGTCTGAAACACCGCCACCGTCGGGATGTCGAGGCGTCGAGCAACCATCGCCGCGGCCCCGCCCACCACGAACGGCGACGCGAGATGCACGACGTCGGGCTGAAAATCACGCAACGTCCGATACAACACGGGCGCGGGCACCCCCACCGGCAACGACGACACCCGCGGCACCTTCACCGACGGCAACAGGTGCACCGGCGTGCGCCGACCCACCAGTCGCGGACCACGTTCGACGCCGCGCGCCGAGTCGGGAGCGATCACCACAGCCTCGTGGCCGTGGCGTTCGAGGTGGTCGATGACCCGGAGAACCGAGTTCACGACCCCGTTGACCTGCGGAAGGAAGCTCTCGGCGGCGATTGCGACGCGCATGCCGCAAGAATCAGCGGCCGAGGTTTCCGGCAACCTCGGCCGACGTGTCGGGTCTCGAAACTCCGCGTGAAGTCTCGGCGGTCGACGAGCCGGATTCTGAGCCCGCAGACTGGACCTCGGCTTTGACCTGGGCGTCGCCGGACTGGGCCTCCGCCCGGTCACCGTCGGACTGGGCCTCCGCCCGGTCACCGTCGGACTGGGCCTCCGCCCGGTCACCGTCGGACTGAACGCCTTCGGAGTCAGCGTCGGCGTCGTCCCGCGCCCCGCCGTCCCCCGCGCGGTCGGACCGGTCGTCGGGCTTGGCCTCAGCTCCGTCGTCAGCCTGAGCGTCGGGCTTGGCCACCGCTTCGTCGTCGGCATCGTCCCGCGCGGTGCGCAGGGCGGCGCGGCGTCGGCCCCAGCGTCGGGAGAACTCCGCGACGCCGAGCATCAGCGCCCCCACGACGATCCAGCCGAGTACCGCCACCGACACCGCGGGCACGATCGAGAGCACCGCGGTGCGCCCGGTCGGTTTGGCGAGGTCGGGATTGGCGGTGCTGTAGTCGACGCGTATCCGCTGTCCCGCGGTCAACTCCGTCGGATACAGCAGTCCGAGCCGCGGACTGTGCACCGAGCCGTCGGGCGTCTGGAAGTACGCATTGGCGTGCAGCCTGTCGGCGTATACGACGTCGGCGGTGACCGTGGCCTTGTGCTTCTCGATCTCCGCGTCGTTGCGGAAGCACGCGACGATGAGCACCAGGCACATCGCGGTCACGACCATCCCGAGCGTGAGCAACACCTTCTGCACACGTCGCAGGATGGTCGGATTCATGGCTGCCAGGATAACCGCCGGGCCCGACGCCCCCGTCGGGCGCGGCTCCCCGCGCAGAAAACTACGTCCCGTGGGCCGTCGACCTGTACCGGTACACCCCGACCACCCCAGGGGTGCACTTTTCTGCGCGCACTCGGCCAGCCAGCCCAAGCCGCTCGGCCCAGCCCGAAAGCCAGGCCCTACCCCGACACCCGCGCGGCGATGGCGGCGTGGACGTCGCGCAGTCGGCTGCGGTCGGTGACCACCTCGACGACCTCGATGCCCCCTGCGTCGTCCGGCAGCTCCTCGCCCAGCACGGCGGCGAGCTCGCCCAGCGACACCCGACGGTGCGCCACCCGCATCCCGGCGCACAGGGCGGCCAGGTCGGTGCGGTGCGGAGTACCGAAGACCCGCTCGTACGCCCCCGACAACGCGCCGGAGTCGAGCCGCGGGTCGCCCTGCTCCAGCAGCCCGAAGATCCCACCGCCATCGTCGTTCGCCACGACGATCCGCAACGACGAGGGGCGCGGCTCCCCCGGCCCGATGATCAGCCCGGTCGAGTCGTGGATGAACGTCAGATCGCCCATCAACGCGACGGTCCGTGCAGCCCCACCGACCGACGCCGCGCCCCCGGCCAGCGCAGCCCCGATCGCCGTCGAATTGGTCCCGTCGATCCCCGCGACGCCGCGGTTCGACAGCACGCGCACCCCCTCGGACACCCGACCCGCCAGCGCGACGTCGCGAATCGGATTACTCGCCCCGACCACGAACTGATCACCCGCCGACAACGCGCCGCTCACCACGCGCGCGACGTGCAGCCCGGTCGGCGGGCCTGGCTCGTCGAGCACGGAATCCACCGCCCCCAGCACTCGCTGCTCTAAAAACGCGCACTCCTTGAGCCACTCCTCGCGCGGCTCGCCGCTGACATCCGCGCGCGTTCCGGTCGCATACACGTTGCCCGACACGTCCGGCCAGCGGGGCCCTGTGGTCAGCGCATAGACGCGCACCTCCGGGTCGGCCAGCAGCCTCGACACCCCGCGATGCAGCGTCGGACGTCCGCAGATGATCGCCTGCTGCGGCTTGATCGACCCCAGCGCCAGCGGGTGTAACGGCGTCGCGGCGTGCGGGGCCGTCGGCTCGGCGACGGTCGGCACGCCCGCCAACTCCGGATGCACACCCGACCCGTGCCCCGAGATCACCACGGTGTCCAGCGAGAGATCGATCGGCAGCGGGACGTCGAGCTTGGCCACCGGCGCCTGCGTCCACGGCACGCCGCCGGGTCGACCGGAGAACGCACCGAGATCCTCGGACGCACTCGCGACGTCGGGCACCAGCGGCTCGCGCAGCGGAATGTCGAACTGCACCGGCCCGGCGTTTCCCGTCCGCGCACCGCGCGCGGACGCCAGCACACGCCCGACGGCCGAACGCCACTGGCTGTTGGCGTCGAGCCCCTCCTCGGCCAGCCCGATGCTGATCGCCGCCCGCACCTGCGTTCCGAAGATCCCGAACTGCTCGACAGTCTGGTTGGCACCAGATCCCAGCAGCTCATACGGCCGATTCGCACTGACAACAATTAGCGGCACGCGCGCGTAATTGGCCTCGAACACCGCGGGTCCCATGTTGGCGACGGCCGTGCCGCTCGTCATCACGATCGGCACCGGCTGCCTCGACGACACCGCCAACCCCAACGCGAGAAACCCTGCCGACCGCTCGTCGATCCGCACGTGCAGCCGCAGCCGACCCTCCCGATCCGCCAGATACAGCGCATAGGCGAGCGGCGCATTGCGCGACCCCGGACACAGCACGGCCTCCCGCACACCCCCGCGGATCATCTCGTCGACGATCACCCGCGCCTGCAACGTCGACGGATTCGGCCCGTCCCCCTCTGCCGCAAAAGTCGCTGACCCTGTCGAGGAATTCATGAGCTCCAGCCTATGTCCGCACCTAAAGTGATCACCGATACGTGCCACCGGCTCGACGGAAGGTGGGCAAATGGGCTTCTACACCGATCACGTTCTGCCGCGCGTCATCAACGTGACGTGCGGCTCGTCGATGCTCGACCCACTTCGACGCCGCGCCTGCGCACCACTCTCCGGCCGCGTCGTCGAGATCGGATTCGGCTCGGGCCGCAACGTCGGCCTCTACCCAGAAGCCGTCACGTCGGTCGACGCGATCGAACCCTCCGACGTCGCCTGGGATATGTCCGCCGACCGCGTCACCTCCTCGCCCATCCCGATCCGCCGCGCCGGACTCGACGGCCAGCGCCTGCCCTTCGACGACGACACGTTCGACGCCGCGCTCTCCACCTTCACCCTCTGCACCATCCCCGACGTCGACGCCGCGCTCGCCGAGATCGCCCGCGTCCTGCGCCCCGGCGGCACCGTCGCCTTCCTCGAGCACGGCACCGCCCCCGACGACGCCGTCCGACGCTGGCAGCTACGCCTCGAACCGATCCAGAAACGCACCGCGGGCGGCTGCCATCTCACCCGCGACATTCCGAAACTGTTGACCCACAACGGTTTCGACCTCACCGCACTCGACCAGTTCTACCAACACGGCGCACCCCGGCCGTTTGCCGCACTCAGCCTGGGCAGCGCAACCACCCCCTGACCCACCCCCTCGCGACGCTCATCACACCCCGCTCGCTCCACCCGACCGCCCGCTCGCCGCGTCGCTACGCTCAACTAATGACCCGCTGGTTCCTGCTCGCCGCCCTCACGGTCGGCGTCAGTCTCCTGCTGGACCTCATCGACGTCGACGCCGCACCGCTGTTCGCTGGACTACTCGTCGCCGCACTCCTCGCGATCATCGGATATGCCCCGCGCCCGCGCACGCCCGCCGACACAAGCACCCACACCGCCACCGGACCACACGCCGACAGCGCAACAGGACCCGCCGACAAGGCCACACAGCCCGCCGCCACCGATCCGCCGACGGTCCCCCGCGCGGCGATGCTGGCGGCGCAGGGCACGGTCGGCGTCTACATCGGCACCATGGCCGATCCGACGACCATCTCCGGCCTCGGCTCCGCCTGGCTGCCGGTCCTCGTCGTCGGGCTCGGCACGCTGGCGCTGTCGGTCGCGGGCGGCGCGCTCCTCGGCCTGCACCGTGAGGTCGACGCCCTGACCGGCTCGCTCGCTCTGGTAGCGGGCGGGGCGTCGGGCCTCGTCGCGTTGACCCGCGATCTCGGTGGTGACGAGCGCGTCGTCGCGGTCGTCCAGTACGTCCGGGTCGCGCTCGTGACCAGCACCATTCCACTCGTCGCATCGCTGGTGTTCCACGCGTCGTCGTCGAATGTCGTTGTGGCTCGGCCAACATGGACAGAGCAGGCCGCGGGCGTCGCACTCCTCGCAATCTGTACAGGTGTCGGCATCCCGCTCGGCAAACTCATCCACCTCCCCGCAGCCGGCCTCCTCGGACCGATGGCGCTCGCAACCGCAGCAGAACTCACCGGGATCGCAGGCGACGCCGCCGTCCCGTCGGTCCTGCTCGCCATCGCGTATGCGGTGATCGGCTGGCAGGCAGGTCTCGGATTCACCCTTCCCCGACTTCGCGCCATCGGCCGCATCCTGCCCGCCGCGGTTGTGCTGATCCTCGCGATCGGCGTCGGCTGCGCGCTGCTCGGTGTGCTGCTCTCCTGGTGGACGGGCGAGTCGATGTTCGACTGCTACCTCGCCACCACCCCGGGCGGCATCTACGCGGTGCTCGCGGCAGCAACGGCCGCGGGCTCCAACGTCGCATTCGTCGTCGCGGCCCAAATCCTGCGCGTACTGCTCATGCTGTTCGTCGCGCCCTTCGCGGCACGCGCGGCCGCCCGCAGGCTCACCTCCTGAAACCCGTGACTGACCTGCGACGCTCCACCACCAGCGCGATGCAGCCCATTGTTACTGTGACTTCAGTCGCATATACATTGAACTCATGACCGGTGAAAGCCAGCCCGAAAACACCCCGTCGTCAGCTCCGACGAGCTCGTCCGAGGCACCTGAGATCCGCGAGTTCGACGTCGTCGTCTTCGGCGCCACCGGATTCGTCGGCGAACTCACCGCCCGCTACCTCGCCGAGCACGCCCCCGCCGGAACGCGCGTCGCGCTCGCGGGACGGTCAGAGACCAAGCTCGCCGACACCCGACGCCGACTCCCCGACGCCGCACACAACTGGCCGCTCATCGTCGCGGACTCGTCGTCACCCGCGTCGCTCGACGCCATGGTCGCCCGCACGCGCGTCGTCTGCACCACCGTTGGCCCATACCTTCGATACGGCGAGGCCCTCGTCGTCGCCGCGGCCACCGCGGGTACCGACTACGTCGACCTCACCGGCGAGGTCCCCTTCGTGCACTACTCCATCCAAAAGGCCCACGAGGTCGCGGAGGCCACCGGCGCACGCATCGTGCACTCGTGCGGATTCGATTCCGTCCCTTCGGATCTCGCCGCCTACGAGCTCTATCGCGGCGTGACCGACGCCGACGTCGGCGAGATGACCGACACCACGATGGTCGTCGCCGCGATGCGCGGCGGCGTCTCCGGCGGCACCATCGACTCGATGCGCGTCATCGCCGAACAGGCAAAAGACTCCAGCGTCCGACGCCTACTGCTCAACCCGCAGGCACTGTCCGGCGCACCCGCCCAAACCCCGCGAGCAGCACTGTCGTCGGAGCCGAGCGATATCGGAATCATCAACGCGCACAAGGTCGACGAATCGCTGCGCGGCACCCTCGCACCCTTCTTCATGGCCTCGCACAACACACGTATCGTCCGACGCTCCAACGCACTCCTCGACGGCGCATACGGCAAAGACTTCCACTACGCCGAGACCATGTCTGTCGGCGGCGTCCCGGGAGTGTCGACGGTCATCGCGGGCGCGGTCGGTGTCGGGTCGGGCGCGTTCCTCGGCGCGATGTCGTTCACACCGACACGCGCACTCCTCGACCGTGTGCTCCCCAAACCGGGTTCCGGCCCGAGTGAGAAGACCCGGGAGAACGGCTATTTCGTGATCCGCACGTACACGCGCACGACGACTGCTCGACGCTTCCGCTCCACCTTCTCGATGAAGGGCGACCCCGGGTACAAGGCCACTGCCGTCATGCTCGGCGAGAGCGCACTGACACTGGCACTGAACCGCCACCAACTACCATCGCGCGCAGGCGTTCTCACGCCCGCAGTCGCGATGGGCGACGCACTGATCGACCGACTCCGCACCGCGGGCGCCACCATCGAGGTCACCGAACTGCACTGAAACCCAGAACCGCACCGGGTCACCGAACCACGCCTGCAGCCAGCCGCCCGCGGCCAGGACGATCCCTAGTTCGGTCGCCGCTTGTGGCGCAGCATCATTCGATCCGCCTCGTTGATCAGCACCCGCAGCGCCCCGGCGTCATCCGGCCCACATTGTGCCCACCCGATCGCGACGCCGAAGTGCGGAACTCGTGCACGTAAATGCTCCACCCGCGATCGGAACTGCGACACCTCATCCGGTCCGCCACGCGCGATCAACGCGAACTCGTCGCCGCCAACCCGTGCCGCCAGTCCGCCATCGTCGAACACCCACCTCAACCACTGGCCGATACCGGCGAGGTGACTGTCACCGACGAAATGTCCGTGACAGTCGTTGATGCCCTTCAGGTTGTTGACGTCGATGAAGGCGACGATCACATGGTTTCCCGACGCGAGCGCCTCGTCGACAAATGCCTGCCCGCGTTCGTTCAGTCCTCGGCGATTGAGCAGACCCGTGAGCTCGTCGGTCACCGCCATGTGCGCGATGGTCGCGGTGGCCGCCTCCAGGCGGCGCTCGGTGCGTCGCCAGGTCAGCGCGATCACGACGGCGAGCACGTCAGCCTTGACCAGTTGCACGGCTACGACGCCGAGCGGGGCGGCCTGCGGATAACACCATGCGAACAGCAGCGCCGCGACGTTCAGCCCAACGATCAGCACAAGCGCGATGCGCGGATACGGGACGAGCGCCCCGATCCCGACGATGACCAGCAGCGTCCCGATCGACGGGTAGGCGACCTGCGTGCAGAGCACGTAGACGAGAGGATTCGCGGCAATGAGCAGCGCAGCCACGGTCACCAGCGCAGGCGCAGAACCAGACGTGATCAGCCGCGGTCGTCGCCAGAGCGTCCACGCGATAGCCGCGAGCACGACGGCCGTGACCGCCGCAACTGATGACGCAGGACGCGCCCCCGGCGTTGGATCGAGCGTGACCTGCACAGCCGTGACCACGACGAACAACGCCGCTCCGAGGGCCACCGTGATCGCGAGCCGGTCGTCGACCACCGAATGTCTGTCCATATGGCTGTCGCTCCCCTTGGTACACACGAAGCGTGGGATATGGACAATCCCCGGACGCAGACGCCCTCGCCCCTCGGAATGCTACGGCTGACCAGGCTTCAACTCAATAAACAGCGAATCCAATTCGGCACAGAGACGGTCGCCGTCGTGGAGCGTGCCCTTCACAAAGGCCTTGCGTCCTTCGCGCTTGTCGACCCAGGTTCGGCAGGTCAGCGGCGTCGACAGAGGTGTCAGCGAGCGGTATTGAACCGTCAGGTATGCGGTGCGGGTGACGCCGTTGATCGCGAGTGCCGACGCCATACCCCCGAGATCGTCGAACGCGACCCCTACCTGGCCGCCGTGCGCCGCGTTGTTGCCACCGAGGTGAAACGGCCGGAAGGTGACCTCGGCTACCACTCCATCGGCGCTCGCCGACGAGATCACGTACGGCGGGAGGGTGATATTGCCACGCGCAGGCAGGTCGACGCGGGTTCCCGCGGGGGTGTGCCACTCGTCGACCTGCACTTTTGCCAGTCGTTCGTTGAGGGCGGTTATCTGCTCGAGTAGCTCCTCGGTCTCCGCGCCCTCGGGGCTCGCGTAGCGGGCGAGGTCCATGAGCCGTCGGATCTGCTCGTTCAACTCGCCGTATCGGGGTCCGCCGCGGTCGGTCGTGACCTCGATCCGTGCGCGGAATCCGCCCTCATGGGGCGACTCGTCTTCGGAGCGGATGTCCCAACCGTCGCGCGTGTCAGATGCCATCTGGCCACCGTATATGGCCGGTCAGCGCTCGTGTCTGTCGGATTCCGAACCGCTGGCGAGCTGGGGCGGACGGGGCGCCTCACGACGGTCTCGCTGCCTGATCACGGCACCGACAACCAGGGCGACGACCACGGAGACCGCCGCCCAGATCACGATGATGATCGCGATCAGCTCGAATGACATGTATCCAGGGTGCCATGCACGGCGTGCCGAATGCGACCGAACCGGCTACTAAGGTCGATATCCATGACCTCCGGCGCAACTCAGCACGCATCCGACCAGCCGTTCGACGCCAGCCAGTGGACCGCAGTTCAGGGCTTCGACGACCTCACCGACATCACCTACCACCGCCACGTCGGCACGACCCGCGCCGACGGAATCGTGCGCATCGCCTTCAACCGGCCAGAGGTCCGCAACGCGTTCCGGCCGCACAGCGTCGACGAGCTCTACCGCACCCTCGACCACGCTCGACGCAGCCCCGACGTCGGGACCATCCTGCTCACCGGCAACGGCCCGAGCCCCAAGGACGGCGGCTGGGCCTTCTGTTCCGGCGGCGATCAGCGCATCCGTGGGCGGTCGGGTTACCAGTACGCGACCAGCCACGACTCCGACGTCACTCGCGCCGATGCCACCGGGGTCGACGAGGCGCGCGTGAAGGCCGAGGGCGGCCGACTGCACATCCTCGAGGTGCAACGACTCATCCGCACCATGCCCAAGGTCGTGATCGCGGTGGTCAACGGTTGGGCTGCGGGCGGCGGACACTCCCTGCACGTCGTCTGCGACCTGACGCTCGCCTCACGCGAGCACGCCCGCTTCAAGCAGACTGACGCCGACGTCGGCTCGTTCGACGCCGGATACGGTAGCGCCTACCTCGCCAAGCAGGTCGGTCAGAAGTTCGCACGCGAGATCTTCTTCCTCGGCGAGGCGTACGACGCCGAGACCATGCACCGCATGGGTGCGGTCAACCGGGTCGTCGACCACGCCGACCTCGAGCGCACGGCCATCGAGTGGGCGCGGGCGATCAACGGCAAATCGCCGACGGCCCAGCGCATGTTGAAGTTCGCGTTCAACCTCACCGACGACGGCCTGATGGGTCAGCAGGTCTTCGCCGGCGAGGCCACCCGCCTGGCGTACATGACCGACGAAGCCGTCGAGGGTCGAGATGCGTTCCTGGAGAAGCGTTCTCCCGAGTGGGACGCCTTCCCGTACTACTACTGAGCGTGCACCGGAGCTACAGCTCCGCCCCGAACGGCCCGGGCGCACCGAAGTAGATGCCCTGCGCGAACTGGAAACCCAGCTCTACGACGCTGTCGAAGTCTGCCTTGCGTTCGACGCCCTCCGCGACCGTCGAGATGTCCATCGTCTCGGCCATCTCACAGATCGCGCGCACCACAGCGCGGTCGGCTGGATCGTCGGCGATAGCCGAGATGAGCGCCCGATCGACTTTGACGACGTCGACCGGGAGGTCCCGCACGTATCGCAGCGCCGAGAATCCCGAGCCGAGGTCGTCGATCGAGATGGTGCAGCCGCTCTCGTGTAGTCGCTCGACGGCACGCTGCGCCTCCGTGTCGAAGTCGATGACCTCGTTTTCCTGGACCTCTATCCAGATCTGACCAGGGCCGAGGCCGTACTTGTCGATCTCGGTCACCACGTGATCGACGATCGTCTCGTCGACGAGCTGCTGCCGCGAGAGATTGATGCTGACGAATCCGCTCGGGCCGCACAGGGGTTGGATCGACTCGTGGAGCGCCCGAATCGCCTGCGTCACCCCGTTGCGGCCGATGGGCACGATCGCGGATGTGTGTTCGGCGACAGCGAGGAAGTCGCCGGGCAGCAAAACGCCGTCGGCGGTGACCCACCGCAGCAGTGACTCGAACCCCACGGTCACGCCATCAGCCATCCGCACGATCGGTTGGTAGAACTGTCGGAAGTCTGCCTCCGACGAACTGGTCAGCCTCACTGCGAGGTCGAGGTCGCCTTCTAGTCGCTCATAGATTTCGGGTCCGGCGATCGCCATTCGACGCTGCGATTCCAGAGCCAGGCAGAGCGCGGCGTCGGCCGCCTGGACGAGTCTGTCGGCGTCGACACCTGACACCGATTCACTTGAGATCCCATAGGCGAAGTCGACGAAGATGCGTACCCCGTCCACATCGACCGTCGAGGCAGCGAGACCCGCCTGTAGGTCGACGAGAATCGCGTCGACGCCGGGGCCATGCGGAAGCCTCAGGAGCCATTCGAATCGGTTCCGGGCGTCCAGACCTACGTCTGACCCCATCTTGTCCACGAGTTGAGAAACCACTGTGCGCGCCGCCGCCTCGGTCTGTTCACGGCCATAGACCGCGCACGCCCGGCGCTGGGGATCAGCGAGAATGGCAACGACGATTCCAGGAACGTCGTGTCCCCCGTACTTGAACGCCGCCCTCTCCACGCGAGAAGTTTACGATCATCCCGGCGGCCAGGTGTGAATTGGATCCAAGTACCGCCGGTCAAGTTCAATTGATCACCTGTTTGGTCTAGTGAATTGTGCTTCTGAGCTGCAGTTTTGCCGTCTGGGAGATACGCGACTTTCAGCCCTTCATCAAGCGATTCCTCGTGGTGGTACGTCCGCCGTTCGAGCCACTGAGGGGAGTCTCGACTAAGGTCGACGAAGTCAGATTCCCGGCCGGAGGACTTGCCACGTGACGTCGCCCGACCCGACGGACTCCTACGTCTTCGAGCCCCGCAGCAGCCATGAGACACGCCGTCGTCGACGGCGACTCTCCGGCAGTCTCATCAGCTGGGTGCTCGTGATCGTCGTTGTGGTCGTACTCGCCTTCGACGGCCTCGGCTATCAGCTCTTCTATCGGGACCATTCCGACCCACTCCGCAAGGTCGATGCCATCGTCGTGCTCGGCGGCGAGCACGACGGCCGCGAAGACTACGGTCTACAACTCGCCCGCGAGGGCTACGCGAACACGGTGCTGATCTCCGACCCCTATCTGAATGACGGCTATCACCGGGGCGGCGCAGAGCTGATGCGACGAGTCTGCTCGGCGAGCACCGAGTCCATCGAAGTCATCTGCTTCAACCCGGATCCCTCGACGACGCGTGGCGAGGCGATGTTCACCGAACGCATGGCGAAGGAGCGACACTGGCGCTCTGTCATCGTGGTCAGCTGGCGCTACCACCTCTTCCGCGCCCGCTACATCTTCGGCCAGTGCTTCGCCGGCGAGGTCGTCATGCGATCCGTGCCGCGTGATTACGGCCGGTCGATTCCCCTATGGACGGCGACCTTCGCCTACCAGTACGTCGGATTGGCCAAGGCTGTCGTTCTCGGCTGTTGACGTCCCGTTCTCGGCCGTCGATGTAACAGTGCGCGAGTCGGCTCGCACCAGTTCCGACGTGTAGACCAGAAATACGATGAGCAGCGAGAGATCTGCGGTCGAGACCGGGATCGTGATCGTCGAAAAGTCGAGCTGCAATGCGACCACGGAGAATCCGATGAATCCACCGCCGTAGAAACCCCATTCCCAGCGGCGTGAACGCAGGCACCGGTAACCGAGATAGCAGCCGTAGATCAGCATCGCGACAAATGCCAGACCGACCAGAATGCCACCTCGATAGACAGCCAGCAGCGGCGCGTTCGCGACGTAGTTGGTGGTGAACGAGGTTTCCGGATCGATGAACTCCGCCAGTCCCCAGCCCTTGCCGAAGATCCAGTGCCCGGCGACAGTGCTCGGATACTCCTTCAGCGCATCCAGGCGCGCACTCGAACCCTCGTCCTGGCTACCGAATGACGAGAACACACGTTGGCGCAACTGCGGCACCGCGGCCAGCGCGGCGAAGGTGGCGACGCCCAGCCCGACGATGGCGAGGCGTTTGCGATTCGACATCGTCTGGAACACCAGCATGAGCACGACGCCGACGATCACCGAGAAGAGACCCGCACGGCTCAGCGTGAGCAGAAGGGCCAACGCCAAGATCACGCCGAGCACGCTGCGCGCACGCCCGTCGAACAAGACAGCACACATCACCAGCGCCACGAAGAATCCGATTCCGGCGGCATTCGGATCGATATACGTCCCCGCGAGCCGCTGCGTCGCGCCCCCTGAGTGATAAACGAAGCGCAGCGCGCTGGGGTCGTAACCGAATAGCTTGAACGGCTTCATCACTCCCGGATAGACAAGCACACCTGCTGCAACAACCGCACAGGCAGCGCTGGCAACCACATACACTTGTCCGAACGTCCGCAGCTGAAGCCGCGGGAGTCGCAGAAGCGCGACTACGAGAATCGTTACCGTGAACCATTTCACATATTGCGATATGTCGGCGAAACCGACATATGTTGCCAGCATCGAGATTCCACTGACCACAACGAGAACGATCACAAACCAGTCCATCGTGGTCGGTGAGCGCATCTCGATGGGGTGTATCACGGTCGCCAAAATCACAGCGACAGCGAACGCCAATGTCAACGGAACGTGAACACCAGGTAAATGCGCGACCGGCATGAATCCGAGAACAGCGGCGAACGCCCAGAGAAACCAGGTCGGATGCGCCAGACCAACGTAGGCACCGACGACGACCAGCAGTAACACGATGACAAGAAACGCGGGTTTGGCTCCTGCCATCAACGCACCGAACGCCACCACGGCAGCACTGAGCACCAACAGGGTGCCGACGATCCATGAGCGCCTAGCTGATTCCACGAGCCATATAGTGGCACACCCGGTCGTGTAACACCGAGCTGATCGCGACCGACCAATGTCTGAGGGCAATCCCACACAGCAATTGCCCGAGAACCATGATCCAATCAACTGTCCATTGTTCAACGGTTGAACGAAGCGCCCGCGCGGCGCTACCCCAGAGAAGGGAACCGGTCAGGTGCCACTCGGCGATTACTGGCGCATCATTGTGCGGTTTTGGTGGGTTCTCGTAGTGGGAGCGCTCGTTGGCGCTTTCGCCGCTTTTGCTTACAGCACGTGGATCTCTCCCGGAAAATACGAATCCACCGCTCGGTTGTTCGTGACCGCAGAGGGTGGAACGTCAGTCGGCGAGAGCTACCAGAACAACCTGTTCGCCCAGGATCGGGTCAATAGCTACGCGACAATTGCGACGAGCGACCAGGTCGCACAGCGCGCTGCCGAAACGCTTGGCGGCCAGGTGGGCGCCGGCGACATACGCGGGAGCGTTACGGCTGTCCCGGTCAAAGACACCGTGATCCTGACGATCACCGCCACCGCGGACGACGCGAAGCGAGCCCAGGCCTACGCCCAGGCCGTTGCCAATGCGACGACCGCAGTGGTTCAGGAGCTCGAGACCTCGCGTCGCGGCGACTCCCCCTCTGCGACAGCGGTTCTCTACGATGACGCGAGCCTCCCGTCGTCCAAGAGCGGGCTGTCGTGGTGGCTCTGGCTCATCATCGGAGCGGTCGGCGGGCTACTGATCGGCGTGCTCGCCGCCGTGGCGATCGGCATCTACCAACGTCGACGGATCGACTCTGAGTCAGACATCGCCGACGCCACCGAGAAGTCCGGCATTCTCGCCGTGATCCCCACCGACTCGGAGTTGAAGGACAATTCGTCTCTGGAGCCCGCGACCGGACCGACGTCCGATGCGTACCGCCGCCTCGACGCCAATCTGCGATTCATCGCCTCGGGAAGCACTCGGCATGGCACCGCTCCGTCGGCGATCACCGTCGTCGGTCCGACCCGCGACGTCGGCGCGACGACCACCGTGGTGAATCTCGCGTCGTCGTTCGCCGCACGCGGCAAAACCGTGCTGATCATCGACGCCGACCTCGCCGATCCCACCCTCACCGACGACCTCGGTCAGCCGCCGACCGAGGGTCTCACGACCGTGGCAGTGGGCGAAATCTCGCTTCACGATGCGACGCTGAGTCTTCACGACGGCGTCGACCTCCTGCCGAGTGGTCCGGTTACGTCTGACCCGTGGGGCGCCATCGGCGGAGACGGCTTCGACGCCGTCATTGCGGCTGCGATCCATTCCTACGACTACGTCATCATTGATGCCGGTCCGCTGTCGGCGTCGCCGGAACCACTCACCATCGCCGCGCGCACCGACGGCGCACTGCTCGTGACTCGACGCGGCGTCACCACGAGGAAGCAACTTCGCACGTCGACAAAGGCGATCGAGAGTGTCAATGCTCCGCTGCTCGGCGTGGTGCTCACCTTCACGGCCAAAGTCGCTCACAAGCAGACCGACAGCAGCACACAGGACACTGACAGCGGTTCACCGACAAGCGATTTCGCCGCCGAGCGGGTGTCGGCATCGAGGGTCGACGCAGCCGAGGTGCACGCGGACTCGTGAGCCCTGCCGCAGTGATCTCGACCTTCACCTCACGTCGCGCAGCGACTGCGCTCGCGGTCGGCGTGGTCTGCCTTCTGGCGATCACGGTGTCGGGATGCGCACAATCGACTGACGACACCCCGCTGACGCTGTCGCCGTCGGCTGCTGCATATCCCGAGTCACCGCTGCCCTCCGCTTCGCTGACGACGCCCCGCGACACCGGCAAACCGGGTGCGGTTCTGGCCGTCGAGGATCCGCCCCGCGGACCCGTCAAGGCCATCAACAATCGTGACGCCGTCGTCAAGCGAATCATCTACCGCTCGACTTCTGGCATCGACAACTCGGCAACCGAGGTGTCCGGAATTCTGGTCGTCCCCAAGGGCACCCCACCCGCGGGCGGTTGGCCACTCATCGCATTCGGCCACGGCAACTCTGGCACCGAGAGCACCTGCGGCCCTTCCGAATACGGCAATCTACTCGGCAACGACACCATCATCGAGGCATTCCGGCTCAACGGCTATGCCGTTGTCATGTCCGACTACCAGGGCCTCGGCCACGGCAAGGGCAACCATCCCTTCCTCAGCGCCAAGACCTACGGCAACAACCAGATCGATGCCGTCCGAGCTGCACAGGCGATCGCGCCCGACGTGAGCAAGCATTGGGTGTCATTCGGTGTTTCGCTCGGCGGCATGGCGGCGTGGGCAGCCGGCGACCGCCAACCCGAATACGGGAGCGACACCGATCTCGATGCGACGGTCGCGCTGGTTCCCGTCGGAGATATGAGGGGCCTTGCGGACCGAGCTGCGCAGGGGACACTGACACGCGATCAATACCCTCTTCTCGTCTATGCACTCGACTCGCTGTCGAAGACCTTCCCTGACCGTTTCAACCTCGACGACTATCGCTCCGAGCGTGCCAAGTCAGAGTGGGAGACCTTGATTCGGTGTGTTCCCGACTCAACCGGAGATCTGACGGCCACCCAGCGCGCGCTGAACTCGCTCACACCACAAGACCTGAAGCCGAAGACCGTTGCGGCCACCGACGCGCTGCGCGATCAACTCGCCGACTACGCCCTGCCCGCAGGCCGCAACAACTCGCCCGTTCTCGTCATGTATGGCACAGACGATCCGCTCATCCCTCCGCAGTGGACGGAACGGGTCATCGGCAAAGCCTGCCAGGAAGGTGAAAACCTCACAATCGTCAAACGCGTTGGCGATACCCACGCCGGACTCGATTCTTCCCAGGCAATTCCCTGGATGAAGGGCGTGTTGAACGGCGACAAACCCCAGAGCAATTGCGACGATCGCCCATGAGATCACCATCGACGCGAACCGTCGGCGAGTACGCACATATCCTCCTGCGCGGCGGAATCGTGTTGATCTGCGCCGCAATCGCAGGCGGACTCGCGGGATGGCTCGCGGCAGAGATGACGCCCAAGACCTATGAGTCGCAGGCACGCCTGCTCATCGTCGCCCCGGGTTCCGCGACGGTGTCCAGCGCTCGCACCAGTGGCCTGGCCGGACAGCTACGCGCACCCTCCTATCGTGAACTGGCCACCAGCGACCAACTGTTGATGCGCGTCGCTGCGGCACAGTGGCCGGGTATCGATCCTCAGACTCCCCCTGCCGACCTCCGCGAGCGCGTCGTCGCTTCGATAGAACCAACGAACGCTGTGCTGACGATCACGACAACCGGAGATACACCGCAAGCCGCACAACAACTTTCCGCGGCGCTTGCCGGTGAAATGCCCAAGCTGGTGGTCGAAGTCGACAACCTGAACGGGCGTGCACCCTACGAGCTGAAGACGATCGACGCCGCCACCGACATGGGAGTGACCTCGCCGAAGTTGCTCACCTATATCGGCCTTGGCGCCGCCGTTGCCGTCGTGTTCTCCGCGGTGGCGCTCCTCGCATTCAGCCTGCTACGCAACAGAGTCGACGATGCGCTCGGTGCATCGAACACCCTCAGATCGAGTCGAGAGTTGGAGAATTCGCAGTGAATCGCCCGACCGTACGCGTGCGGATTTTCGTGAGTTGGTTGGCGCTGGCCATCGCGGTCGCTGCAGCACTGACCGCCTGCGGCTCCGACGAGCAGTCTGCGACAACATCATCCGGCCGTCCTCCCGGCGTTCCGGTCGACGTGCCACGCGCTGGCGCCACCGGGCCCGGAACAGTGTCGTGGGCACAAACCATGCCGGTTCTCGACCGTCGGATCTCGGCGGCGACGAGTCTCGCTGTGCGCGTGGAGTACTCCTCGACCGATCACGACAACAAACCAACCGTTGTCACCGGCGGCCTCTTCGTGCCGGCGGGCCAGGCACCCCAGGGCGGGTGGCCGATCATCGGATTCGGCCACGCGACCGTCGGTGTTCTCAGCGAATGCGGGCCGACGCTGGACTCGAGCCTTCGTGGCGCGGCCGACCTTGTCTACGTTCTGCTGTCTCAGGGATACGCCGTGGCAGTCAGCGACTACCAGGGCCTGGGCACCCCCGGCGACGCGGAGCCAACGCACCCGTACCTCGATGCGACGACCGAGGGACACAACATCATCGACTCGGTGCGTGCGATGAGGCAGATGTCGCCTTCGAACACCTCCGACAAGTGGGCGGGATTCGGCGTATCGCAGGGCGGCCAAGCCGCGTGGGCGTCGAACGTTCTCGCGGCTTCGTACGGTAAGGGCCTCAACCTTGTCGGCACCGTCGCCATCTCGCCCCCTGCGGACATCTCAAAGCTGTCAGACAAGGCGTGGTCATCGAATCTGACAAAAGATCAGTACGGGCTCTACCAGTGGTTGCTGCTGGCGCTCAAGCACGAGAATCCCAGCCTTGATCTCGACAGCTATCGTAGAGGCTCCGCCACCACGAACTGGACCGCGTTGTCGCAGTGCGCATCCCGCTACAGCCAGGAACGACAGCAGGCAGCTGACGCACTCACCGATGCGGACCTTCGGCCGGACTCGGCCACGAGCCGCGAAGAACTCGAACGACTCTTGCGCGAGCGGGGCCTCCCCAAAGGCCTGCCCACCGCCCCGATTTTGGTGATGTACGGCGGAAAAGACACCTTGATCGACTCCGCGTGGACCACTGCCGTGATAGGTGCGAATTGCTCAGCCGGCGCTGATCTCGTGGTGTCCTTCCAACCCGACCGCGGACACGCCGACGTCGATCCCGGCGTTGCCATCTCCTGGCTCGAACAACAAATGCAAGGATCGGGGAGTCCATCGGGATGCACGAACATCTGACGCGACACGTTTCCATTCTCGTTGTATTGTTGACAAGTGAGTGATCACTCCGCGACAGCACCTGAGCAGTCTGTCGAAAAGAGCGCATCATCAGGGCGTCACCGCATTCCTGAAAACCACACACACAATCCCCCACGATCGAGGGACCAGCAGGTCACCGAGGCTACAAACACCGCAGGGGCCAAGCCTTTTCGAGCACGAATTCGCGGACTCGACGGTCCTCGCGGAATTGCGTGCATGCTTGTGCTGGCCCAACACGTCGGTGGCCACTATTCGCCGAACACGTTTTTTTCCGGCCACTTGCAGATCTTCGGTCAATCACTGATCTTCTTCTTTGCGCTCTCCGGTTTTTTGCTGTATCTCCCCATTCTTCGTCGCCTGTTCACCGGTGGACAGTCACAGCCTGACGTAGCGTCGTACACCCGACACCGGATACTGCGGGTATTCCCGGCATATCTGTTCATCTTCCTCGTCGCGAGCTACCTCATGCGCGCGGTATATCTGGAGAACGCCGCGGTTGCGGAATCAAGCGGCAAGTTCGCCGGGATCGGGATGATGACAGATCCGGCCATGATCGCCGCCAACCTCTCGCTCGTCCAGAGCTACATCCCGTCGATGCTTCAAACAGGCATCAACCCGTCGTGGTCATTGACCATGGAGATCGTGTTCTACGTGGCATTGCCGCTCATCGGCCTGCTCGTCTTCACGCTACGACGCCGCTACGGGTGGAATCCGATCGTGCTGGCTCTCATCGGCCCCGTCGTCCTGGTGATTCTGGGTACCGCCGGGAAGTTCTTTGCCCTGTGGCTCGCGAACCGGCTCGGCATAACCGACCTCATCATGGCGAACTGGGGACCCAACTGGGTGGCCGTCGTGCTGCGCAGCTTCATCGCTTCGTCTGACAACTTCGCATTCGGCATGATCGCCGCGATTCTGTTCGTCGGGGCCGAGACCGGGCTCATCTCGCGTCGTCGTCTGAAACGAGCGCGACCGTGGACCGGCCTCGCCATCCTCCCACTGATTCCGATCACCTATGTGCTCATCGCCCTCGGCTCGCCCTTCTCCAGCACCGCGACGGCACTCGCCTCCGGCATGATCATCTTGTTCATCGTCATTCCCTTCGCGCGAGGCGAGGATTCGGCATTTGCCCGGGCGCTCGACTGGAAACCTTTCGAGTACTGCGGCCGGGTATCGCTGAGCATCTACCTCTGGCATTTCCCCGTCCTCTTGGTCCTTGGCAGGTGGGGATGGATGCACGGCGACACCTGGTCGGGCTTGGCGTTCAATTTCGTTGTGGTCGGAGCGGTCAGCATCGCGCTCGCGACGCTGTCGTTCTACTTCGTCGAGAAGCCTGCGATCAACTACGCCATTCGGTCCCGCCGTCGCTGATATGGTCCTGGTCCCGTGACCGGCGGGGTCCGGGTAATCGGCATCCTGGTTGCCGCGCTGATGGTCATACAACTCACCGGCGCCGTCGTCGGCTATCGCCTCTTCACCGATCCACCCGCAGAGCCGCCGGTCCATTCAGACGCCATCGTGGTACTCGGCGGTGCGCACGATGGCCGCGAGTCTTTCGGAATCGATCTCGCCCGTGCAGGTCTCGCGGAGACCGTACTGCTCTCGAACCCGTATCCCGCGGAGGACGCCACGATGCGTGCGGCCTGCCAGCCGTCGGACCGGAAGGTCAGAATTGTATGTTTCGCACCGCGGCCGTCGACGACAACGGGCGAGGCCCTGTTCACTCGCGAACAGGCGCGCGCCCATCATTGGAACCGAGTGACAGTAGTGAGTTGGCGCCACCACCTGTTTCGCGCGGGCGTGATATTCCGGCAGTGCCTCGGCATCGACGTAGAGCTCGTCGCCGTTCCCAGCGCCTACCACTTCTCGCTGGGGGCTTGGGCTTTCGTCTACGCCTACCAGTTCGCCGGAACTGCGCGGGCAGCGCTCACCGGATGCCCGCCCGGCTGACGAGTCCTCATCTCACTTCAGCGAAACCCTGACTCACCACCACATAGACGAGGAGGGCAACCGACGCTGCCGCGAGGATGTAAAGCATCACGAGTGCCGCGGACATGAGCGTCGTCACCAGCAACTGCGCGACCTCTGAATTGCGTCGTCTGGATCCCGAAGCGGTTGAGAGGCGACGGGTGCGGCTCGCCGTCGCCTCGACCGTGGCTGCGACAATCAGCGCGTAGGGCGCGAGAACGGCACATCCCCCCAGCACCAGAATCGAACGCACCTGCCCGGAGAATGGCAGCCCCCACGCGGCGCCGGCACACGCAGCGGCGAGCACAACGAGGAGTAGCACTCTGCCGAGCACATCGGATTCACCTCGCGACGCCGCGAGATACCACCACACCACTGCCGCAATGCAACCCGTGAGCACCAGACCTGACACCGCGACGATCATCGCTGCGACACCACCCTGCCTGCGACCACCTTGCCTGCAACGTAGGCGATCACTGACGCAGGTGGAGTAACTGCGAGAACCACGATCCCCTGCCAGATGGGGTAGTACATCAATCCGAGCACCGCGGTCGAGGCAAATCCCGATAAACCAACCACGATGCCCGCAACAAAGAATTCCGAGCGCTGCCCGGACATGCGAACCAGTGCATAGATGAAGCAAGCGCATATGGGCGCTACCGTAGCAATAAGAATCGGCGACACCGGTAAGTACCGATCGACGAGATATCGACCAGCCGCAGCACAAGCCGCTCCGACACCCACCAGCACGGTCTGCCGTCGCATGGCATACGTCGCCGACTCCGATCGCGATGCCACCACCGGCTCAGGCTACCCGATTTGAGGTTGGGCAGCCTGCCGAGCGCACCAATCAGGTCCTTATCGAAGCAGCGACAGAGAACGTTACGCGTCATATTTCACACAAATTCGGAGTTGCGCCTTCGGTGCGAATCGTTAAGATTTACTCAGCGGGCGCTCAGCGTTGGTGAAGCCCCAAAGGCGTGAATCAATAGAGACACCGCATTGCTTTGCACCAAATCTCTGCCTGCCCCAAACCCCTGCCTGCAAAGAATTTGCGCTTGCAACAAAGCCTGTCCGACCGTCGGCAGGTTTCACGAGCGATTACTGACCCGTCGGAGTACATGTGGCCATTCGTCCATTGCCCTCATCGCCCCGTACCGATGGCCCCTACCCTCGGTATCTGCGAGTATTCCGACCAGCCGTATCCACCGGTGACCGGTCATGGCTGGATCAGTATTCGTCACGACTTCGTGCCACCGAGTTGATCATCGTCACAATCAGCGTGGCCTCCGCGACCGTCGCGCGCTACGGCGGCCCTGCGGCAGAATACGGCGCGCCCCGACTGCTGAATCCAGTGGGAGATATTCATCTTCCGTTCGTCATTCTTCCATTGGCTCTCATCGCGCTGTGGAGTATTGTCCTCAAGGTTTCGGGCACGTCCAGCCGACGGGTCATCGGTGCCGGACACGCGGAGTACACCCGCATTCTCAAATCGAGTGTCATCGCGTTCGGCGTCATCGCGATGCTCGACCTCGTCTTCAAGTTCGACGTGGCGCGGGGATTCATCGCCATCGCCCTACCCTTCGGCACGCTGACGTTGCTCATCGCACATTGGTTGTGGCGCAAAGCGATCGCACGTCGCTGGGAGAAGGGTGTCGACCAGCACCAGGTGTTGGTCGTCGGATCGAGCCGCTCGGCCGCGCCACTCATCGAACACCTCTCCGCTCATCCCCGGCTCGGCTACCACGTGGTCGGGCTATGTGTTCCCGAGGATTCATCGAAAGCGCACGAGTCGACACTCGACGTGGGCGAGCGCGAAATCCCGATCATCGGAACCTTCGACGACGCACGTGAGGCCGTGGCACTGAGCGGCGCTACCACGGTGGCAGTGACGTCCGCCGAGGTTCTCGGTCATTCCGCCATGCGGGAGCTGTCGTGGAGCATGGAGGGGATGAACGTCGATATCCTGGTCTCCCCCGGCGTCACCGACGTCGCCGGACCTCGGATGTCGGTCCGTCCGGTGGCAAACCTTCCGCTTCTGCACATCGAGAAGCCTCAGTATCACGGCGCCAACCGGCTGCTGAAGGCTTCAGTCGACCGTATCGGTGCCGCGCTCTTGCTCCTGGCCTTCGCTCCCGCGCTTCTCGTGGTGTCGATCGCCATCAAGATCGACTCCCGCGGGCCTGTCTTCTATCGCGCAGAACGCATAGGACTCAACAACATCCCGTTCCAGATGTGGAAGTTCCGGTCGATGGTCGTCGACGCCGACAGGCTCCGCGGCCAGCTCGCCGACCAGAACGAAGGAAACGGGGTGTTGTTCAAGATCCGAGACGATCCTCGGGTCACCCGGGTGGGGGCGTTCCTGCGGCGGTACAGCATCGACGAGATCCCGCAGCTCTTCAATGTCCTGTTCGGTTCGATGAGCCTCGTTGGTCCCCGCCCTCCCCTGCGCGAAGAGGTCGATACCTACGACGACCCGACGTCGCGCCGCATGCTCGTCCGTCCGGGGATGACCGGGCTGTGGCAGGTGTCCGGCAGATCGGATCTGTCGTGGGAGGAGTCGGTGCGCCTCGACCTCTCCTACGTCGAGAACTGGTCGATCACACACGATCTGATGATCATGTGGAGGACAGCACGCGCAGTGATCTCCAGCGACGGCGCGTACTGATAGCAGACTGTCAGCTGGGGTCGCCCGTCGACGACAGGTCGGCATACGCCGCATACATTCGCGCACCCAGTTCACGCTGACCGGCGCGGCTGTAGTGAATGAGTTCGGTCGGCGATTTGGCCATCCCGGTGGGTCCCGGCACAAATACGCAGCGATCAACTGTCCGAGGCAGGGTCCTGTGCACGTCGTCGATGCCCGCATACTCGGCTCGTCTGCTCTCGATCTCCTCGGGAACCATCTGTCCCACGATGAATGGAGCATCGCCGAAGCGAGACCGGAGCCCGGTGACAACGGATTCGAGCCGCGCTCGATAGGCATCCGGCGCCAGCAGTGGGACGTCGGACTCGCCCTGGTGCCAGAGAAATGCTGCTACGCGAGCCGATGGACCCGCCGCCGCCAACGCAGCTTCGATCTGAGTCAGCGCGAAGGAGAACAGGTTGACCCGAGCCGACCTATCTGCGGGGTCCCAGCTGTAGCCGTTCTTGGGATAGAACGACGTGTCACCACGCCCGCACGGAACGAGCAGCACCGGCCCGCCGGTTTCGGCGGCCAACCGTTCGCCGAACGACCGACCGAAGCCGACGCCGCGCGCAGGCATCTCGTGCAGGAGCGGGTCAGTGGCGAGGAGGATCTGCCCCTTGCGTCTTCCGCACCCCGGCCATTGGTGTACGGGCAGCACTCCCGGCGACAAGTCGTCCGGCTCGAGTTCGTTGTCGCCCACCGCATTCGACTGACCGAGAATCGGGACCACCAGATACGGGGCGTCTACCCTCGGCGCGGTCTCGCCGGTCGCCAGCAGTCGCAGCACCTCGTCCTTGGCTCGGCGCACAGCCTGCCTTCGTCGACTGGAATCGCCGTGGCGCGCAATCTGATCGGGTGAACCCGGCGTCAGATCGAATGCGGGTGTGTCTGTGTTCGGTTCCTGCACGGTCTCGTCCGATCAACAGTTGTTGGGCGCGGGCTTTCCGGCGAATCGGTCGAGCAGCCAAGGGATCACGGCATCGCCGTTGATGTCTCCGTGTCCCTTACCCGGCTGCCGATCGATGGTGATCGTATCTCCAAGCCCACACGCTCGCCGGATGGCGGCGTCCGTCCATGCCACATCGATGAACGTGTCGGCCGTCCCGTAGGTGATCTGCAACGGCGCGGCTGAGCGGTTCTTCGGCATCGCGTACGCAGCCAGCACGTCACGCAACTGTTGTGCTGCTGCCGGATTCTGCGGACCGATATCGTGCGGTCCGAGGTTCTTGGCGATCTCATCTCGCTGTTTGGCGAGCGACCTGTCGCACGCCGACAACGTATTCCAGCCCGCGACAGCTCCACCCTTGCGGAAGTCGTCGCGATGGAAGTTCGGGTCCGTCCGCGCCCGGGATTCGACAACCCATTGCAGAACGAGTTGTTGGTCACGGGTGAGGGTCCCGGCGAGGGCCTTGTCGACGAGCCCGGTGAGGTCTGCCGCAGGTACGAGCGCCGACGCTCCGAGCAGGTCGAGTTCCGGCGCATACGATGGCGCCGCATCTGCCGCCCCCCACACCGCACCGCCACCCTGTGATCCGCCGTATGCCGCCCACCGTTTGGACGATTCAGGGAAAACCGTGCGCAATGCACGCACCGAGTCGATCACATTGTGACCCTCGGTGACATTGTCGAGGTACGGGTGTACTCCTGGCGCGCCGAGCCCCTGGTAATCAGGCACTGCCACAGCGTATTTCGCAGATGTGAGGCCCAACGCCAGCGCCGCAGCACCGTCCATACCCGAGCTGCTCGACGGCGCGCACGGCTGATTGATTCCGCTTGTCCCGTGGCCGAACGCGATGATCGGCCAGCCCCCGGCCGGGGCGGCGCCGTCTGGTTTGAACACTGTTCCCGATACCCGCTGAATCACTCCGGAGGCATCACGTGACGCGTAGAGAACATGTACGGCATGCACTTTGGCGAGTTTCAACCTGAGCGGAATATCGAAGACCTCGCGCGCCGAGATGACCGCGCCGGGAGCGTCGACGCTCTGATGGATTCCCAGATCGTTACTCCCACGATGAAGCAGCGGTCGCGCGATCGCCACCACTATGAGCAGGCAGAACACGGCCACAAGAATGACCACCGCGATGAGAAGGTTACGCACCCATTTCCTCACGAAAACCTCACCACCGCTTTACCTCCGGGCCTGTACGCAATGGAACCGTTCTCACACTGCACGATTGTCGTGCCGTCGACGACCTGCTGTTCGGCCACCGGATACCCCACCTCGGGCGACCATGCCTTCAGCATCTCGCCCGACAGCGAGTGCACTCCGGTCGCTGGTTTGTAGAACACCCTGGTACCTCCGGGCGAATCGATGTCTTGCGTTGTCCCGGTGAACGCGCCCGATGGTGGGTAACCCAGGAGTGCGACGTAATCGACCAGGACGGCAGGCACCGCGTAGCAGCCCGCCGACCCACAGATCACCCGTCCCGACGCGTAACGCTGCACCGTTTGGGCAATCCCTCTGCGCGACGTCGTCTGGTACACGGGCGTCCTCGCCTCGCCGAGCATGCGCTCGCCCTCCGCTGCAGCCGTGCGCACCCTGTCTACCGTCGGATCGCTGATCGTGTTCTGCGCGACAAGCGATTTCACCTTGGCAAAGGCAGGCTTGGGTGTGAAGTCCGAACGCACAACTCCGAACGATGTCTCAGCCGCAAACGTGGTGTAGCCGAAGTCCGTCGTCGACCCTTTGTCGACATCCGACGCTCCACGATCCACCAGTTCGTGAATGAAGACCGGACCGCCGTAGGGCAGTTGCGCCCAGTCTGCGGCCAACTTCGTGATCAGGCCGGCCTGGCGCGACTCACTGCCGCCTGGTCCCGCCGACGGGTAGCCGACCTCGGTGGCCCACATCTTGCGACCACCATCGCCGCGTGCGACCATCTCGGCGCGGATATCAGCGAGCATCGACACAACCGAAACCTTGTTGTCCGCGTTGGCCGTCAACCCGTTGGGGTAGCTGTAGGGATGCACCGACAACGCGTCGAAATGTCCTGCCGCGCCCGCCTGATACATGCGATCGACAAACGTGCGCGCGTTCATGCTGATCTCGGTGTCTGGCGCCAATCCCACAGCACCCCCGACCACCAACGCCGCCGAATCCGCCGCCTTGATGGCGGTATGGGCAGCGCGCAGCATCGAGGTGTAGAACTCCGGGTCCGGTTCTGGACGGAAGTAGGGAGTCCCGTTCGGCTCGTTCCAGATCTCGTACGCCTTGATTCGTCCCTTGTAGCGCGACGCAACGGTTCCCGCGAAATCGCCGTACTCGGCCGCGGTGGTCGGGCGATACGTCACCTGGTCGCTGTGTCCCGACGCCCACGCGGGCGTGTAGTCGATGATGCCCAGAATGCTGATACCACTCGACCTCAGTGCGTTCACCACGCGATCCAACGGAGCCCAATTGAACACCCCCTCAGCGGGTTCCAGCAGCGGCCAGGACAAATCCATGCGGAGCATGCGAACACCGGAGTCGACAACCGCCGCGACGTATCGCTGCAGTTCGTCGTCGGATGCCCACAGCAACCGTCCGCCTCCGGAGAACGCCAGTTCGGGTGTTGCGAGCGGCGTCGTCTGCGCGTGCACCTTCTGAGAAGACACACCGCTCGTCTGATTCGATGTCCCCACCGCTCCGCACGACACCGAGCTCACGACAGCGACCACTGCCGCCAGTGCGACGAGTAGGTGCTGCGGGAGCGATGCCCGGCTCACCGGATCTGGGATTTGACCGCCCAGAACGCCGGCTTCTTGGAGTTGTTGAGACGCGTGACGCCGAAGTTGTCCTCGACGTTCGACGGGTTGGCTCCCGGATCTTGAATGCAGTGCAAGAACATCGGACCGATGTAGGGCCTCGACGCGCCCTCGCGCAGCGCACTGGTCAGGATCGCGCCTTGCGCGGCGTCGCTCACTGCACCGCCACCCGACCCTGTCGGTGCGCCGAATTCGGTGATCCAGATCTTCTTTCCGCCGTCGCCGTTGGCGCGCATGATGTCGTGCATCGCGGTGGTCTGCGCCCACCGCGCGTTGGGATCTCGGTCGGCGGTGTAGGGGAATGTGTACGGGTGATCGGCAACAGCGTCCATGAAACCTCGAGCGCCGGCCTGATACATCTGCCTGAGGAACTCGACGGGCGGAGTCGTATACGCACCGAGGTTCAACGCAGTCGTACTCGCCAGTCCACCACTGAGCACAGTGGAAGAAGGATCGATCGCCTTGATCCGCGGATAGGCGGCACGCAGCATCGACGTGTAGCGCGCGGGATCGACCGGCGTGAACATGTTGACGAGGTTGGGCTCGTTCCAGATCTCGTACGCATCGACCCTGGAGCCCAGATGCCGCGCCGCAGCCGCAGCGAAGTTGCCGAAGGCTGCGGCATTGGGCGGAGTGCCGGGCAGACCGTTACCGCCGGCCCACGTCGGCGCACCGAGAAGAATGATGTCGACGCGGAATCCGTGAGCTCGGGCGCCGTTCACCAGTCGGTCGGTGTTCGACCAATCGAACTTGCCGGGCGACGGCTCGATATCGGGCCAGTACGCGACCATTCTCGACCACGTGGCTCCCAACTCGGATGCCGAGTTGTACGTCGCAGCCAACTGGGCATTCGACCTCTTCAGCGAATACCCGCCCTCACTGAAACCGAAGCTGGCTCGCGGGAATGCGTGTGCCTGGCCGGATGCGACGGTCGTGAGAGCACCGACTACCGCGATCAGGAGCGCTACCACCATCATCGGCCGTGCCCAGCGAGGAGCCACACGGGAGACACCCCCCTTCTTCGACGCTGAGGGGCCTTGGTGATCTCGTCGTTCGATCGCCTTCATTGCGATATCCAGTCCTTGTTCGTGAGTCTGAGGGGTTCGTGAGTCTGAGGGGGTTCGTGAGTCTGAGGGGTTCGTGAATGTGAGGGGTCCGTGAATGCGGTGGTTCTATGGTCTCATCTACCTGCGGGCACCGGGTTACGTGCTATCAAACCGAGCACGGACTCCTGCGGCACACCCGCTTCCCACCGCGAGGCGTTCCGTTCATAGAGTTCCGAGCCGTTCTTGGTCGAATAGTCGGTTTCGAGGAGAAACCGTCGACACTCGGCGATGAATTCGTCGTCGGAATCACGCGGGTCGAGCCCGAGCACCGGCCCGAGCGATCCGATCGCCGCCGAAGTCCCCACCACGGGCAGGCCCTTGGCTGCGGCCTCGAGGATCTTGACCCGCACACCGCCGCCGGTCGAGACCGGCGCTATCAGCGCGCGGCACGTGCCCAAGAACTCCTGCAGATCGTCGACGAAGCCAAGGTCCTGAACCCCCTGGGGATATTCCGGATCGACCGCGCCCGGCTTCTTCGCGCCGATGATGCACAGTTCGGCGTCACTGATGCCGTCGGAGATCTTCGGCCACAGCCGCAGTGCAGTGAGGAACGCTTCCTGGTTCGGGGGCCAGTCTCTCGTTCCCATGAACACCAATCGCCTCGCGGTGCTCGTCAGATCCAATCGGGGCGCGGGCGGCAATGTCAGGTCGATCCAGCGCGCCATCCGAACTCCCCGATCGCGATAGAACTCGGCCTCCTCGCGGTCGTAGGTTCCGACGGCGTCCGCAGCCCTCGCCACACGGACCTCGTCCCGCAGTATTCGTGGCGCCTCCACCCGCCCGATCCAGCCGCGGGTGGCCTTCCAGACTTCCGACTCGGTGTTCACCGTATTGACCACGAACGGAGCCGTGCCCGCGTGCCGCGAGCGGAGAAACGACTCGGCCATATAGCTGTGTTCGGCGATGAAGACATCCGATTCGCGCGAGTTCAATTCGGCGACAAGCGCTTCGACGTCGTAGCGCACATGGCAGAGGCTCTGCATACGCCGCGCGCTACGAGTCAGCAGCGAGCGAGCGCTGACGGGCGGCTTGGGCACGCGCGTCACGCTACGATCCGCAGCTGGACCCGACTCTCCGGATAGACACACCGTCTCGACGTCGTAGTGCTCGGATGCGATCTGAATCAAGATTCGCGACAGCGCGATATCGCCGCCGTGCTCGGTCGTCGGATCCTTGGAGAGCAGAAAAGTCACCCGCTCCATAGCACCCCCCTCTCGTTTTCGAGATCTTCACGACGATGTCGACCGCCGCGTACTTGCACTGGTATCTCTGCGGTATCGCTCAGCATCTCTGCGGTAGCGCCCGGCTTCTCTGCAACGTCGCCCGATTCCAGTGGGCGAGAACGAGAGGCACGGCTGAGCACCACGAGCAACAGTGCGTCGGCGACAACCGACGCAATCGCGCCCGAGACAGCACCAAGCCCTGCCATCGCCAAGACGGCGACCAGTCCGAGTTTGACCGGCGCGACAGCGCCCGCCGAGATGGTGCGCACCGCGTCGCGCCGTTGCAGATACAGCAGCGTCGTATAGACGAAGTTGAACACCCGCAAGAACACGAACGCCGACATCACAATCATCGACACGGCCAGCTCGGTCGCGACCGGAGTGAACAGGAGCACGACGCCCACGATCAGAAGCGCTAGCGACGCACCCGTCGCGACGATGAACACGTGCTTCTTCGGAGGCCCGGCGGACGCGTGACCTCCCGCTGCCCGTAGCTTCTCGTGGTAGGTCACACCAAACGATTGACCGATCTGTGCGACCGCCCACGCGAATGTGCTCGCCACCGAGTAGTAGCCGGCCACGTCACTGTTCGTGAGGAATCCCAGCAGCAGGATGTCGCCCTGGATGTAGACCGCGTTGGCAAGGTGCTCGGTGAACAGAATCGCGATGATGCGCGGTGTGCCGGGAGCCTTCGGCGCGACACCCCAGACCATCCGAACAGAGGCGCACGCGATCACCAGATACGGTGCGGCATAGAGCAAACTGGCACCGACAAGGCTTGGCTGCGGCGCCAGCATGAGGTAGCCAGTACCCAGCGCGATACTGGTCGTTTGCCTGATCGTGTCCATCCGCATGACGCGGTGTGGGTCGCCGTCGCGGAAGGCACGGCTCTTGTAGGCATTGAAGACCACCTCGCCGCCGCCGACGAGCAACGCGAACCATGCGAGGTAGTTGACTCCGATGAGCGCCACTCCGGCGACCATTGCCGTCAGACCGACCAGAACGCGACCCGATCGTTCCGAGAGAAAGCGGGACTCGCTCTCCCGAATGGCGCGAACACTGAACGGGTTGTCGACGGGAGCCGCTGCGATGGCGGCAAGGGCGAACGCCATGGCGTACTGCCCGTAGCCACCGATGCCGAGCTTGGCGATCAGGATCAGCGTCCACAGCAGCCCGATCCCACGTCCGCCATACGTCCACATGGCCGCGACGACTGCCTTCGTGATGTGCGAATGCGACTGTGCCAGATCGCGAGCCGCCGCGAACGGGCTCACCGTGACCACGTTTCTACGAGCACTTCCGCAACCTGCTTGGGTGTGCGTTCCTTACACATGCGCACGAGTTCGTCGTGGAGGGTTCCGATGCGGGCCGGATCGTCGAGCAACTGTGTCGCCTGCGCGGCCAGGAGTCCCGCGAGGTCGTCCGCTTCGCCCGGCACGACGATGGCTCCGCCCTCGGCGCCAAGCTCACCGAGCGCTCCGTGATCGGTCGCAATGTAGGGCGTTTGATGGGAAATGCTTTGCGCCGCAACCGCTGACGCCGGGTATGCGATCCCGTACGGGCTGCGTCGCCCGTACGGCATCAGCAGCGCTTGGATCGAGCCGAAGAACTCCGCGAGCTGCTCCTCGTCGAGCGTGCCGAGGACGGTGACGCCCGGCGATGACGGAATCGACTCCGTCCCGCGACCTGCGATGCGGATCTCGATGTCGTCGGGCAGCACCTCACGGATTCGGGCAATGTGCTCAAAACCCTTGCCCCGGTACACGATCCCGAAGAGTCCCACTGCACGCGGCCGCAACGAGGGCTCTGGCAGCTCGACGCTCGTGGTGGTCGGGTGGTAGGTCCGCTTCACGGTGGCCCCGGGGAATCGGCGGCGAATCGACTCGGCGCCGATCTCACTGAGCGCAAAGTACTCACGTCGGGCACCGAGGTACTTCTCGACCTGATGTGACACCGGGCGCGCACCGAAATGCAGGCCGTGGTTGAGTACCCGGCGGTCCGCCAAGAACTTGGTCCGAAATGGCCACCACACCAGATTGGGTGGGTCATGTACCACTGCCGTCGACCGAACGCCCAGACGCGCAGTCGGCCACAGAGATTCGACCGAACCGCCGGACAGTTCGCTGTGCACGATCACGTCGCGACCACCTGCACCGGCGATCGCCTCGGTGACCTGAGCACGACGCGCACGCAGTTGCGCAACAGTGTCCGATCCCGGCTTACCGTGGCGGATCTCGACGACGTCGCCGACCAGGTCACGGATTGCAGGCAGCAAGAGGTCAGCAAATGCACCGACGCCACCCGCGGCAGCCTCGGGCGCAACGTAGATCACTCGTAATCCTGCATTCACCGATCCTGCATTCACAGCAGCGGCATCCTCTCCGTGTTCCGATCGCCTCTCCGGGTTCTGATCGTCAGTACAGCAGCGGCCGATAGAACGGCCGATACTGCAACGCATCAGGGTCTCGCATGGAGCGAACCTTCGCAGGCACACCGGCAACCATCTCGAGGTCGTGCACCGGCTTCGTCACCAGTGCGCACGCACCAACCACCGCACCTCGACCGATGTCGACGTTCGCGAGCACGGTCGACCGACTTGCCAGCCACACGTAGTCACCGATCCGCACCGGATTGAGAATCGGCGCAAAGGTTGGACTGTTGGGGTCGTGGTGCCCGGCGATGATCTGTGTGTCCGATGCGATCACCACGTTGTCGCCGATCAGAATGCCCGATCGAGCGTCGAACAGGCATCGGAATCCGATGGAGCAGTAGTCGCCGATCCGCACCTGGTCGATGTCGAAGAAGAGGCAGCCACGAAGAATCGATGTGCCCTTCCCGATCTTCGCGCCAAAGGCTCGCAGAAACCCCTGCCGCACAGTGTGCGACGGGATGTGCGTGATCAACGAGTTGTACAGCAGGATGCCGATCCTGTTGCGCGCCTTGCCCAACTTACTGATGTCGTTGAAGTCGTAGCGCGGCGTGAAGTCGTCTCGCTGCGGCAGCGTGATCGTCGGCTCGCTCTGCTCAGAACCCGTTTCATCCTGCCGGGCGCTTTCCACCGTCATGCCATCTCTTTCTGCGCATAGTGATTGACCATGGACTCTGCGATCTGTTCGAACGTCCGCGTCGGTGCCCAGTTCAACTCGGTACGCAACCGCGTCGAGTCGCCGACGAGCACCGCGGCGTCGTTGGGTCGCCCGAGGTGATCTGCCACCTCGACTCGCTGCGCCCAATCCTCGATACCGACGGATGCGAACGCCGCGGCAACGAAATCGGCGACAGAGTGCAGCGTTCCGGTAGCGACGACGTAGTCCTCGCCGCGTCCGGTCAGTGCGATCCGACGCATCGCATCGACGTAGTCGGGTGCCCACCCCCAGTCACGCTGCGCGCTCAAGTTGCCCAGCGAGAGTGTCTCGGAGCTCCCTGCCGCGATCCGCGCAACTGTTTCCGCGATCCGACCGGTCACAAAGGTGTTGGGCCGCTTCGGCGATTCGTGGTTGAACAAGATCACATTCGACGCGGCGAGGCCCTTGGCCCGGTAGGCAACACACAGCGTGTGACCGAGCGCTTTGGACGCGCCATACGGAGTGATCGGTGCGATCGGTGCCGTCTCGTCGATCGGAACGCGGCCAGATCCCGCGAACACCTCTGCGCTCGACGCGTTGACGAACGTGACGGGTTTACCGGACACGCTCTGAAACCGAAGGGCCTCGGCGACCGCCACAGCTGTGCCCATGGAGTTGGTGCGAGTCGTGCCGACCGGGTCTTCCCACGACCGCGCAACCGATGACACGCCTGCGAGGTGGAAGACGTGATCGGGCCGCACAGCGTCGAACAGCATTCGCATTCTGTCGGCATCGACCACATCAGCGACGTGGATGCCCACTCTGTTCGCGATCAGTTGTTCGACGGTCTCGTCCCCGATGCTCGGCTTGCGGTGAACCGTACCGTGCACTTCGTAACCCTGGGACTTCAGCAACTGGCTCAGATACCAGCCGTCCTGGCCCTCGACACCTGTGATGAGCGCTATCGGCGCTGACGCGCTCATGCGTACTGCACCAGCTTGTCGACGTGGTGGCGCATCTGCGAACTGAACATCTCTTCACTGAACTGGGACGTGTGGTTGGCGATCACGCGTGGATCCCATTCGATCTCCTCCAACGAGGACACCGCCTGAGCAATCGAGCGCGGATCGGGATTGTCGAAGTAGACCCCAGTCACACCTTCGACGACTGTGTCCAAGAAGCCACCCCAACGCAGCACGGCGCAGGGCTTCCCGTAGATCGCGCCCTCGAGAGGAGTGAGGCCGTAGTCCTCCAGACTGGCCGCGACCACTGCACGACAGTGCCGATAGAGCCACGACATCTGCGCGTCCGAAAGATCCTGGAGGAAGGTCACATTCGGAAGGTTCTTTGCCACAAGCGCATCGCGCTCGGGTCCACGCCCGACCACGACGAGCTTGCGTCCACTGCCGGCGAAAGCGTCGAGCACCTTGTCTACGTTCTTGTAGGCCAACAATCGAGAAACGCACAGGTAGAACGAGTCCCCTTCTCGCACAAGTGGCTCGATCTCGCGGACAGTCTCCATCGCGGAATCCGGCAGTGCGGTGAGTGTGACCGGCGCCGGCAGCACGGCCGCGTCGAGGCCGTACACGTCGTTGATTCTGCCTGCGACGGCGCGTGAGATGGCGAGGTACTGATCACATTGCGCTGCTGCTCTACGGTCCCAGCGACGTAGTGATGGCGCCATGAGTGCCAGCGTGACCCGCTTGGCCAGTCCGGCCCCGTCACCGAGATACGCATCGGTCTGGTAGAGCCATCGGGCAGGCGAGTAGCAGTAGACGATCTTGCGCCCGGTCGTCTGAAACCCGTGTGACCAGCCGCTCGAACTCGCGATCACGACATCTGCGTCGATCTTCACCGACCGTGCCGCAGGCGGTAGCGCGAGGAGTGCCGCCCGATGGTTTCGACGCAGGGGGCCCACATGGTTGAGAAAGCTGGGCCGAATGTCCATGGAGGAGAACTCGGGATACGTACCGTCCGCATCGAAGAGGGTGGTGTAGATGGGCGCGTCGGGGAACGCTTTTGCCAGTGCCAAGACGACCTTCTCGGCGCCACCCCTTTGCGTGAGGTAGTCATGAGCTATTGCGAGGCGCATGATTTCTTAGAAACCGCCATTCGTGGACGTTGACTCAAGAGGGCAATACACAGTGTTCTGCTCGGTTCATCGTTGAATCCGAAGATCATCTCCCGTTACACACCGCGCAAGCGTAACCCAGTCGCGGAGAGTATTCCTTCCAGCGAGCGGCTCCGACATTAAAATCTGGCAGCCGAGATGCTTGACGCGCGCAGACGACAGAATCGGACATTGTCACCGTCTCCACGTGTCTATCACACCATTCGACCGACGAATCGCGGTCGTTACAGCCATGTGCGGACCATCACGTTTAGCGCTGACATCGACGAATGTCGACGTCACGTTGCGTTTCGCCCCAGCTAATCCCGTGTTTCCATTGAGTGAACAGAAGGGAACATCTGCAGTGCGTCACGCCTGGCTGCCTGGGGTCAGATCGACATTGGAGTGACAAGCAATTCCTATGCAGTCCTCCCGATACCGCAGGTTTCCTGTGAGTTTGAGTGAAACGGATCGTAGGCATTGAGTTCATATCGCTGCTGAACGCGCGAATGTTTCATATTTCCTGATACAGTTTTGCCATCGTCTGTGACTACTGCCACTACGGTTGCCGGGGTGGCAGAAATCAGTTGTAATTCAAGCGCGCACACTATGCAGACTCTGTTGTTGCTCCTGCTTAGTCCAAACACTCAGACGCCGGATCTACACGGCTGCTGGCAAGCATTGAGGTGAACACACGTTGAAAACCGCACTGATCACGGGCGTGACCGGCCAGGACGGGCTCTATCTCTCCGAATTGCTGCATGAGAAGGGTTACGAGGTCTACGGACTGATCCGTGGGCAGAACAACCCCAAGCTGCCGGCACTGCGACGCAGTCACCCGTACGTGAAGATCCTCAGCGGCAATCTTCTCGACCTGGCGAGCCTCATCAGGGCACTGGCAAAGGCTCAGCCCGACGAGGTGTACAACCTCGGTGCGGTGTCGTTTGTCGCATACTCCTGGGACAACGCCGAATTGACAAGTGCAGTAACAGGTCTCGGCGTTCTCAATATGCTCGAGGCCGTACGCTTCTACTCCGACGACTCCGGCAAGGCTGTGCGCTTCTACCAAGCGTCGAGCTCGGAGATGTTCGGCAAGGTGCAAGACGTCCCTCAGCGTGAGTCGACGCTGCTCTGGCCGCGCTCGCCCTACGGCGTCGCCAAGGTCTACGGGCACTACATGACGATCAACTATCGCGAGTCGTACGGCATGCATGCGAGCTCGGGCATTCTGTTCAACCACGAATCCCCGCGGCGCGGGCCTGAATTCGTGACCAGAAAGGTCTCACAGGCCGTGGCACGCATCAGTCTGGGCCTCCAGGACAAGCTGGTTCTGGGCAACTTGGACGCGAAGCGCGACTGGGGCTTCGCCGGAGACTACGTCGACGCGATGTGGAGGATGCTCCAGCAGGACGAGGCCGACGACTATGTCATCTCGACCGGGGAGACGCACACGATTCGCGAGTTGCTCGACGTCGCTTTCGAGACCGTCGGAATCGATGACTGGGAGCGGTACGTCGAGACCGACCCTGCGTTCTTCCGCCCCGCAGAGGTCGACCTCCTCATCGGTGACTCCACCAAGGCGCACGAGAAGCTTGGCTGGAAACCTCGCGTCGACTTCAAGTCGCTGGTCCGGATGATGGTGGAGTCAGACGTCTCCATCGAGTCGCCCAGCCAAGCCGTCGCCATCTGACAGCACGCCGCCCGACACGTCGGTCGCCACTCGGCTCCACCTGCTGCACCACCTCAGATGCCCCCGCCTTCACCGGCGGGGGCATCTTTGCGTTGTGGCGCGACTCCCCACCTGAAACCGGGACAACCTGAAACCCTTCTGTGAACCCGCAACATGAAACCCATCCACAAATCCGCAGTCGAATCCGCTCCGAACCGTTCAGTAACCCCCAATTAACTCACCCGAATCGATTTTTGTATCTACTCTGTAGTCAAGGGGGGCAACTGACAGGAATCTGCCCGATGCCCGCATCACGTCTTCGTACCAGGTCTTTAACGCTCTGCGCTGCAGCACTTCTCGGCACCGGTCTGGTTGCCATCGACTTCCCTGCCGTCTCTCCGGCGGGCAAGTCTTCGGTTTCTCAGATCCGCACCGTAACCCTGCCCTACACCATGGCGGCGGTTATCGATGAATCATCAACCACCATCGGCATAGCCGACTCGTCGCTGTACTCGTTGAGCAGTGCCGACATGAACACGACCCTCGACAAGATCCAATCACTCGGCGTGACCAGCGTGCGGGTGCTCATCCCGTGGGCCAGCGTCGAAAATCGTCAGGGCGTGTACGACTGGACCCAACTCGACCAGCTTGTCAACGCTGCACAGTCACGAGGGATCAGCCTGGTGGCGACGATCGCCGCAACACCGTGGTGGGCAGGCAACATCATCAATGGTCACACTGATCCAGCCGTGTACGCAGGTTTCACGACTGCGGTCGCAACGCGTTACAAGGGCAAGATTTCAGGGTACGAAGTGTGGAACGAGCCCAACTCAACCCTCTTCTACAACCCAATCGATCCTGCCGCTTACACGGCAATGCTCAAGGCCGCCTACGCCGCCATCAAGGCCGCGGACCCTGACGCCGTCGTGATCGCCGGCGTCGTCGGCGCTGCCGTGACGAGCGGCAACACGTTGAACCCCATCGACTTCATCTCTCAGATGTACGCGGCAGGCGCGGCGGGATACTTCAACGCCCTCTCGTACCACCCGTACCAGTACGACGCGTCGTACTCGACGAACGACCATCCGGACGCGCCCTCTCTGCAGATCGCGGCCATCCGAGCGCTGATGACGCAGTATGGCGACTCCGCGAAGAAGATCTGGATCACCGAGTACGGCCAACCGACCTCCGGCGCGTACACCGAAGCCCAGCAGGCAGCCTTCATCCAGGACTTCATCGAGACCTGGCAGAAGCAGACCGGCGCCGGACCGATCTACATTTACGAGACGCGTGACACCAAGACCGGAGACGGCACCACTGAAGACAATTTCGGACTCTTCCACACCGACTGGACAGCGAAACCAGCGGCTCAGGTCTTGGCGGAACTCATCGCGAAGTATGCATCCGGATCGAATCCGGGTACACCGTCGACCGGCGGCGGCAACACCGGCGGCGGAAATACGGGCGGCGGGAATACGGGCGGCGGAACCACGGACCCGTCGACAGCGCTCAACGATGCTCTGCAGCAGATGATGGCCGCACTGGCCGCCCAGTTCCAGCAGATGCTGAACGACTTGGCGGCAGCGCTGGGCAATGCGTACGGCACTAACGCCGCCACGACCACGACCGTCACAAAGCTTGCCGCACAAGCAAGTAGCGAGACGGTCCCGGCGACAACAACCACGGCGACAACAACCGCCGCGCCGACGGCCACCCCGACGACCACCTCGGCGGCCGCCGCAACTCCGACCGCGACGGCAACACCGACCGCGACGGCAACACCGACCGCGGCAAGTCCGTCGACGACAAAGACCACCGCGTCGCCGAGTGCAACCGCAACGCCCACGGCTACTGCAACTGCAACACCCACGGCGACTGCGACTGCAACGTCCAAGCCAACCGCAACACCGACAGTTACGGCTACTGCAACGCCAACAGCAACAGCCACGGCAACCGCGACACCCACGGCAACGGCGACACCCAAGGTGACGGCAACGGCAACGCCGACCGCTACACAAACGGCAGCAGCAACCGCAACCAAGAGCTCGGCGGGCACATCAACGAAAACCAACTGACCGCTGAATGCGGACGAAGGCTGGCTCAGCTCGCGAAGATCTCCGCGAGCTGAGCCATGTCTTCGACCCGCTCCTTATGCGTCGGCGCCACCGGAGCAGCGAGGATGCACGTGACACCCGCCGCGCGGAACGCCGCGACGCGCTCGGTCACCAGTGAACGCGGACCGATCAGGCTCATCGCTTCGACCAGATCTGCGGGAACCGCCGCGGCAGCCTCGACCTTCTTGCCGTCGAGGTAGAGGTCCTGGATCTCCTTGGCCGCGTCGGCGTAGCCGTAACGGACGGTGAGCTGGTTGTAGAAGTTCTTCCCGCGCGCGCCCATTCCGCCGATGTAGAGCGCCGCCTGGTGCCGAACCATCTGCGACGCGTTCTCGATCTGCTCGGCGTCCTCGGTCACCCGTGCGGTTGCCTGCACCACAATTCCCAGCTCGGGCAGCGAAGGATCGCGCTTCGCCTTGCCCGCTGCCAGCGGTTCACCGAACGCGACGTCGACGTGCTCGGGGTGGAACAGGAAGGGCTGGAACTCTTCGAACATCTCGGCCGCGAGTTCGGTGTTCTTCGGACCGATAGCAGCGAGCAACATCGGAATGTTCTCGCGGACAGGATGATTGATGATCTTCAGCGGCTTGCCAAGCCCTGTGCCGCCGTCCTCCTTGGTGAACGGCAGTGTGTAGTGCTTGCCTCGGTACTCCGTCTTCTCCCGACGCCAGATCAGTCGACAGATGTCGGCGTTCTCACGCGCGCGCCCCACCGGGTAGTCGTACTTCACACCGTGGAAGCCCTCGATCACCTGCGGCCCCGACGCTCCGATACCCAGCACGAAGCGACCACCACTGATGAAGTCGAGCCCCGCCGCGGTCATCGCCAAGTTCGACGGTGTGCGCGAGTACATCGGCAGGATCGCCGACTGCAGCTCCATCTTCTCGGTGCGCGCTGCGATGTAGCCGAGCTGGCTCACGGCGTCGAAGCTGTATGCCTCGGGCACCGCGATTCGAGCGACACCCGCCGACTCGAAGTCGACGAGGTTGTCGATCGTCTCGCGAAAATCACCGGCGTAATTGATGGGCATACCGAGCTTGATGGCAGAAGCGGTCATGGTTTCGGATTCTTCCACAGCGCCCCCACCGCTTGTCGAGACCCGCCCGAGCGCTCGCTCGCCCCCACTGCTGGTCGAGCTCCGCCCGCTGGTCGAGCGCCCCGCCCGCTGGTCGAGCTTGTCGAGACCCCCACGCACACAAATCGGACATTAGCTGCGCAAACGGTGTCCGCCCACGGTCAGTTCGGTGAACACTAGGTGAACACCGTGTGCAGATAGGCAAACTCGCAGGTCACAAACATACGGCAGTCGAACTTAATTTAGGCGAAACCTTAATCCGGGCAGCATGATATTGCCCATGAGCGGAGAGATGCTTGTCCTCGTGTTGCTGGTCATCACAGCACTTGGCTTCGACTTCACCAACGGATTTCACGACACCGGAAACGCCATGGCGACATCCATCGCCACGGGCGCACTCAAGCCCAAGGTCGCGGTCACGATCGCGGCCATCCTCAACCTCGTCGGCGCGTTCCTCTCGGTCGAGGTCGCGGCGACAATCACCAAGAACATCCTTCACCTACAAGACAAGTCCGGAGCCCTGATCTCCGGCATCGACGCCAACGAAGCTCTACTGATCATCTTCGCCGGCCTAGTCGGTGGCATCCTCTGGAACCTCTTCACCTGGCTCTTCGGTCTGCCGTCGAGCTCGAGCCACGCTCTGTTCGGCGGACTCATCGGTTCGGGTATCGCCGCGCTGGGCGCGAGCGGCATCGACTGGCACGGCGTGCTGTCGAAGGTCATCATCCCCGCGCTCGCCTCGCCCTTCATCGCCTGCGCCGTCGCCGCGGTCGGCACCTGGTTGATCTTCAAGATCACCGCAAAGATCCTGGTCTCCAAGCAGGAGAAGGGCTTCCGCAGCGGACAGATCGTCACCGCATCGCTGGTCTCCCTTGCTCACGGCACCGGCGACGCACAGAAGACGATGGGCGTCATCGCACTCGCCCTGATCTGCACCGGTCACCTCAGCGCATCGTCGGTCAAGCACGGCCTGCCGGTCTGGATCGTCGTCAGCTGCGCCGGAGCCATCGCCCTCGGCACCTACCTCGGCGGATGGCGCATCATCCGCACGCTCGGCAAGGGCCTCGTCGAGATCAGCTCCCCGCAGGGCATGGCCGCTGAAGCCAGCTCCGCCGCCATCATCCTGACCAGCTCGGCAGCCGGCATGGCACTGTCGACGACGCAGGTCGCCACCGGCTCGATCCTCGGCTCCGGCGTCGGCAAGAAGGGCGCCCAGGTCCGCTGGGCCGTCGCAGGCCGCATGGTCATCGCCTGGGTCACAACGCTTCCCGCAGCGGGCATCGTCGGCGCTGTCTGCTACGGCCTCGGCCACCTGCTCGGCGACGTCGCCGGCGCTGTCGTCATCTTCGTCCTACTGGTCGCGGCGTCGGCATACATGTACTGGCGTGCACAGCAGAACAAGGTCGATTCCAACAACGTCAACGACGAATGGGACGACGAGACCAACTCGATCATCCCGCCGAGTGCGCAGGACGGTCCGCGTCAGGTCCCCGATCCGACAGCGATGACGTAGGCAACCAGAGACGACGACGGACGACTAAAGGAAAAGCTGAATCTCATGGACATCCTCGAATCGATTCTCAAGGTTTTCGCAATCGGTCTGGTTCTCGGCGCAGGTCTGCCCGCACTGTTCGCGGTAGGCATGGTCTGCGAGGCGCGCGGTGAAGGCGGACTCAACGCCGACGGCACCACCTCGGCACCCAATCCCGCGCTGCGCGCGCTGGGCTACGTCTTGTTCGCGATCGTCGCGGCAGTGATCGTCATCGGCCTGCTGTGGATCTGCCGCCAGACGCTCAACTACTACTTCGACATCAAGCTCTTCCCCTCCTGGGCATACAAGTAAACCCAAGCGCCACTCGACATTTCGATTTCGAACCGAAAGGCATCATGGCCACCACGTCGCTGTTCGAATCCGCCGTCAACTGGATTCGCAAGGGCTACCCCGAAGGGGTCCCACCCACCGACTTCCCGCCGCTGCTCGCTCTGCTGACCAAGGTGCTCGACGACGACCAGATCATGCGCGTGTGCATGGAACTCGCCGCCGAGCAGGGAATCGGAACCCCACTCACCGAGGAGCAGATCGCGGGCGCGATCACCAAGGTCTCCGACCAACCGCCGACCGAGTACGAGGTCAACCAGGTGGCATCTCGGCTCGCCGCGGTCGGGTGGCCGTTGGCGGCGGAGACCAAGAGTTCTGAACACGACGCCGAGGATCTGAGCTCACCGAGCTGAGATCACGGTGAGCTGAGACTCCTCAGCCATCACGAGTATCCGGTCCGCGCCTGCCACGAGCAGGCGCGGACCGCTTAGAATCGCAGACCAGAACGCGTAAGGCGTCTGTGTGTGCGAGAGGGGGACGGCGTGGCCGATCGGCCGCAATTTCTGAAGAAGATCATCGACTGGTTGCGCGCCGGGTATCCCGACGGCGTACCCACCGATGACTACATCCCCCTCGTCGCACTCCTGCGTCGACAACTCAGTGAGGACGAAGTCGACGAGGTCTCTGGCGAGCTCATCCGCGAGTCGGCGCCGCCGCCCGAGCCGATCTCCAAGATCGACGCCGGGGTGAAGATCTCCAAGGTCACCCATGAGCTCCCCCACGAGGCCGACATCGAACGCGTCCGCACCTACCTCGAGTCACGCGGCTGGCCGTTCGACGACCACCCCCTCGACCCGCCACCGTCCGACGGCGCCGAGCCGGAGTAGTTTTGCTGCGGTGACCCGCATCCTGCGACCACTCCCCCTGCCTGCCGACTCGACGGTCCTCGACCTCCGCGACACCCTGCTCGCGATGGTCACTCCCCAACCGCCGCTCAGGCCCGCCTCGCTGGTCGAGCCCCAACCGCTGGTCGAGCCCCAACCGCTGGTCGAGCCCCAACCGCTGGTCGAGCTTGTCGAGACCACGCCCCCCATTCCGCTGGTCGAGCCCCAACCGCTGGTCGAGCTTGTCGAGACCACCCCGGCCGCCCTGCCCACCCCGGCCGCCGACCCCGCGCACGCGGCGCGCCTCGCCGACGCCCTGGCCGCCGACGCCCCCATCGACGACGTCATCTCGCTCGTCATCTCCACCTCGGGCACCACCGGCACCCCCAAGGGCGCGCAACACACGCCCCACACCCTCACCGCGTCAGCGGCCGCGACGCACAAATACCTTGGCGGACCGGGCAATTGGCTCCTCGCGCTCGCCCCGCACCACATCGCCGGACTCCAGGTTCTCCTCCGCGCACTGGCTGCCGGGTTCACGCCAGGCGTCCTCGACGTCTCGTCCGGCTTCGAACCCGACGCCTTCGCCGACGCCCTCGACGCACTCGACGGTCCGCGTCGCTACACCTCGCTGGTGCCGACGCAACTGATCAAAGTCCTCGACTCCCCGCGTGCCACCGCAGCACTCCGCAGCACCGACGCCCTCCTCGTCGGCGGTGCGGCGACTCCCACACCCCTGCTACGTCGCGCACTCGACGCCGGACTGCCCATCATCCGGACCTACGGCATGAGTGAGACCGGCGGCGGCTGCGTCTACGACGGCATCCCGCTCGACGGCGTCACCGTCACCCTCCTCGACCCCAATCCCGAAGGTGTTGGGCGCGTGGCACTCTCGGGCCCGATGGTCGCGCATGGCTACCGTCATCTGCCGGAGCATCCCGCATTCGCAACTCCCGGGACCTTCGTCACCGACGACCTCGGCCGCCTCGACCACGGCGTCCTGAGCATCATCGGCCGCGCCGACGAAGCCATCACCACCGGCGGACTCACAGTGGTACCGCAGGTGGTCGAGGCCGTCATCCTCGACGACGATTCCGTACGCGAGTGCGCCGTCGTCGGACTGCCAGACGACCGGCTCGGCGAGAAGGTCGTCGCCTTCGTGGTGCCCTCGGGCAGAACCAGATTCGACGCCGACCGCATCCGAAGCGCCGTCGTCGAACGACTCGACCGCTACGCCGCGCCGCGCGAGGTGATCGAGCTCAACGAGCTCCCGCTACGCGGCCCGGGCAAGGTCGACCGACACGCCCTGCGGGAACGCTTCAGCTGACCTTGTGCATTCCCGTGTCGCATCGTGGGGTTGCATCCACCGGCAACCCACGCGCGGGGGGTCTACGCAAATCCGACCGAACTGTGAGGAATTCATGTGAGTTTCGTCGCCTGAGGCGATATTTTTCAGCAAAGTTGGCGATCTCGGATAAGGTAGCAGCGAGTAAATAGGGGGAGTTCTTTTGATGCACGTACTAAATCGTGCCCAGCTGACCCGTGGGGTGGTTGCGCTGTGGCCGGTCACACTGTTGTGCGCTGTCCTGGGGGGCCTGGCCGGAGCACTGACGCAAACGGGTAACAGCGCGCACTCAGCCGAGGCGATGGTGCGGCTCGAGCAGCCCGCCAGCGTGTCTGCCGTGTTGAGTGGCCAACCGACATCGACCGACGAGCTGCAGAGTTATGTCAGTGGCGAGATCGCGTACCTCTCGGGTTCAGGTTTCCGAGAGAGCGTGAAATCGACGTTGGGCTCAGAAACCGATCCGTCGATCAGCGCGGTACAGAACAGCAATTCCGCAGTGGTGACGATCTCGGCGACTGCGCCCACAGAGATCGAGGCGAAACGCATCGTCGAAACTGCGATAACGACGTACTTGGATCACTCGTCGGGGGAGTTGCGGGATCGAAACACTGCCGCCCTGAATTCGATCAACAATCTGATTACCCAGCAGCAAAGCACCGGCCGGGGCGCTGGCGTCCAAGAACTACGCACGCAGGCCTCGGCATTGCAATTGCAGACAGCGGCCGGCGCACCAGCCATCGTTGTACAGCCTGCGACCCCGACTTCGGGATCTTCGTCGAACTGGGGAGTTACCGCGATCATCGGCGCCGTGGTAGGCGCGCTCGTCGCGCTCGGTGGCGCAGTCGTCTGGCGCAATCGCAAGCGATTCATCACCTCTTCGTCTGACGTCAGCGATATCGCCAAGACCTTCACCCCGACCCTTGCCATCGGCCGACCCGGCAGTTTCCCTTCTGAGTCCGAAAAAGCTGCGGCCAGAAGCTTTTTCGCGCAACTGGGCTCTCCAGACAGCGGCACGATCGTCGTCGTGGGAGCATCCCCGGAATCAGGAACACGTCGCGTGGGCGAACTAATCGCGGGAGCATCCGCACATCACGACGCCGTGCAAGTTGTCGAGTGCCTATCACTCGGCGTCGACCCTGATCTCGCTGACCACCTCAGACATGCCGACTACGTTGTTGTCGTTGCGCAGCAGTATGTTGATCGCCTGCCCGCCCTCACGTCCACGTTGAACTTGTTGCCCGTACCCGAATCGGGCTTCATTGCTGTGACACGTAAGCAGTGGCGGCTGGCGCTGGCGAATAGCAAGGAGACGGAGCAGCCGCGCGAGTCGCAGTCGGCCGTCATCGAACCCGAGCATGCGCCGAGTGTGACCGACGACGACCGCCAAGAAAGCGCTCGGGGCGACAACACTCAATACACCGACACCGACACCAACACCGACACCGACACCGACCAAAACGGCGCAGGCGAGTCAGCCGATGTTCCCGCAGGTGTCCGGCGTGAAGTTGCTACAGCAGATTCGGCCTGATCCGCAATGACCTCACCTCGAATTTCACTCGTATGCACCACCATCGGTCGACCCAGTGAGTTCCGTCGACTACTCGATTCGGTCGCCGCTTCATCGATTGCAGAACACGTCGAGTTCATCGTCGTCGATCAAAGCGACGACCAGCAGTGTGCGGCCCTGGTGACGTCAGCAGAGCTGCCCGGCCCCGTCAAAGCCACTCGGAGTGGACGCGGCGCCTCGACCGGGCGCAACGCGGGTACGCGATTGGTCACCGCGCCGATCGTGGCCTATCCGGACGACAACTGCTGGTACAGACCGGACACGCTGGAAGCGGCGACGCGGCTCCTCGAGACCGACACTGAACTTGCCGGAGTAAGTGGTATGCAGGTCACCGCCGATGGGCGGCCGTCAATGCAACGCTGGTTGCGACGACCAACGACCGTGTCGCGACTGAATTTTCCACGCACAAGTATCGCGAGCACGATTTTCCTCCGCACGGCGACGCTGCCTTCGCGCGCCCCATTCGACGAGAGCATCGGAGTCGGTTCACCCGGACTTCGCGGCGCGGGCGAAGAGTCGGACCTGGTCCTTCGGCTCATCGCAGCTGGGCACACACTCTCCTACGATCCGTCGATCCACATTCTTCAAGACGACGACCGTCACGCGATCACGGAAGCGTTCGTCGACAAGATGTTCAAGTACGGCGTAGGGAATGGTCACCTGTGGCGTCGCCACCGGCTGTCGGTCGCGCAGTTCGGTTACCACGGTGCCCGCAAGATCGTCGGCAGCGTCGTGCGCGACATTCGCGGTAACCGAATCCACGCTCGGGCCGACGTCGCGTACCTCCGTGGCGAACTCGTCGGCTACTTCGGCAGAGACCGGTGAAAGCACGCACTCCACGGGCAGTCTGGTGGATATCGCCGATTGCCATCGCCCTGGTGGTGGGTTCGCTGTCCTTGATACCGACCACCTTCATCAGCGACGAGGAGTTCCGCACGCTCTGGCGATCCCCACGGACTCTCGACAACGAGACGGTCGCGATGTTCGGGTCCGGTGTGCTGGTGTTGGCCCTCGCCGCACTGATCGGGATGCTGCTGGTGCGGCGTCGCCCCGTCGCGGGCGGAGGCTGGCCTCCCCTGAGTTCGGATACACGAACCCTGTTGGTCCGCGCGAGTTCGGTGATGTTCGGATTGACAGTGTTGGGCTACGTCGGGTTCGGATATCTGATCGCCAAATCAGGCATCACACCGTCCGAATTGCTCAGCGCGACGGCGGCAGACGGTACGTCGGCAAAAGACGCGATCGGGACGATCGCGGGAGTCACCACTCTCACACAGTTCGGCGTACCCACTGTCGTCGTCGCTGCGCTCGTCCTGACGCAGGGGAAGAACAAGAAACAGATCGCAATCATCGCTTCCGTGATGCTGCTGGCAATCGGGCGTGCCTACGTCTTCTCGGAGAGACTCGCCGTACTGGAACTCGTTGTTCCACTGGCTGTCATCGGTAGTGCACGGATGGGCAACCGACACCGACGCGGAAATACCATCGCACAGTGGATTCCGCTCACGTCCCTGCCGCTCCTGCTTCTCGTCTTCGGATTGTTCGAGTATTTCCGTTCATGGTCGTTTTATCGAACCCGCACTTCCAACAGCTTCATCCAGTTCGCGGCGGATCGGCTCGCGGGCTACTACGCGACGGCGATCAACAATGGCCAGATCATCTACCAGAACATGCGGTGGCCAGGGCGAGTCCCCTACGACACACTCGAAGTCGTGTGGACGGCTCCGGGAATTGAGCACGTTTACAGCACTCTGCCCCCGCACCGGAGCGCCTTCCCTCTCGGCCCGTCCGACTACACGCCACTGCTGACCCAACATGCCAATCCGGAGTTCAACAATCCGAGCGGGTATACCGGACCATTCACCGATTACGGACCTTTCGGCGGACTTGTCTATTTTGCGCTTGCTGGCATCATTGTCGGCGTAACGTATCGCGCATTCGTCAACGGATCTCTGATTGGCCTCCTCATGTACCCGGTGATGTTCACAGGATTACTCGAAATGCCCCGCTATCTATACTGGGCGCAGGGCCGAGCGGCTCCAGCCTGGCTGGGTTTGCTTCTCATCGCGTTCCTCGCGACACGATTGAAAACGCCGGGAATGTCGACACCGTCGGACTGTTCCGCTCATCGCAGTGATCTCACTGTTCCGCGCGACGTTGAGATCACGGCATGAGCAAGCGCCACGTGACCGTGATCGGGTTGGTATCGCTGTCGATCCTTCTGCTGATCTCGGGGTGCGGTTCGGCCGCGACCGCGCCAGTGAACGCTGACCGGACCCAGGTTCTACAGAAGAAGTTCGACGCCCTGACACCCGGGTCGACTCTCCGATTGGACGGCGGTACCTACCGCCATTCCGGAGCTCTCAAGATCCGGGTACCGAACGTCACCATCACAGGTGATAACACGGTGCTCGCCGCGACGAACGACTTGAGTTCATCTGTACAGGTGAGTGCCAATGGGGTGAGCATCTCGGGTATCACTTTCAACGGGGCAACTCGCGGACAGCGGCAGACCGGCCTGGATCAGCACAAATTGGTGATCAGCGGACAGAACGACACCGTCCGCGATGTGACGATCAACGGCTCGGCCGCTGCCGGCCTCTTCGTCGACGGTGCGAAGAACTTCACCATCGATCGCGTGAATGTCTCGAACACCCTTGCCGATGGCGTTCACATCACCAACGGGGCGAGCGGTGGCTCGGTGAGCAACGTGACGACGTCCGGTACCGGCGACGACGGTGTGGCCGTCGTGAGCTACGCCAATGGCGGACTGTGCTCCGATATCAAGGAAACGAACATCACTGTGAACGGAAACCGGTGGGGTCGCGGAATCAGCGTCGTCGGAGGCATTCGCATTAGCATCAACGGTTTGAACGTCTCCAATACCGCTGCGGCAGGCCTGTACATCGCCAGCGAGGGCAATCCGTTCTATACCCATTCGGTGTGGCAGGTTTCGGTGGCGAGCGGCACGATAACGTCTGCCAACGTCGGCACCGCCGTTCAGGGTGCGATATTGGTCTACGCCGGAAACCGCGGTCACGGCATCGACTCAGTCCGGATAGCCGACGTAACCATCAAGTCAACCCCGGCGAAGGCAGGCCGCGACGTCGCGGTGCTCGCCGACGGGGGCGCACCGATCAGCAATATCTCATTCACACAGATTGCTCTGGTCGATAGTTCGGTTCAACCCTTCGTCACCAACGTGCCACGCCAGATCAGTACCACATCGCGGTGGTCTCGCAATCAAATCCCACTCGAGGTGAAATGACCAGTCACACAACTGGCCGTCAACTCATCCACGTCACGGAGTCCTTCGCGAGCGGGACCGCAGCCGCAATCGGCGACTACGTGCGCAACTATCCCGACGTCGAGCACCACCTCGTCTACGCCACACGTGCCGAGGCAACGGTGGATGTTGAGTCGTTGGGCCAGTTCGCTTCGACGATCGAACTTCCGGAAGGAACCGCGAACAGGATCCGGTTCCTCAACGGCACCGTGCGGGACAAGGGCCCGGCTGTTATTCATGCACACTCGAGCAAGGCCGGGGTATACGTTCGATTGGCGCTGCGAAACTCACAGCGCACCCCCATCGTGTATACGCCGCATTGCTACGCGTTCGAACGGCGCGACGTACCCGGCGTGATCCGAACCGGATTTCGGTTCGCAGAGTGGCTGCTATCGTTCAACACTTCTGCAATCGGCGCATGTTCCCCGCGCGAACGGGAGCTCTCGGAGTGGCCCGTATCGAATCCCAGGACTGTCCTGGTGCCCAACGTGACCCCCTCACACATACCCCAACATCAGCGGACGGCGTCAACACGATTGCGAATCGCCGGCAACGGGCGATTGGGGCCGCAGAAGGACGCGCACTTCTTTGCCGAGTGTGTCGCATCTGCGCGTCGCTCCGGCACCGACTTCGAGGCCGTGTGGATCGGCGGCGGCGACGAAGAGAGCGCCCGGCTCCTACGTAGCGCGGGCGTCGATGTCACGGGTTGGCTGAGTCGTGAACAGGCATTGAAGACACTTGCTGCGGCTGATGTCTACCTCCACACAGCCCAGTGGGAGGGCTTTCCGATCTCCATCCTCGAGGCCGCGACGGCCGGCCTTCCGGTGATCGCACGCGCACAGCCGTACGTGCACGGTTTCCGCATGCCGATGACGATCGACCATCCCTCGCAGCTCGAGCCTCTACTCAAAGCTCTCGCTGATCCCGAAACCTACGCTGCCACAACCGAGTCGACCCAACGCGCACTCGCCGACAACACCGACGACGCGCAACGCGCAGCGCTCGGACGACTCTACGATCGGTTCTTCCAGAAGGTCATATGAGCGAGATACACATCAATGGCAAGTGGCTCGCGCAATCGATGACGGGCACCCAGCGTTACGCCAACGAGATGGTACGCGCGCTCTTGACACTTGCACCGGAACGCCGGTTCGTCGTCGACGTTCCCGCAGACGCCGAGATGCCGGAGTGGCTGGTCGACAGTGGTGCGCGGGTGCATCGTTCGCGCTGGAGCGGCGTCGCCTTCGAGCAGCTTGACCTGCCACTGACCACCCGTGGTGCGCTTCTTCTCAATTTTGCCGGACCTGCACCGCTGCTCAAGCGCAAACAGCTGGTCACGATGCATGACGCAACCCCGTTCCGGTTTTCGTCGACTTTCCGACGGTCGTTTGTCGCCTTCTACGCCGTGATGTATTTCCTGCTGTCGCGGACGGCAGCACACCTCGTCACCGTATCCCGGTTCAGCGCTGGCGAACTCGCCGATTTCCTGCATGTTCCCGCTGAACGATTCGATGTTGCACACTGTGCGGCAGACGGTTTCGACGCGGTCGACGAGCACGCACCCGACCTCGGTGACACAGTCGACATCGCGAAATCCGTCGTCGTAGTCGGCACCCTCGCCCAGCACAAGAATCTTCCCGAGCCCGTCAACGCGCTGGTGTCCGAGGGTTTTCCGGTCATTGTCGTGGGAGCGTCGGGCAATCCTCAAGTGTTCAGCGATGCTTCGCCACTTGCCGCTGGCGCAACCGTCGCCGGACGCCTGGATGATGCCGAGCTCGCATACCTGTATCGACATTGCCGCGCGTTGGTCTTCCCGTCGCGGTACGAGGGCTTCGGACTGCCGGTTGTCGAGGCGCAGGTGTCGGGCTGCCCGGTTGTGTGTAGTGATGCGGCGTCGATCCCCGAGGTTGCGGGCGAGGCAGCAGTGTTCTTCGCTCCGGGTGATGCTCAGGCGATGATCGACGCCGTACGCCGCGTGTCCGAAGACACCGGGTTGCGCACCAAGCTGATTCGCATGGGACACGATAACGCGCGCAGATTCTCGTGGCGGCTGTCCGCCGAGCGTGTGCTCGAAGCGATCACACCGTCAATTCACTGACGACACGTCGAAACCCATCAGCGGAACGTCGACAATGACGACCGCACAGCGAAACTCGGTCGTGGTGTGCCTTCGAGAACCCTACGGGCACTGAGCCATTGGACTACCGCGGTCAACGTCACCGCACACGCCGATACGATCGCCAACGCCATCGGTCCGCCCTCGACCGCCGCCAAGATGCCTGCAGGCACCGCACACACCAGAACAGCAAACGCGGCCCAAGCCGCCCGATCGATGTTGTCGCTGATGACCAGCATCGTGATGTTTCCACCCAGCGCAGTTTTCGCGATGCCGCCCGCCGCCAGGACAAGGAGTAGCGGACCCGCAGCCGACATCGACGGGCCGTAGGCCCACGAGACCATGGTCTCCCCCAACACTGCCAGCACAGCGATGATCAGAAGTGTCACGAGCGTCCCCAGCGTTGCCACTGCCGCGAGCACAGACACCACGCGTTCCCGGTTCCCCGCAACCCATTCCCGCGCGACGACGGGGGTCACGGCGAGCGATGCGAGACTCTCCAGGATCGTGACCTGCAGCGCCAACGTTGCAGCAGCGGCATAGGTGGCGGCGTCGTGGGGCGTGAACACGAAGTTGGCCAGCCAGATGGTTGCCGGAAGACACACGAACGCAGAGAGGTCGAGGACGAAGAGCTTGGCGCCGTTCCGTATCGGATCCCGCAAGGTGCGCAATTGTCCTTCGCTGATCAACGACACTTGAGCACGGCCGACGATCAGCGCGGCCGCCAACTGCATCACGGCCACCGCGGTGTACACCGCGAGAACTTCCGTCAACGACGATTTGTCGAATGCGAAAAGAAGTAGAGCGACCGCCGGAAGCACGATCGTGCTGCGGACATGGTGCGTGGTCAACACGGCCATTCCTACTCGACCGTGGGCGGCGAATATATCACTGAGCGTGAGCCGCATCGACTCGACGATGACCACGACGACGGTCAGGATCAGTACGGGCCAGTACTGCCTTTCGCCCCGCATAGCCCACGTCGCAATGAGACCGATGAATGGCGCACTGATCACCGAGAGTACGAGTGTCGCGCGGAGGTGGACGGAGGCGATACGCCTCGCCTCTGCGCTAGTCTTTGCCGTCGGTAGCAGCCGTATCACGTTCGGTCCCAAGCCGAGTCGACCTACCATCGGGCCGATCGACAATGCCGCCAGAATTGCGAAGAAGACAGCGGCCTGTCTCAAATCAAGTGCCCGATACGCGACAATCGTCATCGCGAAGGTGCACAGCAAACCCATACCCGCAGCCACGAAACGAAGGCTAAAACTTCGCCTGACCTCGACAGTTGAATTCTCGGTGACCGTCATCGCGAGCCGCCCGACAATCGCTTCTGCACATTCTCTGTGTAAAGTGAGCAGGCAGTTCTGCGCCCTGATCGGACGGAGGTGACCCGATGCCGCTGAGTCCTAGGTTCGCCAACCGCTGGGAGCTTCCTACTCTCGGCGCCTCCCTGGCCGTGGCGATCGCCCTCGCATTCGCGCTCGCGCGGAAAACCCTGGCCGACCGGATCCGCGCTGACGAAGCCGTCGAATGCGGTGCGCACCTGTGCCACCTGTCGCTCGTCGATTTTCGCGACGCGACGTGGCGCCCGGTGACCTGGTTCATCACGGGGAACAATCCCTACGACACTGAGACGTACCTGCAACATTTCCCCAACTCTCTGGATTACCCGACGTATGCGCCCGGCCATCTCGTCCTGTGGGCCCCGCTTGGATGGATGGACTGGCGAGCAGCTGGCCTGCTCGAGACAGTCGTCGCCATGGCCGTCATCGTCGCTACGGGCTGCTGGCTCGGATTGCGTGCCGCTGAACTCACCCCCGCAGCACTGATTCCAGCTGGACGCGAGGGTGCCATCAAGCGCGCGGTGGCGGCAACGTGGGGAGCGATTCTCCTGCTGTTGTGCCGCCCGGTGACCCTTGCCTACTACCTCGGTCAGCCGAGCATTGTGTACGTCTTGCTCGCCGTTCCCGCAATTATGGTGCGTAACAAGTACATTGGTGTGATACTCGTCGCAGTCTGCTGCATGAAGCCGCATATCGGACTCGCCGTAGTGGTTGTCCTTCTCGCCCGTGGGGCGTGGCGCCGAGCGTTGATCGGCGTCGGATTCGCCACACTCGTCTCCCTCGCCGCGACACCGGTGATGGCCGGCGGAATCTCGGGTGTCCCAGGCTGGTTCAGCAGTCTGGTCGGCAACATCAGCGAATCGTCCACCAGAAGAACAACGGACTGGCTCGACGAGCGCATCGATATCGTCGGGAGCCTGCAGCACGCTGGATTCGGCGTATCCACCCTCACTACGGTTGCGGTCGCAGTCGCCGGCGTCGTCGCCGCCTACGTCGTGGTGCGACGAACGCCGTTCCGGTTTGAGTGGATTGCCGTCCTGCTCGGGCTGTCGTTGATCACCTTGACCCTTTACCACCTCAGTTACGATGCCGCGTGGCTCATTCCGCCGATCGTCCTCGGCGCATTCGAAGTAGCCCGTGATAGCCGAGTCCGCAGGCGCCTCGCGCCCGGCTTGGTACTCCTGTTCATCGGAGCAGGTATATCGCACTACTACGCGGTCGATCAGCTGGGCCAAGCCTTCGGCGTCGAGAACTTTTCCATCTGGCTGATGCGCGTGCTGCTGGTCGCCGGGACCGTCCTCGTGATCGCTGGGCTGTGGGCGGTGTTGCGCACGGGCCGAGGGGCCGTCGTCCCTGTGGACGCTGCCGGCGCCGGCGTTCAAACTACGCATGGTCACCCGACCTCCACGGCAGGCATCGACACTCCCGGGGCCGACATCGCGTCGACGTGATCGCCTGTACCCACGACATCGAAGTTGGCCTGCATCGTACGGATGACCCACGCCATGAATGCGTTCTTCTCTTCAGCGCGAATACCCATCCCAGGGAAGAACGCCATCTCTGCCACGTCCCGCCCGTCGAGCAGGTCGGTGGGATGAATCAACATCGACATGCCCACTCCGCGCAGGCGACACATCCGGACCGCAGCGAGAAAGTACCCCCGGGCCAGACGCGGAGAGATCGAATACAGCTGAACGAGGTACGACCCGTGCACCGGAACCCGCGCAAGCGGAAGCGTTGTCACGGGCAGTTCCACGAGATCGCCGCTCGACGTCGACATCCGATGCGGGTGGAGACTCCGTCGCACCTGCCCGAATCCGCCGAACAGGTCCGCCCGGTCTTCCCGTTGTTCATCTGTCAGCTCGGCGCCGCGGAAGTGCTGATAACGAGCGAGCGGACCGATCCAGGTGGGCAACACGCTCGCGTCGTAGCGGTAGCCACGCTCGATGAGAAGTCTGAACAACTCTGGCGTGTGGCTGTAACCAGGTGCCCGAAAACCTACTGGCGCAGGCGCACCAGCGGCCACGATCGCCTCATGAGTTCTGTCGACCTCCGAAGCGAGCTGCGCGGCGTCGTATCTCTGCAACCACGGCTCGTGTTCGAATGAATGATTACCGATTTCGTGGCCGAGTCCGCTGAACACGGAGACCGCATCGGCACCGTCATCACGCACGGCGTCAGCACCGATGACGAAGACCGTTGTGCGCTGGTCGAGTTCACCGAACAGTTCGACGATCCGCGGCACTGCCACCGGCAGGTAGCTGGGACGGGCCTCCCACTCGGGGTCCCCGTGTGTCTTCAGGTACGACCAGACGTTGTCCAGATCGACCGACACACTCGCAATTGTCGACGAGTTCATCTCACCCCTCTGCCATGTAGATCTCGACCGCGTCAGTGCGGCCGATCTTCGACGACTCTGCCGCGCGACGCCGCCGCGAATCGATCCCCGCCATCGCGGCAACTCCGCCGACGGAGATCAGGACGCCAACGATCACCCACAGCGCCCGTCCCTCAGCGATGCGGTCACCGAGGAGCAGCAGCCCGACGACCGACCCCACCACCAGCGTCGTCGAATCCATCACCGACCCGACTACCGTCGTCGACCCGCGCGCGAGCGCAAGCGCCATCTGCACCTGCCCGACCACCGCGGTGGCGAGCACTATCCACGCCAATGGATCACCGACAAGCCCAACGCCGATGTGCGACGCAACCGGTCGGCCCGCCACCGCGAGTACCGCAAAACTGACTCCCGCCAGACACGCGAGCGGTACGGCCCCAGCGCACCGTGACGCGGCGAACGTTGCCCCCGTCACCACGACCGTCAGAATCGCAAAGCCCAGGAGTGCACCCCCACTGATGTCATACGCATTCGATGGACGCGACGCAGCGAGCAGCATCGCGACAGCACCCGCCATGGCGACGAATACCGCGAGTTCACTCGTCGAGGTCTGCCGTCCGAGAACTGCGTAGCCAATGAATGCAGCAAGCGCCACGGACGCGCACACCGCGCCTTGCACCAAGTAGATCGGAAGATTCGCGCGGGCGAGAAAAGCGAGCACGAAACCCGCTGTCTGACAGAGAAATCCGACGATATACAGCGGATCTCCCGCCAGCCTGGCCAACGCCTGAAAGCGCACGCCGAGCTGTGGCTGCCGCTTGGCACCCACGCTCTGACACACCAACCCCACCGCATAGGTCCCCACCGCTGCAGCGAGATAGAAATAGTCGATTTTCACGTCAACTCGAATCCGCCCCATTAAGTATCCCACACTCGGGAATGTGAGTAGTCTATCGCGGGTGCAGACCGTTCACCTAGTTGCCGGAACTCGCCCAGAAGCCATCAAGCTTGCACCGCTCTATCGTGAGCTCGGCAAACTAGGGTTCGACGCGCAGCTGGTGGCGAGCGGACAGCACCCGACAATGGTCAGAGATTCATTGCGCGTCTTCGGAATCGCACCCGATCTGACGTTGGAACTCGATCGCGGCGACGGCGGCTTGCCAACGCTGATATCAGCTCTAATCGCCAACCTTTCCAGCTTGTGGTCCACCAAGCACCCTGACGCTGTCGTCGTTCAGGGGGACACGACAACCGCACTGGCTGGCGCACTGGCCGCATTCTGGGCAAAGATTCCCGTGGTACATCTCGAAGCGGGATTGCGCTCGCACGACCTTCACTCGCCGTTTCCCGAAGAGGCAAACCGCAAGCTGATCGGGCAGATCGCCGACTTCCATCTCGCGCCGACTTCACGCGCGGAACGCAATCTCATCGGCGACGGAATTCCCGCAGATCGCGTGTACGTGACCGGAAACACAGTAATCGACGCTGTGCTGCGCATCGCTGCCAGCCTTCCGCAGACCACCGCCCTGCCGACACCACTGATCCTGTTGACAATGCATCGCCGTGAGTCGTGGGGAGATCCCCTCGAGCAGGTACTCGACGCAGTGGCGCAGCTCCTGGCGGAGTATCCGACACTGCACGTGCTGTGCCCCACGCACCCCAATCCTGCTGTCCGACAACAGGTCCACCTGCGCCTCGGGGAGCATGACCGGGTGACTCTCACCGATCCACTCCCCTACGAAGAGCTCGTAGGTGTGATGAAAGCCTCGACTCTCATCATCTCCGACTCGGGCGGCATCCAAGAGGAGGCGCCAACCTTCGGGGTGCCCGTCCTCGTTGCGCGTGACGTCACAGAGCGAATCGAGGCAATTGAGTACGGCTGTGCAATTTCAGTCGGCACCGATCGCAACATAATCCTCACAACCGCGCGACGACTATTGGACGACCCAGAGGCGCGCTCCGCCATGAGAAGTCGCACGAATCCATTCGGCGACGGTCTCGCAGCTTTCCGAAGTGCACAGGCAATCGCGCGACTGCTGAACGGACACACCGAGCTTCCTGCCCCATTTTCGATGAGTGTGCACCCCGTCACATAATTCGTTCGCAAGTCGAAAAATTGCCGGGCGCATGTTGATCATTCGTCTACACGAACATGGCAATCCGGACTGAGTGGTGTTAGTGTGAATCCACCATTCGTTATCCGACAGGGGGAGTCGGATCGTTCCTGGGGGGGAAGAATATGGTCGTTGACTCAATCGCGGGTCAGACCGGTGTCGTTCGGTCGGATGACACACGTGTGCGCGATTCCACGACTAGCGTCTCGGCCGGTCATGACATCGGACATCTGACGCGCGTACGCACAATGCACCTGGTACTGCCGGCGTTCAACGAAGAAGACTCTCTGCAGCCACTCTTCGAGCGACTCCGTCGGACCGAATTGCCAATTCACTTGAAAGCGTGGGTGATTGACGACGGTTCGAGCGATAGTACCGCGGCAGTGGCGTCACGTGGACTCGAAGGACTCGACGTCCAACTGGTTCAGCACCGCGTCAACCAGGGCCTGGGACGCGCGGTCCAGACCGGAATCCGTGCCGCACTCAACGCCGCGTCGTCGGACGACATCATCGCGATCATGGATGCCGACAACACGCACGACCCGGCGTTACTCGCTGCGATGATCGCCGCAATCGACGACGGTGCCGATCTTGCCGTCTCTTCCAGGTTCACCCCTGGGGGAGATGACACCACGGCACCTCCATTTCGACGGCTGCTGTCGCGAGGCGCAGCAGGTGTCTTCTCGAGGTTGATCGCGATCGAAGACCTCCACGATTTCACGTGTGGTTACCGCGCCTACCGAGTCTCACTGCTCCGGCGCGCATCTGAGTACTGGGGCGAGAGTCTTGTCACCGAACAGGGTTTCGCGTGCATGGTGGAGCTCCTGATGAAGCTCCGGCATCTCCAACCCCGCGTCGTCGAGGTTCCCTTGGTGCTCCAGTACGACCTGAAACAGGGTGCGTCCAAGCTCAAGCTCGCGTTGACGCTGCGGCAGTATGCGAAACTCGTTCTGCGCGAACAAATGACACCTGCCCCGGTTCTGGCGGCCCGAGATTGAGTCCCCAGAATTCTGCCGGCGTCACCGTCATCGGCGGAGGCATCGCCGGCTTGGTTGTCGCGTACCGTCTGACCCAGCGCAACGTTCCCGTGGTCCTGCTCGAACAAGGACCACAGCTTGGCGGGCTTGGCGTCGAGGGCCATATCGACGGTCATCTGATCGAACGCTTCTACCACTGCATCATGCCGAGCGACGACGCCCTGCTACAACTCCTCGACGACCTCGGTCTTCGTGAGTCGATCGAATGGCGTTCCACCACAATGGGAATGGTGGTCGAGGGCGATCGCTATCCCTTCAACACGCCGATCGACCTGCTCAGGTTCAGTGCGCTGAAACCGAGCCAGCGAGTCAGGTTCGGAGCAGTGTCCGTGGCGCTCCGCTACCTCGGTCGGGGCAAAGACCTCGACCACATGACCACGCAGGCATGGTTGTCCGGGCTCTACGGCGACGCCATCTGGACCAAAATGCTGCAACCGATGTTCGGCGCCAAGTTCGGTGACTCGTTTGCACGCGTTCCTGCTCGCTACATCTATGAACGTCTCGGTAGAGAGAAAAACGTGGCGGTGCGCGGCTATCCGCGCGGCGGATACCGATCAATCGTGGAGGCACTCAGCAAGGCCATCCGCGACGGTGGCGGCATCATCGAGACATCGGCTCGCGTTGCCGCCGTGCACAACAGGGTCGACGGGGTCGAGGTGGTACTCGACAACCGCGTCGTCACAAGTGATTTCGCGGTGTCGACTGTTCCGATCCCCGTGCTCCACCAGTTGGCAGACGACGACCTCCGACCCTCTCTGCCACCAGCAGAACACGCGTATCAGGGCGTGGTGAACGCCGCATTCCTGCTCCGCAAGCCACTAGATGGCCACTACTGGAGCCCGGTGATCGGTTGCGACACCGAGTTCGACGGCGTCATCGAGATGTCCGCGTTGTCGGGGACTTCTCGCTACGGAGACCATTCGCTGGTCTACACCATGAAGTATTGCGACCGGAATTCACCACTCTTTCAAGAAGATCCCGAAGTGGTTGCCGGTCGTTGGGCGACTCAACTGTGCGCTCTGTATCCGGATCGGATCACCCACGACGACGTGGTTGCGGTCGCAGTCTTCAGAGCCCCCTTCGTAGAGCCGATCCCGTTCGTCGGCCAGTCACATCACAGATCGGATGGCCATGTACCAGACACAAGAATCAGCATCGCCACGACCACTCAGCTCTTTCCAGACGTTACGAGCTGGAATTCCTCGACCCGTCTGGCAGAACGGATCGCACAACGCATCGCAACCACAGCCATCCCCGTCGGCACGCCGTAACGTCACCACCCGGTTCCATGCGCGCGTGCTCCGAACTGCCGAGATCGTCAGCGTTTTCGGCGGTATCGCATTCGCTGTCGCGATAAGCAACGACGTCCCTGTCGCCAAGTCGGTGGCCGAGCGCGTGGTGTTCGGCATCGGGATGGCGGTGTGCTGGGTACTTCTCCTGGCTCGCGAGGATTCGACCAACCAACGGATACTCGGGCGCGGCATCGAAGAGTTCGTTCGCGTCTTCGTCGCGACCGGCAAGCTTCTGGCGATCGTGGCCGTCGTGGTGCTGGTTCTCGGAGTTCCGATACCTCGTCAGACGTTGGGTATCGCATTCATCTGCGGCTTCGTCGGTTGCATGTCCGCGCATCTGGTCAGCACGGTGTATATCGGTTCACGCAGGCGACGCCACGGTGCCGCCTCGACCCGCGTGCTGATCGTTGGAACGCCGGAATCGGCAGTACAGATGCGCGACACGATGACAAAGAACCCAGCGTTGGGATACGTACCGGTCGGCATCGTCGATCCGCCCGTCTCGACGATCCAGGACCCCACCATGATCGAGGACCCCGGATACATCGTCGGGGCCGCCCGGAATGCTGCCGCAGAGTACATCGTCATCGCGTCGTCGACTCCTCTCGAGACGGAATGGCTGCGTGCCTTGCGTTTCGGCCTGTCAGAAGCAGGCGTCGGTCTGCTGATAGCGCCGTCGCTGGTCGGTCTGGCCCGCCCCAAGGTCACCCTGGAGTCCATCGGAGACGTCCCTCTCATCCACGTCGACGAGCCCGGCTACAGCAGCCGCTCCGGATGGGGCAAGGCATTGTTCGATCGCGCTGTCGCAACGGCGGGACTGCTTGTGCTTTCGCCGCTACTGCTGGCCGTCGCGATCGCGATCAAGGTTTCTGATCGCGGTCCGGTCTTCTACCGTCCGGAGCGAATCGGCCGCGAAGGCGCGACTTTCCGGATGTGGAAGTTCCGCTCGATGTACCAGGACGCCGACAAGCGGCTCGCCGACTTGCGGGCCAACGGCGCGATACCCGACGACCAGTTCTTCAAGATGCAAAAGGACCCGCGCATCACTGCCGTCGGACGAATCATCCGCCGGACGAGCATTGATGAGTTCCCGCAGCTACTCAACGTGATCTTCGGCGAGATGAGCCTTGTCGGACCGCGGCCACTCGTCCACGGCGAGGGACACACCTTCCCGGGATTCGTCGAACGACGCCAACTCGTGAAGCCGGGTATGACCGGATTGTGGCAGGTGTCCGGCCGATCGGACACCACCGATGAGCAGCGTGTCGAGTTGGATGTGTATTACGTGGAGAATTGGTCGATCGAGCAGGACGTGCGAATCCTCTTACGCACGATTGTCACGGTTGCCCGAGGCGACGGAGCCTACTGATCCTGCGTGTGGATCGCCCACTCGACCACTGCCGCAACGTGCGGTTCGACCTCCCGGTAGACGCGCTCGAAATCCGTCTTCGGCCGCCCCATCGGGTCGAGGATGTCGAGGTGCGCGGAGTTGGTGTCGATACGGCCGCGCGACGCCATGATCGTCTCGATACTCGGCGCGGAGTCGGCTTCTCGCTGTGCGTCTCCGTTGAGGATCGAGACCAATTCGACGAATTCGATCAGTGTGAACATCCGCTTCCATCGCACGGGTAGCATTCGCTGGCCTGCTGCGCGATGTTCACGCGTCATGCAGAGTACGAGGTCGGCGGGCTGCAATATCCTGGGGTGTAGATAGCGAGATTCGAAATCCGCTGTGTCGACACCATTCTCGTTGAGGACCTCGGCCGCGAAGGGATGCATCGGCTGACCGTTGAGTGCTCCGACACCGGCGCTCGACGCACCGAGGTTGACGCCTCGCGTTGCCGCGATATCCCGACAGATGCGCTCACCGATCGGCGATCGGCAGATGTTGCCGGTACATACGAATAGCGCGTCCATACACTCAAACCTATCGCGGGTGCGAATTGGGGCTGTCACCAGCGAGTCCCGGCCCCGAATATCCGATATTCACGTTACTCAATCGCGTGCCATAAATCCGCGCGCCGAGCCTGCATTCCGTGTCCGTCCCCCGTACAGCGGACCCCATCAGTTAACCTCAACGCATGGCAACCATCCGCTCAGTCGCATTTGTTGATGATCTGGACGGTCGGGAGATCGATCTCGACGACGTCCATACCGTGTTGTGGTCTTGGCTCGGCGTCGAGTATCAGCTCGATATTTCGAGTGCGAATCTCGACAAGGTCGAGAACGGCCGTGTCACCGTCGCCAAACTCCTCGAGGCTTCTACGAGAATCGGCGGCCGCAAGCAGTCCACGGCGCCTCGCGTGACCACAAAGAAGTCGTCCGGCGTGACGAAGTCGGCGGCGTCGACGAGTGATATTCGGGAGTGGGCAATCGAAGAAGGGTACGAGGTCGGTCCCCGTGGCCGTCTGCCCAAGGAGATCGTCGAGGCGTACGAAGCCGCTCACTGACGCGCTTTGGCTCGGGGATCGGCTCAGATCCCCGAGCACGAACTACCGAGATCCAACCGCCGACCGACGTCGGCCCCGCGCAGCTTCCAGCGCGAATCCCCTTGTCGCGCACCAAGAACAAAGCGCCCTTCGACAACCGGGCTCCAATGGAAGATCGCGACATGCCTGTGCGGTACGACATCGAAGGTGAACCGCAGTAGTTTTCCGTTCGCCAGCCGCGTCGGTTGGCGCACAGAGAATGTCACAGGATCGTCGTTGGCCGCGCGCGCGCTGAGCGTGTAAGTGCAGCCGCGCCGTACTTTCCGGTGCCGCCCGGTTGCGCGATGGTCAAGGCGCTCACCGCAGCATGCGCGTCTGCGGGGGTCGCACTGATGGCCGTGCAGACGGTTATGGCCGCAGCCACCGCTGCCCGGCGAACCCATGACCGTGCCTTGCGCGTCATCCACATCTCCCCGTGCGTATCGACTATGCGACGCGCTCAAGACTATCGATCACTTGAGACATTTACGTGATTCACAGTGTTTACCGACGTCGAATCGGCTCGTCGGATCAGGAGAAGGCACAATTTAGCGGGTGCGCGCCCCCGACTTCTTCCACGCCCTTGTCCTTCTCAATCTGCTCTTCGCGACCGGGCTATGGGCGCTTCTCCGGCCATCGCGCCGCGCATCGTTGGCGCTGGCCTGCGTCGCCGTTGCCTGGGTGATCTGGAACGGCCCGATCGAGGGCGCCACCCTGATCGCCTTCTCCTCGCGGCACGGCGTCACCGAATCCGACCTCCTATCGCTGATCGCGCTCTGCATAGCCGGCTACTCATCATGAACGCTCGCATCGTCGACGGCGTGATGGTGCGGTCCGGCGAGGTGGTCGCCGTAGGCGATACGGCCGACGGGCCGATGCAGTACCGAGCGCTCTGCCGTCGGCATCATATGGCGGGGATGGTAGCTTCCGGCGCCTGAAACCGCGCAGAATCTCCCCGACTGGGAACGGTTGTTGGACAGCAGTATTGATCGCGCAGTGTCGACCGCCGAGAATTGGTACCCGATTGTGCGTGGCGGGCACTCTGGGATTGTCCTGGCTCTGCGGGCACCCTTGGCGAATATCTGCCGTGGCAGCTGATGCCCTATCCTGCTGGAAGGGGAATTCGACTCGACGTGGGGATCCGATAACGGGTGCCTTCGAGTCGTGGGCGTATTACAGGGGGCGGAATTGGCTGTGCCAAATGTCGACGACCAGTCAACGGTAACGGAGTATTCCGACCACAGCGCTTTCGGCCCAGCCGACGGACGAGATCCATCGGACACCCCGACGCGATCCCGTCGGCGTCGCAGGCTCTACCTGGTTGGCGGTCTAATGGCGTTCGCGTTCGTGATCTGTGCGTATCTCGCGTATCTCGTGTTCGATGTCAAGAGCAACGTCGAGGATGCACGCAGCCACGGAACCAGCGCGAAGGCGGCGATTCTGGACGGAGATGCGGCGCTCGCGCAATCTGAAGCACGGTCGGCGGCGGTGGCGGCCGACGCGGCGCGTGACTCGTCGAACGATCCGGTATGGAAAGCATTTGCCGCGATCCCAGGGCTCGGCTCACCGTTTACAAGCGTGAAGCAGATGACTTCGTCCGTCTCGGATCTGGCGTCGCAAGTATTGGTCCCCAGTGCAGCACTCGCCGAGACGATCAGTCCATCGAAACTCCGTGGGCCCGACAACACACTCGCCCTGCAGCCCCTCGAGGTTGCGCAGCCGAAGCTCGCGGAGATCGCGACCAACGCAGAACGTATCAACCAAGGGGCACAGCAGATTTCGGACTCATGGCCCAGTCAGGTGTCGGACGCACGCAAGCAATTGACGAGTCAGATCGCCGAGACCGCCAGGTTCCTTCGCGGCACCGAGACCGCCGCACTGATCGCGCCGTCGATGCTTGGGTTCGATGGTCCCCGCCACTACTTCGTTGCGATGCAGACGCCGTCCCAGGCCCGCGCAACCGGCGGCCTGGTCGGCGGCTTCGCCGTCATGTCCGCGGAGAAGGGCCACGTCACCACACCACAGCTCGGACAGAACTTGGACATGAGCGAACCAACCACCCCGCAGCTAGACCTCGGCCCCGATTACAACCGTCTCTACGCGTGGACAAGGTCGTACTTGGACGTTCGAAATTCCAACTACAGCCCCAACTTTCCCGACGCGGCTCGCATCTGGATCGCCAACTGGAGGGGCCAGACAGGACAACAACTCGACGGCGCCCTGGCGCTCGACCCGATCGCGCTGAGCTACGTCCTGAAGGTCACCGGTCCAGTCACGCTCGCTGACGGCGAGAAGATCACGGCCGACAACGTCGTACCAATCACGCTCTCGACGTCGTATCTGCGTTTTGCCGATGACAACGACGCACGCAAGCACTATCTGCAGGAAATATCGAAAGCCGTCATCGGTCAGATCAGCACCGAATCGGGCAACACCGGCGCACTGCTCGAGGCACTCGGACGCGGCGTGCACGAACGTCGAATTATGGTCTACAGCGACCACAAGAACGAGCAGCAGGTCCTCGAGGCCACGGCCTTGGGACATCAGATATCCAACACATCAGCGCCATATATGAATGTCACGATGACGAACATCTCGGCGAACAAGACCGACTACTACCTGAAGCGCGAGATCGCGTACGCCTCCGGTGTGTGCTCGGGCGCCACGCGTGAATCGACAGCCACCGTCCGACTGACCAACACACTTCACGACACGACGTTGCCTGACTACGTGATCGGTACGCGAATGAAGCGCCAAACACGCTTTCCGCAGGGAACCAACTACACAAGTGCGCAGTTCACACTCACTCGGGGCGCAACCGTGCAGCACGTGATCATCGACGGCAAGGAGACGCCCTTCACAGTGGGCACGCTCCTTGGGCATCCTGTTGTATTCGCCCAGGTACCGATCCCACCGGGCATGAGCGCCGAGGTCAAAGTGGTGTTCAGCGAGCCGACGTCGGCGCACGGCGAGGCGCTCGTTCCCGTGCAACCCCTGGTGGACAATCCCGTGCCCCGAGTCGACGTCCCCGTGTGCGGACCGCGGAGCTGACGGGTCCTGAGCCGGGCGTCGCCGCTCGAATGTAGTCCGAACGGACCAAATCGGGGTGAGATACACCGTTCGCGGTACTCATCACTCTCAACGTTGTCGGTCGGATCGGCAAAGATGTCCCCATGACACCCTCGCCTGTCCGCGCGCGCATCGGTGTCGTCGACGACCACGAGCAAATCGTGCGTGGCCTGCGGGCCACATTTGCCGAGCACGACGGCGTCGAGCTGGTCGCCGGCGCCGACACCGTCGCCGGGCTGCTCGCTGTCACCACCGAACTCGACTTGGTTCTCCTCGACCTCCGGCTCGACGACGGCACCACGCCGCTGACCAACATCGCCGCGCTCACCGACGCCGGAATTCCCGTTCTCGTCTACACCTCCGGCGACGAGCTCTACCTCGTTCGCCAGGCCGCAAGCGCTGGGGTGCTGGGAGTGATCCGAAAGAACGCACGCGAAGCCGAACTCCTCGACGGCATCGCGCAGGCACTCGACGGCAACACCGTCGCGAATATCGACTGGGCAGCGGCCATCGACTCCGATGAGGAATTCGTCGACCTTCCCCCGCAGCTACGTCGAGTTCTGGAGCTGTATGCGGCGGGCGAATCGAATGCACGCGTCTCGGCCGAGCTCCATCTCTCCGCTGAGACCGTCGCCGACTACGTCAGCCGGATCCGCCTGCGTTATCAAGCCGTCGGCCGACCCTCGCCCACCAAGACCGACCTGTACAAGCGAGCGATAGAGGACGGATGGCTACCGATTCCGCGACGTCTCCGGCGGTAAGCGACACGTCGCGGGATGCCCTGGCGGGACGTCGAATCCTTCGACAGTTCACCCTCTTCGCAGCCGCAGGCTACCTTCTCTACGGCGTTCAGCTGGCGGTTCCGGTCGCCGCGGCGTCAGCGATCACTGCACCGTGGTACACGCCGGTCGCGGTGCTGTTGACCTTCGGCACCGGACTGTCGATGGGTCCGCTCACGTGGCACGCGGGTTACCGTCGACTGCAGACCATCACTGGCATCAGCGCCATTGGCTACCTGATTGCACTGGCCCTCTGGTGGATCGCGTGGGACGGCGGACAGATCCACACTGTGCAGGGGCTGTGGCTGTCGATGTTTCCGGGCCTCGCTGCCATCTGTGCTGCCCTCGCGTTTCGACCAGCCTGGGCGTTCGTGGTACTCGGAGTCGCGGTCACCGGGTCAGTCATTGCCGACCGGTTAGCCCGACACGCAGAGGTGATCGGACCGATCGTGGCCCAGATATGCTGGGCCAACGCCTTTTCCATGGTTTTCGTGGTTGCCTCAATCATGGGCCGACGCACGGCCAGAATCCTCGACGACTCGCGAGCCGAAGCCTATTCGACCACCGCGGATGCTGCCGCAGCACAAGCCCGTTCAGCGGAACGGGCACGCTTCGACGCACTCACGCACGACAGCGTCATGTCGACACTTCTACTGGCTGCGCGACGCGGAACGTCGTCTGAGCTGGTTCAGGATGCACGAAATGCGTTGACTGCCATCGACCGCGCGGGATCCGATGACATCGACGACGAGGTTGGCGCCTCGCAAACCCTGAGCCGTATCCGCGCAGCAGTGGCTCTTGTTGCGCCGCAACAAAGGGTGTCCGCCTCCGTATTGGACGACACGGCACGCTATCCCGCTGCGGTGGTGACGGCGATCGCCGCGGCCGCCGCCGAGGCTGTCCGTAACTCCCAACGACATGCCGGTCCCGACGCACACACACGAGTCGATGCAACCTCCACCCCGGCCCGTCTCAGCGTCTACATCTCCGACACTGGAACAGGATTCGACCCCAATTCGGTACCCGCCTCACGCCTCGGCATCTCGGTGAGCATCGAAGGCAGAATGTCCAAGATCGACGGTGGCTCGGCGACAATCGAATCGCAACACGGGCGCGGAACAACAGTGAGGCTCTCGTGGACACGCACGAACTGACCGATGCGCGGCATCTCCTCGGCATGCGGGAACGTGGTGTGTGGTTGGTCGTTGGCACGTTCGTCAGCGCGTGCTGGTTGGTTGCACTCACGTCGGGCGACACAGTGACCTCGCTGTGGGGCCCAATTGCAGCAGCCGCTATCTATTCTGCCGCGACGATCGGTCTCGTTGCAGCCGAGGGCGATCCGCTCCCGGTGACACCGACAGTGCTCTTTGCTGCAACGGGCCCCGTGTGCAGTTGGCTTGTCCTGTCGGTGTCGTCGGCGTCTGCAATAACCTCTGTCGCGGTTGCGATGAGCCACGGAACGTCAGCGGCGATATACGCATTCATGGTGGTGCGCGGACGACGAGTCGCGCCATGGCTTGGGTTTTTCGCAACCGTTGTCGTATTCGCCGTCTGGGGCGCCATGAGCGGCGCGGGGCCCATCCTCGCCGTGGTGCAGGTGACCGCCGACGCTGCCCCGCTGCTGATGGCAATGCTGTTCTCGTTCACACTGAACCCCACTGCGCGAGAGGTGTTTTCGCTACGGCAGCAGACGACGGTGCGTGTGGCTCAGCTCGCGGCGTCGCGCGCGGCTGCCGACGAACGCACACGCCAGGTCAGACAACTCGCCTCGCTCGCCCGACCCCTCCTCGAACTGATCGCGTCGGGAGCAGAACTCACGCCGGCGCAACGACTCGACTGCGAGGTCCTCGAAGCCCACCTGCGCGACCGCCTGCGTGCACCGCTGATGAGCGAACTCGACCTCGACACTCCCGCGTACGACGCTCGCCTCCGCGGCGTCGACGTGGTGCTCATCGACGACTCGTCCGAGGAGATCGCCCAGGACGTCCGCGAACGCATCAGCAGGCTGGCAACCGAGGTGCTCCGTGCCGCCGAGGACGGTGAGGTTTTCGTCCGTATTTCACCAGCCAACCGCACAAGCGTCGCTTCGGTGCTGCATCGGCCGGTCACCGGCTCCAGCACCCGCATGGAGGTCGACGCCGAGGGCGGGGTGCGGGCGGCCGGCTGAGGTCAGGTCGGGCGCCTCACGCATGCCGCGGAGCACCTGGCCGACGCCCGGAACGGGCGCTCGCGTAGAATTCAGTAGCACGCGATTGAATTTCGAGAAGGGCGCAAACCATGGCAGAGACGTCGGCTCGACCAAGGGGCTGGCAGTACGTCCGCTATTGCTACGGCGCGGTGTTGCCCGACTCGATGCGCGACTGGGTCGCCAACGACCTGGCAGGCAAGGGCGCCGCGCGACGCATGGTGGTTCGCTGGGCGATCCCCTGCATCATCCTGATGCTCCCGATGCTCTTTGTGCCCGCCGACTGGGGCGTGCGGTTCATCATGTTCTCGCCCATCCCGATCGCGTACGTCTTCTTCTCGATCGCACTCAACGTCATCTACCGCAGGCATCGGCTCTCACAGCACGGCCTGAATCCTGATCTGGTCAAGCGCAACGAGCGCGTCCGCAACGCCGATCTGTACGACGAATACCACCGCAAGTACCGCGGCAGCGCGCGGTAGCGAGCGACCACTGCCAAACGCCCTAACGTGGGCGAGCGGAAGCCCTTGAGCGCGTCCCCTGCCGCGCCACGTGCGTGCAGTCGACACAGTGCGCATATCCGCCGCGTCCGATCTCGCGCGTCGACAACAGTCGGCGCCGTCACCCTCGGTGACAAGTAGGCCGAAATGTCACTCGATCAGACCAATTATCCACTTATTCACGTGTTTTCAGCACAGCGGCCGAGTTCGCACTCGTAGACTCAAATCTCTTCGTCGACATCGAGGAGCCGATCGGCCATGTATGCCTGACAACCCGACCCCGCACTCGTCGCCGGGCCACCAACTCGACTGGATGGACTGGAGTCCAGGAAACGCGTCCGAGGCCACCGCACCTCAGGCACCCGAGGCAGCCACCCGCGTCCATCTCGACAGTTCCGCCGCGGCTCCCCCCACGATCTCCCTGAAGAAGGGGTCGACGTCTGCTGCAGCACCGACGCTTCCCCCTGGCACACCGGCCCCGACGAACTCGGGCCGGGAAGCCACTCAAGCATCGCAGGTCGCGTCGGACGCCCGGCTCTACATTCCACCTGCCGCGCCGGCCGCCCCGTACCAATCGCCGTATCAGCCTGCTGGCCGACCGCCATCGAAGTCCTCATGGTGGTTGATCGGCGTCGGACTCGTCGTGGTGTTCGCACTCATTGTCGGAGGGGCGGTGTGGGCTGCCACCAAGGGGCCACTCAAGGCGAACAACTCGTCGACAAGATCTGCCTCGGGCGCACAGAACCTCCCCGACACATTGACCAGGTGCGCGCAGCCGTTGACCACCTCGTCGCCGCAGGCGTCGCTCACGAGCTCCGGTTTGGCCGTGACGTTCACGGCGTCTAGTCCCTGCTCCGGGGGTGATGTGCTGTCGGGATCGCAGGCCGCCGTTGCGGTTTTATCCTCGGCGGGTCCGGTCGCGAACGGCACCTTCGATTTCTCCAGCTCACCGATCGGTGTTCCGCCACAACCTGACTCACGGCAGATCACGCTCACCTATCCCACGGGCAGCTTCTACCAACTGCCCGACGCGAGCAGCGGTTCGAACCTCACGATCCAGATCACCGACTCCGGCGCCACAGGCACCTCGGCACTTTCGTCCTCGCAGGCGACCGGTCCGGCGTCAGCCACGGCGTCGCAGGCAGGTCAGCCGACCGGCGTCAACGTGGATAGTGTTGCTGCACAATCACTTCGCGCACAGGTCGACGCCGACCGCGCGAGGATCCTGTCGAGCAGCAACAACCAATGGGTTGCTCAGCTCAGTTCCAAGCAACCCGGGCTCGTCGCCGACGGCAAGACGTGGACCAACAAAGACATCCTCGACGAGTTCGCCGCCAACTACCAACGCTTCTCGGGCGCACGCCTGCTGTGGAGTGACGACTGGTCGGTGTTCAGCTCATCCGGTTGGTGGGTCACCATCACCGCTCAGACGTTCCCGAGTCCCCAGGCGGCCGTCGCCTGGTGTCAGCAACAGAACTTCGACCGCGACCACTGCCTGGGAAAGCTGATCAGCAACACTGCGCCGCCCGAAGGCTCCACCGCCTACATCCGATGATCGACCCGCCGAGAGTCCACACGAAAGGTCTTGTCCCGTGACTGCCATCGCGGCTCAGCCGCCACTACTCGAGGGCGAAGTCGTCGAGTATCACGCCCAGTTCAGCCCTCGCCTGCTCCTCAAGCACATCAAGACGACGGTGACGCTCACCAATCGCCGCGTTATCGTGCACGAGCCGCACGTCATCTTCGGCTTCATCGAGCACGGACACTTCCTCGGTGAGATCCCGCTACGTCACGTCTCCCAGATCTCGACCGGCAACACCACGTCGTCGCGACGCATCATGTGGGGCACCATCGCGGTACTGGTCGGCCTCTTTTTTCTCATGAGTAGCGGGGCGCTCGGCCTGACCGGCGTCTCCGTGTTGGTCGGGCTGCTCTTCATCGTCGTCGGCGTGGTCTTCTTCGCGACCGCGCACTCCAACGGGATCGTGTTCCGCAGCACCGGCGGCAGCAACCTCGTCGCCCACGGCTCGAAATCCGAACTGCCACAGATCGAACAGGCCGGGCAGATCGCCGGGAACCTGATCTTCAGCTGAAGCGCAGCTACTCGCACGCAACTCCGTCGCCGTCACGATCGAGCTTCGACGAGTAGCCCGGCTGTCCCGAGTACAGCGGCGCAGCACCAGCGGCACGTGCGGCCGCGCAGCTGGCGTAATAGGCGCTTCCGCCACCCGAATCCGAGGTGGTGGTCGGTGCCACAGCAGTCTGCGTACGCGTCCCGACGAACCCGCGCGGAGTGTTGTCCGCGTCGTCGGCCGCCTGTGTCGTGGTGGTCCCCGTGGTCCCGGTTGACGCTGTCGGCGTAGCCGTCACCGTGGTGGTGCGCCAGACTGTCTCGTTCGACGCCGCGCTGGTTTCGGTCAGCGTCGTCGTAGAGGTCACCGTCGGCGCCGCCTGTGGGCTGTCGCTCCCACCGATGGCCGTCCCGACTCCGCAGCTGGCGATCATCAGGAAGAACGCCCCGACACCACCGGCGATGATCGCTTTTCGACTGATCTTCGACGACGAGCCCGAGGGCGCAGGCCCATAGGGATACTGTCCGGTCACGGGCACCACCTTGTGTTCAGGAGCGAGGTACTGAGAAGCGAGGTATTCAGAAACGAGCCCTCAGTGTGCACGTTATGCCCGCTTCCGACGGTGCGCGGGGGTCAGGTTCACCCGATCAGCCGACAGCCACACCGCGCAGAAAAGTACGCGCCACAGGGCCTCGGTATGTACCGGTACATGCCGACAGCCCCAGACGCGTAGAAATCTGCGCGCCGCTACACGCTCCGCCCGAGCAGATCCGCCAGCGCGGCGTCGAGCTCGGGGAACCTGAACTCGAACCCCGCCTCGGCGAGCACCTCCGACCGCGCGCGACGCCCGGTGAGTCCGAGCGCCGGATCAGTACGGAGAAAGACCGCACCCACCTTGAGTATCGGCGCAGGCGTGGGCGGTGCGGGCGGGCGGTGCAGTGCGCGTCGCAGCGCCGCCATCAACTCGACGTTGCGGACCGGATTCGGCGACGCCCCCACAACCACACCGTCGGGCAACTCGACGTCGGGATCGAGACCCAGCGCCGCGCGAGCGATGGCCAACCAGTCGTCGACGTGAATCCAGCTGAACCACTGCTTGCCCGACCCGACGCGTCCGCCGAGCCCCGCTCGGGTGATGTCGACGAGCCGCTTCATCGCCGCCGAACGGCCGTCGAGGACGATCGAGGTCCGCAGGACGGTCAGGTGTTCGGTGTTCGCACCGGCCACAGCCTCCTCCCACGGTTGGGCGACGCCGGTCATCTGCGGCAACCCGACCGGTAGCGGAGTCGACTCGACACACCACTGCTCGCCCGCATCGCTCCAGATCGCGGTGGTGCTGGCCTGCAGCCATCGTGCAACCGGAGCATGCAGCGTCTTCGACGCCTCCACCAACGCACGCGTGGCGTCGACGCGGCTGTCACGCAGCGCCGCGACGTTGCGCGCAGTGGGCGGACAGTCGACGAGCTTGCCCGCGAGATTGACCACGGCAACCGTGCCGTCGACGGCCAGGGCATCAGCCCACGCACCCACACTCCGGCCGTCCCAGACGAGTTGGTCGAATGGCGACACGGGGTCGACGCTGCGCGTCAGGATCACAGGCCGGTGACCGCGGCAGGTGAGGTCTGCAGCGAGGTGTTGTCCGAGCGCACCGCTGCCGCCCGCGATGACGACGGTCAGCGCGTCGTCGACCTTCGGGGGCCCGGCAAGGCGCGCAAGGCGCGCGAAGTCGGTGCGCTGGGTCAGCTGTGGCACCCCCGACAGGATGAACCTGCTCACCGCCCCCACGGCAGCGGTGGTCGTCACGGTCTCGGTCACCACCGTCCCACCGTCGACAGGGACTAGTGTGAACTCGATGCGCGTGTCCGCAACCGGCTCCGGCTGGGTCAACGCCAGCACTCTTCCGTCGGCCGCATCGATGGTGAATGGTGGCGCCAACCGTCGATGAAGCTCTCCCACAGAAGGATTGGCCTGCACGTAGTCACCACAAACGCCGATGCCGGGCGGCCCGTCGAGTCTCACTTCGCGATACCCGCTGTGCCACTCGGGTAGTCGCGCCGGGTCTCCGATGACCGACCAGAGCGCCTCGGCGTCGAGCGCGATGAACTGCGAATGCGACCTCGTTGTGGACATACTTCGACGCTAAGCCCTCCGGAACCGGAAAGATCCTGTGTCGCTACTCACCCCGAGCGATGCGTGCGCGTGTAAGAATTCTGATTCATGGGCGACGGAGCGCAGAAACCGCTCGTACTGCTGACACACGGGGTCAGCGGCACGCCGCCAGAACAGATCCTCGACAGCTCCCGTGTCGTCGAGGTTCCCGGCACCGACAAGGAGTCGATGAAGGACTCCGGTGCCAGCCCGTTTCGTGGCACGTTCACGACGTGCCCGCAGCAGCCGGCACATCTGAGGCAACAGCAACGCCGCATCGCCTACCGCTGGGGCGACATGACCTCAGGCCTTGCCGTACAAGCGATTTGGGCGCTATTCGCCCCGTTCGCCCTCGTCAACGTCGCAGCGTGGATGTACCCGAAGATCCCGCCACACAACGCAGCCGCCAGAGCGTCGGTATGCCTCGCCCGGATCGCAGTACGGCTTCTCGGGCTCGCGTTGACCGCGACCATGGTCGCGCAATTGGCGTTCCTCATCGACGGCGTCCTGTTCAGCCGGGTCACCGGTGATTTCTGGCACACGACCTGGGTATTGGTAAGTCTGGCAGCACTGTTCGGCGTCGGCGCAGTGGTCGCGTTCTACGGCAACAACGACACTGATGTCCTCTCCCCGACTGACACCCCGACCGGCGGCGTGCCGCTGATCTCACAAGACTCCTTCGTGCGTCCGTCTGACGGCAGAGCGACATTGTTGATCACCACGCACGCAGTGGCCGGAATCCTCACCGCGGCACTCGTCGTGGGTGCCGGCGCCCTGCCAAGTGTGTCTCGCACTCTCATAGTCGCTGTGCTGGTGATTGTCTCGGCTGCCACCGCCGTGTGTACCGATCCCCGCGCGACGTCGACGCCTCCCTGGTGGGCTCAGGTCTTCACAGGACGGTGGGCTGCGCTGTGGATCGCCGGTGCCGGCGCAGTCCTCGTCCTCACGGCCACGCTCCTCGATCCCGCGCGCCCGGATGACACAGTCATCGCGTGGTTCTTCGGCGCCGACGCACTCCTCGTGGCTGTGGCGATTGCAGCAACTTTCTGCTCTTTGGTGCTCCCACGCAACCGCTTTGAGCACACGCGCCGATTTTCACGGTGGTGGCGCGGCACCGGGCCGGCGGGCCCCTGGCTTCGCGGGCTACACGGGCCATTCGTGGCCGCGATCGGTGTCGTGTGGGGCGCGGGAATGGGAATGGGCCTCACCCGTGTCGTGGCGTTCGTCCTCGAGCACACCGGTGGCGAGCCCTCTGAGATCTACCTCCCCGACGTCTACACAGACACGGCGTGGATGTGGGGCGTCACCGTGGTCGTCTGTGGGCTGGGCGCGCTGGTGTTTCTCGTCGGAATCGTGGTCGCGAATGGCAGGGAACGATCGTTCCTGACTGTGCCACAACAACAATCGGTTGGACTTGATCCCCTTGGGCTCGCGCCGAGCACGAAGTTCGGAGTGAAGCTGAACTGGGCGGTCGCCACTGCGAAACTGACGATCCCGGCCTGCGTTCTGGTCGTCGCGGTGTGCGCCATGGCAGCGGGGCTCCTCGCACGAGGAGACCGACTCTCCTTTCATCTCGGGGTGGTCGACGGCAGTGGTCCGGTGCAGGGCATCGGGATCGTGGCGCTGGCACTCATCGACCTGCTACTCCTACGCGCGATGTACAACGCGGCGCGCAGCCCACGCAAGAGTGGGCGATCACTCGGAGTGCTGTGGGATCTCGCGTCGTTCTGGCCGCGTGAAGCGCACCCGTTGGTCCCTCCTGCCTACGCGCCGCGCGCCATCCGCGATCTCCAGCGCTTCCTCGCCAACGTCTGGGAGAAGGAGCCGTCCCGCACTGTGATCCTCGCGGCGCACAGCCAGGGGACGATGATCATGTACGCCCTCGCCCATCGGCTACCCGTGGAGCAGCAGCGTCGGATTTCACTGCTGACCTACGGTTCTCAGCTCGGGTGGGCCTACGGACGGGCGTTTCCCGCAGCACTGAGCCATCTGACGCACCTGCGCTTACGACGCGAACTCGGCGGACGCTGGATCAACCTGGTCAGATTCACCGACTACATCGGCGACGGCGTTGCCAGTCTCGCCCGAGGTCGGGTGCTGGAACCCTACATCGGTGAATCAGGCGTCTCCATACGGTTGATCGACGGCAGGTACGTCGTCGACCAGGACCACAACATGGCCGAGGTGTGGTTGCCCGATCCCTCGCCCGGCGACTATCCGCCCAACACAACTCACCAACATTCCGCGTACACGTCCGACTCGAGCTGGGATATGTGGATCGCACAGCTCACAATTGCCCAGTGACAGCGCACGCCATTCGACGACGCGACGCCCTGCGCCTGGCAACGCTCGGCGGAGCAGCCCTGCTTGCGGCATGCTCGCCCGCTCCGCGGCCTTCACCTGAGGCGACGCCCCCACGACACACCTGGGGCGCATTCATCCCCGAGGTCCTCCCCCGCGACGCCGCATCGTCGACACCCATCGCGCGGCTGACCGAACTCGCGGGCAGCGCACCGCACTATCTGCACCGATTCGTGTCGTTCGGCGACTCGATGCCCACCGCAGAACTCGACGCGATTGCGACGTCGGGGGCAGTGCCGCTGCTGACCCTGGAACCGTGGAACCCCACGGCCGGCACAGTGCAGCCGCTGTTTTCGTTGGCGCGCATCGCCGACGGGGTTTTCGACGGCGAACTGCGCAAGTGGGCCTCGAGCCTGACCTCGTGGGGCAAGCCTGTGCTGCTGCGCTTCGCGCAGGAGATGAACGGTACCTGGTATCCGTGGTCGATCGGCGTCAGCGGTAACACCGCCGACGACTACCGGGCAGCGTGGCTACGCATGCATTCGATCTTCGACGACGCGCACGCCGACAACGTCCGCTTCGTCTGGGCGCCCAACGTACGCACTGCTGGGACAACCGATTTCACGACGGCATTCCCCGGCCACGACCACGTCGACTACCTCGGTCTCGACGGATACAACTGGGGCGAGGGCGCCGGGCATCGATGGCAGTGGCCCGAGGAACTCTTCAGCACGAGCCTCACAACGTTGGCCCGCCTCGACTCCGACCGCCCGATCCTCGTCACCGAGGTCGCGAGCGCCGACGGCGCGGCACCCGACGACAAGGCAACGTGGATTCGACGCTTCTTCGGCATCGTCGAGGCCACCGACCGCCTCGACGGGGCGCTATGGTTCCAGACCGACAAAGAACGTGACTGGCGATTCAACTCGACGCCGCAGAGCCTCAACGCATTTCGCGAGTCCACTGCCAAACTACAGGGCACTTAGCGGGCGGTGTAGTCGAATCGCTGCGCGTCGAGTCTGCTGACGAGTGCAGGCTCGAGAACCGTTGCGGCCGTGTTCGTCAGGTGCGAGTCGTCGCGGTAGAACATGATCTTGTTGCGGGCTGGGAAACACGTATTGGCCTCGCACAGTAGGTCATTGACACCGATCGAGGTGATGTCGGAGTCTTGGCCGCGCGCCTGGGCGTCGAGTATGGGCTCGATGCGGGTGAAGCCGTCGAGCCCGAAATCGCAACGGTGCCAGTTGTCCAGCGCGCCGGACATGCAGTCGGCGATCTGGAACCCCGGATACGGAGTGTCCTCGATGTACACCAGGCGTGCGCCGGTCGCGCGGAGTCTGGCCAGCGTGCGGTTCCACGCTTCCTGCGACGACGCGTAATCGGGAACGTAGGTCGACAGCGACGAGACGACGATGATCTTCGGGCGGAGTTGGTCGATCGCGGCGAGGGACGACGTACGCCAGTCGAGACAGTCCTGCTTGTTGAACGGATCCTGTTGGCGCGGGCGCGGAGTCAGATCTTGGGCCGGGCACGCCGCCTTGGTGAACTGGTGTATCTGCCAGCCGTGCGCGTCACCGATACTGCGGATGGCCTCGGACCACTGTTCGGCGTGACTGTCACCGAAGAGCACCACCGGGATGCCACCCGCGCGTCCGAAGACGCACGATCGGGTCGGCGCCTGCTGGCCCACCGGAACAAGGCATTCGGTGGGAGATGGCCTGTCGTCGTATGCCTGGAAGGGGTTGGGTGTGACCGGTCCACTCATCGCCGAGCGCGCCTGTCCGAAGACCGCGTCATAGCTCAACGACGCATGCGCGACGGTGTCACGACTCGCGGCCTTCACCACAAGGACGCCCGAGGTCATCGCCACCGACAGCGCGACGACCAGGCCGGTGACTCCGACAGAGATCGACGCCGACGCGTTGCGGCGGAGTTCGGCGTTGGCGATGATCGGTTCCTCGAAGTACAGCGTCGACAACGTCGCTATCGCAAGCGAACCCACAGACACCGCCACCAGGATCTGCCAGGAGCGGATGCCGGTCTGCGCCTCGAAGATGACGAGCACGGGCCAGTGCCACAGGTACCACGAGTACGACACTCTGCCGAGGAACCTCAGCGGCGCGAGTGAGAGCAGGCTACCGACGAGCGGCAGACCCGTACCTGCGAGTTGGCCCGAGACGATGACGAGTGCTGCCGAGAGCGTCGGCAGGAGCGCAGCGGTGCCCGGATATGGTGTGCGCGAATCGATCAGCACACACGCCGCAGCGATGCCCGCGAGACCAGCCCAGCCGAGCACCACTGCCACGATGCGGACGGCGAGGTGGTCTCGACAAGCTCGACCAGCGGCGGGAGCAGCTCGACCAGCGGCGGGAGCAGCTCGACCAGCGGCGGGAGCAGCTCGACCAGCGGCGGGGTGGTCTCGACAAGCTCGACCAGCGGCGGGAGCCCGGGTGAGCCAGGGCGCCGCGACGGCGATGAGTGCACCGACGCCGAACTGCCAGATACGGGTCTGGGTCGCCATGTAGGCGTACGCGGGGTCGACCGCGGTTGTCTGGATACACCAGACAAGGGAGACCACCGTGATCACACCGACGACCACGCCAATGGAGATGCGCGCCGAAACACGTCTGCGCAGTGCGGTTCTCGTCACGACAACAGCTGCGGCAAAGATGACCAGTGGCCAGCCGAGATAGATCTGCTCCTCGATCGACAGCGACCAGAAATGCGTCGCGAGGCTGCCGTCGATCGCACCCGAGAGGTAGTCGGCGTTCTGCGCGATGAAGTGCCAATTGGCAACGTTCGCTGCCGCCGCGAGCAGATCGAGCGACTGCTTGAACACCTTCAGCAGCGGCATCGTGATGATGGCGGCCACCAGTGAAACGACGATCACCAACGAGGCCGCCGGAATGATGCGGCGGCAGCGTCGAGCATAGAACCCTTTGAACGACACCGTCTTTGTCTGCTCGAACTCGTTGACGAGCTGCCGAGTGATGAGGAATCCGGAGATGACGAAGAAGATGTCGACGCCCACGAATCCGCCGGGGATGAACGGGATACGCGAGTGGAACGCCACGACCACGAGCACCGCGATGCCGCGCAGACCCGCGATGTCGTCGAAGAACTGTCGCTTGGGGGCTGCGGGGGCGGCAGGCGCGAGGATGTCGGTCAGTCTCACGTCGACCACGGGAGCATGATGTCGAAGACGCCCATCGCGAGCACCCCGATGAAGACGATCGCAAGCGTGTAGCCGATCACCTCGAACACAGTGATGCGGTTCCAATTGGGTTCGGCGGGGCGTCGTTCCGTCACCTCTGGGCGCTCGGGCGAGCGGCACTCGGGAGCGTGCGGATCGAACTCGGGTTCAGTCATGCCGCGCGCTCCGTGACGTCGGGCGCCTCAGCAGTCGCAGTGGCAGCGCCGATCTCGTCGGAGAGCTTCGACGGTCCACGCTGATGCGAGATGAGTATCTTGATGAACTCGGACAACAGCGGCAGGGCCAGGTAGGTGTAGGCCCCCACGAATCCGACAAGCATGAAGAAGTCCCACAACCCATGCTCCAACACGTCACGCACGACGAGAACCCAGAAGAGTGCGAGTGATCCGCCAAGTGCGATCACTCCGAGCAGACTGATCGACCGCGCGAGTGAATTCGTCTTTCCGACAACACTTGTGGGTACCCAACTCTTCTCGCGGCCGGTGAGCTTGTGCCAGATGGCAACCGTATGCGCGAAGCTGTACGCCATCTGAATCCGGAGCACCTCGAATCGCCACCTGCTGCGCGACACCAACGGAAAGAGCACCACATACACCCACAGTCCCAGGAGGAACGGAACGAGTTGGGCCGGATGCACATCGGCGGGATAGAACGCGACCATCACGATCCCCGGAATGAAGAGCATGAAGACGTTCATAGCGGTCGTCAGGTAGTAGAACACACCCGCCAAGGCCGCGAGGCGCTGCCGTATCGTCGGGCGGACGGGAGCTGTGGCCAGCGCCGGATTCGGAAGGCGCGACAGCGATCCCATGCACCAGCGGTACTGCTGGTTGAGAAATCCGGCGAGGTCGGCCGGACACAACCCGCGCGAGAGCACCACCGGGACGTAGCTGACCCGGTAACCGGCCTGCTGCAGATGCCGTCCCGTATGCAGGTCCTCGCTGTGGTCGATCGGCGCGAACCCGCCAACGGCCTCGAGCGCCGACCGCCGGTACACCGCAGAGGTGCCGACACAGGTCGCGGCATCGAAGCCGTCGCGTGAGGGCAGCACCCAACGGTAGAAGAATTCCTGTGTCGCCCCCGCCGTCCGCTGAATCCAGTTCATCGATTCGGTGGTGGCGAAGGTCTGCGGATCCTGCACCACGCCCACTCGCGGATCGTCGAGGTAGGGCACGAGATGCCAGAGAAAGTCGGGGCGCGGACAGAAGTCGGCGTCGAAGATCACGATGAGATGCCCGGAACTGATCCCGAACGCGTGCCTGAGGTTTCCCGCCTTACGGAGCTCACCGCGGTTGGGCCGGACGATGTAGGTGAAACCGTATTCTTCGGCGAGGAATTCGACGCCTGGCCGCGCCGCGTCGTCGAGGACGTAGAACTTGATCCGGCTCCCCCACGACAGGTGCGAGACGTTCTCGTAGGTGTTGCGCAGGATGGCGAGGCTTTCGCCGCACGTGGGCAGAAAAACGTCGACACGCGGGTATCGGGCGTCGGCCGGCTCCCAGTTCGCAGCGAGTGTCTGATGCGAACGCCACTGCACGCGGCGTCGTGCCATGCCTGTACACGCCGCGAAGACCACACTCGCCGCGTTGAGCGCGAGGACGATCAGCGCGGGCCAGAGCAACGGATGCGCCGTTGCGAAGACGAATAGCGACGCACCCGCGAGGACGAACGCCGCAATCAGGAAGAGCTGGACCCATCTCATCTGCGGTCCGAGATAGGCGTAGACCTCGCCGTCGCGCGGAACGGTCACCACATTGGGGTCCCGCAACGGTATGGGCGGGGAGCCATGACGACGCCGCGTTGCTGTCGCGTCGTCACGCATGCCGATCTGCACTCCCACGCGGAACAGAATCATGGACGGGGCACCCCCGCGCAAGCAGACGGCACCGTGTTCGCGCGACCCGCTAGATTCTCCGTGTGAGAAAAGCGTTGGTCGTCGCGTACGCGTGCGTGGTCACGCTGTGCGTGGCTACGGCCTGCGGAAACGACGCATCGCCCGCGCCAGTGACGAAGACCACACAGGCACGCGGTGATGTGCTCGCGACGTCGCCCGGCCTCGACTCGTGGACGGCGGTGCTGCCGCCGCACACCCGTGTCACCCGACTGAACTACACCTCGACCTCGGGAGTCGACAACTCGCAGACCGCTGTCACCGGAGCGGTGTTCGTCCCGGGTGGCTCGTGGCCCGCGGGCGGGTGGCCGCTGATCGCTTTCGCGCATGGCACGACGGGGCTCGCGCGCGACTGCGGGCCGTCGGATCACCCGGACATGTTCGGCGAGGTATCACTGATCGGCTCGTTCATCCGCGCCGGATACGCCGTGGTGACCACCGATTACCAGGGGCTGAGCACACGCGTCGACGCCCCGGCGCACCCCTACCTCGAGCCGCGCACCGCCGCGTACAACGTCATCGACAGTGTGCACGCTGCACGTTCGGTCGAGCCGACGATCGGCGCGAAGTGGGTCGTCGTCGGCCCGTCACAGGGAGGCGCAGCGGCGTGGGCAACAGCCGAGCAGTACGGCGAATACGAGCACTCAGAGTACGAAAACTCAACGCAGACAGGAGAGCTCGTAGGAGCTGTCGCAATGTCGCCGGTTCTGGACATGACCGGTTACGCCGACGCCGCAGCCCACGGCACACTCAATACAGCCCAGCGTTTCCTCTATCCGCTGATCGTCGTCGGGGCGTCGCGGACGGACTCACGCATCGATCCCGGTACCTATCTGCCAGGACTCTCGACCAACGACGTCGACTCCAGGTTGTCTTGCGCCACCGGTCGCAGCGCCCTGGCCGCGCAGTCACACAGCCCCGACCCTCAGGCGTTGGGCTCGACGGCCACACAGGACTCGTCGGACGCTACTGAGCAGCTTCGAAACACCCTGCAGCGCTTCGCGTTACCGTCCGCGAGAACGGACGTGCCCATTCTCGCGATCTACGGAAGCGCCGACGAGATCAATCCTGTGCAGGTGACCGAAGCCGCAGTTACGCGCGCCTGCAGCGTCGGAGATAGGGTCGAGCGCGATCGGCGCGAGGGACTCGGACACTCCTTCGATCCGGGCCCCATCCTCGGCGAGTGGATCGGGGCGCGAATGCGCGGTTTGCACGTCCGGAGCGACTGTTGACCGAGGTGCCGCTATTGTGACCCTTCGGGGCGTGGGTAAAGAAGATGGAGTGGTAAACCGCATGGGAAGTCTGCTGAAGCGAATCTGGGCTTCCGCACCGATCTGGGCCTGGGTGGTCATGATCGTCTGCGTTGTCGTGCTGGTCGTCGGACTGGTGGTATCGGGGAACCGCACAAGCGGCGTCAGTTCAACCGCGTCGAGCGGTACGCCGTCGAACGCTGCGCCATCGAGTGCCGCACCGACTGCGACCCCGGCCACAGTCGCGTTCATGGACAGCGCCAAGGCCGCGCCAAAGACGCCCAAAACCATTGTGCTGCTGGGCGATGCCACGGGTGCCGATCAGCAGGGCTGGGCGCCGACGCTGGGCTCGGCGATCAGCAAGGCGCTCGACCGTCCGGTCGCCACCAAGTACTGGAACACCTCCACCGAGGTGTACGGACCTATGACGGGACTCGGCGAGGGCGCCAACGGTCCGATCGGATACTGGAACGGAAGCACCGCGGGCAAGGGCCCCTCGTATGCGCAGCAGAACCTCGCCAAGCTGATCCGCCCTGAGGTCACACCCGATCTCATCCTGCTCAACTACACGGCCACTCCCGATCAGAGCACACCGCTCGCGGCACAGGTCCAGCCGCTGATCGACCAACTCACCAAGAAGTATCCGAATGCCAAGATCGCCGTGATCAAGCAGAGCGTCGACGGCGCATCGTCGGATCCGAGCGCCGGATACGCCGCCGCCATGGACGCCGAGGGCATCCAGGTGATCGACGTCCACGGCGCCTTCCCCTCTGCCGATGCGACGAAGGCCGTACTCACCGCGTTCGGACTGTCGAGCCAGTAGCTAGGGTTCTAGGGTGGCAACCCCAAAGCAGTGGATCGCCGGGGCGCGACCCCGCACACTCCCCAACGCGATCGCACCCGTCGTCGCCGGTGTCGGCGCAGGCCTTCACATCGGCGGCGTGAACTGGTGGAAGGCGGCGCTGGCCGCGGTCGTCGCGATTGCCTTCATCATCGGCGTGAACTTCTCCAACGACTACTCCGACGGCATCCGCGGCACCGACGATGAGCGCGTCGGCCCGATGCGGCTCGTCGGCTCGGGAGCCGCATCACCGGAGTCGGTCAAGCGCGCGGCATTCCTCTGCTTCGGGATCGGGGCGGTGTGCGGTCTGGTGCTCGCCGCGACGACGGCCTGGTGGCTCGTGATCATCGGAGCGATCTGCATCGCGGGTGCGTGGTTCTACACCGGAGGGTCGAAGCCATACGGCTACATCGGACTCGGCGAGGTCGCGGTCTTCGTCTTCTTCGGCCTCGTCGCGGTGCTGGGCACCGAATACGTCACCGTCGGGACCGTCGACTGGGTAGGACTGGCGTGCGCGGTCGGAGTCGGCTCGCTCTCGACGGCGGTGCTCGTGGTCAACAACTTGCGCGACATCCCCACCGACCGCGAGTCCGGCAAGAACACCCTGGCCGTGCGCATGGGCGACGCGGCAACCCGACGCTTCTACGGAGTGCTGCTGCTGATTCCGCTCGTGATGAGCGTGGTGCTCGTGGCAGCCACCCCGTGGGCACTGCTCGGGCTGCTCGCCGCTCCCCTCCTGTGGAAGGCTTACCAGGCGGTCCGCGCGGGAGCTGTCGGCCCGGGGCTCATTCCCTCGCTCGGCGCCACCGGCATGGCCATGCTCGCGTGGGCCGTGCTCACGGCCGTCGGGTTGGCGGTCGGGTAGCGGGCGGGCGGGTCAGCTAACGGCCCGGGCCCGACCGGGGCGCAGAAAACTACAGCCCGCGGACGGCGCGCATGTACCGGTACAGGCGAGGCACCCCAGAGTGGTAACTATCTGCGCGAGCTGATCTGTTCGAAGAACTCATCGGACGTGAGGATCGTTGTCGAGCGCCGTCGGGGATTGAGGTGCACCCCGTTGTGGACGGCGCCCATGATCGTCGCCTCGACGTGGGGCCACCGGTCGATGACATCGTCGTAGGTGAACGGCATATACACGTAGTTGCCCGCGGCCTGCACCTGGTTTCGACGACGGTCCTCTTGGAAGTTCTCCTTCTCGGAGTGGAACGCATAACCGTCGACCTCGACGACGAGCCTGTCGCCAATCAGCATGTCGACATGCCCGACGCCCGGAATGTGCGCCTGCGTCGTGAGGCGTACACCCTTGCGGCGGATACGAACCCGCGTGATCGACTCGATGCCCGACGCGGCCTTGGGGTCGCACTCGTCGAGCAGTCGTCTCACCGACTTCGGCGCACCGTCGAACGCCGAGTGGATCTGCTCGACGGTGGGCACGACGAGGTCGGACTCCTCATCACCCTCGTCGCCGCCGGGTTTGCGTGCGAGTTCGCCTGCGTCGTAACGGTATCGGCGGTGCAGCATCGAGTCGGTGACGACGATCGTCTGCTCGCCGGTGAGGCATCGCAGGGCGTGGCGCAGGGCGGTCACCGGATCGTCGACGGCGGCGTCGACCCTGGTGTGTCCGCCGTACTGGCGGCAGAATCGTCGAGGATGTCGACGATGCGCCGAGGCGGTCCCTCGTACGTGTAATGCCTTGACGCGCGGCGGAATCCAGAACCCGTGCAGCTTGAGCGCCGCCACGCACGTGAGGCAGCCGCCCGCGCGGACTGCCTCGACGACCAGCGGGTCTGCACCATCGGCGGCCATCCAGCCGTGGCGTACTCGCTGTAGTTGGCCCTCCTCGACGGCGCGTCGAACATCTCTCGGCGACATTCCGTCACGGAGCAGCGATGCCACCGGATGCACACCGAAGTCGTCCATGGCAACACAGTGTGCACCCGATTCGGGCACGCGCGGAAAATCTCTCCACAGGGTCGCGGGCTGCGCAGAAACCTACGAGTCAGGGGTGGTCCACCTGTACCGGTACAGGCGAACCACCCCTGAGGTGTAACTTTCTGCGCTCGCTGCGGCCCGAGAGATCAGACCTGCGAGATCAGACCTCCGCGTCGACCTCCGGCAGGCTCGCCAGCACGGCGGCCTTGAGATCCTCTGCGCTCGTGGCAGATTCGACGACGGCGCGCGACGCCGGGTCGTTGCACTTTAGGATGCCCAGGAGTAGATACTCGGCGCGGAGCTGGTCGTTGCGCTCACGCGCGATCTCGACCGCGGCCCGGAAGGCGTCGCGCGTCTCCGCCGCGAAGCGTGGCCGGCCACCGCGACCGCGGGGGCCGCGCCGTCCGCGACCGGGCTCCCAGGGGCCCCGACCGTCGGGCTCGCCGTCGAACTGCCCGGGACCGAACTCGGCACCGAACGAACCCTCGGGCCCGAAGGGGCCACCGCCAAACGGACCACCCGGGAACGGACCACCAGGGAAGCCCCCGGGCCCTCCGCGACGCGGATCAAAGCCCTCGCGCGGGTCGAAGCCAGGGCCGAAGCCCCGACCGCGGCCCCTGCCGTGACCGTGACCGTGACCGTGTCCACGGCCTCGACCACGGGGACCCCCGCCTCGAGGACCGCAATCGCGACCACGCGGACCGCGGCCACGCTCGGGGCGTTCGGCCCAGCCTTCGGAGAGGTCGTCGCCGAAGCGATCACGCACGGCGGCGCGCACCTTGTCGAGGTCGATACCGATGCTCTTGAGAGCCTCGCGATCCTCCTCGTAGCGGTCGGCCGCGCTCTGCTCGGCGGCCTTCTCCTCGTCGGCGTCGTTCTCTTCGTGGTATGCCCGCACGACGTCACGCGCCGCGTCGAGCTTCAGACCCTGCTCACCGAGCAGCCCGAACAACGGCGAACGCGCGTTGCACAGCATGCCAAGGATGAGGTGGTCGTTGCCGAGCTGGTGATGTCCCAGGTCGGCGGCTTCTTGCGTGGCAAATGCCAGCATCATCTTGTCGTCTCGACTGAATCGACCAAACATGATGGTTCTCCTTTCGGCCCTCTCAGGCCTCACGTTGTGAATGCTTCTGGTGCACGGCCTGGCGGCTGATCTGCAGAATCTCTGCAATCGCCTGCCAGCTCCAGCCCTTGGATCGAGCGTTCGCAACCTGTACTTCCTCGAGCCGGTCAGCCAGGGTCCGCAATGCGCGGACAGCGGCGAGGCCGATGGCCGGGTCGTCGCTCGCGGCGGCTCCGGCCAGATCTTGCTCTGGCGTCGTTGGTTCGTCGTGCATGATGTCAGGTTATGTTGACACCACGCGGATGTCAACAAATATTGACAACCAAATCCGACGCTACTCCTCGGCGATCGCCTCGGTGATGTTCATCCGGGCGGCGCGGGCCGCTGGAACAAACGCCCCCACCAGGCACAACACAATCGACACGGCGACAAACAGCAGCGTCGACGGTCGCGGTGAGAACGCAATCTCCAGCGACGTCGTCGCTGACAGGATCTTGTCGGCCAAGAAGTGCAGGCCCGTACCCATCACGAGTCCGGTGACCGTGCCGACCACCGCTATCGCGCCGGCCTCGGCAACCACCATGCGGGAGATGAATCGACGCGACGCTCCCATCGCACGCAGCACACCGAGTTCACGACGACGTTCGAGCACCGACAGCAACAGCGTGTTGAGCAGCGCGATCGCCGCGGCCACCGACACGATCCACTGGATCGCGACCGTGAAGGCACCCGCCTGCTGTGCCTGCTCCTGGGTGGCTGCCAACGCCTGTGCGCCCGTATAGACGTACGCAGTTCCTGACCGCGGCAAGGGATGTACGTCGACGATGTGCTGCAACTGCTTCTGCACGGCAGCGCGGTCGGCACTCGGCTCGACGTCGATCTGTAGATATGTGTCGCCGGTTCGATTGAACCACTGCGCGAGAAGCGAATTCGACATTGCGGCGGCACCGGAATCGATGGAGACATAGTCGACGATGTCGCGGACGACGAGGGCGTGATATCCGGTCGGCGTCGCCAAGCGCAGCGTCGAACCGATGTCGGCGTCGAGAGACCGGGCGAGCACGCTCGACAAGATGATGCCCCGACCGTCGAGCACATCGGAAAGCGCCTGCGGCGTCGTCTTTTTCGTGAACGGTGCCGTCGATCCCGGTTCAAGTCCCTGGACGAGGATCCTGGCTTCGCCGACGTTGACGTTCGCCCACTGCGCCCCGACCACCCGCGAGACTCCCGGTACCGCCCGTACCTCGTCGGCAATAGCACCGGGTAACGCTGCGCCCGAGGGGATTTCGTCACGCGTCGTCGAGGAGATGTAGAAGTCGGGGTCACCGAGCCCGTCGAGCGAATGCGAAATTGACGCAACGAGATTGTCGAGCGCACCCGACGTGCCCATTCCCACTGCGATCGCGACCGCAACGGTCATCAGCGTCGCCCAGGCTCGTCGCGGCGCACGTTCGGTGTTGACCGCGGCAACTTGCCCCGGACCGCCGAATCGTCGGGCGACCGACACGACGAACCGCACAAGCGGGCGGGTAAGTGCGAAGCAGATAAGCAGCGCGCCAACGGCATACACCGCACCGGCGACAATGGCGGGGCGGCCCGGAACGTCGACGGCGATGAACCACGACCCGACGAGCAGAGCCACACCGGCAACCGCTGCCAGCACAGTCAGCGGTCCGCGCTGTGGTCCGGTGTCGGCGACCTGACCAGACACCATCGCCTCGACCGGCGACACCGCGAACACCGATCGCGCAGCAAGAGAGGTCGCGGCAACACACGCCAGCACACACGCGGCGACCGCGACGACCGGCGCATAGGACGGCAGGTGATAGTCGACGACGATCGAGACCGAATCGCGCTTGGTCGTCGGCACACGCGAGATGGCCCACCGACCGGCGAGAATCCCGATCGGTACACCGATCAGGCCTCCGACAAACCCGAAGACCGCCGACTCGGTGAGTAGGTCAGAGACCAGGTGAGATCGCTTGGCGCCCAGCGCGCGGACCATCGCCAACGACGCCCTGCGCGACGCCACAGCCATATTCATCGTGTTGAACACGAGGAACGCCGCGATCACCAGGGAGATCAGAGACACGAGCAGCGTCGAATCACGGGTCACCGACCCCGCGACCTCAGCCTGCTTCGCACGGAACCCCGGATCCACCACCACCGCACGCCCATCGACAACGCGACGCACCTCGTCGCCGAGCGCGCCGACGTCGACGCCCGGCGCTGCGACGACGAGAATCGACGACACCTTGCCGCTCAGCCCGGTGAGCCGCTGGGCCAGGCCGAGATAGGCGAACATGCAGTCGCCGTTGTTGAGTCCCGCAGCGTCGACGACCCGCACCACCCGAACGTCGACTCCGTTGACCGAAAGTCGTTGACCCAGAGACAAACCCGTACCCGAACCGACGATGACGCCATCGTCGAGGTCGCCAGGAATCAGCCCGGTGGCAGCGGCCTCCTGAACACCGCCGGCAAGAGCGCGCGCCCGAAAGTCCGATCCCACCAGAGCAATTCGTCTGTCACCGACCACCGCGGTACCACGGATGACAGGAACCACCGACTTGGCGTCGGGGACCTGCGCACGGATGTCACCCGCGACCGACTCGTCGATTCCCGAGTCCGCGATCGACGCGACCTCGAGCTGGGCCGTGCCGTTGATCGCGGCGTCGAAGTCGCGAATCGATTCGCTCAGCGACCCGTACGTGCCCAACACCGCTATCAGCAGCGCCGACGAGACTGCGACCACGATGAGTGAGGTGACCACGCGCAGTCGGTGATCGCGCAGCTCGCGCAGGTTCAACACCCGCACCCGGGTGAGCGCGGCGAACAGCTTTGTCACCATCGGAGTCGTCACCCTCGCGCGTCCGCGGCGGCGACCCTGCCGTCCCGCACGACGATCGTGCGGTCGGCGACGTCGGCAGCGTGCGGATCGTGAGTCACCATGATCACCAGGCGATTCGGCGCATCGTGTGCAACCTCCGACAGCAGCTCGAGGACAGCGTCCCCGGTGTGCGAGTCGAGGTTGCCGGTCGGCTCGTCGGCGAGAAGGATCGACGGCTCCATTATCAGCGAGCGCGCGATCGCGACCCGCTGCATCTGTCCGCCTGACAACTCCGACGGTCGGTGATCGATACGGTTGCCGAGTCCGACGCGGTCGAGGAGTTCGACAGCACGTGGCTTGGCGCGTCGCAGCGACTTACTGTCGAGAAGCCTTGGTAGCGCAACGTTTTCCCACGCCGACATCGTCGGAACGAGGTTGAAGAACTGGAACACGAACCCGACGCGATGCCGACGGAAAGCCGACGCCGCGTTGTCGTCGAGCGTCGCGAGATCGACGCCGTCGACCTCGATCGATCCCGACGTCGGGGTGTCGAGGGCTCCGATGATGTGCAGCAGTGTGCTCTTGCCCGCCCCTGACGGCCCGACGATGGACACGAACTGCCCACCGTCGAGCGTGAGGTTCACCCCGTCGAGCGCGCGAACCCGCTCGTCGCCGAGGCGATATTCCCTGACCAGGTCATCGGCTTGCACCACGCATTGCGCCACACGAACGATGGTAGGCGACGCAACGTGCGGTGCGTCACACCCCGATGTGAGCGATCACCGTCGCCATGGCATGCGTCGACGTGTGCGACAGCGACAGTGACGGCTCGCGCCAGTTCTTACGCTCGGCGAGAGCTGCCATGCTGCCCGATAGCCGGATGCCGGGTACTGGACCGTTCATGACGACCTCGATCTCGCGCAGTGGCGTCGCGGCGTCGGAGTCGATCAGTGTCTTGATGACCGACTCCTTCGCCGCGAAGCGCGCCGCGAGACGCTGTGCGCGCGTTGGCCCTTCGCAGCGAACGAGTTCGGCGTCGGTGAAGACGCGGCGGAGGTAGCGATCACCGAAAGTGTCGATCGATGCGACGATCTCGGCCACGTCGACCAGGTCGCAGCCGACGACGAAGCTCATACCCCGGCGGCGACGAGAGTGCTAAGTGCCGAGGCGAGGCTGTTGACGCTGGAGAAGGTCGACTTCTTGAGAATCTCCTCGGGGAACTCGACGTCGTACAGATCTTCGAGGCCCAACATGACGTTGACTGTCGCGTGTGACGTCAAACCAACCGTAAACAGATCGGTATCGTCTGACACCTCTCCTGCTGCTACTGTCAGCTTCCCGTACTTGTCCAGTACGCCTCGAATGTCGCTTTTGTCGATGTTCATGGTTCCCTCCCTGGTCGTACATGATTCCCCGCCGATGATTAGTCTGCAAAACCCCACGTTGCAGATGTCACATCGTACTCGTATACTACAGGCGCATTGGAAAATGGACCACAGGGGGAAAGACGGTCCATACATTTGGGGGATTTATCAGTCCGTGAATCCCGCTCTGTTTTCCGCATTTTGGGGGAGGAATGTGTTGACCACAGGAGAATTGGGTTCTGCGTTGGACGCTTCGGCAGTCGTTGAGGTTGCCGCCGCTGCTGCCGACGACGTCGATCGCAAAGGACGCTTTCCGCACGAGGCCGTCGACGCGTTGCGTCAGAGCAGACTCTTGTCGGCTTCCCTACCCGCCGAGTTCGGCGGACGTGGAAGCTCGATCAGCGAACTTGCAAGAGTCACAAGGGAACTCGGGGCTGCGTGCAGCTCCGCGGCGATGATCTTTGCCATGCACCATTCTCAGGCACTGACACTTCGCTTTCATGCCGCAACGCCGGCGGCGGCCGACCTGGCCCGCGAAGTGGCGCGCGCCGAGGCGCTTCTCGCCTCTGCGACCACCGAGATCACCACGGGTGGTGACGTGCGGTCGTCGACCTGCGCGGTGCAGACAGATGGCGATCGCGTCCATCTCGAAAAGAAAGCACCAGTCATTTCCTACGGCGAGTATGCCGACTACATCTGCACCACGGCGCGAAGAAATAGCGACAGTCCGCCCGGAGACCAGGTCCTTGTCGTGTGTCCGCGGGCCGAGACGGAGCTCACCAAGACGTCGGAGTGGGACACTCTCGGCTTCCGGGGCACCTGCAGCCCAGGGTTCATGCTCGTGGCCGACACCAGCGTCGATCACGTGATTCCCGTCGACTACTCGATCATCTCCGCGCACACCATGCAGCCCTCGTCGCACACGTTGTGGGCGTCAGCGTGGCTCGGCATTGCCGACGCCGCAGTTGCCAAGGCACGTACCGAAGTTCGTGCCGCCGCGCGCAAGACGCCAGGCTCGACGCCGCCGCAGGCAGCTCGGTTCGCCGACCTACTTGAACTGCACCAGCGATTCGAGAGCTCGGTTTCCCACGGCATCTCACACTATGAAGAATTTCTCGCGGCGGGACATCTCGAGCCGACCATCGGATTCTCTGTCGCAATGAACAATCTCAAACTGACCGCGTCAACGGCCGTTGTCGAAATCGTCGCGGCCGCGCTGACGATCTGCGGCATCAACGGTTACCGCGAGAATCACCGCGCCTCGATGGGGCGTTTGCTTCGAGACTCATACGGACCAGCACTCATGGTTTCCAACGATCGGATCCGGGCGAACAATTCGCAGCTGGTCCTTGCGCTACGGGGGTAATTCACATGACTGACCAACTCGTCGTCGACCTCCCGGTCGCGCATCGGCAATTTCGTGATCAACTCATCGCTGCGGGACATCTCATCCCATCCGGACTCGATGGACTGTACGGCCGTGGTGCCGAGTACGAGGCTGCCTTCGACGGTGTCGACCGCCTCATGTGGCAGGCAGGCGTCGACACCCACGGCGAAGAGAACATCACGCGCTTTCGGTTCCCGCCGATCTTTCCGCGCGAGGCATACGAGAAGACCGACTACATCGCGTCGTTCCCGCAGCTGACCGGAGCGATCTCCACGTTCACCGGCGGCTCGGCAGAACACCGTTCGCTGCTTCTCGACCGAGAGGCAGGACTGCCCTGGGACGGTCACCTCTCGTCCGCGGGCACCATGCTCGTCTCGGCCGCGTGCCACCCGCTGTACTCGACGCTGCCAAATACGTTGCCAGAAGGCGGATCTCGCTACAACGTGCACGGATACTGCTTCCGCCACGAGCCATCCGACGACCCGCTGCGCATGCAGGCCTTCCGTATGCAGGAGTTCGTGTACGTCGGCGATCCGGAGGGCGCGAAGGAACACCGCGCAACCTGGACGCGGGTGGCCCACGAGATCTTCGGTCGACTCGGCTTGCTCGCCGACGACGTGCCCGCCAACGACCCGTTCTTCGGGCGGACCGGCAAGTTCTTAGCTGCCAATCAACTCGAGGAAAACCTGAAGACCGAACTCGTCGTGCGTCTCTACGGCGATCTCGACGACGGCACAGCGCTGTTGTCGTGCAACAACCACCAGGACCATTTCGGTACCGGGTTCGGCATCTCCACCGCGGACGGTCAACCCGCCCACAGCGCATGCGTGGGGATCGGCATGGATCGAACCACTCTGGCACTGTTCGCGATTCACGGAATCGACAGTTCACAATGGCCTGACCACGTCCGCTCTGCGCTTGCGCTCTAGGTCATGAGGATCGTCAACAAGCCAACGTATCTTGCGATGGGCGGCGTCCCACTCTTCGGGGTGTACACGCATCCTGAAGACGGACTGGTTCGCGGTGCGGTACTGGTGTGCCCACCCCTCGGCAAAGAACTCAACCACACGTGGCGAGGATTCAAACGACTCGCTGAACTCCTGGCTGCGCAGCGTCTGCTCGTTCTACGCATCGATTACGCCGGGACGGGCGAATCCGCAGGGTCGCAGGCAGATCCGTCGGCGGTCGAGCGCTGGGATCGCAGCGTCACCGCGGCGTTCGATCACCTCGTCGATCTCGAAGTAGGTCCGATCGCCGTGATCGCCCATCGCAGCGGTGCGCTCGTTGCGGCATCGAATGAATCTGTGCGTGACAGCGCGGATTGCCTCGTGCTCTGGGACCCGATTCAGCGCGGACGTCACTTTGTTCGTACACAGCAGATGCTCTATGCGACACTCTCGGAGAGCGAGGATGCACCCGCCGCTGGTTCCGACGAACTCGTGCAGTTGGCCGGGCTCACGCTCCATCGGGAAGCGGCACGTGCCTTTTCGCGTAAGACACTGGATCCGGTCGCCGTCGTCGGGTCGCGCCGCGATCGCGTTCTCGCGCTGCTGTCAGGTGATGATCTTGAATCGTCGCTGGCGCAGAGCGTCTCTGCTGCGGGAGGTACCGTCTCGGCACTGACCGATCAAGCCCCCTTCATCCAGGCCACTGAAGCCCTTCTCATCGATTTCCCGCCTGAACTCGAGCGCATCGCGCAGTGGTTGTCACAGCAGATGCCCGCGGCGACAACGTTCGTCTCACCAATGCCGGTGAGTTCGGCCGTCGTAGCGTCGACACCCGACGGCCGCGCGATCGAGACCCGAGTAATGGTGACCGATGACGGAATCACCGTATGGGACACCGCGGTTGCCGGTACACATCGAATCGCCGATCGCTTACTCGTCACTCATCCGATAGGGCACGACATTCGCAGCGGCCCAGCAAGGTTGTATGTCGAACTTGCGAACGAGGTGGCGGCACGCGGTGGCAGAACCGTACGTTTCGACAGGCGCGGCGTCGGCGAGTCCGGCATGACGTCGACTGACGACACCTTCGTCAAGCTCTTCACGCGAACCTATGTCAACGACGGGAACCGCATCCTGGACGAACTCAACCTCTCACGCATCACCGTCGTCGCACACCTGGGCATCTGTGCAGGAAACTGGATGTCGGCGCACGCTGCGATCGAGACGGCACGTCGGCAGTCGGGGCGATCCCGGGTAGTCGCCATCGTCGCCAACGTCAATCGTTGGGATGTCTGGCCTGACTGGTCGTTACCCTTCATGCGCGGGGCCGATTCGGCCTCGGCGCGCCTCGAATTCCAGCGACACCGCGTACTTTACCGAGGAATACGGGACCTGACGGACTTCTCGGGCAAGGTCCGGTCCACACGGTTGCGTGCAGCACTGGCTCGTCTCCGCGTCTTCCAGATGCCTGAGACAATGCTGGCCCGGATACAGCGCGCCGGCGCAGAGGTTCGGCTTGTCCTCGCTCCCAATGACTATCGGCAATTCACCCGCCTGAGTGGTCATCGAGCGATGTCGCGCCTCGGGATCTCGATACCTGTCGTACATCTCACCGACGGAGATCACGCGGGTTATCACATGCCGACACGCGCGATGTTGAAGGATGAAGCGCTACGAGCCCTCGACCTCTACGACGTGACCACGACAGTTGTCGACCCCGCCGATCCTGCGGGCGAGGTTGATCAGCCGGTCCACACTGCGGTCCGGTAGAACTCGTCGAGGACTGCGGTCGGCGGTGCGAGGTCGAAGCCCTGCGCCGCGACCCAGTCGTCGTCGAAATAGGTTGTGGCGTAACGATCTCCGGAGTCGCACAGTAGCGAGACGACGCTGCCTGCCCGCCGCTGCGCGACCATCTCCGAGATGACCTGCGCGACACCCCACATGTTGGTTCCGGTCGATGCGCCAACACGACGCCCGAGGCGATCCGACAGGTGACGTGCAGCCGCGATCGACGCGGCATCGGGGACACCGATCATGCGGTCGATGACCTGCGACACGAACGACGGCTCGACGCGGGGCCGCCCGATCCCCTCGATCCGCGACCCGGTCTCCGAGCGCAGCGATCCGTCGCCGGTCTCATAGGCGGGTAGGAACACCGAGTTCTCCGGGTCGACGACCGCCAGCCACGTCGGATGTCTGCGGTAGCGCAGGTAGCGGCCGAGCGTCGCCGACGTTCCGCCCGTCCCCGCGCCCACCACGATCCACGTCGGCACCGGATGATCCTCGGTGGCCATCTGCGCGAAGATCGACTCCGCGATGTTGTTGTTCCCACGCCAGTCGGTTGCGCGTTCGGCCATCGTGAACTGGTCGATGAAATGTCCGCCGAGTTCGCTCTCGAGCCGCAGCGCCTCGTCGTACACATCCGACGCACGTTCGACGAAGTGGCAGCGACCACCCTCACGTTCGATCAGTGCGGTCTTGGCGGGCGATGTCCCCGACGTCATCACAGCGATGAACGGCACACCGATCAGATGCGCGAAGTACGCCTCGCTGACCGCCGTCGATCCCGACGACGCCTCGATCACCGTCGTGCCCTCGGTGATCCATCCGTTGCAGATCGCATAGAGGAACAGCGAGCGGGCCAGTCGATGCTTCAGCGAGCCCGTGGGATGGGTGCTCTCGTCCTTCAGATAGAGGTCGACGCCGACCTCGGTGCCCGGGGCACCGTTGCTTCCATCGTCGATCCAGCGCGACCATCCCGGAAGTTCGCAGCGCAGCAGATGTGTATCGGCGCTGCGCCGAGCGTCGGCCTCGATGAGTCGCACGGCGTTGTCGGCCCAGTGTCGATCGGTGCGGTGGTCGACGGTTCGTGCCGGGTCGAGGGTGTCGCTCATCGGTTGTCGGCGTTCATTCGCTGTCGGCGCTGGTGTTCGGGGTTCGTTTGCCATCTGCGCCACGCAAGCGCGTCTGGAGGTCGTCGTGTTTACGACGGCGCTCGGCGTCGACCGCCGCAATCTGGGTATTGACGCGCACGCGCAGCTTCTTGAACAACACCATTCCCAACGGAAGTGCGATGAGAACACCGAACACCGCAGCTACCAACAGCGGCACGGTGACGCCCGCGAGCGCACCGATTCCCACGATGATCGCGGCCACAACCACAACCAACAGCAGTCGCGCCACGGTGTAGAGGAGGATCGAGAAGAGCAGCGTTCCCATGCCCACATGGCTCTGACCTGCGATGTCTGTGTTGTCTGGTTTGTGCGTACCCGCTCGAGTGGGGTCCTGCTTGTCGGTCACATGTTCAGGATACTTGGGTGCATAATCGGTGTTTGCAGGTCACGGGCACCTTTTGACTCTCTTTACCTCGTAATGACGGTTCGAGTACCTGGGCGTTTTGCGTGTATTCATGTGTCAGCGCGCAATCACCGCGCGTCTCGGAAGAGAAACCCAAAGGGGAGAACAATGACCGCACTCAACCCTGGTATCGCCACCGTCATCACCCCCGGCCTCGCGAGCCAGCACACCCTGACCCCCGGCCAGGTTGCCGCGATGTTCAATGTGAACCCCAAGACCGTCGCGCGGTGGGCCAGCTCAGGCATCCTCGGATCGATCCGTACCCCGGGCGGCCATCGTCGTTTCCGCGAGGAGGACGTCGTGGCCCTCCTGAACCGTCGCGTCGGATAGTCGTACTCGCCGGTAAGGGCTCACCGGTCTTCCACATCGGGACGCGTACCCTGATAGATGGGAGGTTGCCATGACATTTCTATTGGCCATCGTCGGCTTGGCCGCGATCGGTTTTCTGTTGTGGCGTGCATTCGGGCCCGCACTGGCGGAACGCCATGACTCGACGGTGAGGCGGCCTGGGTCTCGCACCCACGGCCCGGTCGGTCCTGACGACGACGCGGATTTCCTTCGCGATCTCGATCGGCGCACACGGAAACCCAACGACGAACTGTGACGAATCGTGCATCGAGGATGCCCGACGTCGCTCCGCAGTGTGTGGGTACGATTACGATTCCGTAGCTGACACCGCGCCAGGGGGACACCGATATCGAGATCGCCGGCATCACAATCGACACGTCGAGCGAGTTCTGAAACATGACTACTCGCCCGGGCACGGTTCCCGACGGCGACGACAGTTTCGCCGCCAAACTGGCCGAACTCTTCGAGCATTCTCGCGATGAAGACGGCCGACGGTACACAGGCAAACGGATCGCTGAGAAGGCGAACCAGCACGGCCACTCGTTGAGCGACGCCTATATCTCGCAGTTGCGCACGGGCAAGGCGCGCACGCCGTCGTTCAAGACCGTCGAGGCGATCGCGAGTGCCTTCGAGGTCAGCGTCACGTATTTCCTCTCGAATCCCTCCGAAGACCTCGACCGCGTGCAACGGCAGCGCGACTACGTCGAGATGCTCGCAACCACGGAGACGCACCTGTCCGGGGTCGACTTGGGCAGCCTGTGTCCCGACACTATCGACGTGATGATCGATCTACTCAAGATGCTTCGCGCACAGGCGGCGTCGGAGCGCGGCGCACGAACTCCCCACGGTCACGGTCCCGCGTAGGCGGACTCCATTTCACGGTCCCGCGTAGGCGGGCTCGTGTCACAGCCCGGCGTAGGAGTGCAGGCCGGAGACCACCAGGTTGATGATGAATAGGTTGAACAGCAGCGCGACGAATCCGGCGACGTTGATCCATGCCGCGGTGCTGTTGCGCCAGCCGGCAGTCGCACGGGCGTGCAGGTATGCGGCGTAGATGATCCAGGCGATGAACGAGACGGTTTCCTTGGGGTCCCAGCCCCAGAAGCGGCCCCACGCCGACTCTGCCCAGATGGCGCCGAACACGATTCCGAGTCCGAAGAGCGGGAATCCGAACACCACACATTTGTAGGCGAGACGGTCGAGCGCCTCGGCGGTGGGGATGTGAGCGACAAGTCGACGCAGCGCGCCGACGACGCCGCCGCCGGTCTCGGAGACTGTCTCCGACGACGCTCCCCAACGCATCTTGACCAGGTACAGGATGCTGGCGACACCGGACACGAGGAGCACACCGGAACTGATCGAGATGATCGAGACGTGGATGGCCAACCAGTACGACTTGAGCGCCGGGACCACGGGCGCGGCCTGCGTGTAGAGCCAGCGACCGGCGATGAACATCAGCAGCGTGACCGGGAGCAGCACGAACGCGATCAGTGGGCGGTTGATCTGCTTACGCAGGATGACGAGCCCGGCGACCACGCAGGCGGCGCAGGTCAGCGAGATGAACTCGTACATGTTGCCCCAGGGGGCGCGGTCGGTGGCGATTCCGCGGGTGACGATCGACGCGATGTGTGCGATGAGTCCCACGAACACGACCGGATAGGCCATGTTGCCGATCTTCTCCGACAGCGTGCGCGGAGCCGGGCCCTCGATCTTGCCGGGGGCACGCTGCGTCGTCGAACCGCCGCCCGCTGTGACGAGTTCCTTTGATGCGGTGAGCTTTCGCGAGCGGGCTCCCGCAAGGGCGGCGAGGAACATGAGCATCGCCAGGACGTAGATGGTGATCGCGGTACCGAACAGAAGGTCGGAGTAGCGCGCCATCGTCTCGTCGATCTGGTCTGTTCCGTTACCCATCGCTGGCCCTATCTCTACTGCTGCGGTCTGCTAGAAGCTGCTGCGGTCTGCTAGAAGCTGCTGCGGTCTGCTCCGAAGCGTCCGCGACTACAGACGTCGTGCTCGCCTGTTGTCGTCGGTGAGCAGGCCGCGTGCCTGCTCGTCGAAGCCCTCGCCCCAGCCGGCCTGGTCGGTGCGGGCCAGCCCGGCAATCTCTACTACCGTACGTCGTCGGTCGCCGTTGTCCGAGTCGGGCACCAAACGCGCCCAGATCCTGCGGCGTTTGACGATCAGCGACACCACCAGTCCGACCAGCATCACGATCGCCGACACCAACACCCAGACCTGCGCCGGATCGTGCGAGACCTGCACGGAGATCCAACGCTTGTAGCCGTCGAAGCTCACCTTGGTGCCGTCGGGAAGGCTCGCACTCTCGCCGATCTTCAGGTTCGCCTGCGCCTCACGGTTGAGCCTGCCCTGATGGATCATGTCGGTGTCCAGCGAGTAGGCGTTCTGCGCTCGGCCGGTGTCGAGACCGGTGTCGCCACGGTAGATCCGGGTCGCGACCTGGGGGTCGTTGGGCTCGGGCGACGAGGAGCTGAGCAGCGTGCCGTCGTAGCTCGCCGTCGGCGCGAAGAGTCCTTCGAGGGCGATCTGATTCTTGCGGCGGGTGTCCTCGTCGGGGTACAGGCCCGCCGGGGTGTCGAAGCGGGCAGCGCCCGACGACAGCATGGTCTGCATGACCTCGGGGATGAACAGCGCGGTCTGCGTGCGCTTCTCCCCGTTCGGGAAGGTCACGGTGAAGGTCGGCGCGAAGCCGTTGCCCAGCACGTAGACGCGGTCGCCCGCGACGCGCAGCGGATCGTTGACACGCACCGACCGCTCCTGCCATTGCGACGACGGTGTGCGCGGGTCGGTGGTGTAGCGGATCTTCGCGTCGTACATCGACGGCTGACCGTCGGGGAGGAAGGTCGCGGAGAAGTCGTCGACGCGGATACAGAACGGTGAGAGGTTGGTGCCGTCCACCAGCGCGCCCGCACGGAATGAGTCGTAGACCGCCGTCGACGTGTTGCACAGTCCCTGCTCGCCGTCGGCGACGAGACTGCGCGTGCCCTCGTAGCCGTACACCTTGCCCACCGCGATCGACACGAGCAGCGCCAGCAGTGCGAAATGGAAGACCAGGTTGCCGAATTCGCGCAGGTAGCCCTTTTCGGCCGATACCTCGACGCAGCCGTCCGGGTATGCCTTCGACGGTTCGCGCACGGTGATCTCACGTCGCCAGCCACGCAGGTTGCCCGAGATGCGTTCGGCGAGTTCGGCGGGCTCACCGTCGACCGTCTCGGTGATGTGTCGCGGCATGCGCGACAGATTGCGCGGTGCGGCAACGGGTTTGGCGCGCAGACTCTTGGCGTGCTCGATGATGCGCGGGGTGAGGCAGCCGACCAGCGAGATGAACAGCAGGACGTAGATGGCGGTGAACCACGCGCTCTTGAAGACGTCGAAGAGCTGGATCTTGTCCATCCACTCGCCGAGCCAGCCGTGGTCGGAGATGTACTGAAGTGTCTTCTGTTCGTTGAGTTCTCGCTGCGGCAGCAGCGCACCGGGGATCGCAGCCAGTGCGAGCAGGAACAGCAACACCAATGCGGTGCGCATCGACGTGAGGCTGCGCCAGAGGTTGCGCAGCGGCCACAGCACCCGACGCTTGACCCAGTGTGGACGCTGCGGGGTCTGCGGCGCGGGGGTGGACGGTCGGTCGATGGTCTGTGTCATGTTCGCCCGCTTCTATACCGGAAGCTCGGTGTCGGAGATGAAAGCGTCGCGGACCCACACGATGAACTGATCCCACCAGCCGGTGACGAGAGCCACTCCGACCGCGATCAGCATGATGCCGCCGAAGATCTGGATGAGTCGTGCGTGCGTGCGCAGCCAGCCGAGGCTGCGCAGCGCCCACGCGGACGAGAATGCGAGGATGACGAACGGAATGCCGAGGCCCGCGCAGTACGCGATGATCAGCGCGACGCCCTTGACCGCGGTCGCGCCCTGCGTCCCGCTCGCGGTGGCGATGACCGCGGCGAGCGTCGGACCGAGGCACGGGGTCCAGCCGAGCGCGAAGACCGCGCCGAGCAGCGGCGCTCCGACGATGTTCGAGACGTTGCGCGGCGCAAAACGGAACTCGCGCTGCATCATCGGGACGAGCCCGATGAAGACGAGACCCATCACGATCGTCACCACTCCGCCAATGCGTTGCAACACATCGTGATTGACGATCACGGTGCTCGTGATGCCGAGGACCGTTGCCGTCGCGGCAACAAAGACGACGGTGAAGCCGAGGACGAAGAGGGCTGCGGCGATCGCCACCCGTGAGCGTCCGCGTTTGGGGGACTCGCCGACCGTCACCGCGGGCGCCTCCGCCCCGACGAGGCCTGCCAGGTACGAGAGGTAGCCGGGGACGAGTGGCACGACGCACGGGGATGCGAACGACACGAGTCCGGCGATCACGCACGCGGCCAGAGCGAGCAGCAGCGGACCGCTGGTGACCGTGTCGGCGAAGGTCTGTCCCATACCGCTCACGGCTGCTTTCCGGAGTCTTCGGCGGCGACCTTCTTGACCATCGCGCCGAGTTCCTCCGCGCTGACGGTGCGCAGGTAGACCGCGGCCGGACGGTGCTGCCGGTCGAGGACGACGGTCGTCGGGACGACCGAGGTGGGGGTTGTCATCGAGGCGAGCGTCGCGCCGTCGAAGTCGTAGATCGACGGGTACCCGACCTTGCGGTCGGCGACGAAGTCCTTGGCCGACTGTCGGTCGTCGCGCAGGTTGATGCCGACAAAGGCGACGCCATTGTCCTTGTTCTGCTTATACACGGTCTCGAGGTCGTCGGCCTCCGCGCGACACGGTCCGCACCACGAACCCCACACGTTGATCACCGTGACCTTGCCTGCGAAGTCCTTGTCGACGTCGATCTGCTTGTCGGTCACGAGGTCGGGGCCGATGAGGTCTGCGATCGGCTTGCGCTCGGACTCGGGGTAGGTGATCGACGTCTTTCCACCCGGCGACACGAATTGGAAGGTGTCGCCCTGTGCGACGGCGTCGTTGCCTCCGCTGCAGCCGCTGAGCAGCACGCCGAGCGTCATCAGCACGGCGAACAGGACTGCGGTGAAGGTCTTACTGCGCATGTGTCAGATCCGGCTCATGCCCCGGTCGCGAGCGGGTCGGAGTGCCCGGCGGGTTCGGAGTAGATGATGTCGACGAGGGCGTCGTCGTCGTAGATGAGGCTGGTCAGCGAGGCCAGTGAGCATTGCCGACGACGGGGGTCGTGCCAGAGACGCTGACCTTCGAGGAAGCGTCGGAGGGTATAGACGGGAAGTTGGTGGCTGACGCAGACCGCCTCGTGGCCGCGGGCGGCGTCGCGCGCCTTGTTGGCGGCGGCGAGCATGCGATGCGCGAGCTGGATGTAGGGCTCTCCCCACGACGGGGTGAATGGGTCGCGCAGCTTGACCCAGTGTCGGGGCTTGCTCAGCGCGCCGTCGCCGACGGAGACCTTGAGGCCTTCGAAGACGTTGTCGGCCTCGATGAGTTGATCGTTGGTGAAGATCGGCAGTCCGTGCGCTGCGGCGATCGGGGTGGCGGTCTCCTGGGCCCGCTGCAGCGGGGAAGCGAAGACCGCGGTGATGTCGTGGTCGGCGAGCGTGCCCGCGACCTTCTCCGCCTGAGCGCGGCCGGTCGGCGAGAGGCGGAATCCGGGCAGGCGGCCGTAGAGGATGCCGTCCGGGTTGTGCACCTCTCCGTGGCGCATCATGTGGACGATCGTGTGCATCAGTCGGACTCCCCCGATTGCGTGGCGTGCGCTGCAGCGCGGGCTGCGGCCGGCAGCGCGTCAGCGATTCGACCAAAAGCATCCTCGTCCAGCGCCGCAGAGACAAACCAGGCTTCGAATGCGCTCGGCGGTGCGTACACGCCCGCGTCGAGCAGCGCGTGGAAGAAGGGTGCGAAACGCCAGGTCTCGGTGTTTTTGACGGCGGCGTAGTCGGTGATCGGCGTCGCGGGGTCGGAGGTGAAGAACACACTGAGCAGGTTGCCCGCCAGCTGCACCCGGTGACCGACGCCCGCGTCGGTGAGCGCCTCGGCGAACAGGGAGGCCAGGCGGTTGGCGTTGGCGTCGAGCGCGGTGTAGACGTCGGCGTCGGCGTTGCGGAGAGTCGCGAGTCCGGCGGCGACGGCGACCGGGTTACCGCTGAGCGTGCCCGCTTGGTAGACGGGCCCGGTGGGTGCGAGGTTCTCCATGATGTCGGTGCGACCGCCGAACGCCGCGGCGGGCAGTCCCCCGCTCATCACCTTGCCGAAGGTGTAGAGGTCGGCGGCAACACCCTCGAGGCCGTACCACCCGGCGGGGCTGACGCGGAAACCCGTCATGACCTCGTCGATGATGAAGAGCGCACCGTGGCGTCGGGTGAGATCGCGCAGGCCGGCGTTGAAGCCGTCGACAGGGGCGACAGCACCCATGTTGCCTGCCGCAGCTTCGGTGATCACGGCCGCGATCTCGTCGCCGTAGGTGGCGAACGCTTCGGCCACGGCGTCGAGATTGTTGTAGGGCAGGACGATGGTGTCGTGTGCCGACGCCCCGGTGACACCGGGCGTCGTGGGGAGGCCGAGCGTCGCGATTCCGGAGCCAGCGTCGGCGAGCAGCGCGTCGACGTGACCGTGGTAGCAGCCGGAGAACTTGATGATCTTCGAGCGTCCGGTGGCGCCGCGCGCGAGGCGGATCGCCGACATCGTCGCCTCGGTACCCGAATTGACCAGGCGAACACGCTCGACCGGGTCGACGCGGTCGATGATCTCTTCGGCGAGTTCGATTTCGCCCTCGGTCGGCGCACCGAAGGAAAGACCATGCGCTGCCGTCTTCTGCACTGCCTCCACAACTGCGGGATGCGCGTGCCCGAGGATCATCGGACCCCAGGACGAAACGAGATCGACGTAGTCGTTGCCATCGACGTCCGTCAGATGACAGCCCTTCGCCGAGGCGATGAAACGCGGAGTGCCGCCGACCGCCGAGAACGCGCGCACGGGCGAATTGACCCCACCGGGCGTCGCATCCTGGGCCCGACGGAACAATTCAGCGGAACGGGCTGCGACCTCAGCGGAACTCCTCACGGCCTACAGTGTTCCAAACCGCAACGATCGGCGACAATTCGCCCTGCTCAGGCCGCTTACGCACTCGGATCGCGGCGCGGATCGGGCGCGCGCGGCGCCCGAATCCGCTGCGGCTGCGGGCGCCGCGGCGCGGGTACTGCGTACACAATCCGGTCGCCAGCGCGAGGCCACGACAATAATTGTCGCGGCGTCCCGCTGACGTCACAGTTGTGTACGTACCCCTCCGCTGCGGACTGCGCGCATGTTCAGCATCCCGCGAAGTCGGGGTCGTCCCAGTAGCCGAGGGCGTGGTCGGTGCCGGAATCGGCCGCCTGGCGCGTCAGCTCGGGCGGCTCGGCCAGCGATTTGAGGTGATCGCGCCTGCGGATCATCGCGAGAAGCGTGTCGACCACTTCGTCCCACGTGAACATGAGCCGCTTGTACGAGATCCGCCACGGGATGTAGCCCAGGCGGTGAGCGGTCTCGTCTCTGACCCGGTCCTTCTCGCGTTGCCCCGGCGATTTGTCGTGATAGGCGACGCTGTCGACTTCCACGATCAGCCGCTTACCGATCAAGAAGTCGACCCGACCGATCCCTGGGATCTCCACCTGGCTCTCGAACGCAATCCCCAGCGTGGTCAGGCGGAATCCGAAGATGGACTCGGCCCCGGAGTCGAGACAGTCAGCGCACCTGTCGAGGAGTCGCCTGATCCGGACGGGCATCGACGAGAACAACGCCTGCAGGTCGGTGAACTCGAGAAGCCCCTGGTGCAGCACGGAATCGCATGCGGCGACAATTCCCTCTTCGTTGAGGCAGCGGACCGCGTACTGCAGAGCCGTGGCCACGTCGTCGAGCGGGTAGACCTCCCGTGGCGCCCGTCCGTAGCGAGTGCACGCGTGGTGTGTGCTGGCAGATCCGCGCGCGGCGACGTTGCGACCGCGGACGTGCACCAGGTCGCCGAACGGGGCAACCCACACGCCGTGGAGGTCGAGCGCGCTGACACAGGTGCAGACTCCGCCCGCGCTCACCGCGGAG
>NZ_BAFC01000124.1 GCF_000248055.1 Gordonia sputi NBRC 100414 | reverse complement strand
ATATCGATGACGGACACACCCCCGGTGTCACCACCACAGAGGCCACCAGGGTCAAAGAGCTCGAACAAGAAGTCCGAGAGCTCAAGCGAGCCAACGAGATACTGAAACGAGCAGCGTCTTTCTTCGGGGCGGAGCTCGACCGCCAACACAAGAAGTAGTCACGTTCATCGATGATCAGCGGGCAGAATTCGGGGTTGAGCCCATCCTCGCCGTCCTGCGCAGCGCAGGTGTGCGGATGGCCCCGAGTACCTACTACGACATCAAGAGCCGCCGCCCCTCGGCGCGGTCGCAACGTGACGCTGTCCTCGCCCCTGCGCTACGACAGCTGTGGGAAGACAACTACCGGGTCTACGGTGCTCGCAAGCTATGGAAAGCTGCGCGTCGCGCTGGACACGATATCGGTCGTGACCAGGTTGTTCGACTGATGCACGCACTCGGAATCGAAGGCGCGCGGCGCGGCCGGCGGGTCCGCACGACCCGCCCCGATTCCTCGATGCCGCGCCACCCGGATCTGGTCAAACGGGAGTTCACCGCGACTACACCGAATCAACTGTGGGTCACCGATCTGACCTATGTCCCGACGTGGTCGGGCGTGGCGTACGTGTGTTTTATCATCGACGCCTACTCGCGGATGATCGTGGGGTGGCGAGTGGCCTCGCATATGAGGACTGCGATGGTCCTCGATGCGATCGGGATGGCCCGATGGAATCGGGGAAACATGTTGCCGGGCTTACGGTGTCACTCTGATGCGGGCGCGCAATTCACCTCCGTGCGTTACGGGGAACGTCTCGCCGAGATCGGGGCGACACCCTCGATCGGGACCGTGGGAGACAGTTACGATAACGCTCTGGCCGAGACGGTGAACGGCTACTACAAAGCGGAATTAATTTACGGACCCGCCCGCACCGGTCCATGGAAAACGGTCGACGACGTCGAACTGGCGACCCTGGGCTGGGTGCACTGGCACAACACCGAACGCCTCCACGGCTATCTCGGCAACATCCCACCCGTCGAGTTCGAAACCATCATCTACGATCAGTCACGGGCCGACCAACACCGGGTCGGAATCCCATAACCCGAGCCTCCGGGAAACCCAGGGCGCATCAC
>NZ_BAFC01000125.1 GCF_000248055.1 Gordonia sputi NBRC 100414 | reverse complement strand
TGACACGCCCTGGGAATCTTGGAGACTCCTGACCTTGGAAACGAGGATGCAGGTATGGCCACAGGATCGCCGTCAGGGAAGAAGCCGACCAGCCGTCGGTACAGCTCAGAAGAGAAGGCTGCCGCGGTCCGCATGGTCCGTAGTTTGCGGGCCGAACTGGGCACCGAGCAGGGCACCGTCTCACGGGTAGCTCATCAACTGGGCTACGGAGTGGAATCGGTCCGCTCCTGGGTGCGCCAGGCGG
>NZ_BAFC01000126.1 GCF_000248055.1 Gordonia sputi NBRC 100414 | reverse complement strand
TGGAACAAAGCCGAACCCGTGAAAACAACAAATGAGCAACCAATCTGGTTGGTGAAAGCGCTAGAGAAACGCGCCCACCACGGCGACGGGGGGACGGCCCTCTCAACTGCTGCCCAGGTCACGATGCTCTCAGAGTCACACGTGCAAGCCTCGATCGACTGGACTCCCATCACGCCTTCCGGCGAAGTCGTAAAGCTGGCCCCGCGTGCACGCTCCAGTACGTCACCCACCAGCGACCCCGCGCAGGTTCTCACCTTTCGACGGGGTCGGTGACACCGGTTCACCCATAACGAACGACTACGGCCTTATCGGTCGATCCGTCACGTTCGATGACCCGCTACGAGCTGCCGGTGTCAGCAGGCGTCGCTGACTAATCGTGAGCTTGCTCGACCGCCAATCGGAATCCGACCGAAGCCCCTCCTCCGTCGGCGTCGCCAACGATCACGGTGCCACCGTGCGCACGCACGATTTCAGACACAATGGCCAGACCAAGTCCCGAACCGCCTGACCCGCGCTGGCGTGATGCGTCCAAGCGGACGAACCGCTCTGTGACGCGGTGCTTGTCCGCGTCCGGAATGCCCTCGCCGTCATCGGCGACTGTGATCGTGATCGTTGTGTCGTCCGGGTCGCGTTGCATGGTCACACACAGGCGGCCAGCCGCATGTCGCGCTGCATTGTCGGCGATGTTACGTAAGGCTCGTGCGAGTTTGTCTGCGTCCCCGCGGACGCGGGCTGCGACGATGTGTGCGTCCACTGTGTGCTCGGTCAGCGCTTCCAGTCGCGTCACTTCTGAGCTGACGATTTCATCAAGATCCACGTCATCCAGGTGCAGGGGCACCCCACTCTCGTCGGCTCGGGCAAGCAAAAGCAGATCAGCAACCATCTGTTTGAGTCGGAGAGCATCAGGAAGCATGACCGAATCGACTGTGTCCGGGTCGATCGGCTGACGTTTGGCGCTTGAAAGGTCGAGCAGCCCAACCAGTGTGGTGAGCGGGCTGTTGAGTTCGTGAGACGCGTCGTTGACGAACTGTAGTTGTTGCGTGCGTGAGAGTTCGATTCGGGCGAGCATCTCATTCATGGTGACGGCCAACGCTGATACCTCGTCTCCGGTGGCGGGCACCGGAACACGCTGCGCGAGATTGCCTCCCGATATGTCATCGACACGAGCACGGATATCGGCGACTGGTCTTAACGCTCGGCCCACGAAAACGTATGTGAGGAAAGCCATTCCGACAACGATGAAGGGAAAGACGATCGAGCACAGGACCCCAAGGGCGACGACTGTCGCGTTGATCGGCGCTTCCTCGGCACCAACCTGGATGGTCAGTGTTCCTTCAGCTGTCTTGACGCCGTAGGCGGTCGCTTGGAACTCCTGCTCGGTGTCGGTGGCGTGGGCCCCGTGGATCGTCAACCGTTGCCCTGCGGCCACCGGCGGGGACATCGGTCGTGTGTAGATGGGTTTGTTGGCCAAACGCAGCGCACCTGATTCGTCGGTGATCTGGATGACCGCGACGTTCTGTCCGCCCGCCAGTAGCGATTCGTCGATACCGCCGAGTCCTTCTGTCGAGATCGTGCTCGCAATCTGTTCTGCGCGTGCAAATGTGGCGGCGTCGGCACTTCGTAGCAGAACGTGGTGCAAAGCCTCGACCATCACGACCGCAGCAATTGCCAATGCGCAGGCTACAAGACCGGTTGCGAGCAGTGTAAGCCGCATGCGCACAGGACGTGCCCAGCTGACACCTCGACGCAAAATCGCCATCGCGCGCTGATACACCCTTCGGAGCCTAGTCGTCGGCGCATTCCGATTCCGGCCGTACTCAGCGTCCCCTAAGCTTCCTCAGGCAAGGATGCCCTACATGTGTGTCGTCAAACCTTCTGAGCCGACGGACGGGGGCGCTGACCGACCGGATAACCCTGGACGTCGGGCGCCCCGGTCTGCCGGGTCCTTGTTGTCCCGACGCACTGTCCTCGGTGCAGTCGGGGTTGGGTCCGTGGGTCTGGCAGCTGCCGCGACCACGGCCGGCGTCATGGCGACGCGACCTGAGCGCCCGACCGGCATCGTGGAGTTTAGGGGTCGCCAGCAGGCGGGGATCACTACGGAGGCACAGGATCGGTTGCATTTCGTGTCATTCGATGTGATCACGACCGACCGCGCGGAACTGATTCGCCTGCTTCGTGATTGGACGGCGGCCGCGGAGCGGATGACCCGCGGACTCGAGACCTTCCCGGACGGCGCGACGGGTGTGGGGCAGTACGTGCCGCCGAGTGATACCGGCGAGGCATTGGGTCTCTCACCCGCCAATCTGACACTCACCATCGGGTTCGGTCCCTCCCTTTTCATGTCGGTTGGCGGTAGTGACCGCTTCGGTCTGGCACCTCGTCGGCCCGAGGCGCTCGTCGAGATACCCGCATTTGCCAAGGATGAACTCGAACCTGCTCGTAGTGGCGGTGACATCTGCGTGCAGGCATGTGCCGATGACCCTCAGGTGGCCGTTCACGCCATCAGAAACCTGGCCCGGATGGGGTTCGGGGTCGTCAGTGTCCGGTGGTCGCAGCTGGGATTCGGCAGGACATCGAGTACGACCACCACACAGGACACGCCTCGAAACATGTTCGGATTCAAGGACGGAACTGCGAACATCAAGGCCGAAGACGCTGCGGCGCTGGATAGATGGGTCAGAGTCGGACCCGGCGACAACCAGGCTGGCGCGCAGTGGATGACCGGCGGAAGTTACCTCGTCGCCCGACGAATCCGGATGCACATCGAACGATGGGATCGAGCGCCACTGTCCGAGCAGGAAATCGTTGTCGGCCGCAGCAAAGGTGAGGGAGCGCCGCTCGGCCAAACCAACGAATTCGACGCTCCTGACTTTCACATCACCAACGGCAGCGTTCCGGTGATCGCCCGAACCGCCCATGTTCGTCTAGCTCATCCAGACAACCTCAAGGGCGTACAGGTCCTGCGCCGCGGATACAACTTCACCGATGGCTCAGATGGCTTCGGCCACCTCGATGCAGGCCTGTTCTTCATCGCCTATTGCCGAAACCCGCATACCCAGTTCGTGCCGATGCAACGCGCATTGGCGGCCAAGGACGCCATGGGCGAATACATCACCCACACCGGTTCAGCGCTCTTCGCGTGCCCCCCTGGCCTCGCCGACGGCGAATGGTGGGGTCAACGACTATTCGAGAGTTGAACACCGCGCTAGTGCCAATCCGCCGACCCTGAACGATCCGTCAAAGGAGAACCCCATGCTTCTGGCTGGCCCTTCTGTGCCCGCGCAGTTATTCGGCAGTGGGCTGATCGGGGTACGCGAAGGCCTCGAGACCGGCATCGTGGTGATGGTCTTGGTGGCATTTCTCGTCAAGTCTGACCGACGTGACGCACTCAAGTGGGTGTGGGCAGGCGTGGCACTGGCTGTGGCGATGGTGGTCGGGATCTTTCTGGTCATCCACTTCGGCACCTCGACTGTGACCACACTGACTGCTGAACTGATCGCCGGTATCGCCTCATTGGTCGCCGTGGCAATTGTGACGTTCATGGTGCTGTGGATGAGTAAAGCGGCCGTGCACATTTCCTCAGACCTCAAACAGGGTATGTCGACTGCCCTCGTCAGCGGTGGTCCCGCAGTTCTCGGTTTGGCGTTTCTTGCTGTCGGCAGAGAGGGTTTCGAGACAGCGCTGCTGATGGTCGGATACGCCGAAAGTGTGTCTGGCGGCCTGTGGCCCCTGCTGGGTCTGTTCATCGGGGTTCTCGTCGCCGTCGTGATCACCGTGCTCCTCTACCGCGGTGCGGTCCGACTCAACTTTCACAAGTTCTTCCTCTACACCGGAATCTTCCTGATCTTCGTGGCGGCCGGGATTCTGGGTTATGGGATTCGCGCGTTGCAGACAGTTGGCTGGCTCCCGGGGAGCGCGAACCTGGCATTCGACATCACCGCGCACTACGACCAATCCGCTTGGTACGGAACTCTCCTCGCAGGCATCTTCAATTTCCGTGCCGATCCGACCGTGCTCCAGGTCGCGGGGTGGTGCCTGTATGTCGCGATTGTGCTCACCCTGTTCCTGCGAGCCAATCGCCTTCGCCCAGCGGCGCCTTCTACAGCAGACGGCGCGACACCCCCGACTCCGGCCCGACCTGACGCCGGCATCTGAAAGGAAACCGAGGTTGAACAGAACGCTGAGAGCCCCAGTCGGGATACTCGCCGTAGGACTCGCCACACCCCTTCTGGTGATGAGTTGCACGTCGAAAGACTCTGTCTCGGAAGCCATCACCGTCACCTCCACCGAAACCGCGTGCGATCTCGGAAATGACTCAGCCACAACGGGTGACGTCAGTTTCAACGTCACCAACAACGGATCTAAGGTGACCGAGTTCTATGTGTACGCGAACAACAACCGAGTCCTGGGCGAAGTCGAGAACATCGGGCCGGGTCTGTCGGGAAAGCTCACCGTCGAGATCGTCGATCCCGGCACCTACACGGTGGCGTGTAAACCCGGGATGGTCGGCACGGGAATCCGTAAGCAGATCACCGTCACCGGAGACAAGAAGGACAAAACTCAGGCACCGGCCGATGTGAACGCAGCCAAGGCCCGCTACTTGGAGTATGTGCGCGGCCAACTCGCTGGTCTGCAATCGCAGACAGAGCAGTTCACCGTCGATGTCAAGAGCGGGAACCTCGATGCCGCTCGCGCATCGTTCGGCCGCGTCCGAACGTTCTATGAGCGCGTCGAGCCGGTCGCGGCGTCGTTTCCTGAACTCGATCCCGCGATCGACATGCGCTGGGACGACACCGAAGACGGCACGCAGCCATTCACCGGATTCCATCGCCTGGAACGGTACCTGTGGCCGCCTCAAGCATCCGAGATCGGTGACGGCGCTGGACAAATCGCTCCCGCCGATGGCGACAACGCGAAAGCCACCGACACCGCCGCCGCGATCGCGCCCGTCGCGACACAGCTCCTCGCTGACGTCACCACCCTCAAGAACGAGGTCGACAAGAAGGACTTCACTTTCGAGACACGCCAGTTCGTCGCGGGCCCACAAGGACTCATCGACGAGATCGCAGCAACGAAAGTCGGAGGCGAGGAAGACCGCTATTCACACACCGACCTATGGGACTTCGCGGCGAACATCGACGGCGCCGAAACCTTGATTGCCGAGATGCAACCGATGATCACAGCGAAGAACCCGCAACTGATGGACAAAATCACCGGGCAGTTCGCAGATGTGCGTGCCGCGATCAACCAGTACCGGCAGGGCGACGGGTACGTCAGCTACACCGTCGTGACACCAGATCAGCGGAAGGCACTGTCGGACAAGATCGATGCCTTGTCGACAAGTCTTTCGCAGGTCCCAGGCATCGTCCTCGGATGACCGCGCGGCGCGGGCCTGAGCAATCCATTTCAGGTCCGCGCTGCGGACTTGGCTTGGCGGCGCCGCGCGAGCGCAGTCCACACCATCGGGGCCACCGATACGATCACGATCACCACAAATATCGGCTCGATCAGTTTCTGGATCACGGTGTACTGGCCCAACCAATACCCCAGCAAAGTGACACCACACGCCCACACCACTGCGCCGATGATGTTGTACACGAAGAATGAGCGATGCCGCATTCCCGACGCTCCAGCAACGATTGGAGTCATCGTTCGCACGATCGGCACGAATCGAGCCACGAACACGGTGATCGGTCCGTGTTTGGCAAAGAATGCATGTGACTCGTCGATATATCGCTGTTTCAGAAAGCGATTGTCGGGGCCGAACCATCGAGTGCCAACAGTGCGCCCGACAAGAAAACCGACCTCGGCTCCGATCACAGCCGCGATCGGAGCGAGCAATAACACCTGCCACAGACTTGCGAACGCGTCGACCCCACGTGTGCCCCCCGTCGCTATCACCATCCCAGCAACGAACAACAGCGAGTCGCCGGGCAGAATTGGAAAGAGTATCCCGGACTCGACCGCGATGACCACCAGCAGGCCCGCTAGTGCCCAGGCACCGAAGTAGCCAAGCAGTGTCACAGGGTCGAGGAAACCGGGCATGGCGCTAGCGTGGACCACGGTTGCCGCCACAGCATGGGAAGTCATGTCTGCCAAGGTAAATCGGGACACCTTAAGCGCCGCTGAGTTGAGAAATGCATCTCTCAGCGCTCCGCTGATCACGCGGAACCAGCACCGGGCGACTAGTCGGGATACAACTACGTGCACATAGGGGCGCTTCGTGAACGCTGACCACACTGTTGTCAATCTGGGGCCCGCCCTGGCAATCGCGGTCGCAGTGCTCGCCGCCATCGCGATCATCGTCAACCGATACAACGATCACGCACTCGCTACCGCGACGGCTCGGGCAGTGGGCCGCGCCGTCGGTCAGTTGGCTGCTTTGGCAGTGGTGTTGGCGCTCGTCATCCACGCGCTGTGGGCATCGGCACTGTTCGTGTTCATCATGGCGATCACCGCTGCGGCAACCTCGGCAGGACGCGTATCAGCACACCGTGCCGACCTGCGGACGACCATTCTGTGCCTCGCTCCAGTATCGGCCAGCACGATCGTGATCGTCGTGACACTGGTTGCGGTGGGCGTATTACCCGCACAGGGCATCGCGATCATCCCGACTGCTGGAATCATGTTCGGGGGTGCGATGAATACGACGTCGATCGCTGGCAAACGCACACATGACGAACTGCGTACTCGTCACGGTGAGGTCGAGGCAGCTTTGTCGCTGGGACTCTCGCCCCGCGATGCCCGATTGGAGATCATCAGACCCACCGCGGCAACTGCGTTGATTCCCGGACTGGATCAGACCCGCTCAGTTGGTCTGGTCACCATTCCCGGCGCTTTCGTGGGCATGATCCTGGGTGGAGCCTCGACTACCGCAGCGGCGATCATGCAACTGTTCGTGCTGATCTCGCTTCTGGCAGTGAGCGCCATAGCCGCGCGACTCACCGTCGAAATGGTTTCCCGGTGTCTACTCTGACGACCCTGAAGTGAATGACCTTTCACCTGCGCGATCAGTGATGGGCCGAGAACCATTCGGCGTACTCGGTGGCCCACACACCGGCGAGGTGTCCGGCATGCCGGGTTACGGATGCTCCATCAGAAATCGCGTCGTGGTCGATTGCTGGCGTGACCGCAGCCACGCACACGGCGAGCACCAGCAAGGCCAATGCGATGTGCTGACGTGCGCGGTGAGTCATAACGCACCGACTGCCGGACGGTCGACGACTCGTTGCTCAATGCGATCGACGCGTGTGAGTGACAGGTAGCCGACGAGAATGAGAATGATGAGCAGGAACACAAGATTGACCAGCGAGTTGTTGATCCCGAGACCACCGACGTCACTCGGCTGCGTCAACAGGTCACCCAACGAGGCGCCGAGCGGCCTGGTCACGATATATGCGGCCCAGAAGGCAACGATGGCGTTGAGGTGGAAGACGTAGTGTGCGAACGTGATTGCCGCGATGACGCCCGCGAACATCACCAGCGACGGTAGATAGCCGAGTGCCCAGCGCTCGGCTATCAGGTCACCGGCAGCGGTACCGAGTGCGAAGGTCACCAGAATTGTCGCCCAGTAGAAGGCTTCTCGACGTCGGGTTCGAATCGAATGGATCGACAGTGTGCGTTCGGTGGCATACCACACAGAGAGAATCGCGACCAGGGCAAGTGCGAACACGACGGTCGAGACCGTGAGCGGCACACCGAGGTTGTCGGTGAGGTTGTCGGTGATCAATGTTCCGGTGACACTGATGAGTAGGACGGTCCACCAGTAGAGTGCCGGGATATAACGCGTGACACTGAACTGCGCGACGAGGGTGATCGCCAACAGTGCTGCGGTCACGAGTGTCGTGGCCTTGAGTCCAAAGCCGAGATCAACGTTGAGGTAGTCGGCGGCGGTTTCACCGACGGTTGTCGCCAGGATCTTGATGATCCAGAAGTAGAGGGTCACTTCGGGGACCTTGCTGAGAAGCTTTGTCGCGCTGCGGGTGTCAGGTTTCATGGTTGGTTGGTCTCCTCGAATTCAGTGGCTTGGCGCATGGGTATTGCGGTGACGTGCGTTCACGTGCTCTCGTGTCGAATCGGGAAGGTGTCTGTGGTGGGATCTCCACGTCGACGTGGTCAGGTCAACTGCGGGAAGTATGAGTAGCGTTGCAGCGCAGGCGACGCCGATACCGGCGACGACATCGGAGATCCAGTGGACACCGAGGTATAGACGCGTTAGGCAGACGAGCACAATCACGATTGCGGCGCACGACCACAAGACAATCCGTGTAGCTATGCCGACAGATCGGGCGACGAGGGCCACGAAAGCGATCACCAGTGAAGCGGTCCCGGTCACGTGACCCGACGGAAACGAGTACGTCGTTTCCAGCACACCGAGTTGGTCGGTAACCGGCGGACGTGGCCGTGCCACCAGCACTTTCAACGCCTCACACAGTGCCCCGGCACTTGCAACGCTCGCGATCAAGGCGATAGCGCGCACGGCACCCGAGTCGCGGACATACAGGATGACCGCAGCCAGCGCAGTCCAGACGATGACCGTCCACGGACTGAACAGCAGGGTCAACACATCGACAACCGGCGTCCACTGAGACGTAGGGTTTCCATTCAGCGCGGTCATGATTGTGGAGTCGATCGGCAACGGGCCACCGCCCGAGGCGTGGAGAGCAACCCCCACGATGGCAAGCGCGAGTACTAGCGCCGATCCGGTCGACACACGTGTGAAGTTCGACATGCACCCACCATCGGCCAGCGTCCCTGTGGAAATGCTGAGTCGCGCTGAGTATCTTAAGCGGCGCTGAGTCCGATTCGAACGTAGGTTGCGGCGCAAATACACTTGAGCGCGTGCGCAATTCGGACATATTCGTGTCTTGAGACAACCCACAACCTCCGCTTACGCAGCGACGCGCAAGTGTCTCCATTCCGAAATCTACGATTGGAATTGTTATGTCGGAATCGTCTGTCGACACGTCGGCGTCGCTGCCGCTTACCGCAGTCGGGTTGCCCCATCGGGTTCGGGCAGCACTGAACCAGCAGCTGGCGATCAAGGTCCCCGCGATCGGCGCCATGTTCTGGATCGTCAAGATCGCCACCACCGGTATGGGGGAGGCGATGTCGGACTACCTGGCGACATTCGGGGTCGCGGTGCCCGTTGTCGTGGGCGTCGTCTGGATGGGCCTCGGGTTGTGGCTGCAGCTTCGGTCGCGCGCCTACCACGCACCCACCTACTGGTTTGCGGTGGCCGCGGTCGCCGTCTTCGGCACAGTCGGCGCGGACGGGCTGCACGTCGTTGGCCTGTCCACCACGGTAACGAGCCTTGGCTACGCCGTCGCACTCGGATTGTGGATGACATTGTGGTACCGCACCGAACGCACGCTGAATATCCACCAGATCACGACCCGACGCCGAGAGATCTTCTACTGGGGCACGGTCCTGTTGACCTTCGCTCTCGGAACGGCGTTGGGAGACTGGAGTGCCTTCTTCCTCGGATTGGGATTCGCCGGGTCGATCGTGCTCTACGCATGCCTCATGGTTCCCCCGGCTATCGGCTGGAAGTACTTTCACCTCAACGCAGTAGCCGCGTTCTGGAGCGCGTACGTCCTCACTCGTCCTCTAGGTGCATCGATCGCGGACTGGCTCGGCAAGCCGTCGCCGATCGGGCTGGGTGTCGGCGATGGCGCAGTCGCCATCGGGTCGCTGATCCTGGCAACCTCGCTGGTCGCCTTCCTCTGGCGAACCGGCTCCGATGACCCCAACAAGCCTGCACAGCACGCTTGATCCCCCGCCAGTTTCACGGCAGCTCGATACGGGCTCGATTCATCTCGCGGCGCTCAGCGCCTGGGCGAAGGTGGCATTACCCGCTGAGCGTTCAGACTGGCGGCCGCGTCTCAGCGACCACTAAGGACCCGTGAGGAACCTGGAACTGGCGTCGATGAGCGACGTCTGAAATTCGGTGACCGGTAGGAGAATCATGAGCACAACACCCCTCGTTCCAGCAGCCACGGAGGTGACCGACCACAGCGCTGTTCGGCAACGTGCCTGCCGCGCCGATCGCCAGCGTACCGAGGAGGTGCTCCGGACCGGGCTCGCCGAGGACATGCTCTCCATCGACGAATATGACGAGCGGTGCCGGGCAGTGTGGACTGCGCGGTTTAGCGACGAACTCGACTGCCTGACAGCAGATATCGCTGCTGCTATACCGACGCAGCACAGTGCAACATGGCTGGACAGCCAGCGCCAACGCGTGTGGTCGTGGACGACGACCACGTTAGTGTGGGCCAACCAGCATCGGCGTATGGCGGTCCTGGTGGCAGTTCTCGCACTACTGGTCTTCGGTGCCGTCATCGGGTTGGGACAGGTACTACTCGACGGTCACCACGAACACTTTCAGCACGTGGGCGTTGATGATGGCGAACGCTAGTCGCGTGACCACGGTATCGACCACGACCGCAGGTCTGTTGACACTGGCAGCGGCTGTGCTGGCGACCGCGATATGTGTGGTCGCGCTTATGGCCTTCGATGCTGACTTCATCAGTGAGCGAGTGTTGGTCCACTCGTTGGCCCCCATGACCGTAGGTGTCACCGTGGGAGCTGTCTTTGGTGCTGTGGCCCCGCACATCACGGCGCCACCCGTGGTGCGCCGCACGATGCCCCAATCGCGCCGCAGCTAGAGCATGACAGGTGCGGGGCCGGACGGATCTTGGTCTCGGACAGGATCGCGTTGATCACCGCTGTGTAGCCGGTCCGCCCACGTGTCACGAGCGAGGTGTGTGTGGCACCTTTGATGGTGATCATCTTGGCTAGCGGTGGCGTGCCCACATTCACATCGTTGAGATAGTGACGGGCGACTGCGATAGGCACCACATGATCATCGGTGCCCTGTAGGACAAGGACTCGACTCTTGGTTTGAAGGGTTGAACTAGGGTCTGCCAGTGCGAATCTCATCGGCAGATCCGCTTGGGAGCCTCCGATGAGCTTGCCGATGTTGTGATCGCCCTGTGTCGCTGCATATTCCAGATCGAGCGGACCGGCGACCGAAACTGCCAAGGGCGCAGGCCCGGATCGTTGGTGCTGAGCAGCCCATACAGCCAAATGCCCACCCGCGCTATGGCCGACGATGATCAGCGGTCCTTGCAACTGCGGGTTGTGCGATTGCAGCTCTGCAGCGTACGTCGCGGCATCTCGCGCGTCGAGTAGCGTAGTCGGCCAACCACCTCCGGACCCGACTCTGCGGTATTCGATGTTGTACACCGCAAGACCCTCGTCTGCCAGATCGCGCGCTAGAGGCGAAAGGCCATGCAGACCACCGAGTCTCGACTGCCAGCCGCCACCGTGGACTAACACGACCAAGCCGCTGCGTGCGTGACGGCCGGGAGGTGGAAGATAGAGCTCTCCAAAGTTCTGCGCCGGATCACTTGGGGTGGCAGTGGGGTACGCCAGTCGAAGCGGCTGACAGGACGAGGATGCGACGAAGGACCCAATGGTGGCGTTTTGATCGGTTGGCGTTCTGCCGACGACTATCACGGTCGCGAGCGCAGCGATGAACGCCAGCATGGCCATAGCGAATCGGAGGCTTCGTGGTTCGGAAAGCGGTGTCACTTGGGGACTCTTCTCTGTCGGCGAACAGGTTCTTGTAGCCGTCTCGCAGAGTGTGACGCTCGGCCGCTGAGGTGATCCTGAGTAACTCGACTCGTTGTTCGTCGAGGATCGCCGCACTCAGGAACACTCAGCACTGTCACAAGGTATTCGAACAAGACTGTGGGCACGGACTCGCAAGGTAGCGAGTCAAATACGAAGGAGCACAACATGACTAGTTCGGATCGAGCCCGACGATTGCGCCGTATCACCGTCACAGCAATTTCAGCAGCCATTGTCGCGGGAGGGGTCGGATTCGGCGTAGCACACGCCGTTGGCAACGCCTCGAGCCCCGCTCAGACCTCGGTCGATCGCCCTGAACCCGGAGATTCCCCCGACTCCGCCGATAGCCACGAATCCGCGGGCCAACCCGATATCCCGGAGCCAGGCGACACACCCGATGCCCAGCACTGAGAGTGACTGAGCAGCAGTGAGTTCCAATATCTTGCGGACCCTACGATGCCGACCTCGACACCGCCGACGCGCAGCACTCAGGTGGATAGGCATATCGATGGTCGGCGTCGTGGTGGTTTTTGTGAGCGCAGGACTCGTGTCGTATGTCCGGGCGCTGACCGAACCCGGGTACGCGACGACCGCCGACAAGACATCTGCATGGATGCACGACAACCACCTGGGGGCGCTCGTCACTGTGGTCGAAACATGGCTGTATTCCCGCCACCGCCCCTCCCGCCTGGCCGCCGATCCGCACCAGTTCCACACCAACTCCGGAGAAGCGCACGCATCGCCCCTAACGCTTGCCCGCTTGCCAATACCAGTAGGGGGTGTACACGAACCAAGCTGGGTTGCCGGCCGTCCAGGCCTCGACGGTGTGCCACTGAGCTACAGCGCACGATTCGAACCCGATCCTGCGTATCCTAGCGTCGTCGCCGGGGTTTCAGTCATTTCACGCAGAGCGCACATCTCGATGGGTCTGGGGACGCGTGAAATGCTGCCGTCTGATCCGACCAGCCTTGCACAGATCCCCGAAACATGTTGGAACAGTATGGTTGCCAGCTTCAACTCCGGATTTCGCTTCGCCGATATCACCGGAGGTCTATACCACCACCACCGCGACTACCGGCCACTGCAAGATGGGCAGGCGTCCATAATCATCGACGACGCCGGTCACATAAGAATCGGCAAATGGGGCCGCGACGTGCACATGACACCCACAGTGATGGCAGTGCGCCAGAATCTCGGGCTGATCGTTGACGCAGGGCGCCCACTGCCTGTTTTGGGTGACGGTGGACTCGCCTGGGGCGGAGCCAGACTCGAAAGCCAATACACCTGGCGCTCCGGTCTTGGCGTGGATCGGGACGGCAACCTGATCTATGTTGCGGGTGACATGATGAATCTACCTACGCTTGCACGAGCTTTGACACTCGCGGGAGCGACTACCGCAATGGAACTCGACATGCACAGCGGAAACTCAGGATACGCGATCTGGCCGACGACTCAGAGTCAACGCGGACCCCATCGACTGCTTGAAACCATGCCCGGTTCGGCCTACCGCTACATGGTCCCAGACCGCCGTGACTTCTTTTACGCCACCACCAACAGGTGCTGAACCTTCTTGCACACCAGAGCCTTCAGTGCTCGTGGTCCTATGACGTGGCGGCAGTTGGGGATAGGTCGATCTGTATCGAATGCGACCGACGTGGCGACAGCACCATCGTGTTGAGGCCTCGCACCTCAATGGAATCGGCAGTCGCTGTGATCGAAATCTGTGCCCCAGGGATGATCCCGGCGTTGATCAATTCGGTGAGCCGTTCGCGGTCATCCTGGGTGTCCTCTGACACACTGCGCACCGTGGCGATGACCGGACGCTTGGTCCTAGGCAGGTCTTTGAGTCTGGTGGCGGGCGCCAGCGTCCTCGCTTCGACCCCGAGCTGATCTAGGCCAGGAATGGGGATCCCCCATGGTGACAGCGTTGGATCGTCGAGTTGATTGACGATCGCCCGTTCGACGTCTGGGCCCATCGAGTACTCCCAACGAGCTGCTTCCGCGTGCGCCAATTGCGTTGGTAGATCGAGAACATCGGTCATCAGTCGTTCAGCTAGCCGGTGGCGGCGAGTGACGACGATAGCTGCATCAAGGCCCGTCTGGGAGAGTGCCAGCGGGCTTGCCCCGTTGACGGCGAGGAGCCCGCTACTGGCGAGCCGATTCACTGTTTGTGTCACTGTGGGACCTGCCTGCCCTAGCCGCTCGCACAGCCGCGCACGCAGCACGGGCACGCCGTCTTCTTGAAGGTTGTAGATCGTCCTTAGATAAGCGGCGAAGGTTCGACTGACTTCGATGACGATTCGCCTCCTTCGTCCGACAACCACTCTGTCGTCGCTACGGTGCTGGCAGCTGCCTGCATCGGGTGGCGAATCTATCGCTGCACCGGACCGCGGCCCGTACGCCTACCACGTCATCACGAGTCGCTGCTACTCGCCGACGCCTCTCTGAGGTGAACCTAGCTGTACCGAGGTCAATCGCGAAAAGCTACTCAGCATCCACTAAGAATGAGCGGCACTCCAAACCCATTCCGTTCGTCGGCCGTCGCCTTGCATCACCGACACGGTCGACGCGAAGCACGAGGTTGCACAGCGTGGGGCCCGATTCAGTGCAGCATCTGAGGTCGAAGACCATCCGTTCGCTGAGTCGGTGTGCTCGTGGCCGTCACATGAGTGGCGTGTCCCCCGTGAGCCGGTCCGGGTGGTTTTAGAGTCCTGATTGTCC
>NZ_BAFC01000127.1 GCF_000248055.1 Gordonia sputi NBRC 100414 | reverse complement strand
CCCTCGCCGCTCTACGAAGCCACGCGGCTGAGCGAGTTCGCCGGTGGCGCACGGATTTTCCTGAAACGCGAAGACCTCAACCACACCGGGTCGCACAAGATCAACAACGTGCTCGGGCAGTTGTTGCTCGCCAAGCGCATGGGTAAGACCCGCATCATCGCCGAGACCGGTGCCGGTCAGCACGGTGTCGCCACCGCCACCGGCTGCGCACTGTTCGGTATGGAGTGCATCGTCTACATGGGCCGCGTCGACACCGACCGGCAGGCACTCAACGTCGCGCGGATGCGACTGCTCGGCGCCGAGGTCGTCGCCGTCGACAATGGTTCGGCGACCCTGAAGGACGCGATCAACGAGGCGTTGCGCGACTGGGTGACCAACGCGCACAACACCTACTACTGCTTCGGCACCGCGGCCGGTCCGCATCCGTTCCCGATGATGGTGCGCGACCTGCAGCGCATCGTCGGACTCGAAGCCCGCGCGCAGATCCTGGACCAGGCGGGTCGCCTGCCCGACGCCGTTACCGCCTGCGTCGGTGGCGGGTCCAACGCCATCGGCATCTTCCACCCCTTCCTCGACGACTCCGAGGTGCGCCTCGTCGGCTTCGAGGCCGCGGGCGACGGCGTCGAGACCGGTCGACATGCCGCGACGTTCACCGGAGGCACGCCCGGCGCATTCCAGGGCGCTTACTCGTACCTGCTGCAGGACGAAGACGGCCAGACCATCGAGTCGCACTCGATCTCGGCGGGCCTGGACTACCCGGGCGTCGGGCCCGAGCACGCACAGCTCAAGGACACCGGCCGCGCCGAGTACCGTCCCATCACCGACACCGAGGCGATGGACGCGCTCGCTCTGCTCAGTCGTCGTGAGGGCATCATTCCCGCCATCGAGTCGGCACACGCACTCGCCGGAGCGTTGAAGCTCGGTAAGGAACTGAGGGAGGGCGCGATTGTTCTGGTCAGCCTTTCTGGTCGCGGCGACAAGGACGTCGACACCGCTGCGCGCTGGTTCCACCTCTTCGACCCGCCACCGTCGGAGAACGAGGTCGGCGTGACGACCGGTACCGCGGCTGCCAGCAGCAGGGGGGACGTGCAATGACACAGCCGAAGGCGCCCGTGCACGCGGGACCGTCGAAGTTGAGCCCGGTCTTCGAGAAGTGCCGCGCCGAGGGGCGTGCCGCGCTGATCGGGTATCTCCCCGTTGGCTACCCGACCGTCGAGAAGTCGATCGAGTCGTTCGAGACGATGGTCCGCGCGGGCTGCGACATCATCGAAGTCGGTGTGCCGTACTCGGATCCGGTCATGGACGGACCGACGATCCAGGAGGCTGCCGACCTCGCGCTGACGAACGGCGTGCGGGTCCGCGACGTGTTCCGCGCTGTCGAGGCGATCACCGCTGCGGGTGGGAACGCGGTCGTCATGAGCTACTGGAACCCCGTGCTGCAGTACGGCGTCGACAAGTTCGCGCGTGACCTGGCAGCTGCGGGCGGCGCGGGCATGATCACGCCCAACCTGATCCCAGAAGAGGGTGCCGCCTGGCACGCGGCGTCCGACGAGTTCGACCTCGACCGCATCTACCTCGTCGCACCGTCGTCGACGACCGAGCGCATTGCGCTGACCGTCGACGCGTCGCGCGGGTTCGTTTACGTGGCCTCGACGATGGGTGTCACGGGGGCGCGTGACGCGGTCTCCGACGCCGCGCCCGAACTGTGTGCACGAGTGCATGAGTACTCCGACATCCCGCTCGGCGTCGGACTCGGTGTCCGAAATCGTGAGCAGGCGTCGCAGATCGCGAGCTACGCCGATGGCGTGATCGTCGGTTCGGCACTGGTCACAGCGGCCAAGGCAGGCCAAGACCATCTGGCCGACCTGGTCACAGAACTGGCCGCAGGTGTGCGGGAACCGCGAGCAGACCTCTGACCGCCGCGGTGGCTTCGTTCGTCGGGGTGGCAGCGTCCGTTAGGGTGGCAGCGTGACAGCGCCGACGACGACGATGCTCGCCTATATCCCCAGCCCGCCGCAGGGCGTGTGGTACATCGGTTCGTTTCCGCTCCGGGCCTACGCGTTGTGCATCATCGTCGGCATCATCGTCGCCGTCTGGTGGGGAAATCGCCGGTGGATTGCCCGCGGTGGGCGCTCGGGCGAGGTTCTCGACGTCGCGATCTGGGCGGTCCCGTTCGGTTTGATCGGTGGTCGCGTCTACCACGTGCTCACCGACTGGCAGATCTACTTCGGCGACGGCGGAAAGACTCCGATCGACGCGTTCAAGATCTGGGACGGTGGTCTCGGTATCTGGGGTGCCGTGTTGTTCGGCGGCCTCGGTGCGTGGATCGGCACCAGGCGCATGGGTATCAAGTTGCCGCCGTTCGCCGACGCCATCGCGCCCGCGATTCTGCTGGCCCAGGCCATCGGGCGCCTCGGCAACTACTTCAACCAGGAACTTTATGGCCGACCGACCGACGTTCCCTGGGGTCTGGAGATCTACGAGCGCGTCGACTCATCGGGACAGGCCGACCCGGGCTTGATCACGGGAGTGTCGAACGGGCACGTCGTCGCGGTTGTGCATCCGACGTTCCTGTATGAGCTCCTGTGGAACCTGCTGGTCGTCGTGATTCTCGTGCTTGTCGACCGCTACTTCCGCATCGGCCACGGCCGATTGTTCGCGCTGTACGTCGTCGGCTATTGCATCGGACGGTTCGGCGTCGAGCTCATGCGCTCCGACCCCGCCTTCACCCACATCGCCGGCGTTCGCATCAACGTATTCACCGCGGCCCTCGGCATCGTCTGCGGTGCGATCTACTTCATCGTCGCGCCCCGCGGGCGGGAGCAAGGGCTCGAGGTCTACTGGCCCGAACGGGCCGCCGAGCTCGAAGAACTCGGCCACACGGGCGCCTACTTCGACGACGACATCGACGACGAGGACGACGGCGAGCACTTCTTCGACGACGACGATGAGTCCGACGACGAAGAGTCCGAGAACGACGAAACCGAGAAGAACAAGACCGAGACGGACAAGGTCGAAGACGGCGTAGCGGATCGCGATGAGGAGTCGGACGACTCGTCGTCGAAGGCGATCCCGGTCGCGGCCGCTGGGGTCGCGGCGGGCGCGGTTGCCGTCGGCGGTGTCGCTGCCGCCACTGCAGACGACGAGCCGTCGGACGGCGTGGTGACAGAGCCTGACGCCGACGAGGCTGACGTCGAAGAAGTAGACGATGCTGACGTCGACGAGGCTGGCGCCGATGCCGACGTAGAGCCGGCCCGCGCCGACGCCGACGTCGAGCAGGATGGCGTCGACTCAGAGCCGGTCGACGCTGATGGGGAGGCCGAAGCCACGGATGTCGGCGACGACGTCGAGTCCGCCGCCGGCGAGACCGAGACCGGCTCGAGCGCCGCAGCTGACTCTGACACTGAGCCCGACTCGGACGCTGATCCTGATGAGCACACCCCCGCGGGCGACGAAGCCGTGGAAGATGGAGGTGACTCCGCCGCCACCGAGTCCGATGTCACCAAGTCGGATGTCACCGAGTTTGATGCCACAGAGTCCGGTGTGACAGCGGCCGGTGGCGCTGAGTCCGGTGCCGCCGAACCTGCTGGGTCCGATGCGGCGGATGATCCGACCGACGAAGGGGTTCCGATGAGCAGCGCTGAAGACGAAGCCGTGACAGCCGACGAGATCGCGGAGGGCCTGTCCGAAGACATCGAGGACAAAGCCGACGACGAGGGCGACACCAGCCCATCGGGCGTCGACGAGGATGAGGCCGAACTCGCCGACGGGCAGGAGATCAACGCGGGTGGCCCCGATCCCGTTCTCGACGAGAACGAGGAGATCGTGTCCAAGATCATCCCGGGGACCGGCGAATCCGCTGACGCGAAACCGTGGAACCCCGAAAACGATCCGGCTCGACCAGACGGCGTGATCACCGAGTCGGAGCTTCTCGAGGAGTCCGATTCAGAGTCCGACACGACCCCTGGCGACAGCGCCGACATCGACGCCGAAGAGGTCGCCGAGGGTATCGCCGAGGATGCCGAGGCCGCTGCCGATGACGACGGCGCCGCGACTGCAGAAGGTGTGGACGAGGCCGAAGAGGTTCTCGCCGACGGCCAGATGACGAACGCGGGCGGCCCCGACGCCGTCGTCGACGAGAACGAAGAGATCGACGCCAAGATCATCCCGGGCACCGGCGAGTCGGCCGACGCCAAGCCGTGGAAGCCTGGGGACTCGCAGTAGCTCGACCCACTCGGGCGCCTGCCCCGGGGCGGGGTTGACTGCCTCGGTGGGCTGCAGGAAGTAAGGGAAGGGTTCTTTCCGCGGCTTCCTTTCGTGTCCCCGCGAAGTTTTTAGCGGAGAGGTCTGGGAGTAGGGGAAGGATTCTTTCCCCTAGATTCTGCGCCGCCACCCGACGACCCGCCGCCCCTCCGCCCGACGCCCCGACCTCCCGAACCCCAACCCCCGCGCGGCGTCGAAGACCACGCGGCGGGCGGTGGTCGGATAGAGTGAGATCTCACCCGGGAACACGCGTCCCCAACGGCGTCGTGTCCTGACACCTGCTCCACGGGCCAGCGCTGTCCCTGAGGACTTCAGCATTTGATTCACGCGAATCGAGTGGAGGCTCGTGATGTTGTTTTCTGCGCTCCCGGCCAAACAGGGCCTGTACGACCCAGAGACAGAAGTGGACTCGTGTGGCGTCGCGATGGTTGCCGACATCCACGGTCGACGGTCGCATTCGATTGTCGCCGACGGTCTGCTCGCGCTCGAGAACCTCGAACACCGCGGTGCGGCAGGCGCTGAGCCCAACAGCGGCGACGGCGCAGGCATCCTCATCCAGCTGCCCGACGAATTGTTCCGTGGGACAGTCGATTTCGCGCTTCCGGCGCCGTCGCAGACCGGCGCGAACACCTACGCTGCCGGCACCTGCTTCCTGCCGATGGACCAGGCGGCCCGGCGCGATGCGATGGACCGCGTCTCGGCGCTCGCCGAGGCAGAGGGCATCACCATCCTCGGGTGGCGTGACCTCCCGGTCGACGTCGACGGCGCAGACATCGGCGAGACCGCAGTCGGCTGCATGCCCTTCATGGCGCAGTTGTTCGTCACTGTCGAACCGGAACCGGGACAACCACGGCTCGGCGGCGTCGACCTCGACCGCTACATCTATCCGTTCCGCAAGCAGGCCGAGCGAATCACACCCGAGTTCGAGGCCGCAGGCACCGGGTTGTACGTCGCGTCGCTGTCGAGTCGCACCATGGTCTACAAGGGCATGCTCACGACGATGCAGTTGCCGCTCTACTACCCCGACCTGCGCGACGATCGTTGCCTGAGTGCCATCGCCATCGTCCACTCGCGGTTCTCCACCAACACCTTCCCGTCGTGGCCGCTCGCGCACCCGTTCCGGTTCGTCGCGCACAACGGTGAGATCAACACCGTGCGTGGCAACCGCAACCGCATGCGGGCCCGCGAGGCTCTGCTCGAGACAGACCTCATTCCCGGCGACCTCAAGCGCGCGTTCCCGATCTGCACACCCGAAGCCTCCGATTCGGCGTCGCTCGACGAGGTCCTCGAACTCCTCCACCTCGGTGGACGCAGCGTGCCGCACGCGGTGATGCTGATGGTGCCGGAGGCGTGGGAGAACGTCCCGTCGATGGACCCCAAGCGCCGCGCGTTTCTGCAGTTCAACGCGTCACTGATGGAGGCGTGGGACGGTCCCGCATGTGTCACGTTCACGGACGGAACCGTCGTCGGCGCCGTGCTCGACCGCAACGGGCTGCGCCCCGGACGCTGGTGGCAGACCCGCGACGGACGGGTCATCCTCGCCTCAGAGTCCGGCGTCCTCGACGTTCCGGTCGACGACGTGGTCTCCAAGGGACGCCTCGAACCGGGTCGGATGTTCCTCGTCGACACTGCGCAGGGACGGATCATCCCCGACGAAGAGATCAAGGGCGATCTCATGCGTTCGGAACCCTACGACGAATGGCTGCACGCAGGCCTCCTCGACATCGCCACACTCCCGCCGCGCCCGGTCTACAAGCCCAACCACGACACTGTCGTGCGACGCCAGGTGTCGTTCGGCTACACCGAAGAAGACCTGCGGGTCTTGCTGACCCCGATGGCGGCGTCGGGTTACGAACCACTCGGCTCGATGGGCACCGACACGCCCGTCGCCGTGATGTCGCAGCGGTCGCGACTGCTCTACGACTACTTCGTCGAACTGTTCGCCCAGGTCACCAACCCGCCGCTCGATGCGATCCGCGAGGAGATCGTCACCTCGATGGCGCGCGTGATGGGACCCGAGCAGAATCTGCTCGCACCGACTGCGGCGTCGTGTCGACAGATCATGCTGCACTGGCCGGTCATCGACAACGACGATCTCGCCAAGCTCGTCCACATCAACGACGACGGCGACAACCCGGGACTCTCCGCGAAAGTTCTCCACGGCCTCTACGAGGTGGCCCGTGGCGGCGAGGGCCTCGCCGATGCGCTCGAAGATCTTCGACGCCGCGCCAGCCAGGCGATCGCGGAGGGACACAGCACGCTCGTCGTCTCGGACAGGCACTCCGACCGTGAGCACGCGCCGATTCCTTCACTGCTGGCTGCGTCTGCAGTGCATCACCATCTCGTCCGCACCAAGGAGCGCACGAAGATCGCGCTCATCGTCGAGTCGGGCGACGCGCGCGAAGTGCACCACATCGCACTGCTTATCGGGTTCGGCGCTGCGGCGGTCAACCCTTATCTGGCACTCGAATCGATCGAGGACCTGATCGCCGAGGGCGAGCTGACCGGTGTCAGGCCGTCGAAGGCCAAGCGCAACTACATCGAGGCGCTCGGCAAGGGCGTGCTGAAGGTGATGAGCAAGATGGGCATCTCGACCATCAGCTCGTACACGGCGTCGCAGGCGTTCGAGGCCGTCGGTCTCTCGTCTGCGGTCGTCAAGGAGTACTTCACCAGAACGGTCTCGCGGATCGAGGGCGTCGGGCTCGACGAACTCGCCGAGGAAGTCCGCATCCGGCATCACCGCGCGTTCCCGCACAACCCGACCGAGCAGGTCTATCGACGACTCGAGGTCGGCGGCGAGTACCAATATCGCCGCGAGGGCGAGTTGCACATGTTCACCCCGGAGACGGTGTTCTTGCTCCAGCACGCCACCAAGACCGGACGCGACGACGTATTCCAGGCGTACTCGGACAAGGTCGACGATCAGTCGCGTAAAGGCGGCACGCTGCGCGGACTGTTCGAACTGGACTTCTCGGGTCGCGACCCCGTGCCGCTCGACGAGGTCGAGCCGATCGAGTCGATCATGACCCGCTTCAACACGGGCGCGATGAGCTACGGCTCGATCTCCGCCGAGGCACACGAGACCATCGCGATCGCCATGAACCGCATCGGTGGTCGGTCCAACTCCGGTGAGGGCGGCGAGGACACCGACCGTCTCTACGATCCTGAACGACGCAGCGCGGTCAAGCAGGTCGCGTCGGGTCGGTTCGGCGTGACGAGCGACTACCTCACCAACGCCACCGACATCCAGATCAAGATGGCGCAGGGTGCCAAGCCCGGTGAGGGCGGTCAGCTCCCCGCGTACAAGGTGTACCCGTGGATCGCGAAGACACGACATTCGACGCCGGGCGTCGCGCTCATCTCGCCGCCGCCGCACCACGACATCTACTCCATCGAAGATCTCGCGCAACTGATCCACGATCTGAAGAACGCCAATTCCGACGCGCGGATCCACGTGAAGCTGGTGAGTGCTGTCGGCGTTGGCACCGTCGCGACCGGCGTCTCCAAAGCCCACGCCGACGTCGTGCTCATCTCCGGATACGACGGAGGAACGGGAGCGTCGCCGCTCACCTCGCTCAAGCACGCGGGCACACCCTGGGAGATCGGCCTCGCCGACGCCCAGCAGACGTTGATGCTGAACGGGTTGCGCGATCGCATCACCGTGCAGTGCGACGGTGCCCTCCGCACGGGTCGCGATGTCATCATGGCGGCGTTGCTCGGTGCCGAGGAGTACGGCTTCTCGACCGCACCGCTGATCGTGTCCGGGTGCATCATGATGCGCGTCTGCCACCTCGACACCTGCCCGGTCGGCGTCGCGACGCAGAACCCGGTGTTGCGTTCGCGGTTCACCGGCCAGGCCGAGCACATCGTCAACTTCTTCCGATTCATCGCGGAGGACGTGCGAAAGTACCTGGCGCAGTTGGGATATCGCACGCTCGACGACGCGATCGGACAGTCGCAGCGGTTGCATACCGACACCGCCGTCGCCCACTGGAAGAGCAAGGGACTCGATCTCAGTCCGATCTTCCGTCGCATCGAGGACAAGGGACCGACCCGCCGCGTGCGCGGTCAGGACCACGGCCTCGACAAGGCGCTCGACCAGACGCTCATCCAACTCGCCGAAGGTGCACTCGAAGATGCGCACCCGGTGACGCTCGAACTTCCGGTCCGCAACGTCAACCGCACCGTCGGCACGCTGCTCGGTTCGGAAGTGACCCGACGCTATGGCGCCGAAGGACTCGCCGAGGACACCATCACCGTCGAACTCACCGGGTCGGCAGGGCAGTCGCTCGGGGCGTTCCTGCCGCCAGGCATCACCATCAAGCTCACCGGTGACACCAACGACTACGTCGGCAAGGGTCTGTGTGGCGGCAAGATCGTGGTTGCTCCGCACGAGGACGCCTGGTTCATCGCAGAAGACCAGGTCATCGCGGGTAACACCATCCTCTACGGAGCGACGTCGGGCGAGGTCTACCTCCGCGGCAAGGTCGGCGAGCGGTTCTCCGTGCGCAACTCGGGTGCCACCGCGGTGGTCGAGGGCGTCGGCGACCACGCCTGCGAGTACATGACCGGCGGTCGCGTCGTGATCCTCGGACCCACCGGCCGCAACATGGCCGCGGGAATGTCCGGCGGTATCGCGTACGTCTACGACCTCGACGAGACCAAGGTCAACGGTGCGATGGTCGAGCTCCTCCGACCCGACCCCGACGACCTGCGCTGGCTACACGAACACATCACCAAGCACACCGAGCTGACCGGATCGGCGATCGGCGCGTCGATGCTCGCCGACTGGCCACGGCGATGCCTGGCCTTCACCAAGGTGATGCCCACCGATTACAAGCGCGTCCTCGACGCGGCCAGGATGGCCGAAGCCGAAGGGCGAGACGTTGATTCAGCGATCATGGAGGCGGCACGTGGCTGACCCACGCGGATTCCTGGAAATCGGGAAGAAGGAAGCAAAGTATCGTCCGGTCGCCGAGCGCGTGCAGGACTGGGAAGACGTATACGCGCACGGATTCGACCCTGTCGCGTCGCTCAACGAGGTCTCCGAGCAGGCCCGTCGGTGTATGGATTGCGGAATCCCGTTCTGCCACTCCGGAACTGCCGGATGCCCGTTGGGAAATCTGATTCCCGAGTGGAACGACCTCGTGCGTCGTGGTCGGTGGGATGCGGCAAGCGCACGTCTGCACGCGACCAACAACTTCCCCGAGTTCACCGGAATGGTCTGTCCCGCACCGTGCGAGGCGGCGTGTGTGCTGTCGATCTCCGAGTCGACGACCGGCGGCAGCGTGACGATCAAACGTATCGAGAAGACGATCGCCTACGAGTCGTGGGCAGAGGGCATCATCGGTCCCGAGGCGCCGGATGCGAAGTCGGGCAAGTCGGTTGCCGTTGTGGGCTCCGGTCCCGGCGGATTGGCGGCTGCGCAACAGCTGACCCGCGCAGGCCACGACGTCACGGTCTACGAGAAAGACGACCGCGTCGGTGGTCTCCTGCGCTACGGGATCCCCGAGTACAAGCTGCAGAAGTCCGACATTGAGCGGCGTGTTGCTCAGATGCGCGCTGAGGGAACACAATTCGTCGTCAACTGCGATGTCGGCATTGATCTCACAGTTGACGAACTGCGCAGCAGGCACGACGCCGTCGTGCTCGCGATCGGTGCGATGAAGGCGCGCGACAACCCGGTCCCGGGACGTGAGCTCAACGGAGTGCACCTCGCGATGGAACACCTCGTTCCAGCCAACAAAGAGTGCGAGGGCGACGGGCCGTCGCCGATCAGCGCGGCCGGGAAACACGTCGTCATCATCGGCGGCGGCGACACCGGAGCCGACTGCCTCGGAACCGCGCATCGCCAGGGCGCGGCGTCGGTGGTCCAACTCGACTACAACGCCGAACTACCCAGCGACCGTGACGACAACCGTTCACCATGGCCGACCTGGCCGCTTGTCATGCGGACGTCGAGTGCGCACGCGGAGGGCGGCGAACGCAAATACCAGGTAGCGGTGCAACGATTCGTCGGCGACGCCGACGGCAACGTGACGACGATGGTGCTCGCCGAAGTGAAGGTCGTACGCGAGCCCGACGGCCGACGGGTGATCACCCCGGTCAGCGACGAGTTCGAGATCCCTTGCGAGTTGGCACTTTTCGCGATCGGGTTCGAAGGCGTACGCGACACGGCGCTTCTCACCGATCTGGGGATCGAGCCCAACCGCCGCGGCAACATCTCGTGCGGAAGCGACTGGCAGACCGACGCGCCCGGCGTGTTCGTGTGTGGCGACGCCCATCGCGGAGCGTCGTTGGTGGTGTGGGCGATCGCCGAGGGACGTTCGACAGCACGCGCCGTCGACGAATTCCTCATGGGTGCCTCGGATTTGCCGTCACCGGTAAAACCAGCCCAACTCCCGCTGTCGGTTCGCTGACCACCGCGCACCACTGCGCGAAGCAACGTCGCGTAGACGTCCGATGACAACTCAGGTGTAACGATGGCTATGCCGAAACGAGCGGACTAAGGTGAGCACAGTGGAACGCCGAACCAAGATCGTCTGCACCCTGGGTCCAGCTACCAATAGCGAAGAGAGGCTGAAGGAACTCGTCGACGCCGGAATGGACGTCGCGCGACTCAATTTCAGCCACGGCACGCATGATGACCACAAGGTGGTCTACGAAAGAGTGCGAAAGGCCGGCGACAACGCCGAGAAGGCGGTAGGCATCCTCGCCGATCTCCAGGGTCCCAAGATTCGACTGGGCAAATTCGAAGACGACGGCGCGCTCAACGGCGAAGTCATGTGGAACACCGGCGACACCGTGCGCATCACCACCGACGACATCGTCGGAACGCACGACCGAGTGTCGACCACCTACAAGCGACTCGCCGACGACGCCGTCCCCGGCGACCGGCTGCTCGTCGACGACGGCAAGGTCGGTCTCGTGGTCACCGACGTCGAAGGCAACGACGTGGTCTGCACCGTCACCGAAGGCGGCCCGGTCTCGAACAACAAGGGCCTCTCACTGCCCGGCATGAACGTCTCGGTGCCCGCGATGAGCGAGAAAGACATCGCCGACCTCGAATTCGCGCTCGGCCTCGGGGTCGACCTCGTGGCACTGTCTTTCGTGCGCAGCCCCGCCGACATCGAGCTCGTCCACGAGGTCATGGATCGTGTCGGCCGCCGCGTACCCGTCATCGCCAAGCTCGAGAAGCCCGAGGCCATCGACAACCTCGAGGCCATTGTCCTCGCCTTCGACGCGATCATGGTCGCCCGCGGCGACCTCGGCGTCGAACTCCCGCTCGAGGAAGTGCCGCTCGTGCAGAAGCGTGCCATCCAGATGGCCCGCGAGAACGCCAAGCCGGTGATCGTGGCAACGCAGATGCTCGACTCCATGATCGAGAACTCGCGCCCCACACGCGCCGAGGCATCCGACGTCGCGAACGCCGTGCTCGACGGCGCCGACGCCGTGATGCTGTCCGGCGAGACATCGGTCGGCAAATGGCCCATCGAGGCGGTGCGCACCATGAACCGGATCTGCAAGGCCGTGGAGGGAAGCTCCCGCGACGTCCCGCCGCTGTCGCACGTCCCACGCACCAAGCGCGGCATCATCTCCTACGCCGCGCGCGACATCGGCGAACGCCTCGAAGTCAAAGCCCTCGTCGCGTTCACCCAGTCCGGTGACACGGTTCGACGACTCGCGCGCCTGCACTCACGGCTCCCGCTGTTGGCGTTCACGCCCACCCAGGCCGTGCGCAGCCAACTCGCCCTGAGCTGGGGCACCGAGACGTTCATCGTCGACCGCGTCGACACCACCGACAACATGATCGACCAGGTCGACTTGCAACTCCTCCGCATCGGCAGGCTTCGCGACGGCGACGTGGTCGTCATTGTCGCCGGCGCGCCCCCCGGCACCGTCGGCTCGACGAACATGATCCACGTGCACCGCATCGGCGAGCAGGACCACTGAGTTTATTTGCGCGTCTCGTGGCTGCGCCTTTTGCCCCGTTCTTCCTCCTCATCGCATCGTCGCTGCGCTCCTCGCTCTTCGTCGTGCAGAACGGGGCGGCGCAACCACGAGCCGACGCTGCCGCATCGTCGCTTCGCTCCTCGCTCTTCGTCGTGCAGAACGGGGCGGCGCAGCCACGAGCCGACGCCCTCGCTCTTCGTCGTGCAGAACGGGGCGGCGCAGCCACGAGCCGACGCCCTCGCTCTTCGTCGTGCAGAACGGGGCGGCGCAGCCACGAGCCGACGCTGCCCACCGGCTGCATTGCGTCTGCGGCTGACCGCATAGGGTGATCTGCATGACAACCGACGTGTCCGAGGATCTCGGCAAACTCCTCGACCTGCTCGACGTCGAACGACGTGAGGACGACCTGTTCATCGGGCAGCACCCCGAGCAGAAGACCGCGCGCACCTTTGGCGGTCAGATGCTCGGGCAGGGCGTCGTCGCGGCAGGACGCACCCTGACCCGCGGGAACCCTCCCGTCCACGCATTGCACGCACACTTCATCCGCGGCGGCGACGTCAAGAAGCCCATGGAATACCATGTCGACCGCTTCCGCGACGGCAAGTCATTTGCCAACCGGCAGGTGACCGCGATGCAAGACGACGAGGTCATCTTCACCATGCTCGTCGCATTCCAGGATAACGCCGCGGGCCTCGAGCACGCGGTCGAGATCCCCCAGGTGCCCTATCCGGAAGAGTTGCCGCCGCTTGGTGAGCACTTCAAGGGCTTCGAAGACCGCATCGCCACCTTCGTCAACGCACTGCATCCCATCGACATCCGCTTCGCCAACGATCCTTCATGGAAGATGCGCGAAGCCGGAGAGACGTTGCGCGACAACAGAGTATGGATGAAAACCGACGGCGTCATGCCCGACGATCCGCTACTCCATGTCGCGGCGATGTGCTACGCATCGGACACCACAGTGCTCGACTCGATCATCACGACGCACGGACTTTCGTGGGGCATCGATCGCCTGTTTGCAGCAACCGTCAACCACTCGATGTGGTTCCATCGTGACTTCCGGTTCGACGAGTGGATGCTGTACGCCACGCGATCGCCGGTCGCGACCGGCTCGCGCGGGATGGGCTCGGGCCGATTCTGGAAGCGGGACGGAACCCTTGCGACTTCCGTCGTGCAAGAAGCCCTGATCAAATACTTCCCTCCGAAGGAGTGACACGTAGTGGAGCCGGGATCATGGTCGGGCCAACACCCACAGGCACCGCAATACCCACAGGGACAGGACTACACCCAGTCGCGCGAATATCGCCAGTCGCAGGAACACCCAGAGGCGCAGCGATACTCCCACAAGCAGGAGTATCCGCAGACGTTCCAGCAGTCGCAGTATCCGACTGACGCGCAGCAGGGGACAACCGAATTCTGGCTCGACTCGGGTGCCGCGCTGCCGCGACGCGAGTGGCAGCACAAGACTCGCGTACCGGTCATCGTCGGGACGTCGATCGCGATGGTTGTGTTCGCTGGCCTCGCCGTGTTCGCGATTGTGCTCGGGATCAGCTACACACCCCAGTTCACTGCAATCGGAGGTGTCCCGGTCAGCTGCGAGTCATGGGAGACCACCGCCAATGGCGGCACCATTTCCGACAAAACTGTTGTCACCATCTACAGCGAAACGGGCGGAAAACTCGCGACGGCACCGCTTGAGCGCCACAGCACAGAGCAGAACCAATGCGTCCTGAGGTTCTCTGCAAAGGGTGTCGACGCCAGCAAGAGCGGCTATGTCGTGCACCTGGGAGATACCTTCGCGCAACCGGTTTCGGGTTCGGCGCTGGAGCGAGGAGTGGTTTTCCGCCCCACGTCGTGACGACTGGCGCCGTATGTGAACGACGCGCCCCCACTGCAGATGCTCAGGCTCGTGCCTGGCCCGCCAAATGTGCGACACCGATGAACACCCGAGAGTGAGACGACTGATGACCACGACAATCGCGCCGCTGACCGAAGCAGATCGACAGGACTGGGCTCCCCTGTGGGCGGGCTACCTGACGTTCTACGAGCACGAACTGAGCGAAGAACAGTCCGACCTGACCTTCGCGCGAATCCTCGACCCCGACTACCCGATGTTCGGAGCGATCGCGCGCGACGAGACCGGACGGGCGATCGGCATCGTGCACTGGCTGACGCACGCGTCAACGTGGAGCGACGCGCCCTACACGTACCTCGAAGACCTGTTCGTGGCGCCCGACGTCCGTCGGAGCGGCGCTGGGCGTGCGCTCATCGATCACGTGCTCGAGTGGACTCGCAACCAGGGGCTACCGAAGGTCTACTGGCAGACCGCACGTGACAATGCGACGGCCCGTTCGCTGTACGACACGATCGCGTCGAACGACTTCGTCGTCTACGAGGTCGAACTCACCTGAGCGGGCGTGCTGGGTGCAGCGCTAGCCTGACTGCGAGTGCGCTGCGCACACACCGCGAAGCCCCACAGAATCAGCCACACCGACATACCTCCGACCTGGATGCGCTGCGCCAGACCGAGGTAGTAGTCGCCGTGCAGGTTGTCGGCGATCAGCATCCACGCGGTGGTCACCGCGACGACGACGAGTACGCCGAGCCCGGCCGTCCGGAGTAGTGGCCAGATCCGCGGGCGCTGCCGGTAAGCCGCCACCACGCCCGCGATCATCGTGATGAAGATGGCGAACACGGCGATCGTGCTGGTCAATGCGTGTATGTGATGCAGCTGGGGGAGAAGCCCGCTCGGTTCGTACGGGCAGTCCTTGTCGACGCCGGGGATGCAATCGACGGGTGCGAGCGCGTCGGCCAATGTCGCTGCGCCGAACACGCCGAACGAGATCACAGCGATCCGCGCGTACACCCCACTCACGATCGGACGCGGCAGGAAGAGGATCAGCGCCGAGGACACCGCGAAGATCGCGGTGAGGATGTCGCCCGTCTCGTACACCGCTCGATGGGGACGGTGAGCGGCGTCGAGTTCGCTGAGGAAGCTGTTCAACGGGTCGAGCGGACTCGACCAGAAGAACTCGAGGACCCACGAGGAGTAGCAGATGCCGGCCAGTGCGATGAGGATTCCCGCGGTGATACGGCGGGTCGTCGACAACGATGGCATTCGATCAGATTAGTCCACCGAAGAACGGGCGCCTCACGCCTTACCCCGCTACTCACCCCTGCTGCGACCGGTGCACATTCACGACGACATCGCACGACGACATCGCCCGGCGCGCGTCGACGCTCGTGCGGGTCCTCGTGACCAATGCGGGTGTTGTGCGCCTCAGGGTGCGCTCGAGGTCGTCGGTGCGTCCCGAGGACAACAATCGTGCGCGCGCGTCCGAAGCGGCGTCGGGGATGATCACGAGCACATCGTCGTTACGTGCGAGTTCGGCGATATGGTCGGCGAGGATGTCGACGACAGAGTCCTCGTCCGGCGAATGCAGTTCGACCAAGTGGTCGAGGGGGTGAAACCGCCGCCACTCCGCTGCGAAGTCATCGTGCTCGCGCGGGGAGTCACCGTCGGTCGCACTCCCTGTTGCAGCGTCCCTGTCCCTCGCACTATGCCCGTCTCCCGCAGCGTCCCCGTCTCTTGCGATGTCCCCGTCTCTTGCGATGTCACCACCGATGACGACGTGCAGCGCCATGACCTCGCGACCGAATGCGCGCGCAGCGTGCAGCGCGTCGTTGGTGGCACAGCACAGCGGTGACGAGACGGGTACGACGGCGAGACCCTGGCCGGCGAAGGAGTGTCGACGGTGTTCGCCGGGGTGTGACGTGTCGGCGGCTGTGCGAATGTCGAGTTCCCGTGTGCGTCGGTAACTTCGGGCCAGCAACGCCATCGCAGCCACGAGCAGTGCCAGGACGAGGATGACCCAGAGTGAACCCTCGCCGGCTTTCATCACGGTGAGGACCACGGCCGCGACACCGGTGAGCACTGCGCCGAAGCCGTTGAGAGCCGCGCGTCGTCGCCAACCGTGTGAACGCGTCACCGACCAGTGACGCACCAGCCCGACCTGCGCGAGCGTGAAGCCGATGAAGACGCAGATGGCGAACAACGGGACGAGGGCGTTGACGTCTCCACCCGAGACGACGATCAGCAGCGCGGATGCCCCCGCGAGGATGAGCACGCCGTTGCGGTACACGCCGTTGCGAGTCCTGCGGGTGAGCCGATGCGGTAGGTGGTCGTCGCTCGCGACAACTTTCATCAGTTGCGGCAACCCGCCGAACGACGTGTTCGCAGCCAGAGCGAGCAGCACGATTGTGGCTATCTGCACCACGTAATACATTGCGCCGCGGCCGAATACGCTCTCGGTAAGTTGTGACAGCACGGTGACGCCTGCCTGCGGGTGGATGTGCAGACGTTCCACGAGGGCGGCGATGCCGAGCATCATCGCGCCGAGGAGCACGCCGAGCGCCACCTCCGCACGCTGCGCGCGACGGATGCGATTCTCTCTGAACTGCGGCGTCGCATTGGCGATGGCTTCGACTCCGGTCAAAGCCGCACAGCCGTTGGAGAATGCCTTGAGTACCAACAGGATTCCAATGGTGCCGACGGCCTGTGAGTCGACCTGCGGGGCACTGTGGTTGCCACCGCTGACGAGGCCGACGACGATCACCGACGCGATGCTCACCACGAACACAACGGTCGGGGTGATGAAAGCCCTGGCGCTGCTGACGATTCCGCGCAGATTGACGGTTGTGATCAGGACGAGCACCGCGAGTGCAATCCAGACGGTGTACGGCCCCGCGGAGGGAAACGCGGACGTGAGTGCGGCGGTTCCGGCCGTCACCGACACGGCAACGTTGAGGACGTAGTCGATGACGAGCGACGCTGCGGCGACCAGTGATGCGCGGCGCCCGAGATGGGCTTTTGCGACAGCGTAGGCGCCGCCGCCGTCGGGGAACGCGGCGATCAGTTGCCGATAGGAGAGCACCAGCACCGCCAGGAGTACGGCGATCGCGGCGCTGACGGGAAACGTGAGTCCCAGCGCGTTGCCACCTGCCGCGGCGAGTACGAGGACGATTGCCTCGGGCCCGTAGGCGACCGACGCCATCGCATCCAACGAGAGAGCTGCCAGCCCCGTCGTCGCGGTCAGGCGACGCTTGTCGCGTTGGGGTGCAGCTTTTGGCTGGTCAGCGGAGGAGTTCGACGATGATGTCTCGTCGCGCGCCCATGCTCGCGCACGTGTTCCGGGTAGTGCCACGAAGGACGTTGTATCGCCGGAGGATGGGTGCACGAGCATCTCTGACGCTAATTTGACGCCGACCGGGCGGATATTGACGCAGCCCTACCGCAGACTGCTTCTTGCCCCAGACTGGCTTCTTACGCCAGACCGTCGTCTTACCTCAGACCGCTGTCGCCGGGCGCGGCGTGTCAGGCGGCGTGACGGTCGGCGGCGCGAACATCGGCGAGCAATCCGCCGGGATCAACAACCATGATCACGGGTCCGAGGGTGTCGCTCGCGCGCTCGATGACCGCGTCGATCTGCGTCGGATCGGCGGGATCGGCGATGACCGTCACGACCCGATCGCGCACGGCCGCGTCGACGTAGGGAACGAGATCGTGACCACGAGTCCCTGCGATGGCGAGGTTCTTCCCCCGATCAAGAATCTGTCGGGCGAGCGAGTGAGCTCGAACGCTGCCGTCCATGATCAGCACGACGGTGTCGGCGTGCGCGGTGTGGATGACTGATGGTTGGTGAGTGATCGTTGTCATGTCACCATCACAGTCGCCGACGCTGCCACCCTGATGGGCGGACGCTGGCAGTCGGCTGGGACCATCGGTCGCGACCGCATATGCTGGGCCGCCATGAACACGACACTCGACGACAACGCGCGCTGCCCGTGCGGAACCGGCCTGACCTTCGTCGAGTGCTGCGGGCCCATCCTGCGCGGAGAGCGTCGTGCCCCGACTGCCGAAGCGTTGATGCGATCCCGATTTGCCGCGTTCGCCGTCGGCGACCGAAATCACCTGCTGCGCAGCTGGCATCCCGACACCCGACCGGGAGACGTCGAGCTAGATGACGGCATGCGGTGGCTGCGTCTGGACGTCGAATCGGTGAGCGGCGGCGGTCCGTTCGACACGACAGGCACGGTCGAATTCACGGCGTTCTATCGGGCCGATGGGCGTCGCGGGCAGCTGCACGAACTCTCGACATTCAGCCGGTTCGACGGCGCCTGGGTTTACGTAGACGGGGCGGTCGAGTAGCGCAGCTTGGCGAGGTGGCGGCCGAGTTTCGGATCATCCTCGGATCACTGTTGCGCAGACTGCGGCAGCACCGTGCGACCGACGATCCGAGCGCTCCCGAAACGGCTGTGCTCGCGCGTCTCGAGCGGGAAGGTCCGGCGACGGCGGCGCAACTCGCGCGCCGAGAGAATGTCAGCCCACAGTCGATGGGCGTCACCGTGTCTGGGCTGCAGGACGCATGCGATCGCCGAGGCGATGGGGCAGGTGCTCGACGACGCCGAAATCGTGCAACTCCGAGATGTCATGCCGCTACTCGACCGTCTCGCGGACGCACTGTGAGCGCGGCGTCGACGACCATCGCGCCAGTAGAGCAAGAACCCGACTCGATCTGCGCTGCCACGGCGTCGCTTCTCCGCGGTAAGCGTCAACCAGCGGTCACGCAAGAGCGTGTCGGGTGAGCCAGTCGATCAGCGGCGCGGTCGTCCGCCAGTCATCCCGCACGCGGTCGACCAACTCCGGCGTATGGATCACCGCGTCGAACCCGTAGGGGTGTGACACGGTGAACGTCTTGTGTCGCAGCAGTTCGATGCGCGGGTGTCCCGGGTCCCAGCCTCGTGGTGCGGTTTTGAGACGACCTCCGCCCACCTCCCAGCCGGTCGCGGTGAGGTCGGCGACGATCTGTTCGAGTTCGCGGCCACGTCGATCATCGTCGATGGCTGTGCGCATCGCGGACAATCGCTCGGCGGAAGCGTCGTAGAAGCCGGCACCCACCATGACGCCCGGTGCACCGATCTGCACGTAGTAGCCGGTCGCCGGTGCCACGGCAACGTAGGCACCCTGGTGGGTCTTGTAGGGCGACTTGTCTTTCGAGAACCGGACGTCGCGGTAGGGGCGGAACAGCTTCGCTTCACCGAACTCGTCGGCAAGTGCGTCGGTCAGCTCACGCATCGGTGCGGCCACAGCGCTCTGATATGTCTGCTTGTGTTGTTCCCAGAAAGCCTTGCTGTTGTCGACCTCGAGGTCGTCGTAGAAATCGAGGGCGGCCTCGGGGAAGCCCTGAAAAGACATGTCCCGAGGGTACGACTCGCCGCGCCGGATCGAGGCGAACGTGTTCTATGACGATCGATGAAATGGCACGATGAAGGGGATGACGCAGCTGACGTACGAAGAGTTCGGCCGCCGGTTCTTCGAGGTCGCCGTGACCGAAGAGCGGGTGGGGTCGGCGTTCTCCTCCATTACGGGTGGATCTTTCGACGTCGGGCCCATCCCGTCCGGCCCCGGTGGGCTCGCTCGCGTGACCGCGCACGTCGAGATCGGCGAGCCGCGTATCGCGCGCAATGTCGGCGAACTGATCACGTTCACCGTTGAGATCATGCTGACCATCGGTCTCGTCGTGGATCTGCGAGTCGATCGCATCAAGTACGACGTCGACGGGCTGATCACACTTCCGTTGACCGTTCGTGCCGCCGAGCCGCTGGAGTTGCGGATCGACGTCACTCCGCCGCGGCCGAAAGACGTGATCGTGGGCGTCGCGTCACACAACCTGCGTGGCGAATTCATTCGTGCCGTCGGTCAGGTCGACACCGAAATCAAGCGCTTTGTCGCCCAGCACGTGGCGGAAGAGATCGACAAGCCCGAGGTCAAAGCTGCTCGCATCATCGACGTCGGTGCCGAACTCGGTCGGGCCTTCGAAAATATGTGACCTGTCGAGAATGTGGGTACGAATCACTCACTTCTTGGTGAGCGACGACTCCTTGTGTGCGGCCTGCGATCCGGTCTTCGACGATTCGACAATCCAGTACGGGTCGTCGTCGCTTGCATTGAACTTCTGACCGTCGAAGGTGAATGGCGATGTGCGCTTTTCCTTCGCGTGCCCATGCGTCGGTCCCTGGGACGTATTCCATTCGACGGTGTCGTTCTTGTTGATTCCCATGAGTCGAGCATGCGCGCTCACCGACGCCGACGGCGCTCGTCGACGTGGGTGACGCGTGCTCGATACGTCGCCGACCACCGATCGATACAGGGTCACGGTCAGGTCGCGGCGACCTGTCCGAAGGCGATGGAGTCCAGCGTGAACTGCCGTACGCGTCCAGCGACATTCGCTTGACACATCGAAAACAGCGGCTCGGAGAACTCCTCACCGAGCACCACGTCGACGGGGCCGACGTGGCCCGTCAGACGGACGCGGATCCGCCCATCGACGTGTGTGACGTCGATCGGCGCGAACGAGTCGATGCGGTCATCTCCGGTCTCGACACGGGCGAAGTGCTGTGCGGCCTGCACGGCGTGGGGGAGTGACGTACGTCCACGCAGCAGTGAATCCACAAGGCGCCCTTGGGTGTACAGCTCGACGATGGACGCTGGGTCGACGGCGGTGTCGAGTCGTCCGTAACAGAGACCATGCGGAAGGATCAGCCCTGTCGCGGCGAAGCGGTCACCACCGAGGTGTGAACACTCCCACGTCCACTCCGGATACGCCGACGCGATCGATGCTGTCGCGGCCCGACCCCGAACTGCACAGCACTGGTCATGCTTACCGTGCGCGCACACTGCGACGAGAGGTTCGGTCGATGGAGCACCGTCGGACCCGTCGAGCGCGAGGTCGAGATAGCCTGCGGGACCGTCGACTTCGCCAGCGTGCACGCTTTCTGCTCCCGGCGTGGAGTCCACGATGAACCAACGCCACCGTGGTGCTTGCGGTCGGCGTCCCGGTCGTCGAATCGCGACAATCCGCATGCGCTGCTTCTCGACCCGACGCACGATGCTCAGACCGAGGTCGGGGTCGATGATGGACGGCGATTGCAGGAACGCCGAATGTCCCCACGCACCACCGAGTTCGAGCAGGACCCACAACGTTCCCGCCGAGGCTGTGCCGTAGATCGGATCACCGCGCTCCGCGGATTGCACGCTACACGGAGGACGACGGGTCATCCGGTTGGAACCGATCCACTCTCGAGAACGACGACGCCCTCACGAAGCAGTCTGCGAATCAGCACGAGGCTGTCGGCGGCGTCGAGTCCCGGTAGTTCACCCGCGGTGACGGTGGCTCCGGATACTGCGGCCTCGAGTGCCTCTGTGCAGTAGTCGGGGAAGCTGATGGTCCGATCGGGAAGGCGAATCTCTGTGCGCTGCAACGCACGACGGACTTCGACGACGAGGCCGTGGCGTCGACTCACCGTCGTGTGTTCGGTGAGTGAGTTGACTGCGTCGAGTGTGGCGAGCGGTCGAACTGCCACGGGTCGGGTTCGCTCGGCGTGGATCGTCGACAACCGCGCGGCGGTACTCTCGGCCAGATCTGTTGTGTTGGCCTGCAATACGTCGATGACGGCGGCAATTGTCTTGGCTGCCAGCGCCGCTGACTCGTCGGGATCGGTGAAGTCGGTGCCCATCGGGAGCGCGGTGCGTAGCGATTCGACCGTCCCGAGTTGGTCGACGACCGTCCGGACCAGATCGAAGGCAGTGACAGCCGATACCCCGACCGTGAGATGAATCGACGTGTGGCCGAGAGCTTCTGCCGAGTGGAGCCATCCGCGCGGAAGGTACAGGGCGTCGCCGGGTTCGAGGACGGTGTCGATCACCGGCTCTTCGTGACTGCGCGCCTCGATGGCATCGCGGTGGTCGGTCCAGGGTTGGTCGGCGAGGGGATCGGTGTGAACCGGGGAGTGAACCCGCCAATGCTTGCTGCCGGAGATCTGCAGTACGAAGACGTCGTGCACGTCGTAGTGGGGATCGAAACCGCGGTTTGCGGGTGGGGTGATGTAGGCGTTGGCCTGTACCGGGTGTCCGAGGTCGTCGACCATCCCGCGCACAAAGTCGATGATGGGCGGCCACAGTCGGTGCAACCCCTGTAGAACGATCGTGGCACCAGAGGCGAACTGCGCCAGCACTTTTGCCGAATCGACCTGATCGGGCATCTCTGCACCGAAACCGGCCGGCCCGAGGTAGTTCTCTTTGCCTACCAGGCCGCCTTCCTTGGCCATCCGGATGAACGGTGCACGCACCCCGCGCTCGGCGATCAACTCGTCGACGCTGCGCGGCGAGAGAAGATCGTCGAAGTCGCGGGGGAGCGCGTCCGATCTGCTGAGCAGAGGACGCCGACCCCAGTGATCACGCGCGAACGTGTCGGGGTCGATGGCGATGCAGCGGCTCAGCATTGTCGTCACTCAGGCGGTGCCGTCTGCCCCGCCGTCGTGTCCATCGGGGTTGGAGCCGCCGTCGGCTGGTCCTTCGCCGGGTGAGGCGGTGCCGTCTGCGCCGCCGTCGTGTCCGCCGGGGTTGGAGCCGCCGTCGGCTGGTCCTTCGCCGGGTGAGGCGGTGCCGTCTGCGCCGCCGTCGTGTCCGCCGGGATTCGAGCCGCCATCGGCAGGACCTTCGCCCCCTGGGCTGGAGGTGGTGATGTCGTCGTCGTCGAGTGCCATGGGTAAACCCTTTCCTCGTTGGGAGTCACTCGGTTGGGGACTCCACACTCCACTATGTCGACATGTGACGCTCTTGACGAGGATTCGTCGACGAGGGTCGAAGTTCGTTACTGCGCCGAGATGGCGGTTCCTGCAAGGTCACGATGATTCGAACGTGACACGCTGTAGCGATGGATCTCTGGTTTGAGGCCGCTCGTGACACCGCTGATCGATGCTGGGACGGCATTCTCGCCACGCTCGACGGCGTGGCCGACGCCGACCTCAACAGCAGACTGCCGGTCGCAGGCTCCAACGCGCCGTACGCGATTGTCCACCACTGCATCGAGATGACCCGCTGGTGGCTGGGAACATTCGGCTGCGGATTGGACCTGCCCCGTGATCGGTCGGGGGAGTTCGAGGCCACCGGAACGCGCGACGATCTCGTCGTGCGTATCGCGCAGGTCCGCGCCGACGTGGATGTGTGGGCGACGCGTATGTTGCGCAACGGAATTGCGGGCCGCGATGCACGCGGAACACGCGCGAATGTCGACCTCGACACCGTTACGCCGCAGTGGGTTGTGCTGCATGTCGTACACGAGCTTGCCCAGCACCTGGGCCAGCTGCAGGTAACGCGCGATTTGTTGAGCGCCTGAAGTTGAGCGCCTGAATCGGTACCGCGGATTCTGCGTGAGTCCGAATCGCGGACAACTGGTCGATCAGCCTGTCGTCATCGGTTTTCGATGGCTCGAAAGTTTCTTCGATTTTTCCTCGACGCTGTCCGTATTGTCTGGTAGTGTAGAACACATATTCGAGACGACGTGGGGCGGGGGTGGCGGCACGTGAACGACAACAGCAATCAGGGCACTGGTGAGAATGGCCGTGCGCCTTCGGTTTTGGCTGCTGCGGCGGTGGGGTCTGCGGATGCGGTGGTGGCGGAGAAACTGTCACGCCTTGCCGCGGTGTTGGATGAGCTGGCTGCCGTGGATGTGTCGTTGGTGTCCGACGACGTGCTCGTCGAAGCCACCGTCGAAGCCGAACGGCTAGCACTGCGGACGGCCGGTGCGGTCACCGACCGCTTGATCGTGGAAGCGTCCGACCGCGACCTGCCGCACTCGTTGGGTTTTCGCGATATTCGGAATTTCATGGGGCAACGTCTGCATATTGGCGATCCGGCCGCCCGATATCGGGTGATCGCGGCGACCGGCTCCTTCACCACCATCTGCGGTGACCGCCTCCCACCCTCCTGTCCCACGTTGGCCGGCTACGTCGTGGAAGGGCGCGTCGCCGGCGCGCACGTCCGCGCGGTACTCGAAGTGTTGGAGGCGATCCCCGCCGACATTTCGGCGGAGACGAAAGCTGCCGCCGAAGCACAGATGGCCGGGTATGCGGTCCAGTTCACCCCCACCGAAATCACCAACCTCGGTTCACGGCTACTCGCCCACCTCGATCCGGATGGATCACTCACCAACCCGAAAGACCGCAAACGACGACGACGGTTATGGGTGAACCGGCAAAACGCACAACTCATGTCGCGGTTGACCGCCGATCTCGATCCGATCGCCCGCGCCCGGCTCGACACCGTGCTGGACTCGTGGGCAAAACCCGGCATGAACAACCCCGACGACCCCGATTCGCCCGTCGGGCCGATCACCACCGCCAATGCTGAACAGGTCGCGGCGGCAGCGCTGCGGGATCAACGCTCACCCGCCCAACGCAACCACGACGCCTTCTCCGCCCTACTCGGGCAAGTGTTGGAATCCGGCATGCTCGGCAACACCCATCGGGGATTACCGATCCAGGTAATCGTCACCACCAGCCTGCACGAGTTGGAAGCACAAGCAGGGATCGCGCAAACCACGTCCGGAACGCTCCTGCCGATCGACGATGTGATCGAGATGGCCGCTAAGAGTGGTGCGAGTCAGTATTTGGCGGTGTTCGGTGAACACACCAGCATCCCGCTCTACCTTGGTCGGTCGAAGCGGATCGCGTCGTTGGGGCAACGGTTCGCGTCGTTCGCCTCACCCGGCGGGAAAATGTGTTCCGCACCCGGCTGCAACCAACCCGCGAGCAGGGTGCAGATGCATCACGCCGCCAAGGACTGGGCCGACGGCGGGTTGACCGATATCGACCAGTTGGTGCCGGCGTGTGATGTGCACAATCGGCGGGTCGGTAAAAAGCCTGGGCAGTTCACCACCCGCATGATCACCGACGGACCCGACACCGGGCGTGTTGCGTGGCGATTGAACGCCAAGCCCGGTATGCCCGAGAATCCCGAACGCATCAACCGCATCGCCGACGTCAAAGCCGACTTCCACGACTACCTCGCCGCCGAGCACATCAGCAACGAGGCCGCCGCCGCAGCACGCGCGGCCGGTAGCGGAATCGCCACAGACACAACTGTTACCGCGATTGTGCCTCCGCCCTCAATGCCGGACCCGCCCCGCGGGCGGGTCGAGCTCGCTCTGGTGGGCGCACTGCCCTTGAGCGATACCCTGCGCCTTAGCCCGCGCGTCGACATCCAATGGAACCTCGCTGATCCACCCGACCCCGACTCGCCCACAGACCCAGACGCGCCAACAGGTCCAGCCCCACCAGCCAGCCCCTGGTGGCTCGGCGGCATCGACCCACCAGGAGGCGCCGACCCACCGCTGGCCGACGCCGCCTGACCACCGCGTGAACTGACCGGTGTGCCGACCCGGCCGACACGCTGGCCCGACGAACTGGGCGAGTCGTCGAATCCGGTTGTGCCGCAACCCGTCTACACCCCGCCACCACACCCCGGTGGCGGGGCAGACGTGGTTGCTCGAGGCAGGTTCGAATAGCGTCCGGATAGACGGAGTGTGGTCAGATGCCGTCCACGGTCACATATTCGGCGTTGGCAGCGCCGTTCGATGACGTCGCGATCGCCGTCACGAGTGCGCCGTACGGGATGCGCCACGCGGAGTGTTGTCGCGTGAGCTCAGCCGCGGGAATCTCGATCGAGGCTGTGAAGCTCGATCCCTCGCGGTCGACCGGAACAGCATCTCCGTCGACGAAGACCTGCAGCAGGTCGGCGTCGGACGAGCCCGAGACCTCGATGACGGCCACCTGCGCATCGCGTCGAGCGGACGCTGTCAGTTCGAGCGCGGGGACGTCGCCGTCGGACACGACGCCTGGGCGTCTCAGCGGTGGCAGCTCCGGCGTCGACGGCGGAGCGGTGCGGCGTCGAGAGGCGTGCTCGTAGGCCCAGCCGTAGGCGAGAAGTGCGTTGTCGTCGTAGGCGCGCCCGGCGAATGTCAGGTTCACGGGCATTCCGATGTCACTCATCGCGCCCATCGTGACGTTGACAGTCGGAATGCCGTAGTGACGGATCATGGTGTTGCCGGTCGACACCCACACCCCGTTTGCCATGGCACGTTCGTGCGATGCCGCATTGATGTCGGCGTCTGCAGGTCCGACGTCGAGCGCAGAAGGGAACACCAGCGCGTCGAGGCCGAGTTCGTCGAGCCACTCCTCCAAGTCGACACGACGCAGTTCCTCGAGCCCGCGGACGCCCTCGGCCAGATCCGGGATCTCATCGAGCGTTGGGATTCCGAGTGCGGCGCGCTCTGGGTACTCGCTGATGTCCAGGTTGTACCGCGCGTAATACCCGTGCAGCTCATCGGGAATCGCGCCGTCGGGCAGCGGGAAGATCAACGACCCCTCGACGTCGGCGAGGCGGTTCAGTGCGGGGTCGCCGTTGGCCTGCAAAGAAGTCGTTCCACGACCAGACGGTGAGGTCCCACATCTCGGCGTCGAAGAATCCCTCCGGCAGGATTCCGCGGGCATAGCCGTCGCGGGCGTCGGGTCGGTCGAGTTCGTAGTTGGTCAGGGCGGGGAAGTCGACGTCGACCACTTCGGCGCCCGCTGCCTCCAGATCTTCCCGCGCGCGGTTCCACAGATCGATGACCGAGGGTCGTGGTGTGATCGGCCAGCCCGCGTCGGGGTCGTCTCCCAGGATGATTCGGGGTATCCCGAAACGCTTGCCTCGCAATGCATTGTCATCGCGGAGTTCCAGATACGACTCGGGCCGCACCGACGACGCTGCGGGCAACTCCACCCACGGCTGCGTGCGCCAGAAGTCGCCTCGGGTGTCGGCGTCATCGGCGACGAGAACATCGAGCAGTGCGAGCATATCGTCGACCGTACGTGTATGCGGCACAACGACATCCATTGTTGGTGTCAGAGGCCAGTTGCCGCGCACCGAGATCACGCCGCGCGACGGCGTGTACGCGACGAGCGCGTTGTTCGACGCGGGGGAGCGGCCACTCGACCACGTTTCCTCGCCGAGGCCGAAAGCCGCCAGGCTCGCAGTCGTCGACGCACCGGAACCGTTCGACGAGCCGGACAGGTACGCGGCCGCGAGATAGTCACTGTTGTAAGGACTCTCGGCCCTCCCGTATACGCCACGCTGCATACCGCCATTGGCCATCGGAGGCATGTTGGTGAGACCGAGGCAGATGGCTCCGGCGCTTCGCAGGCGTTCAACGGCAAATGCGTCTGAACCCGCGACAAGATGTGCGAACGCCGGCGACCCCGACGCCACGGTGAGGCCCTTCACCCGGTAACTGTCCTTCGCGGTGTACGGGATGCCGTCGAACGGCCCGTACGCCTCGCCACGGGCACGGCGTTCGTCCGATGCGCGCGCTTCGTCGAACATCGTCGGATTGAGAACGGGAATCGCGTTGAGCGTCAACCCATGTCGATCGTATCGACCGATGCGATTCAGATACCCGCAGACGAGTTCGACGCTGGTGACCGCGCCTGATTCCAGCGCGGCACTCAGTTCGGATATCGATGCCTCCACCAGTGGTGGGGTTTGTGCCGGGGACGTCATGACGTGGCGCCGACGGCCGGTTGTTGCTGGGTGATGCAGTGGATTCCACCGCCGCGCGCCAGGATCTCGCGGGCGTCGATGGTCACCACACGCCGGCCGGGGTAGACCGACGCCAGGATCTCGGCTGCGCGCGCGTCGGCCTCCGGTTCACCGTAACCACATGCGACGACACCACCATTGACGACGAGGTGGTTGATGTAGCTGTAGTCGACGAAGCCCTCGGAGTCCCGGATCGTTTCGGGAGCGGGCAGATCGACGATGTTCCACGATCGCCCGGCTGCGTCGGTGGTGCCTTCGAAGAACCCGCGCAAACCCTTGGTGACTGCGTGGTCGGGATGGTCGGGATTCGGCTGATGGTGGAGCAGCAGCGTCCCGGGGGAGGGGATGGTCGCGACCATGTCGACGTGACCGCGCGTGCCGAACCGCTCGTAGTCGCGGGTCAGACCGCGGGGGAGCCAGATGACCTTCCGTGCGCCGATCGTGCGCTCGAGCTCGGCTTCGATCGTCTCGCGCGTGGCGTAGGGATTGCGGTAGGGGTCGAGTTGGACGGTCTCGGTGACGAGTACGGTGCCCTCGCCGTCGACGTGGATGGCGCCACCCTCCTGGACGAGCATCGAGCTGACAACGGGGACACCAGCCCGGCCCGCGACCACGCGCCCGATCTGACGATCGTTGGTCCACTCAGCCCACTCCTGTGCGCCCCAACCGTTGAACGTCCATGTGACAGCGCCGAGTTGGCCGGCGTCGTCGATGACGAAGGTCGGTCCGATGTCGCGCATCCACGAGTCGTCTAGCGGTGCTTCGACGATCTCGATCTCCTCCGAGAGCAGGGCGCGCGCACGCGTCGTCTCGGTCGGGTCGACGACCATGATGACCTTCTCGAACTGCGCGACCGTATTGGCAACCTCGCTCCACGCGGCGTACGCGGTCTCGGCGTCGGCCGCGCTCTCGGCGAGGGTGGTGTTGGTCCGTGGAAACGCCATCCACACACGCTCGTGGGGGGCCGTCTCGGCGGGCATTGTCCAGGACATATCGGTGCCTTTCGTTATTGATCGAACAATCAATAACTAGAACGGTAAGGGGTGTGGGCCGGGTCGTCAAGCGGAACGAGCAAATTATTGATCTTGTGATCAATAGCGGTTGACTCCATGATGGCCAGGCACGATGATCGCTGAGTGATGGTCTCGAAGAGTCGGACGCGTGCACCCCGCAAGTCGCCTGAGGAACGGGCCGACGAAATCCGCTCCGCCGCGTGTCAGGTCGCTCGTGTCGATGGGCTTCCGGGGCTGACGTTGAGGTCTGTCGGCGCACAGGCAGGCGTTGCACCTGCGCTCGTCGCGCATTACGAGCCGAGTATGGACGAGCTCGTCGCGTCGACATTCGAGGCAATCACGAGCGCCGAGGTCGACGAGATCGCCGAACTCATTGCCGATGATCCGAACGCGACGTCGAAGCTGAGGAACTTGATTACGACGCTGACCGAGCCTGGCCGCGACGACGTCACGATCGTCTGGGCCGACGCCTTCAGCCTCGGCAGGGTCAATCGCCCTCTCGCCGCGGCTGTTCGGGATGTGATGGGTCGGTGGCAGTCACTGGTGTCAGAGCTCATCATCGAGGGTGTCGACGCGGGTGAGTTCGTCACCGACGATGCGGCCGACGTCGCGTGGCAGTTCCTCGGAATGATCGACGGCGTGAACTCGCACGCACTGGTGCACTACGCGGGTGCTCCCGACAGAGGGCGTCTCGTTCGACGCGCGATGGAGAACGAGCTCGGCCTCGAACGCGGCACTCTGCAGCCGGGCGGGGGACAGCAGGGCGGTGCAGTAGGGCGTAGGGCGGGGCAGTAGGGCGGGGGACAGCAGCGCGGGCTAGAACATCACAGCTGGTCGAGCCTGCCCGACAGTCGTTCGACCGTCCGAAACAGCGCGGCGTGATCGAGGTCGCCGTCGCCGTTGGCCCGCGCCGACGCCATGAGCGTCGCGACGAGGGAGCCGATCGGAAGAGCCAATCCTGCCTCACGAGCGGAAGCGGTGACGATCCCGAGATCCTTGTGGTGCAAGTCGATTCGCGCTCCCGGTGTAAAGTCTCTGTCGATCATCCGGTGTGCCTTGTGGTTGAGCACAGTCGACCCCGCGAGTCCTCCGCCGAGGACGTCGACCGCTGCCGTGGTCTGTACCCCGTTGGCCTCGAGGTAGACGAGTGCCTCGGCGAGTGCGGCGATATTGGCGGCCACGATCAGTTGATTGGCCGCTTTGACCAATTGTCCACTGCCGCTTGGGCCTACGTGTACGACGGTCGAACCGACAGCACGCAAGAGGGGTGATGCGGCATCGAATGCCTTTTTCGAGCCGCCGGCCATGATCGACAGAGTGGCATTGACCGCGCCCTCTTCGCCGCCCGACACCGGTGCGTCGAGGAATGTGTAGCCGTGCGCCGAGGCATCGTCGGACAACCGGACCGCGACGTCGGGTCTGATGGTCGAGAAGTCGACGATGACCGTGCCAGGATTGGCATGTGTGAACACGCCATCGGGCCCAGTCAGCGCCTGCTCGACATCGGGGGAGTCGGGGAGCACGGTGGCAACGATGTCGGCATCGGCGACCGCTTCCGCGATGGACTGTGCCGCGGTTCCACCGGCGTCGATGAGTGCAGCGGCCTTCGACGCTGTGCGGTTGTAGCCGACGACGCGATGCCCAGCGCGTACCGTGTTGATCGACATTGGACTGCCCATCACGCCGAGTCCGATGAACGCGATGGTTGCCATGAGGGTGCTCCTCCGTGGTGTGGTGATATGAATGCCGTTGTGTTTCAGTGTGCGCCGTTGGTGAACGCCGCGAGCCACGCGATCGGGTCGGCCAGTGTCTGTCGATACTCGAGACTGATCCATCTCGGATACCCGGCTTCGTCGAGCGTGTCGAGATGTCGCGCGAAGTCCATTGTGCCCGTGCCTGGTTCGCCGCGGCCAGGGGCGTCGGCGATCTGCACATGGCCGATCCGGCCGGTGTGGCGCGAGAGCACGTGGTCGAGATCGTCGCCATTCGTCGACAGGTGATACAGATCGGCGAGGAGTGCGACGTTGTCTATCCGGTGCTCGCGTCGAACGGCGTCGGACACTGCGAGCGCATCGTCGGCAAGGCGGAGCGGATAGTCCGGGAGCGCACTGAGTGGTTCGAGGAGGATCTGTGCGCCGATCGTCGCAGCGGCACGAGCCGCGACGGCAAGGTTGTCGACTGCCAGTGAGTCTTGTTCGGCCACATCGAGTCCTGCCATGCGGTTGCCGTAGAGCGCATTGAAACCGACGGTGCGCAGTCGTGCGCCGATGCCGACCGCAACGTCGATGCTCTCGACGAACTCGCGCGTCCTGGGCGGATGCGACAGCAGCCCGCGCTCGCCCGCCGCGAGATCACCCGCGGCGAGGTTGAGGTGGGTGAGACGTACCCCGGCGTCGTCGATTGCCGACACGAACTCGTCGACCTCTCGATCGGCAGGGACGGCGTCGTCGAATGGCCACCAGAATTCGACGGCGTCGAAGCCCGCATCTCGCGCTGCCTGCGGTCGACGCAGCAGCGGTAGGTCGGTGAACAGCATCGAGCAGTTCACGGTCAGCCGTTGGGGGTTCATCGTGGCTACCTCGTGTGGGCTCAACTCGGCTGGCGTGACGTTGCTCACGACTGTTCCACCGCCGTTGGTGGGCGTCTCATGAACAACTAGCCTTGCTGAGGTTGTCAAGGCCAATCTAACGGTGTCGGTGTCGCCACCCTTACCGAGGGACTTGCTGTCCGTACTCGGCGCGGCCTGAGTTCGTGGCTGTCGACCGTTTAGTAGAGTTTGCCTCCGCTGCCGGGCAGAGACCGCGTGCGGCCAGGGTGTTCCGCGTATCGTGCTGCCATGCGACGGTGGAGGGTCCTGCTCATACTCAGCGCTGCGCAGTTCATCATGGTGCTCGACACCACGGTCATGAACGTGTCGGTGTCGCAGGTCGTCGCCGACCTCGGCACGACGTTGACCCAGGTTCAGCTCGCGATCACGCTGTACACCCTGGTCATGGGATCGTTCATGCTCTTCGGTGGTCGCCTCGGCGATATGTTCGGCAGGCGGAGGATCTTCGCCATTGGCCTCATCGTGTACGGAATCGGTTCGCTGATCACGGCATTCAGTCAGAACATCGGCATGCTCTTGTTCGGGTGGTCCTTTGTCGAGGGAGCCGGAGCGGTCATGGTGATTCCGGCGATCATCTCGTTGACGGCGTCGAACTATTCGGGTCGCGATCGCGCGACCGCCTACAGCGCACTCGGTGGTATCGCCGCAGCCGGCGCGGCGGCCGGTCCGTTGATCGGGGGATGGGTGACCGAAGCACTCACCTGGCGGGTGGTCTTCGCTGCGGAGACTGTGGTGTGCGTGCTCGTCGTGCTCGCGGTGCGGACCATCGCCGACGACGAGAAGACCGAGTCGGGTCGGATGGACTGGATCGGCACCGCGTTGTCGGTGGCGGGGCTCGGCCTCATCGTGATCGCGCTGCTGCAGGCAGGCGTCTGGGGCTTCATCAGGCCGCGAGGTGCACTGACGATCGGCGACGTGAGAGTGACACCGTTCGGATTCTCGGTGGTGCCGTTCATGATTGCGCTCGGCGTCTTCGTGCTCATCGGTCTTGTGTCCTGGGAGCGTCGTGTCATCGAACGCGGCGACACGCCACTACTTCACCCCGCATTGCTTCGAAAACTGCAGCTGCGCAACGGATTGATCATGCTGCTCGCGCAGCAGACCATCATCGGCGGGATGTTCTTCATCATTCCGATCTACCTGCAGTACGCGCTGCAGATGAACGCGTTCGAGACGGGAGTGAAGCTCGCGCCCATGTCGGTGGCCATGTTGATCGCAGCATTCGCGAGCCCGAAACTGGCTGCGACGCAGTCGCCGCGGCGGATGGTCAGAACCGGTCTGGTACTCGTGATCGTCGGTTGTGTACTTCTGGTGACCACCATCGACCCCGAGCTCAACAATGTTGTGTTCGCCGTCGGCATGGCCATCTTCGGTGCCGGATTCGGTTTCATAGCAGCGCAACTCGGCAATGTGATCATGTCGTCGGTGGGTAATCGTGACCGTGGTGAGGCGGGCGGATTGCAGGGCACGGCCCAGAACATCGGGACATCGGTGGGTGTTGCGCTGCTCGGTGCGTTACTTGTTGCCGCGCTGAGCTCAGGTTTCAACACGGCAGCTCAGGCAGACTCGGCGATTTCGGCGCAGACAAAGAATCAGATCAGCGACGCGACGTCGAACGGCGTCGAAATCCTGGGTCGAGACCAGCTCGAGGTGGTCGCTCAGGAGCACGGTATCCCTGCGGGCGAGGTGTCGACACTTGTCGACGGCTACGTCGACGCGCAGCTGGAGGCGATCAAGATGGCGATCCTGCTGGCCGCCTTCTTGGCGCTGCTCGGACTTGTTGGCGCTCAACGACTTCCGGAAGTTCCCGGCGCCGAGTTGGGCAGCGAAGACCCGGCCGCGGTCGGAAAGTGATCACGTCTGACGGCTCATCTCAGGTGCCTTGAGGCTCATCTCAGGTGCGGAGTGTGCGCCCGCGAAGTGATCAGTCGTTGCTCGAATCCGAAGGGTTCGATCCCGTTCCGTCGTAGCTGATCATCCCGCCGTGATCCTGTGGCTTGTCGTGCTTGAGCTTGTAGATGAGCCCAATCACGCCGGCAACGACGAGCAGCGTGAAGAAGATGAATCCCATGGCAATCTCCAGCGGGCTGCGACGATGTGCGTCGATCTGCGCACATCGTCGAGAATACTGCTCCGGGAGGTCAGGGGTTGACCCCGCGCGATGCCAGCCACACCTGTGGGTTGATCTTTTGTCCGCTCTTGTCCCAGACCTCGTAATGCAGGTGGGGGCCGGTGGACTGTCCACGATTGCCGACGGTGGCGATCGTCTGGCCGACGTGGACCTTCTGGCCCGCCTTGACGAAGCTCTCGTTCACGTGTCCGTAGACGCCGGTCGTGCCGTCGTCCTGGCGAACACGAACCCACATCCCGAAGCCCGACGCCGGGCCCGATTCGAGGACGGTGCCGTCGGTGACGGCGTGGATCGGGGTGCCGACGCGGTTGGCAATGTCGACGCCGTAGTGATGCGACCCCCACCGTGAGCCGTACCCGGAGGTCACGGTGCCGGAGGTGGGTGCAACGGCACGCTTTTTGCCCGGGACTTGTGCATTCGGGGGCAATGCGTTGCGGGTGAGTTCCTCTAGCTGGGGTGGAAGCGTGATGTTCTCCGGCAGCTTGAGATTCTCGGGCAACTTGATGTTCTCGGGCAACGCCACGGTTGGTGCCGCGAGCTTGGGAGCCGGATTTGCGGCAGCCTGCGCTGCGCCGACGGACCCGAGGCCGATCGCTCCGGTGATCGCGGCGAGAGTGGCGGTCTTCAGCTTGAGGGTGTGCGCATTGCTGGGAGCTGCGCGGTGCTGACCACGGCTGGCGCGAGGTTGCGAGTCAAGGACCGCGCGCGTTGCGGTCGGGATCGAGTCACGGTCGGTCAATCGGTGGTGAGGCACTGCAATACGTCCGCTCTGGGGTTGGTAACGCTTTGATATCGGAATGGACACGGCGAGACTATCAGACGCGGGACTTGGGCGACATGTCGCGTTTGTCGGAGAGGTTCAGATTGGAGTGTTGTCGCAGGTCACACACGGTGGAGGGTGTCATGAATCGTTCGCGCGGCCCAGTCTGCTGGCGCACAACATCGAGGTGCTTGCCGACCTGACCGCGACGCCCGCCTCGATCGAGACAGGGCAGTAGGGGTTAGAGCCCGAGTTCGATCATCCGCTTCGTGATCCGGTCGTCGGTGGTCGCGATCGGTTCGCCAGTGGCCACCCAAGGGTCGCCTCCGAAGTAGGTAGCCATGATCTTCTCCGCCGTTCGAGTGGCGAGCGCCTGGGTGGTCAGGGTGGGGTTGGGTCCGCCGAGAGAATTGGCGAGAACGGAGTTGTCCGCGATGAATACCCGGTCGACGAATCGCGCCTCACCGCTGGGGCGGGTCACGGAGTTGCGGGCAGACTCGCCCATGCGCATCGACGAGTGCACGTGGAGGAGCAGGGGAGCCCAATCCAGCCGATACACCTTTCGTGCACCGGCTTTCCGTAGGAGCTGCGCCGCCTTCGTCGCGATGTACTCGCGATTGCGCCGGGTCGGCGCCGACCGTTTGCGAATGTCGATGTCGACTTTCGCGACAGCGCCGTGGGAGTCGGCCGGGAAAAGTGAAGGCACTATTCGGCAATCGGGCTCGACGTGGTCGTCGGTGATACACAGGACGTTCAGCATCCGGTCGATTCCGTGAGCCATGAAGTCGCGGAGTTCGTCGCCGGCCAGTCGTCCAGTGGGGCCGTCCCACGCGCCCCGCATCCCACGGCCGTTGGTGTACTGGCCGCGAATACCGCTGTTGGACAACGTCATCGTGAATGCCTGGATCGCCGGGGTGACGCCGGAGTTCTCCAAGCATCCATATCCGGGGAACTCGACCCGTGCACAAGAGTTGGCACCCCGCGTGTTGCCGGTGACCTCATCGAAAAGGCCTACCACCCAGTCGAACCAGTGGTCCGTGTGTCCGCGACCCACCCAGCCGTTCGGGTTCGGCAATCCACTGTTGAACCACAGCCGCGGGCTCTCGGTGGCGCCACCGGCCATCACCACGACCTCCGCGTCTTCACGGTGTCGCGCGCCAGTGACGTTGTCTCGCCATGTCACTCCGGTGGCGCGGACGCGTCCGCCGCGCTCCTCTGTGTGAATCTGCTCGACGAAGGACTCCGCACGCAACTCCATCGGCTTGCCGCCTCGGCGAACCGCATCGGCGGCGAGGCCGAGCGGAACGTAACTGTTGTCTGTGGATCGGCGGGCGAAGAGGTTTCGGGGTGCGCGTGCCGGTTGGTAGCAGCCCTGAAAACAGTGGCCACAGAATGTGCAACCCGTCGCCTGCGGGTAGACGAGAAGGTTGGAATCTGTTGTGCGGCCGGCATTTCCGGTTGGGTGCAAAATACAGTTCGGCTGCGGTCGAAAGGCTGCTCGAGTCGTGTCCCGTGATCGTTGCAGCGGCAACCCCAAGCCTTCGCAGCCTCGGAAGAAGACCGCCTCCTTGGTCCCCATCGGGGCAGGCTTGACCGGCAAGGTCGCTTCCACCCACTCCAGATATGGGACAAGTTCGCGGTAGGTGAAGGGGAAGCGATGGGCGGTGTCGTACAAGGCGGCGTCGGCACCGCGGTAGCCGACGAACACACCGGGATACGGCCGTGGACTGTTGCCGAAGAAGTGCTGAGTAGTGCCGCCCACACCACCCAATTCCCAGACGAAGCTGTTCTGTGCCCACTCGCGATGCCAGTACGGTGTGGACCGGTCGCCCGGTCCGAAGCGGAGGAAACCAGCCGTCGGGTCATTGGCGTCGAACTCGAGATGCGACCACTGTTTGGCGGGGTTCGCCTGGCGCGGACCACCCTCGAGCAGCAACACGTCGAGGCCTTGTCCGGCGAGTTCGGCAGCGACCACCGGGCCGCCCCCACCAGCGCCGATCACAATGACGTCACGCACTCAGAACTCCTCGAATCCCTTGTAATAGCCGATAAAATCGTCGTTGCCGTCGACCAGTCCGTTGGGCCGGTATCCGGTGATGTTCCAACTGACGGGACGCCGAGACAGACGTCGCGAGGTGTGGTCGTAGAGCCGATGCTCGCTCCACACGGTGAACGCCGAACCGTCGAGCAGGATCCCCCCGACGAAGCGCAACAGGCCCGCACCGGACCCGCGAAGCGGTTGCGGCAGCGCGTTGTCGAAGACGGCGAGTAGATCGGCAGCAGGTTGTTCGATCAACTGAAACGCACGGGCTTTCGTCTGAAAGTCGGCGTTGGCGAAGGGTGAGGCAAACGGACCTGCAAGCGGTGCGCCGACGAGTAGCGCTGCGACATCCATGACCAGTCCGGCGATCAGGGACAACGGAAAGGTGCGGTCGTTGTCGCTGACGCCGAGCGCGCGGTCGACTGCCGAGGCCACCTGGTCGTCGGGAAGCCGCGTCGGTGTGACGGCCAGGTCGGTGAGCGTCACCGAGAGGGCCACCGCCAGTGGCCGGAGAAGCTCGTCCCCTTGCGGCAGGAAACGGTCCACCAGACCGACGAACTCGTCGGCGGCACCGTCAGACATCGCGCCGGGACCGCGCCCGGTGACACCCTGCTGCTTCGAGTACCGGTCGTCACCCGGCATCACCATGACCGATACGCCACGGAGCGCGTCGCGCGACGATATGCGCAGCCCCCCGAGTACCTGTCTTGCGATGGGCGGCATGTCGAGATAGCCGTCGGGCGGGGACGGCGCGGCGCGTGCCGCAGGTGTGCGCGACAACGCGAGAACCACCGTGGCGAGACCAGACGCACCCAACAACTGACGCCGACTGATCCGGTAGGAGTCCGGGGAAGAATCGGACATCTAGAGCGTCGCCGTGTTGTGGGTCACATGTGCGAGGCTACGGCACGACCGTCGGAAAAGTCGCTTTCGTCGGGTGTTAACGCACCTCGGGCCGCGAGTCTGTCGAAGCTGTGTACGAATTCCAGCGCGGCGGGTGGCACCGGCTGGTCGTCGGCGAATTCCTCGCGCGCGCTGATGATCAGTGCAACCGCCGCCGCGGCCAACCACAACCCGGAAATGGCGGCACAGATGATCAGATTCTGTCTGCGGTAATGCACCACGGTTGCGGCGAACTCCCGGAGGAAGCCTGACGGGAGGTAATACCAGGCGGTGGGTGAACCGACGACGATCGCCCCCGGAATGCCCAACTCTCGGCTCAGCGATGCGCTGCGCGCACGTGGAATTGTTCGTGACGACGACCATCTGGGTGGAGCTGATTCCCCGTTCGGCCAACAGCCGTAGCGAATTCTCCAGGTTCTCGCGAGTATTGGTCGACGCGTGCTCGAGGAGTACGGCATCGGCGGATACGTGAGTTTCCTCGGCCACGTCTCGACCAAGGACCCCACTCCCCGGGCGCGACTTGTGACCGCGTGTCTTCAACTCATCGTCGCGCTGTTTTTTGCGACGCTTGCCGCGCTGCTCGAGCCGTACCGTTTCGCGGCGGTTGTGGCTTTCGTCGCGGTGTCAGGCCTCGCGGTGTGGGTTCGACGATTCGGTCCACGGGGTGGAGCGCTGGGATTCGCAGCCTTCTTTCCGTACTTCCTCACTCTGTTGCTACGCCTGGACCAGAGCCAGCTGCCCGTCCTGTGGCCGGTGATCGCCCTCACCGTGTGCGCCGGGATACTTCTGCGTGTGGTGGCGCTTCGTGAGCGGCCGCAGCGTCAGATCGCGTTGCTGCTCAGGGAGTGTCGCAGCGCGGCCGACACCGCCCTGCTCGCCGCACAGCGCGCCACCAGCCGGTCCGTTCGCCCGCATATCGAGCGCGACCTCGCCCGGCTCGGTGGAATGTCGCTCGCGATCAACAACTGGCAGTCACGGTTCGACACGCATCGTCATCTGGATTGCGAACCAGAGACTCTTGCCGACCTGGTGGTGGATGCACAGATCTCGGTGGAGCAGGTGTGCAATCAGCTCGTTGCCGACCGCTTCGACAACGCGTCGCCGACAGACGACGGCGTACTCCCACGAAACGCATTGCTCGACGCCGCGATCACCGATCTGCACACCGTGCTGGCCAAGGACATCGACGTCGAAGCAAGCCGTGCCGCGGCACGTCGGGCAAAACGAATCGAGGCCATCGTCGACATCCGCGAGGCGGGCGGACTGGTCACCCTGGAGATCTCGCGCTGCGTACGTATGTGGCATGCGCTGAATGAACTCATCGTTTCGACTGGCGAACCGGACTTGGTTCCCCCTACCGACCCCGCCGACGTCCATCGGGAGCACCACCTGCGACGTCCCGGGTTGGCCTCCCTCGGGATCTCGCCACCGCCATGGAAACTGCAGCCCTGGAAACTGCAGCCCTGGCGCGACTGGGAGCCCACGTCGCGGCTGGCTGTTCAGGTGATGTTCGCCACCGCACTGGCTTCCGTCGTAGGCGAGATGATTGCTGCTTCGCGCTGGTACTGGGCCGTCTGACCGCGTTCATCGTCTTCATGAAGGCCAGCACGCGCGCCGCTGTGCTGACTCGCGCGATGGACCGGATCGTCGGCACTGTGCTGGGAGTCGTGATCGGGGCGCTCGTGGTGGTGGCCGTGAACCATCACGTGATCCCCGAACTGATCCTCGGCGTGCTCTGCGTCTTCCTCGCAAGTTGCTTCGGCTCGGTCCGATACACCTACCTGGTGGTGTTCATCACCGTGATGATCGCTGCACTGTTCGATCTGCTGGGTGTCTTCGACATGCGGCTGCTCGTCGTTCGCATCGAGGAGACGGTGGCGGGCTCCCTGATCGGGGTGGTGTGCGCCTACTTGATTCTCTCAATCAATTCGCGGCCCATGCTCATCGATTCCATCGCCAAGTACTTCGACGCCCTGGACGGCGCCCTCGCCTGCGTTGCCACTGGACTCACCACTGTGGGCGAGCAGCATCAGATCACCGACGCCACCGACGTCCATGCGGCACTGGACCGAATCCGGGAGCGGGCCAGGGTGACTCGCGCGGTCCTCGGTGGCGAAGGGGAGTCGGCGGTCGACCCCGCCCACATCCCCGTCATCGCACTGCTCGCCAGGCTGAACGTGGAGCCGGACAGTTCCCGCGGCGAAGCGATCGTGGCCGCGTCCCGTCTCAATCAGCTTCTGGAGGATCTGGATCAGACAGCGGCTAAGGCGCCGGATGCTGCTGCACAACAATGAGACCAGCCATAGAAACGAATAAACCCCTAATGAACAGGGGTTTCGTGGTGCACACGCTGGGACGGTACTCAAAAACCAGGGAAGCGCCGTCTCTCCTCGAGAAATGCCTAGCCTTACGGGACGGCGAACCGGCTGCGCAACCGACCCGACCGAAGCCTCGCAGACTCAAGGACAAGATCAAAGACGCAGACCGGAAAGCCATTGTTGCGGCGTACGTGGCGGGCGGAGCAAGTCTCGCCGCTCTCGCCGAAGAGTACGGCGTCAGCGACTATTCGATCCGCATGGTCCTGCGCAAGGCCGGCATTCCACCGCAACGACGGACAGTGACGGCAAAGCAAGTTGCCCGGGTCCATGAGCTGTGCGCGGAAGGATTGAAGCCGGAGGCGATTGCCGCGGAAGTTGGGATGGGGCATGCCAACGTGAGATTGATCGTTGCTGGGCTGAAATAGACCTCGGCCCTTACGCCTTGCCATCGTTGGTCTTCTTGAGGGCTTGCAGCTCCTCCCAGTGCTGTTCGAGTCCCGTGAGAGTCGGGCTCACTCCCAATGTAACGAGGGGCTGAGAGTGCCCGTCGATGTAGCGACAAGCTACCTCGAAGATTTCGGCCACCTTCGGGCCGATCTCGTCAAGCTTGCCCCCATTGATGCTTGGAAGTGTAGTCATCTGGACGTTGGCCCGATAACGCTTGGTAACCCCCTTCAACAGCTCTTCCTCGGTGAAAACTTCGCACCACGCACGAACATGGCTATACGCCATGCGTACGAGGGCATCTCGTACCTCACCGTCCTGTGTCTTCGCCCTCTGGATCGCGTCGTTGATCCGGCCCTTGATGGCGTTCAGTGAGTCGGTACGTAAGCCGGTCGCACGGACGACTTTTCCCTTGCCACCCTCGTCCGTGATCTGGAACAGCGAGCAACGCTTCGACTTCTCAGTGAGGTTCAGGAGCGTCGTAGCGAACAGAATATCGTGAGTGAAGACGAGGACCTGATTCTCGTTCGCGAGCAGCGCGATGCGCTGGGCAACCTCGTTGATCCGCCGATGGTCGAGGCTTGACACTGGATCGTCAAAGATCACTGGTGCCGTGATACCGGCGAGCCGCGCCTCGGCAAGGAAGTCGGCGAGCGCTAGCACCTTCTGCTCACCCTCAGAGAGCACCTTGGACGGCTTGTGCTTACCGCTCAAGACCTTGCGGCGCTGAGCCTTCCCCTCCCGCCCTACGAACTGCACGTTTAGGACGGGCGTGCGGAGTGCGTCACATTCCTCCAGGAACAGGGCATCGAAGCTCTGGTTGATCAGCTGGTCGCTGGCGGTCTTCGCAAGAGCGGTAACCGATCGCCCAAGCGATGGCAACGGGCGCTTGAGGGTTCCCAGTCGATCCGCTTCCTTGGCCCGCTTGACCTGGGCTTCAATCAGCGACCAGGACTTGCCCAGTTCGACGGCGTCCTTGAGCTCTAGTAGTTCAGTCTGCTTCTCGCCGAGAACTCTGGCTCGGTTCTGCTGCTGACCCTCCAGCTCAGTGATGCTCGCGCCAGTGGTCGTCAGGACGGCTTCAACCGTCGCCCTCGGCGAAGTGACCAAGTCCGCGACCTTGATGTCGACCGGCTGGCCATCGGCGACCGAGGTGGCGACTGCGCTCCGAACACCCTCGATCGTTTCGACTCGGTCGAAGAACGTTGGCCGGTCGGCCTTGTCGCCATCCTTGTGCTCCTTGATGAAAGCAGTCATATCGTTGCTCTGGATGGCGGCGATCTGACTCTTGTGTCCAGTGATCGCGGTCTCGTTCGCACGGATATCCGCAGAAATTTTGTCCTCAAGGTATGTCGAATAGCGCGTGAGGAGAGCCCGGGCGGGGTCAGATAGAGGCTGACGGCAGTAGAGACAGCGGCCGGCATCGTGCGCTTCGCGATCGACGAGGTGCTGGCGGTATGTCTCGCCCGCCTCTATGAACTCGTTCCATGTGTCGTCCGGCTCAGCGGGTAGATCGGCTGCTGCGAAGAGCTCGCTTCGGAACGTCTCATGGTCAGTCGTGAGCCGCGCGCGCTTGGTCAGCGCACCGTTATATGCAGCACGGTCGAAGACAAGCAGAGCGTCAGCAGCGGAGAGGGCCTGCGCCAAGACACGTTGCTGGCTTTTGAGCGCGGTGATCTGTGTACCCATCGTGTTGGCGCGCAGGGCTGCCACTTCTTGAGTGAGCGAGTCGAGCTCCTTCTCGACTGCCTCTCCGGACCGGGCTTTTGACTTGAGGTCGGTCAGGTCAGTGGAAGCGCCGAGCGTCTCGACAAGCGGATAAATGGTCGATCCGCGCTGGAATCGCGTAAGCAGGTCGGAGCCGCTCGAACCAAGGTCAGCGATCGTTGCGTCGATCTGGGCGGCGACCGCCTGAATAGCAGTGGTGATGTCGTTGAACAAGGCGAGCGAAGCCGGGGTGTAGACGTAGTCGAGGGCATCGTCGACGTGGGTTCGCACAGCCGGGCTGTCGAAGATCGACATGCGCGTAAACGGAGAGACACCTCGATCACCCATCCACGTCAGGGTTTGGGTGTCGTCGCCGAGCTTGAACTCGAGCGTAGCCGACTGCACCTCGGTGATATCAGAGTCGATGTTGCCGAGAATTGTATCGGCGGTGCGACTGTTCGCCAGCGCCTTGAAGATACGTGAGTAGCCCGTTTTGCCAGTGCCGTTCTCGCCATAGATGATGGTCAGCCCTTCGTGCGGCTCGATCACGGCGCCCGCAGTCAAGGCATTGACGCCGTGCACGTTGGACAGCTGAGTCAGAATGAGCGGAGGCGCTGATTCGTCTTGACGTGCTTCGATGTTGAGCTTCGGAACGGCTGGCAGCTCACGCTTTTCGAGTGCCTTCTCCTGCCGGAAGAGCTGGTATGCCTTCTCGATCGTTGAGGTGCCGACAGACCGCCCGGTCATAATGACTTCTGATACGAGCAGACGCACCCACTCGTCGTTGGCATTCGCCCAGTCCGCGAGCAGGGATCGAGGATCGACGAACGCGGACTCCTCTATGACGTCCAGCCCAGCGTGATCTTCCGACCCGATTTCGGGTACCGCTATGTCACTACTCATGCTGCCCCCTCCGTATGCGGTTCATCATTGACCTTCGGAGATTCTCTAAGCACCGCGCGCACCAACACCAGTGAGATGACCTCGTCGACCAGCTTGCCGAGTTTGCGAACGTTGCCAGACCTATCGGCCAACGGATGCAAAAGGGCCTTGAGTTCGCTCAGCTCGATCCGCTCTTGTTCGTCCGCTGCCAGCTTGCCGTAGCGGTCGTCCACGAGCCGATCGATCACCTGCCGAATCTCGTCCTTCGAGAGTGGCTTGAACTGAACCAAAGAGTCGAACCGTGAGTAGAGCGCATCTCCGAGTGCCTTGCGGATTTCGTCCTCGGTGCCGTAGTTCGAGGTGCAGATGATCAGCGCGGGGCCGACCTGGACGCTGTAGTTCTTGTCCTCGAAGACGCCGCCGTCGAAGAGTTGGTAGAAGGCACTGTGAAAGACCGAGTTCGCTTTGTCGAACTCGTCGATCAGGATGACGCCGGATTCGCGGTCGAGCAGATCGCGCGCGAAGGACGCTTCCGAGTGCGTTCCCCCGAACAGGTACGACGCGAACTTGTCGTTGTGGAACATGGAGAACTGCTTACGCAGGAGCGTGCCGCCGAGCAGCCCATTGACGAACTGTGCGGTCTCGGTCTTACCCACACCGGACGGGCCGTAAAACATGAGGACGACGGGCTTCGCGCGTCGCGTCGTGGTGAGCGGGTACAGTGCCGCGAGCAGCGCCTCCTTGACGGCTGCTTGTCCAACCAGATGTCCGGCGAAACCGTCGCGGAATCGGATCAGGGTGTCCCGTGTCACCACCGGATACCCGTAGCGCTTCACGTCGGTGGCGAATGTGCGTTCAAGTTGCGCATGAATGTGGGCCGGTGGGTTGTGTAGATGAAGGCATTCGGGATTGATCGATCGGACGAGGCCGGCGAAGTTCGTAATGACGTGCTCGTTCAGGCTGGCATAGTCGTTCGACTCAGCTGCTACGTGCTTCGGCCTTGGTGCTCGTTCTTCGAGCGGTGACACCTCCCGACCTTCGACGACGTGAGTATGTCGCCGGCTGGCTTCATCACGCTCGTAAACGATGTCGAGAAGGCTCGTGCACTCCTTCTTCGTCAGTTGGTCTTCGAACCACGACAGCGGACCGTAGTAGATGGTGACCGTTACGTCACCCGGCATGCTCGACTCCAGCGAGAATCACGTCGTAAACGTTCAGAAGCTCCTCGTTATGAGCGTCCACGCCATCGACGAGTTCGACCGCCGTCACGGTGGATTCGCCTGCGCCGCCCGACATCTCGGCTTCCATTCCGAGCGCGTGCTCGAAGGTCTTGCCTACGAGAATGCCGTGGAACACCAGGTTCATGCGGCCGAGGTCGGTGAGACCATAGTTGTTCCGGAATGCTTTGATGTTGAATCGCAGCACGCGCTTGGTGCCATCGACTCCTTCGCCGAGTAGTTCGTAATATCCCTTGGCCCCGACGAGCACTTCATCCATTCGAGCCAGGTCAACCGGGATCTCGTCCATCTTGAGCATGACCATGTATGGCGTGAACATCTTCATGTACGCCATCGAGTCTTTAGGTGCGGTAACCCGGAGGTCTCGCAGCTGGACTACCTGACGGTCCTCACTTGCCTTCGCGAGATAGTCGGTGAGGATCGTATTTGATAGCGTCTTGCTGAGGATGCTCTTGCCGGCAGCAGATGCCCCAGCCCCGGTGCTGAGTTCGCCGGACGCGCCGAGGAATGGCAGCCAGCTCAGCTTCGCGACGAGACCAGCCTCGACCTTCGCGTGCACGTCTTTGGTGCGCTCCTTGACATCTTCGCTCGTGGCAGCTGTCTTGCCGCCTGCAGAGATGTCCAGGTAGTCCGAGGCCGACTCCTCGTCGAAATAGACGATCTTGATCATCGAGTTCTGAGGCGTGTCGCGCTTCGTCATACCCTCCACGCTCCCGGCACGGAGACCGCGTAGTCACCTACGCCGATAGCGGCGAAGTGCTTGGTGGCCGCCTTGATCTTGGCGTTCTCGGTCGGACGGCGCTTGACCTCGTCGTCGGTGCTCTTAATCTCGCGGATCATGTAGATCCGGTCCTGGCCGGCCTCGTGCTTGATGATCGCCCAGTCCGGGTTGTAGGGGCCTACTGGAGTGTCGATCTTGAACTTGGACGGCAATTTCATGAACAACTTGACGTCGTCGCGGCCGTCGAGGAGCTCGGCGAATTGGCGTTCCGGTTCGGAGTCATAGACGACGTAGTCGAAGTCTGACTTCTCCGGATTCTGCAGCTTGTACATCTGGTCGAGGAAGCGGTCCTTTTCTTCCTGCCCATCCTTCTGGAGCTCGCGTAACTCGTAGACGTAGCCGCCGATCTTCTCGTACTGGATGCCCTCGGTGACGATCTCGGCGAGCACGGACTGCAGGCGGCCCTTGACCATCTGGATGAAGTCGTTGGGGTTGCCGATGAACTCGGGCAGCCGTCCACTGTCGAGCAGGATGTCGATGATCGTCTTACGAGTCAGCGAGGTGGCTTCCTGCAGTTCAGTGATGATGTCAGGCAGGTCGTAGGCGCCCTGCAGCGACGCCGACCGCTGCCCTGTCTCGGTGGCCTTGGTGCCGCCGCGGAGGATCTTCACGCCGGCTCGGGTGACCTGGATACGAAGCGGCTGGATCGGCGGTGCTTCCTTGATCACCTTGACCGTTGCCTCAATCAGGCGTTCGCGGTCGACGGCGACACGGTAAGTCGTGCGCCGCGAGATGGTGCGCCAGAACTCCTCGAACTCGGGGTTGGCGAACAGCTCCTTGTTGAGCTTGCGGGCTTTCCGCTTGGACTGCGGCTTGACGTACCGCTCGATGCTGGAGCGTGCGATGTACTCGATGATGACGTCTTCATAGGGCCAGTAGAAGTCCGGGACGTGCTGCTTGAGATCGAAACCGAGCTGTGTCGGCTGGTACGCGGCGGTGATCTTGCCGTCCTTGATCATCCCCGAGGACTCCAACGCCTCGTAAAGCGTCTTGGATCGCTCGTAGCCGAAGTACTCCGGGCCGTCGGGCTCGATGTGCTCTTCGTACAGCGGGATCTTGGAGAACTCCTGCGGGCGAACTCGGCCGATCTCGACGCCAGACTTCTCGTACTCGGTCTGCAACTTCTTGGCAAACGCCTGGTAGGACTCGTTTGCGACGACGGTGAGTTGGGCAATGCTGCGGTCGGCGACACGCTCACCCGTCTGGTCAACCGGCAGACGTAGACCGCGACCGATGGTCTGCCGGCGTTCGACTTCGGCACCCATCTCGCGCAGGGTGCAAATCTGGAAGACGTTCGGGTTGTCCCAACCCTCGCGTAGTGCGGAGTGGCTGAAAATAAAGCGGACAGGTTCGGCCTCGTCGAGCAGTCGTGCCTTGTCGCGCATGATCAGGTCGTAGGCGTCATCATCGGCTTTGGTAGCCCCGGAGGTGTCCTGGAACTTGTCGGCCATCCCCTTCTTGCCCTTGAGGACGGAGAAATAGCCGCGGCGCAGGTCCGCCGGATCTTGCGGGAACAGTTCTTGCCACTGGGCCGACTTGGCGCGCTCCTCGCGGAACAACTCGTCGAACCACTGAACGAACTGACCATTGGCATCAATGTTGTTGACACCATCACCGAGGAAGTTCTCGACCTTGTCGATGAAGAACAGGCTCAGAACCTTGATGTTCTTGCTGGCCAACATCGTCTGCTTACGGAGGTGCTCCCTGATGGTTTCCCGAATCATCTCGCGGTAGATCGAGTCGGAGTTGCCGCCGATCTCCTCGCCCTGCTGGAGCATGCCGTGCTTGTTGAGGTCCACATACTGGGGCTCGATGGACAGTTCGGTGATCCACCAGCCTTCGTAGGCAGGGTTGTTGGTCAGGTTGGACAGCTCCTGATCCTGTTTGACCTTGATAATTCGACGAGGCGTTGAGCCGTCAGCGGCGCGGACGGCCAGTTCAAGCTTGGCCTCCCATGGGTCGCGCTTGACCTCGATCACCTTGATGTAAGGCGCTGCGTCGGTGCCCTGTTGAGCAACTTCGGCGACGACGATCTGCTTGACCAGCCCGTGATCGTGGGCATCGACCGGATCGAGTCGGTAGACGACGTTGCGCTGTTTGCGGTGTGTGGCCGAGAAGCGAAGCGTGGCGATGGGATCGAGCTCGCTGATCGAAGATTGCGACAGCTTGGATTCCATGTTCTGCGGCTCGTCCATGATGACTACTGGATGAGTAGCCTTCAGATAGTCGATTGGGCGCAGACCGTTCAGCTTGTCGCGGTTCTGGTGAATGATGCGGGAGCTGGCGTCGCCTCGGATCGAGTCGATGGTCATTACCATGATCTGCACGTTGGTACTGGTGGCGAAGCCCTGTACCTCCTCGGCGGACTTGCCAGAGTAGACCGAGTAGTCGAAGGGATGCGCCGGGTACAACTCGCGGAAGTGCTGGTGCATCAGCTTGATGCTGGTGGTGACGCCTTCCTTGATCGCGACGCTCGGTACGAGGATGACGAACTTGGTGAAGCTGTACGCCTTCGCCAGCTCGAAAATCGTGCGCAGGTAAACGTAGGTCTTGCCGGTTCCGGTCTCCATCTCGATATCGAAGTCGAGGGAGTTGCCGGCTAGTTCTTGAAGGACTTCCAGCCCGTTCTTGTCCTGGACGGCTTGCAGGTTGTGCAGGATCGTCGAGCCGTCGAGTACGAGGTTGTTGCCGACAGCCCCGATCTCTTGTGTTAGGTCGAGGTCGAGCGCTGACTGGTTGGTCGTACCCTCGACCGGCGCGCTTCCACGCAGCTTGGTGACGAGGTCGTCAGCATCCTTCGGCTGGCCATCGAAAAGCTGCACCAACGACCCGATGGCGTCCAGCTGGTACTGCTGCTTGGCGTCAAACTTGAATTCCATCAGGCAGTCCAGAGCTCCACGCCCTTGCTCTTGCAGAGCTGGGCAAGGTTGGTCTTCAGCTCGTCATCACCCTGGAAGGCGTCTTCGAGGATCACGAAGCGGGAAGGCTCCTGGTCGATGACTTCGCGCAGTTGGTCGAGCTTGGGTTTCGTGTGCTCGTCAAGGTAGGCCAGCAATAGACCGTCACCAACGGACCGCACGTGCAGACCTGCCACGTCCAGTTCAGACGACTCTTCGGTAAGCGAGTAGCCCTGCTTCAGGAGGAGCTCGGTTAGGAGGGCATCCGGTGTAGCGTCGTCTGCGGCGCTGTCCCGGAGGCTGAGTAGATGCTGCTCCAATGCACCCCCCTCGACGTCACTCGACACATGCCACTTGGTGAAGTTAGTGTCCGTAAGCGTGTAGGCCCGGAATCCAGTGTCGACGGACTGACCAGTGAGCTCATCGGCAACCTTCTGGCCAGCGAGTTCCAGTCGCCTCCGACCAATCGCCGCCAGAGTCCGAAGACCCACTTTGTAGGCCTCGGTATTCTCACCTGAGGGCTCAGGGAGTTGAACTTGGATGTGCCTCCGCGTGCCCCCGTCCTTTGCATTCGCAGCGACGACGGCATGACCTGTCGTCGCCGAGCCGGAGAAAAAGTCCAGCACCGTGTCGCCCGAACCGACTCCGGCGATCTGCATCATTCGTTCGATCAGGCCGACCGGCTTGGGTGTGTCAAAAGGCAGCATGCCCCCGAATAAAGCCTTCAACTCACGAGCGGCGTCGCGCGTGACACCGACTTCCTTCCCGAACCAGATGGACTCGACTGCCCGTCCCTCGACCGTGTCGAGGTAGATCTTGCGCGTGATCTTGGTTTCGGATGCGTCGAAGCTGATTTCGCCTGTCGCAATCTTCGCGGCCATCGTCTCCTGGCTCCAGCGCCAGCCATTGTCGGGCGGGTCGATGAACTTCCCGCTCGGCGTTTCCAACCTGTACTTCAGGTTGGGCCGGTACAGCGCATTCCGGACATCGCCCGCACGCCAAGGGCCACGCGGGTCGTTATCGGGATTCCGGTAGTTCACGTTGTGCTCGGCGGTGCGCTCCAGCGCGTGGAGCTCAAATGCGTCTCCGCGGCGGTAGGCCAAGATCATGTTGTGGTGCAGTGAAACCGTGTTCGTGTAGCCCTTCGGCTGCACACTGTGCTGCCAAATGAACTCGCCGACGAAGTTCGAAGCACCGAAGACGGTGTCGAGTAGGAGGCGAAGGTTGGCGTCCTCGTTCTCGTCGATACTCACGAAGATGATGCCGTCCTCGGTGAGCAGGTTCCGCGCGAGCTTGAGACGCGGGTACATCATGTTGAGCCAGTTCGAGTGGTAGCGCCCCTCGGAGTCGGCGTTGGTCGAGACCTTCTTGCCTTCCTCGTTGACCTGTTTGGTCCACTCGAGGTAGGTCTCCAGACCCTCCTTGTAGTTATCGGGGTAGACGAAGTCCTTGCCGGTGTTGTACGGCGGATCGATGTAGATCATCTTGATCTTGCCGTGGTAGTGCTTCTGGAGGATCTTGAGCACTTCGAGGTTGTCGCCCTCGATGAAGACGTTCTTGGTGGTGTCCCAGTCCTTGCTGTTAGCCTTGTCGGGACGCAGCGTGGCGGTCGTGGGTTCCTGGGCGGCACGCAGGGCGCGCTTCTTGCCCGGCCAGAACAGGCCGAAGCGTTCGTTGCTGTCAGCGGCATCGCCAGCGAGGAGTTCGGTGAGCTTGGCGACATCAACCTTGCCATCTGCGATGGCTTCGGGCACCAGTTCCTGCAGCTTCTGCGCCAGCTCAGTCTGCAGGTCGGGCGTCTTGCTAGGGATCTCGTAGATATCGTCAGTCATTCAGTTTATCCTCATTATTATCGATTGCTTCAATTTTACTATTTATCGCCGCTTTTGATAAGCGTTGCGTTTATGTGGTCACTCTCCAGCGGATAGCGAACAGGTCTTCTATTTCTTGCTTACCTTGAAGCGACTGCTCGATGAGGTCGAGATACTTGTCGGTTTCCTCGCGCAGCTTGATCCGGTCACTGCGGGCGCGATCATCCTCGTCCTCGGCCTTTTGCGACCATCGGCGTGCTTCCTTTTTGTGGCGCAGCTGTTCCATCGGGTCGTCAGTCACGCGCGCAGCTTTGCGGCTTTCCTTCTCCTTCTGGCGGTACTGACGGATCAGCGCCTCGGACTCGGCCTTGCGGTCGAGGGAGTTGCGGTACAGGATCTCCTCCTGCTGGTCGTAGTAGCGAGCGTTGCGCGCCTGAACTTCCTTCTCGAACTGCTCACGCTGAGCATCGAGGTGCGGAGTGAACGGCGACTCGTCGATCATGCCAAGCGGGTCTGACGCATTCGTGCACGCCAGGTCCATGAGGTCGGAGACGTACTCGTGGTCAAGCCACTTGCCGTCGTCGGTGAGGATGCCTGCGAGCGAGTAGGACTCGGAGATGTCCTCGCTGCCGGCCTTCATACGGAAGGTGACGACCTTGCTGACGAGCTGGCCGCTCTTGCCCGCGAGGGCCTTGACCGCCGTGCTGGCTCGCTCCGACCCGGAGATGCTGAACGTCAGCTCACGCGGTGGCGTGGCGGTGGTCGTGGACCGGTCCATGACGTACCCCGCCAATGGGCTGGCGAAGCGGTACTGGTGCGCATGCGCTTGCGGCTGTGACTTGAAGTGGTAGCGACCAGTCTGTGCGCCAGACACAGGCGCGGTATTGAGATCGAACACTCGCCCGTCACCCTCGAAGGTGGCGTCACCGGCGAGCTGGTACCTCGTGACGGCGAGGAGGAGTCGCTCGAACTTGTTCAGTACCTCACCTGACTGGACGTCGTAGGACTTGAGGCGGTCCTGGACGTTGGGGTCAAGGTTGTCGAACACCTTGGCCTTGGCGGTAGCCATCTCCTTGGAGATCTCGCCCTCGAACTGCCTCTCAAGTTCATTGAAGGCCAAGTCGATGTCTTCGGCCGTCCGGCAGCGGTTCAGGATGTCGGAGATGCGCTTCTCGAAGTCGAGGCCGTCTTCGATGGTGCCGAGTACCTCGTCACTCGCCCCGAACACACCCTGGAACAGGTGAAACTTCTCGTCCAGTAGTTCCAGGATGCGCTGCTCGGCGAGGTTGCCCTTGTTGGAGAAGTTCACGACGACCACGTTGTGCTTTTGGCCGAAGCGGTGGGCGCGGCCGATCCGCTGCTCGACGCGCTGGGGGTTCCAAGGCAGGTCGTAGTTGACGACCATGGAGCAAAACTGCAGGTTGATGCCTTCCGAGGCCGCCTCGGTGGCGATCATGATGGTGCCCTCGTCACGGAAGTAGTCCACCAACGCTTTTCGCCTGTCGGCGGCGAGTACACCAGTGATGACGTCGCTGCCCCGGTTCTTCTTCAGCCACGCCTGGTAGATCTCGGTCGACCGAGGGGAGTCGTTCTGCCCGTTGAAGATAACTAGGCCGTCACCGCGGCCGGCCTCTGTCAATGAGCGGGCGATGTACGCCTGTGTGACCGTGGAGTCGGTGAAGATGATCGCCTTCTCGGGAGCGCCAAGCTCTCGCAGTCGATCAAAGCCGAGGTCGAGGGCGTGGTTGAGCTGAACTGCCTTCTCGTTCACGGTGATCGACCGTGCGAGTGTGGCGTACTCCCTCAGCTCACGGACTTCGTCACGCATGAGTGCGATGTCGTCCTGCGAACTGTGTCCTGAATCCTGGCGAGCCGGTTGGTCGTCGAACTCATCAGACTCTTCGTCCGTGAGGTCAGCATCGATGAGGAGGCTGTCCATGCGCGGCTGAGGCCCACCAGCGGCGATCTCAGCCTCCAGCCGATTGGCGATTCGCTCCAGCGTGCTTGCGATGGCGTAGGTGGATGACCCGAGGCGCTTCCGGATGATCAGTGCGCTCAGGTGTCGCGTGGACTTCGAGAATGCATAGAGCTCGTCGCGTTGAAGGTAATCGTTGACGAGTTCGTAGAGACGCTGCTCGTCCGCCGAGGGTTCGAAGCCGACAGTGATCGGCAGTCGCTCGGTGAAGCGGATGTACTTGTCCGCGTCACGGCGAAGCGTGCGCTTACTGATCTGCGCAACACGATCGCCGAGGTCATCGAATGCGGCCGTCTCGCGATTCTTGATGTAGCGCTCGCGGAATGCGTCCAGCGAGTGAAAATACTCGGGGTCGAAAACTGAAACGAGGCCGTAGAGCTCTTCGAGCTTGTTCTGTAGTGGCGTTGCGGTAAGCAGAACAGTCTTACGGGCACTTTCAACGATGTTTGCAACAGCGCTGGCAACCTTGGCTCGACCATTCCAGAAGCTGCGCAGACGGTGTGCTTCGTCAGCGACAACCAAGTCCCACGCACGAATCAACGAAGCCTCGTGTCGTTGGGCGAACTCGTAAGAGCAGATCAGGACCTCGGGATTGCTTCCCGCGTTCAGAAGGCGGTCTTTGGTCTTGGCGTCGAGTAGCGAGGACGGAATGAGGAATTTCTCGTACAGCTCCTGCTGCCACTGCTGTCGCAGGCTCGATGGTGCAACGATCAGGATGTTGCGCTTGCGCTCGGCCCAGTACTGGCTGATGACGATGCCAGCTTCGATGGTCTTACCGAGACCAACCTCGTCGGCAAGGATGACACCCTTGAGGAACGGTGTCTGGAGGGCGAACAGCGCGGCATCGATCTGGTGCGGCTTCGGCTCGACCTGCGCGTCAAAGAGGAGGCCGGCGAGCTTGCCAACGTGGTCGCTGGCGTAGCTGCGCTGAAGCTCGTGCGCGTAGTACTTGGCCTGGTAGTCCGTGAAGCCATCGATCATCGGGCGACCCCCGACGTGACTACGGTCTTGCGACTGGTAGCCGCCCATAGCGTGTTGCCCATGGTGTCCTCCGAGCGCATGTGCGGGAGGACTCCGCGACGCGCTCCCGAGACTTGGTGCCGCACTCTACCCGCAAGTCCAGCCGTCCAGCGGTAGGGCGAGCCCACGGCGTGTTGGCACGCCTCCACGAACTCGTGAACCAGTGCAGGGGATTTCAATAATGTACATAAATTGCCGACCATTATTGATTCAATTATATCAAATTCATGATGATTTAAGAATCTCCCATGAGTTGATACGCTCAAGTTGCCGTTGACGCTGACGACGTCACCAATTCCATGCAATTCCGCTGAACAGTCCGCCGTACTGGTCGTGGGTCTGCAATTGCGCGGCCTTCGATTCCGTGAGGTCGATCCGTCTACCCGCATTCGGCTCACCAGGGCGTTCGAAGAATGTCAGGCGTTCGTAGCTCCAGGCCTGGTGCGGCGTCGGCCCTCGGAACTCGACCTCGATCGTGGCGGTGAGGGTGCGCTCGTGGAACGCTCGCGCCTCTTCGACTATCGCCTCGGGCTGGCCGTAGTCATCGTCTGGAACCAGCCGGAACCGCAGGTCGTAGGTTCGCCCCCGCTTCATGGGGCCGTTGTGCCAGAACTGGTGACTGAAGCTCTGTCCCGTGCGGACGGTCTTCACTGCGAAGTCGCCCTCGGGGATGGGGCGGCCTGGATAGGAGCTGCTGATCGCGATGTAGTCGGCTTCGTCGAACAGTGCCATGAAGCGGTAGTGCTCGCGGGTCTCCTGCCACTGTCGATCGACGACCAGCGTCGCGACGTGAACGGACTCCTGGATGATTCCGTTGTGCATCTCCGGTATTCGGGCCGAAACCGGCGACTGCGTGTACCAGCCAGTCAGTAGCTGGACGCGCAGGTGTTCGATCGCTGCATCCTCCCGATCGGCGACGGTGTCGACCTTGCGGTTGATCGTGCGGCCGTAGCGTTCGCGTCGCTGCCGGAGCACGGGTAGATCGACGTAGTCAGGCGCGAGACCGTACGCGGCGAGCAGTGTGGCCGGCTCGGGACCTCGCAGCGACTGAATCGCCGAGACGAACCGGTCGCGCAGGTTGTCGAACGGCTCCTCACACCCCCCGAGCACGTGACGGAGCGTGCCCGCGTTGACGATCCGCTTGGCGGTGAACCCAGGCCCCTTGCGCATGAACAGCAGGTCGTCGGTGAGATCTGCAGCATCGTGCTGACGCGCATCGTCCACTCGCCACCTCCTGAAGTGAGCGTACTGGTGCGCAGACCCTCGTTCCGATTCCTTTCCGATTCTCTCGATGTCCCGCGCCTCGTTGCGACGGTGTTCGTGTCAGTGCAACAGCCTGGCGAACTCCGATTCACCGAAGGGGGCTCGTGCCATGTCGGCCATCGAGCGCTACACACAGCAGTCCATCGTTCCACCCCCGTCCGCGCCTGGCGGTCGACTCTCGCGTCAGACGGCGCGGGAGTTGGCTGCGATCGACCAGTCGACCGAGCTCCGTTCGGCCGCGATCGCCGCCGCCGGCGAGGTTCAGCAGGCGAAGGTCGAAGCCATCGCCCGTACTGGCGCCTGCGCCATGCAGCAGGCAGCCCTGGTCGCGCAGGTGCAGCAGCAGCTCGCTCTGGCCGTGCCGGCCGCGTCCGGTGACCTGGACTTCATCAAGACGATGGCGGTCATCGGCATGGGTCAGGCGGTCGCAGACACCGCCCGGGAGGTGAACCGTCGATGAGCGTCGTCGCGGTCCTTGCGGTCCTCGCGCTGACTGTGTTCATCGTGCTGCTGATCGGGGCGCGTCATGTCTGCGTACAGATCGAGGCCGATCGACGGGCGGAGATCGCGCGAACACGTCGGGCGCAGCGGCAAGCCGAGGCGCGTATCAACCGGATGGCCGCGTCGGCGATTCACCAGATGATCGACACGGCGCACCGTAACCGCATCGATCCACCGCCGCAATAGATCGGAAGGTCTGGCCGAGCGCGTGCCTGCGCTCGGCCAGACCGAACGGCCACAACACTTCTCAACCTCTTCACGCCGATGAACACGTCAAGGAGCCACGTCATGACCACCTCTCACCCTACGACGTCAGATCTGCGCGCCGGCCGCGCCGAGCTGACCCGCTTCGTCCGCGAGCGGGCCGACCTCACGAGTCGAGAGCTTGGCTTCGGCTGGGCCGGCGTCGCGGCTGCGCCGAGCACCTATCAACAGCTGCGCGGCGCATTCGCCCACTCGCAGGAGACGGGTGATCCGCTGCCGGTGAGCAGCCTGTTCTGCGAGTCGACGACCTACGACTCGCCGGAGGACAACATCCGGTTCCGCTACTACCACGACGTGCATCACGTGCGCCTGGGGCTGAGTTTCAACCTCGACGATGAGCTGGAGCTCGCCCAGTGGCACCTCAACGTGTTGGCCCTGGCCGGGTTCGGCAAGGGCAGTCTGCCGTACGAGCTGCTGACCGCGGATCTGGTGGGTCAGATCTTCCTCATGGGCGTCATCGGACGGTTCCCGCTCGACCAGAGCCGCTTTGTCGCGACCTGTCACGAGGCCGGGCTCGTATCAGGTCTGCTTGCCGAGATTCGGCGGCTGCCATGAGTGGCGGCGACCCTGGCCGTATCGGCGGGCGCGTCGTCGATGCGTGCGTCGGTCTCCTGCTGGCGGCGATGGCTCTCTATGGCGCGATCAGCATCCTGCGAGCGATCTGGCTGTACCTGTGCATCGTCGTGCTGGTCGTCGGCATCGGAGCGCTCCTGTGGTGGCGGATCTCGTCGAAGTACCGCGGCTGGTGATTCTCCGTGACAGCTATTCCGATCGACGTTGTGGAATGGTCAACAAGACCAATTTTCCTATTGCAATTCTCGCTTGTTCGGTTCATAGTCTGCCGCACGACTCGCATTTCTATTTCGAAATGCAATATGCAAGTCGGTCCATCACGTAATTCGGGAAGGAGGTAGATCCATGTCAACAACACATCACGACGACGAGAGCGTGAGTAAGAATGCGCCCTATCGAGCAGATCGGAGGGCTGCGCAACGGGCGGATATCAAGCGTGCCCGGCACAGCCGGCGGATCATCGTCCATTCCGAACAACGCGAGCAGCCCGATGTGCGCAAGATTGCGCGAGCGATCATCGCCATGGCAATGGCCGATGCCGAGCGTGAGGCCCAGGCTCAGGCCGAGCGGCAGGCGCGTGACCATGCGGAGGGCTCCGATGAGTAGCTGCGGATCGTTCTCCTGGACGAAGCTGGAGCTGCCTACTCCATTACCGGTTGAGGCTGCGCGTGCGGCCCTCGGTGCGCTCGCCAGCCTCGCAGGTCAACCCCGCCTGGTTCTGGAGGCGCGCGGCGAAGCCGGCACCGTCGCCTGGTTCCTCGGGGCCGAACCTGCAGTCGCTGGACGAGCTGTTCGAGCGATGTCGCCGTACCTGGTTGGGTTGCGCGCTACCGCTGGACGTCGCCCCGCCGATTCGACAGTTGCGGCGGCGGTGCGCCTACCCGGGCATCGCCGGACGCCTTTGGCAGTCGGCTCGACCGAACAGGTCGCCCGCGGTGTCCTCGCCGCACTCTCCGGTGCCCATCGAGGTGAACTGGTGCGGCTCCAGGTGATTCTCGGGCCACGTCATCGTCCACGTCTGATCCCGGACGCTCCGAGCCAACAGCGGGCGCGGATCGGTGCCAAGTTCGGTGAACATCGGTTCTCGTGTGAGCTGCGGATAGGCGCTCGATCTCGTGATCGTGCTCGGGCGCAACGGCTGATCGGGAATGTGGCTGCGCCGCTGCGCGGCCTGGAAGCCCCGGGCGTGGCGCTCCAGCTGAAGCGGTCGTCACTACGGGCGCTGGACGAGATGCGCGACCCGCTGCTGTGGCCGAGTGAGCTGGGTATCTCGGAGCTCACGGCGCTGCTCGGTTGGCCGATCGGTCCGAAGGACGTGGACCTACCGGGTGTGCCCTCGCCTCACCCGCGCCAGCTTCCGGTCGCCACGACTGTCCCGCGATCAGATCGGATTCTGGGCGACTCGACCCTCGACGGCGACCGGCCAGTCGGTCAGGGCGTGGAGGAGGCCAAGCGGGTCATGCATGTGATCGGCCCCATGGGCACCGGTAAGTCGACGATGTTGGTGAACCTGGCGCTGGCTGACGCGACCGCCGGGCGGTCGGTGATCCTCATCGACGGCAAAGGCGATGCTTGCACGGACTTCCTCGAGCGTGTCGACCCGAAGCGGCACGACGACATCGTGGTGTTCGACCCCACCGACAGCTGCCCCGTCGGGGTGTCGGCGTTCGTCGATGACCAACCGGAACGGTCGGCCGATGTGATCTTCGGCGTCTTCAGGAGCCTCTACGGTGACCAGCTCGGCCCGCGCAGTAGCGACCTGCTGCACGCCGCCTTGTTGACGCTCGCCCGGGTGGGCGGATGCTCGCTGGCGATGCTGCCGATGATCTTGTCGAATGCGGCGGTGCGACGGCCCCTGGTGGCGAAGGTCGCCGGTTCCGATCCGCTGGGACTCGGGGCATTCTGGGCGCACTTCGAGGCCCTGTCGGATGCTGAGCGCTCGCACGTGATCGCGCCACTGCGCAACAAACTGGACCCGATATTGACGTTGCGGCCGTCGCTGCGGGCGATGTTCGGGCAGGCGCGGTCGCAGTTCTCGCTGCGCGACCTGTTTCTGGAACCCGATAAGCGTCCGATCGTGGTCATCTCGTTGGGGAGCGCGGAACTGGGTCCGGAGGGCGCCCGGCTGATGGGCTCGATTCTGTTGGCGCTGATCTGGCAGACGGCACAGGAACGCACCCGGTTGCCGCAATCGCAGCGTCACCCGGTGATGCTGTACCTCGACGAGTTTCAGGAGATCGTTCGGCTCGGTGATCTCGCCGATGCGCTCGGACGGGCGCGTGGCCTCGGGGTGGCGTTCGCGGCGCTGGCGCACCAGTCGCTGACACAGCTCAGCCCGTCGATGCGACAGGCAGTCATGGCGCACGCCCGCAGTCGCGTCTGCTTCCAGCTCAGCCCGCACGACGCGAAGGACATCGCCGCCACCACGAACGGTGTGCTCACGCCGCGCGACCTCCAGGAGCTTCCCGCCTTCGTGGCACAGGCGTCGCTGTTGGTCGGCGGGGACCGCATGCCGTGGTGCACGATCCGGACGCGCCGGTTGCCTCCGACAGCCCAGTCGGCCGCACAGGTCCGGGCGCTGTCCCGAGCTCGCTATGGCCGTCCGCTCAAGGACGTCGAAGCCGAGCTACTCGCTATCGGCGGCTGGAATGGCAAGGCCGCAGCGGACGATTCGTTTGGGCGTAGTCGCCGGACGGGAGGTGGCAAATGAGTGCCGCACAGCCGACCGCTCCCGGCGGGTACACCCCGGGTGCAGGCCTACCGCTCGGCGTACCGGCCGCCTCCGGTGACGACATGGTGAGTGCGCAGGTCGGCGATGAGTGCCCCGGTTCTAGGGAGCCGAATACTTCGGTCCCTTCGTCGTCCGAAGTTGCTCCGCGCGGTGCGGGTCGCCGGGTCGGGGCTCGCCAACTGGCGCGGTTGACCGATCAACTCTCGGACCGCGATCGCGATGTCCTCTGGCTGGTGGCCGACCACCGCTACCTGACCACCCACCAGGTTCAGCGCTTCTGCTTCGTCGACCATGAAACGGCAGCGACCGGATCGCGGGTCACTCGGCGGGTGCTCGCCCGACTCCAGCGTGATGGACTGATCCGCTCACTTGATCGACGGGTCGGCGGCCTGGGCTCGGGTAGCGGGGTAACCATCTGGCGACTGAGCGCGAGCGGGCTGCGCATCGTCTACGGCGACGGCAAGCGGCGTCGCTCGGCTGAGCCCTCGGAGCGGTTCCTGCGCCACTGTCTGGCCGTTGCCGATGTCCACGTCCTGCTGCATCAGCACCGTCGCATCGAGGCCATCGAGAACGTCGCCGTGGAGGTCGAACCGGCCTCGTGGCGCAAGTACCTCGGCCCGAGCGGTGAGCGTCGGTGGTTGCAGCCCGACCTGTACTCCGAGATCACGACAGCGGACTTCGTCGACCGGACTTTCATCGAGGTCGATCTGGGCACCGAGTCACTGCCGACACTGATCCGTAAGTGCCAGCAGTACGAGGACTACCGCCGCAGCGGAACCGAACAGGACCGCCGCGGAAGCTTCCCGCTGGTGGTCTGGCTCCTGACCACCGCCGAGCGCGCCGTGAAGCTCGAAGCCGCCGTCCACCGCAGCCACAGCCTGACGGCGGCGATGTTCCGCTACGCCACCCCGAACACACTGGCGCAGGTGCTGGCCGGAGGTGCGGCATGAGCCTGCCTCGCAACCAGATCCTCGTCGGCGACGCGCTCGACCGCGTCCGGGAGCTGCCGGATGCGTCGGTCGACTGCGTGGTGACCAGCCCGCCCTACTTCCGGCTGCGCAAGTACGACCACGACAACCAGCTCGGGCTCGAAGCGCACGTCGACGAATGGGTCTCGGGACTGCGGGCACTGCTCACCGAGGTGCGGCGGGTGCTCGTGCCGACCGGGACGATCTGGCTGAACCTGGGGGACAGCTACAGCACCAAACCGGCCGAGGGAGCCGGCCGCAAGAGCCTGTTGCTCGGGCCGGAGCGTCTGGCGCTGCAGCTGATCAAGGACGGCTGGCTGGTACGCAACAAGATCGTATGGGCCAAGACGAACACCATCCCGACCAGCGTGGCGGACCGGCTCGCCACCAAGCACGAGTTCATCTACGTACTCGCCCGATCGTCGACCTACTTCTTCGACCTCGACGCGATTCGTGAGCCGCACGTCAGCCGCCCACCAAAACGCAAGGCGTCGACGAGGCCGGCATCGCGGAAGCCGGATCGACCGGCCTGGCTGGGGCCAAACAGCGACGGCGACCGAGGACTGGCCGCACTGCATGCCGCTGGACTGCTCGGCCATCCGCTCGGCAAGAACCCCGGCGACGTCTGGCGGCTGGCCGTCAGCGGCTACCGCGGCCCGCATTTCGCGACCTTCCCGGTCAACCTGGCACAGCGGATGGTCGAGGCCGGCTGCCCCGAACGATGCTGCAGCCAGTGTCGGATCGCCTACAGACGTCCGGTGCGGCGACTCGGCGCAGTCGCGACCCGCCTTGCCCTGCGAGCGATGTGCGACTGCGACGCGGCGAGCGAACCGGGCCTGGTGCTCGACCCGTTCATCGGCTCCGGCACCACCGCCATCGCCGCCGAAACCCTCGGCCGCGACTGGCTCGGAATCGAACTCAACCCCGCCTACGTCGCGCTGGCCACCGACCGCATCGACGGCGAGCGCGCCACCCGAAAACGAAAGGAGGTGATCCATGAATGAGAAAGATCAACAACCACAGCAACCCGAGCGCGAGCAGCAGCCGACTCTGCAGCCGCGCATCTGGGTCGGCAGCCTGGCCGACTACAACGCCGGGCGCCTGCACGGCGACTGGCTCGATGCCACCGTCACCGACGAGGAGCTGCACGACGCCGTTCGGCGCATCCTGGCCAGCAGCCACGAGCCGGACGCCGAGGAATACGGCATCTTCGACTACGACGAGTTCGGCCCGTTCCAGGTCGGTGAGTACGAGCAGCTCGACGTGGTGGCCCGGGTGGCGCGCGGTATCGCCGAGCACGGTCCGGCGTTCGCGGCCTACGCACAGCTGCACGATGCCGATCCCGACATGCTCGATTCGTTCACCGACTCCTATGGCGGCGAATACGACTCGCCGGAGGACTGGGCGCGCGACGTGCTGCACGACGGGCTTGAAACCGAAATCGACCGGGCAGTGCCCGATGCGCTACGCGGCTACGTTGCGATCAACTACGCCGGCTTCGCCCGCGACGCCGAGCTGTCCGGTGACGTGCACTTCGAACGCTCGCCCGACGGTCATGTCTACGTCTTCACCATCCCGTAGACGGGAGGGCCCTTCGTCGGGGGCCTGCGGCCGAAATCGTGAAGGCATCCCGCCCTCATCGGTCGCACCACCCCGAGGAAGTGGCCGAACGACGCCCGCGCGGAACCGTTCGGACGAACACCCTCAGGAAGGAGGAGACGGTCATGAAGACCCTTGCCGTCCGACTGGACGACGAACTGCACGCTCGCATCGGCATGCTGTCGAAGCTCAGCGGCATGACGGTCACGGACACCATTCGCACCGCCATCGAGAAGCACCTCGACACCCTGGCCAACGATCCCGCGATCACCGCCAAGGCCGAGGAACTTCGCGCCGAGATTGAGAAGGATGCCGAACTGCAGCGACAGGCCCTCTCGGCCCTGTTCGGCTCGTCCACAACGCAAGCGCCGAAGACCACCCGTGGTCGCGGCACCAAGGGATAGCCCGCCGGGCCGTCCATCATCGGCGGGAGCCAGCCCCGAGTTCCGCAAGGACTCGCTGGCTCCCGCCAATTCAACACCAACAAGGGAAGACTCCCCTTAATTCGATGTGGAATGAACAATCATCATTCCCATTTCGAAACAATTTCTATAAAATAGGAAATGAATGGGAGGAATCCAACAATGACAAGAAATACTATTCAAACAGCTGCCGACAATCCTCTCGGCAGCCTCATTCACGATGCACGACTTAATGCGGGCTTCACATTCCGCGCCCTCTCGGAAATCTCCGGCGTCGCGCAGGGGCAGATATCCAAGCTGGAGAAAGGTCAGGTACTGAAGGTTAATCCGGCGCATATTGCAGCACTCGCTGAACCGCTTGGGCTATCGCTATACAGCATGTATGCCGCCGCCGGCTACAAAACGCCCGCATCGCTGTCACGGCTCGGCGATGACCTCGAAGAGAAGATCCGCCAGCTGCCACCGGATGCAGTCGTCCGTCTGGAGCGCTACGTCGAAAACCTACTGGATACCAATACGGCCGAGCTCGCACCAGAGCCCGTATACGACACCGACCCGGCGACCAGCAACTAACCCATCTCGGGCAGAAAGGAGGAACAGGGACATGACAAGCCACACCACGACCGGTCCGCAGATCGCCGTCTCGTACCTGCGCGTCTCGACCACGAGGCAGATGGACACTGGTGCCGACGTCGACGCCGAGGGCAACTCGATCGCCACTCAGCGTGAGGCCAACAACGCCAAGGCTGCTCGGATGGGCGCCCTGATCGAGAAGGAGTTCGTCGAGCCGGGTGCATCGGCGCAGACCATCGACAAGCGGCCAGTCTTCAAGCAGTTGCTCGCCTACCTCGGCGAACACCCGGATGTCTCGCTGGTGATCATCTACATGCGCTCGCGCGCGTTCCGTAACCTCGGCGACGCGGTCATCACCAAGCGACGGCTCGAAGCGATGGGCGTCAAGCTCGTCTCCGCCAAGGAAGACTTCGGTGAGGGCATCATGGCCGACGCCATGGAAGCGGTCACCGACATCATCAACGAAGTCCAGGTGCGGATGTCCGGAGAGGACATCAAGGTCAAGATGCACCACAAGGCGCAGATGGGCGGCACCAACGGCCGCGCTCCGATCGGCTATCGCAACGTGCGCATCGAACACGACGGGCGGCAGGTCAACGGCATCGCCGTCGACGAGGAGCGTGCACCGCTGATCAAGCGGGCCTTCGAAATGTATGCCACCGGCGACTATTCGATAGACCGTCTCCAGGAAACCATGGCCGACCTCGGGCTCCGGGCTCGCCCGCAAGGACGCGGCGGTGCAAAGGAGCTGTCACGATCTCACCTACACCGGATGCTGAGCGACCCGTACTACATCGGCATCGTCCGCTACAAGGGTGAAACTTTCCCGGGTCGACACCAGCCGATCATCCCCGCCGACCTGTTCGATCGCGTCCAGAAGGTCATCGAAGACCGCTCCGCCCGGGGACAACGCGACCGCGTGCTCTACCACTACCTCAAGGGCCTGCTGTACTGCGAGCGCTGCCGCGTCAACGGTCGCACCTCCCGACTGGTCTACACCGAGGCGAAAGGCAACGGCGGCAACTACGCCTACTACCTGTGTCTGGCCCGCCAGCGTGGTGAATGCGATCTCCCGCACCTGCCTGTGCTCGACGTCGAGTGGTACGTCCTCGACCACTACGCCAAGCTCGGACTGCCACCGGAGTTCCTGGACTACATCCGCGAGGCCATCGACGTCGCGATGGCAGATGCGCAGGCTCGTGTCCGTGACCTGTACACCGCCTACCGCAAGAAGCTCGACAAGCTCGCCCAGCAGGAGGAGCGACTGATCGATCTCGCCTCGGACGGTGAGCTCGCGCCCGACAAGATCCGTGCACGACTGCGCAAGATCCATGTCGAACGCACCCGAGCACAGCAAGGCCTCGACGACACCAGCGATCAACTCGAACTCGGTGCCCGCAAGCTCCAGCAATACCTCGACCTGCTCGACGACCCGCAGTCGCTCTACCTGCGTGCGCCTGAGGATGGACGACGCGACCTCAACACCGCCAGCTTCAGCAAGCTCCGGCTCGACGACGATGGCGTCGTCACCGACGAACTCACACCAGCCATCCACGAGTTGCGCGACGCAGCACATGCGTTCACACGCTGGCAAGGTGCCGACGCAGAGGCTCGTGACGTCGAAGCGCTGCGCGTCTCTGACGTGCTGAAAAACCAAAAACTCCCCGGATGTTCCGGGGAATCTGGGGTGAACCATCGGTTCCGGCTCGCCGACATGTTCCGTGTCGGTTCGAGTAAGAACGTTTTGGTGCCCTCGGTGAGACTCGAACTCACACTGGACGGGTTTTGAATCCGTTGCCTCTGCCAATTGGGCTACGAGGGCATCTGCCGCCGCGAGCGGCTGCAACAGACAACTGTAGATGATCGGCCGGAAGCCGCGTGAGCCGGTACTCTTCGGAGCATTGGTGCTGGCCGTGAGCGTGTGGATGCGGCCGGTTGTGACCGCTCTGGTCAACTCGACGTGGAGGAGGGATTGGTGACTGTGGTTGAGAATGTTCCGGCCCAGGCCGAGGACAAGCAGACTGCACACAAGGTGCTCGTCGCCGAGGACGACTCGCTGATCCGGATGGACCTCATCGAGATGCTGCGCGAGGAGGGCTACGACGTGGTGGGCGAGGCGCCCAACGGGCAGGCGGCTGTCGATCTCACCGAGAAGCTCTCGCCTGATCTCGTCATCATGGATATCAAGATGCCGGTGCGCGACGGGATCGACGCCGCCACCGAGATCGCACAGAAGCGGTTGGCGCCCGTGGTGATGTTGACGGCCTTCAGTCAGCGCGACTTCATCGAGAGAGCTCGGGATGCCGGCGCGATGGCGTACTTGGTGAAACCGTTCTCCAAAGCCGATCTTGTTCCAGCCATGGAGGTTGCTGTAAGTCGCTATCACGAACTGAAGATGCTCGAAAAAGAAGTTGCGACAATGCAGGACCGACTCGAAACGCGAAAACTGGTCGAGCGCGCGAAGGGTTTGCTCATGGAGAAGCAGTCATTGTCAGAACCAGAGGCGTTCAAGTGGATTCAGCGCGCGGCGATGGATCGCCGTACCACGATGAAGGCCGTCGCGCAGGTCGTCGTCGAAACGTTGGGACCCACAGACTGACCCTCAAGTCGGCCGCGTTAAATCTGTGAAAACGCGTCGACGGTGACTAGCGGATTTCTCTTTCATTGCCGCACGCGATCTCGTATCTCGGTCTATGTTTTCTCAAGGTCTCCTCAGTAGACCTCCCGGCCACAGGGGGTCGGGTGGCTGGACGAGAGGTAGTAAAGATGCATCGTCGCGTGACGACCGCAGCGCTAGGGGCGACGCTGGCCGCTGTGCTCGCCGTTTCGGCATGTAGCAGTAAGTCCACCGACTCGGATTCGTCATCGAGTGGGTCGGCATCAGCGGGGTCGGGGCTCACCATTTCGGCTCTCGCCCAGATCGATACGGAGGGCAAGGAACAGCCGAAGGCGTCGGATGCGGAAGCTCTCGATCCGGCATCGCCGAGTGGACAGAAATGCGACCCGGCGACCATCGCAATGGCGGGTGCACTGACCGGGGCTGACGCGGCGCTCGGTATCAACATCGTCGACGGTGCGCAGCTCGCCGTCGACCAGCACAACAAGGCCAACCCCGACTGCAAGATCACCCTCAAGCGTTTCGACACCGAAGGTGACCCGCAGAAGGCAACACAGGTTGCACCGACCATCACCAACGACGACTCGATCATCGGATTGATCGGTCCCGCGTTCTCCGGTGAGACCAAGGCGACCGGCGGCATCTTCAACCAGGCAGGACTCGTCTCGGTGACCGCTTCGGCCACCAACCCGACACTCACCGACAATGGTTGGAAGACCTTCTACCGCGGCCTCGCCAACGACGACATTCAGGGCCCCGCCGTCGCGAAGTACCTGACCGGGGCAAAGGGCAAGAAGAAGGTCTGCGTCATCAAGGACGACACAGACTACGGCGCGGGCTTGGCGAAGGCCGTTACCGGCGCACTCGGCTCCGCCGCGGACGCCGACTGCTCGGGTGACGTCAAGAAGGGTGAGCGCGACTTCTCCGCCATCATCTCGAAAGTCACTGCGGCACAGCCGGATGCGGTCTTCTACGCGGGCTACTACGCGGAGGCCGCGCCGCTCGCGCAGCAGCTCAAGTCGGCTGACTCGAATGTTCTGTTCGTCTCGGGTGATGGTGCGAACGATCCGCAGTTCACCGCGCAGGCCGGCGATTCTGCCAAGGGCGCGCTGCTCTCGTGCCCGTGTGGTCCCGCTCCCGACAAGTTCGCTTCGGACTACAAGGCAGCGTTCAACCAGCCGCCGGGCGTGTACTCGGTCGAGGCGTACGACATCGCGGCGATCATGATGAAGGGCATCGAAGAGGGCAACAACACCCGTCCCAAGTTGCTCGAGTACATCAGCAAGTACAACGGCACAGGTCTTGCCCGCAAGTACTCGTGGACACCGAAGGGTGAACTCACCACATCGCTAATCTGGGTATACGAGGTCAAGTAAGTACGACAACCAATCGCGCCCGGCCGTCGATCACGGCGGCCGGGCGCGGTTCGTGTCTGCGACTTTTCGACGATTGAGGGGATCGTATGACCACCACACTTCTGGTGGCACAGACGTCGACCGCAGTGGCATCCACCATCGGATTCGACTATCACGCGCTGTTCGACGGCTTCTGGGGCCTGACCATCGAGGGGCTGACCTACGGATCGGTGTACGCGCTTGTCGCGGTGGGTTACACACTCGTCTATGGCGTGCTCCGACTGATCAACTTCGCTCATTCCGAGGTCTTCATGCTCGGCATGTTCGGCACCTACATCGGACTGCTGTTGTTGGGCTTCACGCCCTCGGGCAACACGTACTCCGAGGGAACGGTGATGACGGTCGTCTATCTCGTGCTCGCGGGGCTGTGCGGCATGATCGTGGCGGGCGGAGCGGCGGTCGGACTGGAGTTCGTCGCGTATCGGCCCCTACGTCGACGCGGCGCGAAGCCGCTCGCGTTTCTCATCACCGCGATCGGAATGTCGTTCGTACTGCAGGAATTCGTGCATTACGTGCTGCCGAAGTTCCCGGTCGACCCGCCACTCGGCGGCTCCACGGCACAACCGACGATTCGCCTCGTGGAGCCCGTGAAGGAGTTCACGATCTTCGGCGCCCCGGTGTTCAACATGACGATGGTGATCATCGGCTCGGCGTTGGTGCTGGCGCTCGGCGTCGATTTCATGATCAACAAGACCCGTCTGGGACGTGGGATCCGTTCGGTGGCACAGGATCCCGATGCCGCGCTGCTGATGGGTGTCTCCCGTGATCGCATCATCCTGGTGACCTTCCTCATCGGTGGTCTGCTGGCAGGCGCTGCGGCGCTGCTCTACACGCTGCGTGTACCCACCAACATCGTCTACAACGGCGGCTTCATCCTCGGGATCAAGGCGTTCTGCGCCGCGGTCCTCGGCGGAATCGGCAACGTTCGTGGCGCGCTCTTGGGAGGCTTGCTGCTCGGTGTGATGGAGAACTACGGTTCCGTGCTCTTCGGAAATCAGTGGAAGGACGTGGTCGCGTTCGTTCTCCTGATCCTCGTATTGATGTTCCGTCCAACCGGAATACTCGGTGAGAAGCTGGGGAAGGCGCGGGTATGACGACATCAGACAATGAGGCGTCAGACAGCGTGGCGTCAGCGAAAGTGTCGTCGACGCAATTGACCACGCCGCCGCCGCGCGGTCTCGGCGACCGTATTCGCACCTGGTGGGACAGCCTGCCTCGCGTACAGCAGTGGCTACTCGGCGTCCCCCTCATCATTCTTCTCGCGCTGCTTCCGGTCATCAAACCGCCACTGATCACGACGACGGCAACCAACTTCGGTGTGGTCATGGCGACGTTCGCCATGACGGCATTGATCGCCATCGGACTCAACGTCGTGGTCGGCCAGACGGGTCTCCTCGACCTCGGCTACGTCGGCTTCTACGCGGTGGGCGCCTACGTCGTCGCATTGCTGACGAGTCCGGCGAGTCCGTTGTGGAACAGCGAAGATCACGGCTTCTTCTCGGGGCCGTGGGCGTGGCTCGCATGCGTTCCACTCGCGATCATCATCACCGGACTCACAGGGTTGGTCCTCGGTACCCCGACCTTGCGCGTGCGAGGCGACTACCTGGCGATCGTCACACTCGGATTCGGCGAGATCGTGCGTCTGCTCGCCGACAACCTCACAGACATCACCAACGGCGCGTCGGGCCTGCAGGGTGTCCTGTTCCCCGAGCTCGGGCGGTCGGACAAGCATCCCGACGGTGTGTTCTCCGTCGGCAACAACAGCCCGACCGCCAACTACGGGGTCTGGTGGTATTGGCTGGGCATCGTCGCGGTGATCCTCGTGTTGATCGTCATCGGCAATCTGGAACGCAGCCGCGTCGGACGCTCGTGGGTGGCGATTCGTGAAGACGAGGACGCCGCCGAGATCATGGGTGTGCCCACGTTCAAGTACAAGCTGTGGGCGTTTGTGATCGGCGCGGGTATCGGCGGGCTGTCGGGCGCCGTCTACGCGGGCCAGGTGCAGTACGTCGATCCCAAGGCGTTCACGGTCATCAACTCGATGCTTTTCCTCTGTGCCGTCGTGCTCGGCGGACAGGGCAACAAGCTCGGCGTGATCGCCGGCGCGTTCATCATCGTCTACCTGCCTGCGCGGGTGCAGGGCATCGAGGTGGGCGGTCAGTCGCTCAGCGAGTTCAAGTACCTGTTCTTCGGCATCGCCCTCGTGGTGCTGATGATCTTCCGGCCGCAAGGCCTGTTCCCGGCACGAGCGCGACTGTTGACCTTCGGTCGCAAGGTTTATGCCGCTGTCCGTCGTAACCCCAACCCGCTACCGTCGGGAAGCGAGGAGGCGCACGCATGACGCACAGGACACCTGACGACGCCGCGGACGATCGCGCCGACGACACCACTCCGCGTGTCGACATCAGCAAGGCGCAGACCGGGCCGGACAGCGTCGAACAGGTCCCAGACAACGTCGAACAGGTCGAGGAGGTGCTCGCCGACCCCGAGTCGACGGCTGTCGTCGACCCGGCAGCGGTCGACCCGCAACTCGCCGATCCAGAAGCTGTCGCCGAAGCTGTTGCGCCGCAACGGAACATCGAAACTGCCGAGGGTGAACCGCTACTGAAGGTCACCGGTTTGACCGTCGAATTCGGTGGGCTGGCGGCACTTGACGACGTCACGTTCGACATCAAGCGCGGCGAGATTCTCGGCCTCATCGGACCCAATGGCGCAGGCAAGACCACGTGCTTCAACGCGATTACGGGCGTCTATCGTCCGACGCGTGGAACGGTGGTCTTCGACGGTGCGCCGCTCGGCAAGATGTCGCAGCACAAGATCACTCGCAAGGGGATCGCGCGTACCTTCCAGAACGTGCGGCTCTGGGGTGAGATGACCGCGCTGGAGAACGTCTCCGTCGGCACCGATGCCCGGCACAAGACGTCGGTCTTCGGAGCAATCATGCGCACGCCGCGGCTGTACCGAGAAGAACACGACGCCGTCGACCGCGGGATGGCGCTGCTCGAGTTCGTCGGTATCGGTGCCCGCGCGGCGGAGAAGGCGTCGAATCTCCCGTACGGAGACCAGCGTCGTCTCGAGATCGCTCGGGCATTGGCCACCGAACCCAAGCTGCTGTGCCTCGACGAGCCTGCGGCCGGCTTCAATCCGAGCGAGAAGTCCGCGCTGATGGAGTTGATCCAGAAGATCCGCGAGGACGGCTACACCGTGCTGCTCATCGAGCACGACATGCGCTTGGTCATGGGCGTGACCGATCGCATCGTCGTCCTCGAATTCGGCCGCAAGATCGCTGACGGCTCACCGCGCGAGGTTCGCGAGAATCCCGCGGTCGTCGCCGCCTACCTGGGAGTTCCCGATGACCAAATCGCCTGACCTCAGCAAGGATTCGGCCGCGACGACCATCAAGACGCCGGTGCTGGAAATGACCGACGTCGTCATTCACTACGGCCGAATCCAAGCGCTGCACGGCATCTCGCTACACGTCGACGAGGGCGAGCTGGTGACTCTCCTCGGAGCCAACGGCGCGGGAAAATCGACCACCATGCGCGGGATCTCCGGTCTGCTCAAACTCAGTCAGGGCGACATCAAGTTCAATGGTGAGTCGATCACCAAGCTTGCCCCGCACGAGCGAGTGTCACGGGGAATCATCCAGGTTCCCGAGGGCAGACACATCTTCCCGGGAATGACGGTGCTCGAAAATCTTGACATGGGTTGCTATGGAAGGAAATTCGAGTCCAAGGCTGCCTACAGTCAGGCCCTCGACCAGGTCTTCGAGTTGTTCCCGCGGTTGGCGGAACGGCGCAAGCAATACGGCGGCACCATGTCCGGCGGCGAGCAGCAGATGCTCGCGATCGGTCGTGGACTGATGGCGCGTCCCAATCTGCTGCTGCTCGACGAACCGTCAATGGGCTTGGCGCCCATGGTGATCCAACAGATCTTCTCAATCATCGCGCAGATCAACGCGGAGGGAACCACGATCCTGCTCGTCGAGCAGAATGCGCAGCAGGCCTTGAGCCGCTCCGATCGGGGTTACATCCTGGAGACCGGCACGATCCTGAAGGAGGGGCCGGGCAAAGAGCTACTCGTCGACGATGCGGTGCGCGAGGCGTATCTCGGCGTAGCCTGACGCGGTGACCGCCTACGCCATCGAGGGCTCAACGGACAACAAGCTCGTCAGCGAGATACTCGGAGAGGCGTTTGCCGACGACCCGGTGATGCGGTGGTTGCAACCCGACACCACCCGGTACGCGGCCCTGTATCGCGCATTGTTGACCGCGGGTCACGGGTCACGGGGACGTATAGACGTGTGCGTCGAGAATGACCGGGCCGTCGGCGCCGCGGTGTGGGACCCGCCGGGATTTCACCCCTCGAGCGGCCGCCAACTGTTGGCGGTGCCGCGGTTCCTGTCGGCACTGGGCGGTCGGTACCGTCGCGGCCAACAGATCGAGGAGATGTTCGCGGGATACCGTCCGCGCGAACCGCACTGGTATCTGGCATTCGTCGGCGCCACAGTGCACGGGCGCGGCGTCGGAAGTACGTTGCTGCGCACCGGGATGGAGTCGGTCGACGGCCCGGCGTATCTGGAGAGCTCCAACGAGGCGAATATTCCACTCTACGAGCGATTCGGTTTCACGGTGACCGCCGAGGTGACGTTGCCGGAGAACGGACCTACGGTGTGGCCGATGTACCGCAGCGCGCCTGGCTGAGGTTTCGTCAAGGGTCCGCGGGGTTGCCGGGGATGGGTTGCCGGGGATGAGGCGTGTCGGGGGGCGTCACTAGACTCGGCGGTGTGAGTCCTGCGCAAAGTGCACCCGTGAAGAGTTCCGACGGCACACCCGCTGACGGCAAGGCCGCGCCGTCGACGTCGTCGCGATCGAGTCAGAAGGGTGGCAAAGGTAAGCGTCAACCGACGTTGATGCTGCTCGACGGGCATTCGCTGGCCTACCGGGCGTTCTTCGCGCTTCCTGCCGAGAACTTCAAAACCGCGACCGGCCAGACGACCAACGCGGTGTACGGCTTCACCTCCATGTTGATCAACCTGCTCCGCGACGAGGAACCGACACACGTGGCAGCGGCGTTCGACGTCTCGCGCAAGACCTTCCGTTCGGAGATGTTTCCCGAGTACAAGGCGCAGCGATCCAAGTCGCCCGACGAGTTCAACGGTCAGGTCGATCTGACCAAAGAGGTGCTCGACGCGCTCGGAATCCCCGTCATGGCGATCGAGGGCTACGAGGCCGACGACATCATCGCGACGCTGGCAACGCAGGCCGAAGCGGAGGGCTACAAGGTTCTCGTCGTCACCGGCGACCGGGACTCGCTGCAGCTCGTCGACGACTCGGTGACGGTGTTGTACCCGCGCAAAGGCGTGTCGGAGCTGACCCGCTTCACCCCTGAAGAGGTCGAGAAGAAGTACGGACTCACACCCACGCAGTATCCCGACTACGCGGCGCTGCGCGGCGACCCGAGCGACAACCTGCCCGGCATCCCGGGCGTGGGGGAGAAGACGGCGTCGAAGTGGATTCGCGAGTATGGCTCTCTCGCCTCACTCATCGATCACGTCGACGAGGTCAAGGGAAAGGTCGGCGACGCATTGCGCACGCACCTGGCCTCGGTACAGACGAACCGCCAGCTCACTGAGCTCGTCCGCGACATGCAATTGCCTGCCACGCCCGACGAACTGGCGATGGTCGGCTGGGACCGCGACCGCATCCACCAACTCTTCGACGACCTCGAGTTCCGTGTTCTGCGCGATCGTCTGTTCTCGACGCTCAGTTCCGTCGAACCGGAGGCCGAATCAGGGTTTGAACTCGACGGGTCGGTCCTCGGCGAAGGTGAGGTTCGCGACTGGCTCGACGCGCACGCCCGCACCGGCCGCAGCGGCCTCACCGTCACCGCTCCGCACCAGGTCGTCGGCGCAGACGTGACGGGCGTCGCGATCGCCGCGACCGACGGTACGTCGGGCTACGTCGACGTCACGGTGCTCGGGCCCGACGACGAGAAGGCGCTCGGCGAATGGTTTGCCGACTCGACCATCGACAAGGCCCTCCACGAGACGAAGTGGGCCATCCACGCGCTGCGGTCTCGTGGGTGGACGCTCGCCGGTGTCACCAGCGACACCGCCCTCGCCGCCTACCTCGTGCGGCCCGGCCAACGAACCTTCAACCTCGACGATCTCGCGCTGCGCTACCTGCGACGCGAACTGCGAGCCGACGATGGCGCCGACTCCGGGCAGCTCTCGCTCCTCGACGACGACGGGGGCGCGGGCAAGATCGCCGAGCAGGCGATGCTCGAGGCGCGGGCTGTCGCCGAACTCGCCGACACCCTCGACACCGAGCTGGACCGCATCGACTCCAAACCGCTGCTCACCGAGATGGAACTGCCACTGCTGTTCGTGCTCGCCGACCTCGAGGCATCGGGCATCGCGGTCGACGTCGAGCACTTCGGTCAGCTCGAAGAGACGTTCTCCGAGCGCATCCGGACGGCCGCAGAGGCCGCCTACGAGGTGATCGGCGAGCAGATCAACCTCGGCTCGCCCAAGCAATTGCAGACGGTGCTGTTCGACAAGCTGGACATGCCCAAGACCAAGAAGACCAAGACCGGTTACACGACCGACGCCGACGCTTTGCAGACCCTCTATGAGAAGACCGAGCATCCGTTCCTGGCGTATCTGCTCGAACACCGAGATGCCACCCGACTCAAGGTGACCGTCGACGGTCTTCTCAAGTCGGTGGCCGACGACGGCCGAATCCACACGACGTTCAACCAAACCGTCGCGGCGACGGGTCGGCTGTCGTCGACCGAACCCAACCTGCAGAACATTCCGGTTCGTACCGAGGCCGGGCGGGAGATCCGCCACGGATTCGTCGTCGGCTCGGACAACGGACCCGGCGGCACCGGCAAGCCATACGAGACCCTCATGACGGCTGACTACAGCCAGATCGAAATGCGCATCATGGCTCACCTCTCAAGCGACGCGGGCCTCATCGAGGCGTTCAACACCGGAGAAGACCTCCACAACTTCGTCGGGTCACGAGCTTTCGGAGTGCCGATCGACGCGGTGACCACAGATATGCGGCATCGTGTCAAAGCGATGTCGTACGGTCTCGCGTACGGACTCTCGGCGTTCGGGCTCGCGGCGCAGCTGCGGATCAGTCGCGACGAGGCCAAGGAGCAGATGGAGGCCTACTTCGACCGCTTCGGTGGCGTGCGGGACTACCTTCATGACGTCGTCGTCGAGGCACGCCGAAACGAGTACACCGCAACGCTTTTCGGTCGACGCCGCTATCTGCCCGACCTCAACAGCGACAACTGGCAACGGCGTCAGGCGGCAGAGCGTATGGCGCTCAACGCCCCGATCCAGGGCACGGCTGCCGACATCATCAAGGTCGCCATGATCAACGTGCACAAGCGACTCGTCGCCGAGAAACTTGCCTCCCGCATGTTGCTCCAGGTCCACGACGAACTCGTCGTCGAAGTGGCTGAGGGTGAGCGCGAACAAGCCGAGAAGGTCGTTCGCGAAGAGATGGGCAATGCTATCGATCTGTCTGTGCCACTGGAGGTTTCGGTCGGCTTCGGTCGCTCGTGGGACGACGCCGCGCACTGAGGAACGCAGTCCTGCAATAGAGCTGTCAATTCTGCGACACGCGGGCCAGTTCGGTCTCGAGGCCGATGACGGCCAAGTCGACGGTCAGCTCGAACGCTTCGTCAGCGCGCACGCGTCCCGTCGGTGCTGCTGACAGCGCACGCCCGAGGGTGCTGTCAGCAGCGACGCCGTCGGCCGACCACACCTCCTCGGGTGCGCCGACGTCGAGCGCCGACCCGAGTGCGATGGTGTCGAGAAACGTGATGACGTGCAGCACCCGGTCGATCGGGAACCCGGCGTCGACGAGCTTCTGCGCCAATCGGTCGTAGCCGCGCAGCACCTCGGGTGCGCGGACCGTTTGCGCCGTGAGTGCCCGCACCAGTTCGGGGTGGGCACCGAAGCCCGCGCGGTAGCCGATCAGCCACTCTCGAACCACCTCGCGCCAGTCCTCCGGCCACTCGATCGACACCGAGAGTTCCTCGGCGATCACCCCGCGGATGAGCTCGAGGAGTTGCTCGCGGCTCGCCACATGGTGATACAGCGACGACACCGCGACGTTGAGGCGCTTCGCAACCCCGGGCATGGTGAACGAGCCGTCGGCGTCGAGCGCGTCGAGTGCCGCTCGGGCAATCGTGTTCGGATCGAGGATCGGTGTGCGCGGGCGGGGCATTCCGTAAGCCTAGTGACTCGCCGTATGCCTGATGCTCGCCGTTGCCTCGACGCTCAAGCGGGTCAGGCGTCGACGTGGTCGGCGCGATGCACCACGTCGCCTCCGACCATGGTGAGCACGATCGGGGCGTCGGCGAGTTCGTCGGGCAGGCACCGGAGCGGATCGACGGCAAACGCGGTGAGATCAGCGCGACAGCCCACCGCGATGGCACCCGCGTCGCTCGCGCCCTGCGCTCGTGCGGCGTGGCTCGTATAGCCCTCGAGCGCCATGCGCGCGGTGAGTGCCTGTCCGGGAAGGATCGGAGCGTCGTCGAGATGTCCCGCGCGGCGTCGGAGCTGGGCGTCGGCCATGATCGAACGGGCATCGAAGGGGGCGATCGGCCAGTCCGACCCCAACGCGAGGATCGCTCCCGCGTCACGGATGTCGCGCGTGCGGAATGCGCGGTCGGCACGTTCGGCGCCGAGTCTCTCCGACCAGTTGTCGGAGTGGTCGGAGCGCGTGTAGTGGGTGCAATGGGTCGGCTGCATGCTCGCGACAACGCTTTGCCGCGCGAAACGGTCGACGAGGTCGTCGGGGAGCGTCTCGATGTGTTCTATCCGATGTCGCGCGCCGGACGGGAGCTCGGGTAGATCGGCGAGACTGTCGAGTGCATAACGGATTCCGGCGTCGCCGATCGCGTGGGTCACCGTGGGGACACCTCGCTGTGCCAAGTAGCGCAGCGCGTGTCGGTACTCCGCCGGGTCCGGCCACAGCGGTGCGGTTGATTCGCCATGGGAGTCGGGAGTCTCGAGCCACGCGGTGCCACCGTCGATGGTCCCGTCGACCATGAACTTGACGCCGTCGACACGCCACCGCCTGCCACCGCGACGCTGCAGTTCGACGATGTGATCGAGTTGCTCGGTGTCAGTGCCGGGCATGCAGAACGGAGCGAAGCGGAGTCGCATGGGAAGCTCGATGTCGGCTTCGAGTGCGGTGACGAGCTCGCCGCTGTCGCCTTCGAAATCCATGGCGTTCGCTGATGTCAGTCCGGCCGCAGCCATGGAGCCGAGGAGTTCGGTGAGGCGTTGTCGGCGTTGCTGCGCCGACTCGGGCGGTACGACCGCGGAAACGACGCTGACCGCTTCCAGCTCCAGCAGGTGGCCCGTGGGAATGCCGTCCTGGCAGACGATCTCGGCGTTGCCGCTGAATGTCCGTGGGCCATCGATGCCCGCGATGCGCAGTGCCGCCGGCGTGGCGAGTGCTGAATGACCGTCGAAGAGGTAGAGCAGGGCGGGCAGGTCGGGTCCCACCGCCGTCACCACCACGTCGGACGTGACGGGTCGGCCACCGAACGCGTTGGGATCGAGGCCCCAGCCCCGTACCCAGCCGTCGACGACCGGGGCGGTCCGCAGAGCCTCGACGAGTTGATCGAGGTTCTCGACGCCCGAGAGGTCGACGCCGGCCGAAATGTCCAGTCCGAGAACAGGATGGATGTGTCCGTCGATGAGGCCGGGGGTGAGTGTCGCGCTCCCAGATCGACGATCTGAGTTGACGCAGAGATGTAGGTGGCCAGCGAATCCGCATCCCCTAGTGCGCAGATCCGCCCGTCGGAGATGGCGACGGCGCTGTGGCCCTGTTCCCCTGTCAGGGTGTGGATGGTCTTGGCGAAAATCACCGTGTCGGCTCGCTGTGTCATTGTCGTCCCTGCGTACGTCGTTGAGTGTGGTCTGGTACGTGATTGAGTTGTGCCACTGCGCCTTCGGGTCCCTGGTGTCAGCGTTCGGTGCTGGCGTGCGGGTCGTCGTAGAGGCCACCGATGCGGGCATAGGTGCGTGGCACCCGGGCGCGGAAGTAGAGTGCCGCAACGATTCCGAGGAGGAACACGACTCCCACGCTGCCGACAAGTGCCGCGTTGGCCGCGGTGCCCATGTTGGTCAGCAGCTTGATGTTTGCCACGAGTAGTAGCAATGCGAGGCCGAGAAGGATGGTGCTCAGGACTCCCGCGATCAGTCCGACCCGCTCGGCCCCGACGTAGTGCTTGCGCACGAAGTACGCGACCACAGCGAGCGATGTGATCACCTGCAGCGCAATGATTCCCACGATTCCAGGGGTGTTGAGGACCAGTAGGAGTTGATAGTAGGGATCTGCACCGGCCAGGCCGAACGCCGCGATGACGACGGCGGCGAGGATGGTCTGCAGATTGCCTGCGCGAGAAGGGGATTTGTACACAGGGTGAGTGCGATCGAGGATGCGGGGCAGCGCGCCGTCGCGTGCGAGTGCATACGTGTAGCGGTTGATGGCGTTGTGGAACGCGATCTGCGACGCCAGAGCGCTTGTGACGATGAGCAGTGACATCACGTCGGTCGCCCAGGTGCCCACATACGTCGTCATGGCGGAGAAGAAGAGGTCGGCGACGTCGTCGCCCGCGGCCTGCTGCACCTGAGCGGCGCCGAATGCCTGGACGATGAAGCAGTAGAAGATCGCCATGAAGCCGACTGCCCAGTAGGTCGCGCGGGGGATGGAGCGGTCGGGGTCGCGAGCCTCGGAGCGATAGAGGGCCGTCGACTCGAATCCCATGAACGCCGCGAACGCAAAGGCCAGCACGCCTGCCATTCCCGGAGCGAAGATCGCCTTGGGAGTGAAGGTGGAGAACTCGATACCGTGCGCTCCGCCCTTGACGAGGATCGCGACGGCGAGAACCAGCAGGATGCCGGTTTCGAGGGCGAGGAGGACTCCGAGGAATCGCGCCCCGACGTCGATTCCGCGACGGCCGACGAACCACACGATCGCGATCGCGACGAGTGCGAGTACGGGCCAGGGGATGTCGACGCCGAGCACCCGCGAGATGGCGTCGTGCGTCTGAACGGCGAGGAGGCCGTACACGCCGATCTGGAGTGCGTTGTATGAGACGACTGCGAGGAAGCCTGATGCGAGTCCCGCGACCCGACCGAGTCCAAGCGTGATGTAGGAGTAGAAGGCGCCTTTGCCGCCGGTGGCCCTGGTCATGGCCATGAACGCCACCGCGAACACTGCGAAGCTGATTCCAGCGGCGAGATAGGCGACCGGCGCGCCGACACCGCCGATGGCCAGGGCCAGGGGCGCGACGCCCGCCATCACGGTCAGCGGGGCCGCCGCCGCGATCACCATGAAAGCAATCGACGGTGCGCCGAGTGCGTCCTGCTTGAGATCGATGCCTGCTGGTGGTGGCGAATCGACAGCGGCAGGTGGAGTGGCGACTCGGGATGGATCGGCAGTGCTCATGGGGAGCCTTTCGAGAGCGACGCTACGAGAGCGTCGTCGAAGAGAATGGCGGCTGGCCTGCGGCGTTGAGGGCCAAACCGAATGTCATTCGGTTTCTAGCTATGCTGAGGTGGCTCGGCAGAGTTGTCAAGCGTTCTGGCAATATTTGCGAGATGAGCAGCGACAGTCGATTGGCGATCGGTGTACTCGACGGCGACGGAATCGGGCCGGAGATCGTGCCGATCGCCGTCGACGTGGCGGTTGCGGCAGGTGCGCGCGAAGACATCGAATTCGATTGGGTGACTTTGCCTCTCGGTCGTGACGCAATAGCCGAGTACGGCACGCCGACACCGCAATCGGCGCTCGAGGGTCTCGACGAACTCGACGTGTGGATTCTCGGCCCACACGACTCGGCCGGATATCCCGAGGAGTTCCGTGGGATGCTGACGCCTGGTGCGGTGATCCGTAAGCGGTTCGGGCTGTATGCGAATATCCGGCCGTGTCGGGCCTATCGCGGTGTGGCCGCAACCGCTCCCGACATCGACGTGGTGATCGCGAGGGAGAACTCCGAGGGGCTGTACGCCGACCGGAACATGGCCGTCGGGAGTGGTGAATTCATGCCGACGCCCGATGTTGCGCTCGCGGTCGGAGTCGTCACCCGTGAGGCGAGTCGTCGAATCGCTCGAGAGGCATTCCGACTCGCGAGGCAACGCTCACGGCATGTCACCATCGTGCACAAGGCCAACGTTCTACGACTCACGACCGGCCTCTTCCGCGATGCGTGCCGCGAGGTGGCGGTGGGCTTCCCTGACGTCGACGTCGACGAGCAGCATGTCGACGCGATGGCAGCACTGCTGGTTCGCAGGCCCGCGGATTTCGACGTGCTGGTCACCGAAAACCTCTTCGGCGACATCCTCTCCGATCTCGCAGGCGAGTTGGCGGGATCGCTGGGAATGGCAGGTTCGGTGAACTGCTCGTCGACCAAGGCCATGGCGCAAGCCAGCCACGGTGCGGCCCCCGACATCGCCGGACGCGGAATCGCCGATCCCGTCGGCATTCTCGCCTCGACCGCGATGATGCTCCGATGGTGGGGCGATCAGCGATCCGACGATGCACTCACCCGCTGCGCCGCGAGAATCGACAACGCCATCGACGTCACGCTGGCCGCGGGGATTCGCACGGCCGATCTCGGCGGGAGTGCGACCACAACAGCGTTCGGTGCCGCGGTCGTCGAAGCGATCGACCGCGGCACCGAACGGGCTGATGGGTCCTGACTAGCTGATGGGGCCCAGGGTATTGCCGGTCGGAATTCCCGAGCAGTAGGTCGCGGGACGCCCAGCGAAACGGTCGGCGAGGAACTTCTCCGCATCGGGTGCCCAGGGCAGGAATGCATCGAAGTGACTGAGCTTGGGATAGGTCTTGTATTGCGTAGGAACTCCTTCACGGCAGTACTTGGTCGCCAATCCCTGCACGTCGCCGTCGATCATGATCCCGTCGCCGGTTCCGTCGACGTTGCAGACACCGAGGAACATCGGATTTCTCGGCTTGCCGACCCAACCCATGAAGTTCTGGTTGAAGGCTTGCGGGATCCCCGGGACGGTCAACAGCCCCGGATGCTGCGGTAGCAGCAATTGTGTGTCGGTCAGTCCCGGATATTTGGTCGCGAAGTTGATCAGGCACTGCCCCTGGGTCTGCGCGAGTGTTTGGGTTCCCTTGGGGGACAGGTACTGGCCGATGTTGAGGTCGAAGGTCGCGTTGTAGACGTTCATGAGCGCGGGGATCACGCCCGCCCACTGCTTGCTTCCGTTGACATAGGGCAGGTTGTGCGACGGCTGGACGAGGACTCCACCCGCGGCGGCGCCGACGATGTGGAGTTCGGGAGCGTAGCTCGCGGCGAGGTCGGCGCCGAAGCCGGTGGGCACCGATCCGCCCGAGTAGCCGAAGAGCCCGACCGGCGTCGACGAGGGCAGGCGCAGATGTCGCTCAGCGGTACGGATGCTATCGAGAGCGGTCTGCGCGGACTCGCGCCCCATCGTCCAGCGCATCTTCAAGCCTTCATAGTCGGGGACCACGACGGTGTATCCCTGCGCAAGAAATGAGCCGATGATGATGTCGTCGAATTCCGGTCCGCGGCCGGTATTGCCACCGCGGAGAGCGTACGAGGGATCGCATTGTGACCCGAGTGCGTCATAGGGGGAGTGATACGAGATCAGTTTTCGCGGTCCGGATGTCAACGGCTCGATGATGGAGGTGACTGCTGCCGTCGGCGTGCCGAACTGATCCGTGGTGCGGAACAGGATCTGCGTCGCAACTGCCGGAAACCTCTTGTCGCCGTAGGCCAATTGGACGACGCGAGTCTTCAGTGGGGCACCGGGTGCGACGTGGGTGAGACTTCGCTGCGTGCCGTAGAAGGGGTTCTGGGATGGAGGCTTCAATGGACTCGCGGAACCTGTTGCGGGCACGAGGAAAACCCGTGAGCGTCGCCGCCAAGAGTGCCGCAACAAATCCGGACAATGCGACCCAGAATGGCCGAGTGGGGCGTATCACGCTCGGAATGCTAATTCGAATAAAGGCTCTTCGCAAACTATATCGTGAATCCATCAATTCACGTTTTCTAGAAAATGTTCGCGGAGAGAATTTTCGAATCGTACGTGCTTTCTTGGTGATCGATACGGGATTTGGGTGGGTACAACCACGCGCCCGGCCGCGCCGGTGCTCGGGCGCGTCGTCGGGTCGAAGCACGGTTAATCCTTCGTAACTACCGGGTGGATTGCACCGGAAGCCAGTAAGTTATTGCGAAGTGCCGACGGTGTGTCGGTGTGTGGTCTCGAGGCGCTCATGGGGGCGCCGGGGGAAGGATTTCGATGCGACTTCAGCATTCGACACGTTCGCGACGATGGCGATTCGGCGGTCTGTTCACCGCGCTTGTGGCTGTTCTGACACTGGTACTCGCCGGATGTACCAACAACGAATCCGACGAAGGCGGTGGCGAGGCGGCAGCCAGCTCGTCGAAGGCAGTGGAGGTCGCCAAGGTCGATTCCATCGCCGCGCTGGTACCCGCACCGATCCGGCAGTCGGGCCAGCTGATCGTCGGTGTCAACGTTCCCTACTCGCCCAACGAGTTCAAGGATCCCTCCGGCAACATCGTCGGCTACGACGTGGATCTCATGAACGCCGTCTCCGGCGTCCTGGGTCTCAAGCCGGTGTACAAGGAAGCCGACTTCGACAAGATCATCCCGGCGATCCAGCAGGGCACCTATAACGTGGGCATGTCGTCGTTCACCGACAGCAAGGAGCGCGAGCAGCAGGTCGACTTCGTCACCTACTACAACGCCGGTGTGCAGTGGGCGCAGCAGAAGGGCGGCAGCATCGACCCCAACAACGCCTGCGGCAAGCGGGTTGCTGTGCAGTCGACCACCGTCGAGGACACCGACGAGGTTCCTGCCAAGAGCAAGGCATGCACCGACGCGGGCAAGCCGGCGATCGAGAAGGTGAAGTTCGACAGCCAGGACGAGGCGACCAACGCGCTCGTGCTCGGCAAGGTGGACGCGATGTCGGCGGATTCGCCCGTGACCGCGTACGCGATCAAGCGCTCGGGCGGCAAGCTCGAGGCTGCCGGTGGAGTGTTCGACTCGGCGCCCTACGGCTACCCGGTGCAGAAGGGGTCGTCGTTGACGCAGGCTCTGCAGCAGGCCGTGCAGCACCTCATCGACAACGGTCAGTACAAGCAGATCGCCGAGAACTGGGGCGTCGAGGCAGGCGCGATCCAGAAATCGGTGATCAACGGCGCGGTCAGCTGACCCGTGTCGACGCCGTCTGACGGCCGAGTCGGGGTCGACTCCGCG
>NZ_BAFC01000128.1 GCF_000248055.1 Gordonia sputi NBRC 100414 | reverse complement strand
AAAGTGGAGCCGACCCCGATCAAGGCCGTACCACTCAAACATCCAGGTCAGTGGATCGCCGCGGCGATCGTGCTCGTCCTCGTCGCGCTGTTCGTCTACGGTGCGGCCACCAACAAGGCGTATGCGTGGGACACCTACGCGAAGTACCTGTTCGACACCCGCATCATGTCGGGCGTCGGCTACACACTCGCGCTGACGGTCCTGTCGATGGTGATCGCCATCGTGCTGGGTGTGGTGTTGGCGATCATGCGCCTCTCGCCGAATCCGGTTCTCCGTGCGACGTCGTGGGTCTACCTGTGGATCTTCCGCGGTACCCCGGTCTATGTGCAGTTGGTCTTCTGGGGCCTGTTCCCGTCGATCTACAAGCGGATCGACCTCGGTATCCCGTTCACGGTGCAGTTCGCACACTTCGACATCCAGTCGCTGAACGCGGCATTTCTGTTCGCGGTCATCGGCCTGGCTCTGAACGAGGCCGCCTACATGGCGGAGATCGTGCGCGCAGGTGTGTCATCTGTGGGTGAGGGGCAGACCGAGGCGTCGGTGGCGCTGGGTATGACGTGGTCGCAGACCATGCGTAGAACGGTGCTCCCGCAGGCGATGCGCGTGATCATCCCGCCGACAGGCAACGAAGTCATCAGCATGCTCAAGACGACGAGCCTCGTGGCGGCGGTGCCGTTCAGCCTCGAGCTCTATGGGCGTGCGCGCGACATCTCGGGCGTGATCTTCCAGCCGATTCCGTTGTTGATGGTCGCGTCGACCTGGTATCTCGCGGTGACGAGCATCCTGATGGTCGGCCAGTACTACCTGGAGCGCTATTACGCGCGGGGCGCGACACGTGCGCTGACAGGTAAGCAACTAAAGGCCCTCGCCGCAGAGGCCGAGGTGACCGATCCACAACACGGGGGTGGGGGAGTATGACCACGGTTGAAGAGACGTCGGCGACACCGATGGTGCTTGCCGATCGAGTGTGTAAGAGCTTCGGTACGACGCAGGTACTCAAAGGTATTTCGCTGGAGGTCGAGCGCGGTGAGGTTCTCTGCATCATCGGTCCGTCGGGCTCTGGCAAGTCGACGTTCCTGCGATGCGTCAACCATCTCGAAGAGGTCAACGCGGGACGGCTCTACGTCGACGGCGACCTCATCGGTTATCGCGAACGCGGTGGCAAGCTCTATGAGATGAGTCCGAAGGACGCGGCCAAGCAGCGCCGCGATATCGGCATGGTGTTCCAGCACTTCAATCTGTTCCCGCATCGGACAGTGATCGAGAACGTGATCGAGGCGCCGACGCAGGTCAAACGAAAGAACAAGGCCGAGGCCACTTCTCGGGCCGAGTACCTGCTGGAGCGCGTCGGACTCGCCGACAAGGCGGAGTCGTATCCGTCGCAACTCTCCGGCGGACAGCAGCAGCGCGTCGCGATCGCCAGAGCGCTGGCGATGGAGCCGAAACTGATGCTCTTCGACGAGCCGACGTCGGCGCTCGACCCCGAGTTGGTCGGTGATGTGCTCGGTGTCATGCGCGAACTCGCGGCAACGGGAATGACCATGCTCGTCGTCACGCACGAGATGGGCTTCGCCCGCGAGGTGGCCGACCAGCTGGTGTTCATGGACGGCGGCGTCGTCGTCGAACAGGGCGATCCGCGAGAGGTGCTCGCGAACCCGCAGCACGAGCGGACGAAGACGTTCCTCTCGAAGCTGTTGTGAGCGGCCCCGCTGTGATTGACCCCGGTGTGATCGGTTCAGCTGTGATCGGTTGCGTTGGGGTCAGCGGGGTTTGACACAGCAGAACACCGCGGTGCCCGGAAAGTACTGTCCCCGAAGCGGACTCCACTGACCCCACTCGTCCTCGAGGTCGTCCGGCCATTCCGGTTCGACGATGTCGTCGAGGATGAGTCCGGCAGCGCGGATGTCGCGGACCCGATCGCCGATGGTGCGGTGATGTTCGACGTAGGTGACCGTGCCGTCGGCGTCGACCTCGGAATAGGGGGTCCTGCTGAAGTACGGCATCGTGACGGTCAGCCCGGCAGGCCCTGGGTCGTCGGGAAACATCCAGCGCATCGGGTGATTCACCGAGAACACCCAGCGGCCGCCCGGCCGTAGGACGCGCGCGGCCTCCGCCATCACCCGGCCGGGTTCGGCGACGAAAGGCACTGCGCCGAAAGACGAGAAGGCGATATCGAAGCTCTCGTCGGCAAAGGGCAGCGACTCTGCGGTCGCCTGAACGAGCGGTACCCGCGGTTCCTCGAATCGCTTCATGGTGGCGAGTCCGTGATCGAGCATCTTCTGCGACAGATCGAGTCCGATGGCGCGCGCACCACGGGCGACGAGCCACCGTGAACACGGCGCGGAACCGCACCCGATCTCGAGGATGTCGCGGCCGGCGACATCGCCGAGTAGGTGAACGTCTCCCTCTCGCAATCGTTCTGGCCCCCACACGAACTCGCCGCCACGGGAGTCGGAGCCGAGGAAACCGCCGTGTTCGCGGTGATAGTCCTGTGCCTCTGCGTCCCACCAGGTGCGGCTCGCAGCCTCGCTCGTCGACGAATCGATTCGTCCGAGCAGTCGCGGCGCGTGCGGAGTCTCGTCGTCGCCGATCACCTGCATGAGTCTAGATCCGTCGCGGCCGCCAACCCCTGGGAGTCATTCGCCCGAGTCCGAACTCTCGTGACGCTTGCCGAGGACGACATCTGTCCGACTATCGCCGTCCCAACGTCGGATCGCGGTGATGGTCGCGAGAGCGCCGTCAGGGCGACCGCTGTGAGAGGACAGATCGAGCGCGGCCACGACGTCGCCGAGAGTGTCCGAGTGCACGCGGCGCGCCATCGTGACGTGTGGAGTCCACGATCCGGGCAGCGAGTGGGAGAAGACGCCCGGCTCGTCGTCGGCGGTGAACGCATGGCCGGACAGCGCCTCGACCACCCGCGCATGGGCGGCCAGCAAGCGAGCCGTCGGCACCACCAGCAGTGCGACGACGAGGCGGTCGTCACGGCCGAAGACCAGCGGTGCCCCGATGGTGACGGGAATCGGAAGGGTTTCGGTGCACTGATGTATCGCGTGGTCGGCGGCTGCGTCGATCCGATGCGTCGCGGCGGCCGTGACGTGCGGGCGGTTGGTGGGCGACGGGTTTCTGCCTGCGTTGGGCAGGTTCGACGCCGCGAGCGCATCCCACAGCGCGCGCAGGCGACGTTCCGACTCGTCGTCGAAGAGGAATTCGACCGAATGCGCCAACGTTGCACCTCTCGCGTGTCGTCGTATCCCCAGCTGTGTCGTATCCCCACCTGTGTCGTAGGCCTGCTGTGTCGTGTGCGCGGTGGCGGGATGCACTCAGAAGTGGTATTTGCCCAGCACAACGCCGCTAGAGTAAGGTGGACAAAGCGCGTGGAGGCATCTTTCGCGCAGTTCAGCTTGTCGTCACCTGGACGTCACCCTCGTGTGATGACCTGGGAGAACGCTGATCGGTCGCACTGTGATCGAGATGCGCGTCGCCTGACATCGCTGTTCAAACAATGTGAACTGTACCTACTACATACCTGTCCGGAGCAACTCAACATATGTCGTCCCCCACGATCACCTCGCCGCAAGTAGCCGTCAATGACATCGGCTCGGCTGAGGACTTCCTCGCAGCCATCGACTCCACGATCAAGTACTTCAACGATGGCGACATCGTCGAAGGGACCATCGTCAAGGTCGATCGTGACGAGGTTCTGCTCGACATCGGTTACAAGACCGAAGGCGTGATCCCTTCTCGCGAACTGTCGATCAAGCACGACGTCGACCCCTCTGAGGTCGTCAACGTCGGTGACGAGGTCGAGGCCCTGGTTCTCACCAAGGAGGACAAAGAAGGCCGCCTCATCCTGTCCAAGAAGCGCGCGCAGTACGAGCGTGCCTGGGGCACCATCGAGGAGCTCAAGGAAAAGGACGAGGCCGTCAAGGGCACCGTCATCGAGGTCGTCAAGGGCGGCCTGATCCTGGACATCGGCCTGCGCGGCTTCCTCCCGGCATCGCTCGTGGAGATGCGTCGTGTGCGCGATCTGCAGCCGTACATCGGCAAGGAGATCGAAGCCAAGATCATCGAGCTCGACAAGAACCGCAACAACGTGGTGCTGTCGCGTCGTGCATGGCTCGAGCAGACCCAATCCGAGGTCCGCAGCGAGTTCCTGCACCAGCTCCAGAAGGGCCAGGTCCGCAAGGGCGTCGTGTCCTCGATCGTCAACTTCGGTGCGTTCGTCGATCTCGGCGGCGTCGACGGTCTGGTCCACGTTTCCGAGCTCTCCTGGAAGCACATCGATCATCCGTCCGAGGTCGTCACCGTTGGTGACGAGGTCACCGTCGAGGTTCTCGACGTCGATCTCGACCGCGAGCGTGTGTCGTTGTCGCTCAAGGCAACTCAGGAAGACCCGTGGCGTCAGTTCGCCCGCACCCACGCGATCGGTCAGATCGTGCCGGGCAAGGTCACCAAGCTGGTTCCGTTCGGTGCGTTCGTCCGCGTCGACGACGGCATCGAGGGCCTCGTGCACATCTCCGAGCTGGCCGAGCGCCACGTCGAGGTCCCGGACCAGGTTGTCGCCGTCGGCGACGACGCGATGGTCAAGGTCATCGACATCGACCTCGAGCGTCGTCGTATCTCGCTGAGCCTCAAGCAGGCCAACGAGGACTACACCGAGGAGTTCGACCCCTCGAAGTACGGCATGGCCGACAGCTACGACGAGCAGGGCAACTACATCTTCCCCGAGGGCTTCGACGCCGAGACCAACGAATGGCTCGACGGCTACGAGAAGCAGCGTGAAGAGTGGGAGAACCGCTACGCCGAGGCCGAGCGTCGCCACAAGATGCACACCGCGCAGATCGAGAAGTTCGCTGCTGCCGCAGCCGAGGCCGAGAAGGCCCCGCAGGACTACTCGTCGGCATCGTCGGAGAGCCGCAGCGCTTCGTCGAGCAGCGCTCCCGCATCGACGGGTGGCTCGCTGGCCAGCGACGAGCAGCTCGCCGCACTGCGCGAGAAGCTGTCGGGCAACGCCTGATAGTCGCGTCTCGCACGTAAACGACAAGAGCGCCTTCCGGATTCGTCCGGAAGGCGCTCTTGTCTGTGTATGGGGGTAGATGCAGGTCGTGGAGTCGGCACACCGACTTCGGCAGTCGGATCACCTGACAGGTGGGGTGTTTGCCACACTGGACCTCGTGATCCGAGTAGGGCTCTCCGGCGGCATCGGAGCCGGCAAATCGACCGTGGCCAAGACCTTCGTGGAGCGGGGTGGATATCACATCGACGCCGACAAGATCGCCCGTGAGGTCGTCGAACCGGGCACGCCGGGTCTGACGCAGTTGGTCGAGACTTTTGGCGACGACATCCTGGCCGCCGACGGGACGCTCGATCGACCAGCGCTGGCCGCCAAAGCCTTCGTCGACGACGAGAGTCGACAGAAGCTGAACTCGATCACGCATCCGCTGGTCGGTGCGCGCACGCAGGAACTGCTCGCTCAAGCTGCGTCGAATGCCATTGTGGTGCAAGATATCCCGCTGCTCGTCGAAGGCAACATGGCTCCGTTCTTCCATCTCGTGGTGATCGTGGGGGCCGACGAGGAGCTGCGCGTCCAACGCCTGACCGAGCTGCGTGGCATGCCCGAGGACGACGCGCGCGCCCGAATCCGCGCCCAGGCCACCGACGAACAGCGACGGGCCGTCGCCGACGTCTGGCTCGACAACTCGGGCACGCCAGACGATCTCGCGGCCGCTGCCGCCGAGCTCTGGGACCAGCGGCTGGTGCCCTACGAGGAGAATGTGCGCTCCCGGACGATCGTCCCCGGGCCGTTGGAACTGGCCGCTCCGGAGCCGGCATGGGCGGCTACAGGTGCGCGACTGGTCAATCGACTGTGGGCACTCGTCGGCGACAAGGCGTCGGCGATCGATCACATCGGTTCGACGGCGGTGCCGGGCCTGATAGCGAAGCCGACCATCGACATCCAGGTCACCGTGGCCGACCTTGACGTCGCGGATGCTCTGGCCGATGTGCTGGCAGACGGCGGGTTCCCGCGTAATCCACAGACCACCAGCGACCGGCCGAAGCCGGATCCGGAGACCGGCTCGGTCGATGAGGGCCTCTGGGGCAAGAGGTTCCACGGTTCGGCCGATCCCGGGCGGTCGGTCAATGTGCATCTGCGGGCGCAGGGGTCGCCGGGCGGTCGGTTCGCCGTCGAGTTCCGCGATTGGTTGCGGTCCGACGCCGCAGCACGCGACGAGTACGCCGAGGTCAAGCGTGCTGCACTGGCTGCGGCAGACGGCGACCGCGACGCCTACGTGTCGGCGAAAGAGCCCTGGTTCGACAGTGCATATGCGCGAGTCGCCGCCTGGCGTGCCGATCGTCGGGAGACGTAGCGCGCCATCAGCCGTCGAGCCACGACACATGCCCACCGCTCGCGACGTCGAGCCACTTCTGGATGTCGTGGTTCTGTTCTGCCGCACCAACAAGTGCACGCCGGGCGATATAGACGGCTTCCTGACACTCGTCGGTCGATAACAGGCCGGCTGCGTGTGCCTCGAACAGTTCGTCGACGTCGATGAGTTCCAGTGGGCGGCCGGGGACGTCGACGAGATCGAGGTACCAGTCCTCGGCGTGCCAGCGGCCGTCGGTGTCGGGGCCCTGGAAACGTCCGATGTCGAGGTAGAGGCGCTGCCCGGTCCGGTGCCCTTCGACGAAGTGGAAGATGTTGGCGCGAAGTCCGAGTGCGGGCAGAAGCCAGGACTCGAGGTGACTGAATCTGGGGTGATCGGCGGTGCGCGACATGTAGAGACCGAACGAGGCCTCCTCGTAGCGGTCCACCGGACGGACGAATCCCTTGTTGTCGGTATTGGTCATCGCGAGCACGTCGAAGATCTCCCGCTTCGGCGGGTGCAGATCGGACATCGTCACACCTTAACCGCAGGTCACGGGGTGTGCGTGAATCCGGAACAGATTTGTCATAGGTCGCGTTTACCCTGGCACTATGGCTTTTGCTACCGAACACCCGATTCTCGCGCACTCCGAGCACCGTCCCGTCGGTGCCGTCGAACGTACCGAGGGTCGGTTCGAGGTGGTCAGCGAGTATGAGCCCGCAGGTGACCAGCCCAAGGCGATCGACGACCTCGAACGTCGTATCGCGGCGGGGGAGCGCGACATCGTCCTACTCGGCGCCACCGGTACCGGTAAATCCGCGACCACGGCGTGGTTGATCGAGCGGGTCCAGCGCCCGACGCTCGTGATGGCGCCGAACAAGACGCTTGCTGCGCAGCTCGCCAACGAGCTTCGAGAGATGTTGCCGCACAACGCTGTCGAGTACTTCGTCTCGTACTACGACTACTACCAACCCGAGGCGTACATCGCCCAGACCGACACCTACATCGAGAAGGACTCGTCGATCAACGACGACGTCGAGCGTCTGCGGCACTCGGCGACGTCGAGCCTGCTGTCGCGACGCGACGTGGTGGTCGTCGCATCGGTGTCGTGCATCTACGGCCTCGGCACGCCGCAGTCCTACCTCGACCGTTCGGTCGAAGTAGAGGTCGGCGACGAGATCGACCGCGACGCGCTGCTCCGCTTGCTGGTCGACGTGCAGTACACACGCAACGACATGTCGTTCACCCGCGGCAGCTTCCGTGTCCGCGGCGACACCGTCGAGATCATCCCGTCGTACGAAGAGTTGGCGGTGCGGATCGAGTTCTTCGGCGACGAGGTCGAGGCGCTCTATTACCTGCATCCGTTGACCGGTGACGTGGTCAGGCAGGTCGACACGCTGCGCATCTTCCCCGCGACGCACTATGTCGCGGGACCTGAGCGCATGGAGAAGGCGATGACGAGCATCGAGGAAGAGCTCGAGGCGCGTCTCGCCGACCTCGAGGGCAAGGGCAAACTCCTCGAGGCGCAGCGCCTGCGCATGCGGACCAGCTACGACCTCGAGATGATGCGGCAGGTCGGGTTCTGCTCGGGCATCGAGAACTACTCGCGCCACATCGACGGCAGGCCTGCGGGCAGCGCCCCCGCAACGCTGATCGATTATTTCCCCGACGACTTCCTGCTCGTGATCGACGAGTCGCATGTGACGGTTCCGCAGATCGGCGGCATGTACGAGGGCGACATGTCGCGCAAGCGCAATCTGGTCGACTTCGGGTTCCGGTTGCCCTCTGCGGTCGACAACCGTCCGCTCACTTGGGACGAGTTCGTCGGTCGCATCGGGCAGACGGTCTATCTGTCCGCGACACCCGGCGCATACGAACTCGGCCAGTCCAACGGAGAGTTCGTCGAGCAGGTGATCCGCCCGACCGGGCTGGTCGATCCGCAGATCGTGGTGAAGCCGACGAAGGGGCAGATCGACGATCTGGTCCACGAGATCCGCGACCGCACCGAGCGCGACGAACGCGTGCTGGTGACGACGTTGACCAAGAAGATGGCAGAAGACCTCACCGACTACCTCCTCGAACTCGGTATCCGCGTGCGGTACCTGCACTCCGAGGTCGACACCCTACGACGGGTCGAGTTGCTACGGCAGCTCCGGTCGGGCGAATACGACGTGCTGGTCGGTATCAACCTCCTACGCGAGGGACTCGACCTTCCCGAGGTGTCGCTCGTCGCGATCCTCGACGCCGACAAAGAAGGGTTCCTGCGGTCGACGACGTCGTTGATCCAGACGGTGGGACGTGCCGCCCGTAACGTCTCCGGCGAGGTGCACATGTATGCCGACACGGTCACCGAGTCGATGCGCAACGCGATCGAAGAGACCGAGCGTCGTCGTGAAAAGCAGGTCGCCTACAACAAAGAGCACGGTATCGATCCACAACCGCTGCGTAAGAAGATCGCCGACATTCTCGATCAGGTGTACCGCGAGGCGGAGGATTCGGTCGTCGATGTCGGGGGTTCCGGCCGCAACGCCAGCCGTGGACGGCGAGCGCAGGGAGAGGTCTCCAAGGCGAAGGGCGGTTCCGCAGGAGTCATCGAGAAGCGAGACGTCGGGTCGATGCCACGGGCCGAACTCGCCGATCTGGTCGCGCAGCTCACCGAGCAGATGATGAGCGCGGCTCGCGATCTGCAGTTCGAACTCGCAGGTAGGCTGCGCGACGAGATCGCAGATCTGAAGAAAGAGCTGCGCGGCATGGATGCTGCCGGAATCAAATAGTTGTCACTCAAATGTGGGACGTTCGTCCCACGGGGGTCTGCGGTGTAGCGATCGCCGTGATCATCGGACAAATGTTGCGTGGCACACTATCCTGCCGATTCAGGTGACTCTAGAGTTGTCGTGATCGATGAAGTCCGCGAATGTGCGGAATCAGACATGTGTGGAGGTCAAGGGATGGGCGCTTACCAGACGATCGTCGTCGGAACGGACGGATCGGAATCGTCGTTGAAGGCGGTCGATCGAGCGGGTGCGATCGCGGGCGATTCGAAATTGGTGATCGCATGCGCATACTTTCCGAACGACCGCGGTGCCGGCGAGGCTGCGGACGTTCTCAAAGACGAGGCCTACCAGGTGACCGGAAGTGCCCCGACCGACGAGATCCTGCGACGGGCGAAAGAGCGAGCATCGAAGTCGGGAGCCACGCAGATCGTCGCGCGCCCGGTGAAGGGCGCACCCGTCGACGCACTGCTGCAACTGGTCACCGATGTGCAGGCTGATCTTCTCGTCGTCGGCAATCGCGGACTGAACTCGATTGCGGGACGTCTGCTGGGTTCGGTGCCTGCCGACGTCGCGCGTAAGTCTGCGTGCGATGTGCTGATCGTGCACACCACCTAGTTCCGTTCTCATCGAAACCAACAGCCGGGCACACGGATTCGTGTGCCCGGCTGTTGCGCGTGTGCTGGTGGTTGTGATGACCGTCGTGGTGATGCGTGCCGTCGTGATATGCGCTCAGGGGAGCGTGTCCTGATCCGCCGTGATCGCCGCTACGTCCCTGCCCTTTTCACTATAACGCGAGGTAGGGGCCTTGCCGCAAGGCCCCTCCCCGGGTGCACAATCGGTGATTCCGCCCCCGCCCAGCCTTTTTCGGAGTCGCCCAGTGCCTGCAGTGACCGACCATGTCTTCAACCTTCCCGCCGGTTCACCGAAATCCGCCTCGACGCGCATCGAGAGCGATGTGCGCCATTTCGCCGATACCGCCGCGTCGCTTGCCGGCACCGTCGACGTGCTCTCGACCAGGCTCGATGCCACGCGAAAGGCAGAGGGCGGAGGTGGGCAGCGCGCATCGGATCGCGACCTCGAGATACACCAGTTGGCGGGCCGCCTACGGACGCTTCGTCGCTTCGGGCTCGACCTGTGCATCGGAAGGATGACGCTGACCGACGAGTTGGAGCCCGTGTATGTCGGCCGTGTCGGACTGACCGACTCGACGGGCCGACAACTGCTCGTCGACTGGCGAACCCCCGCCGCTGCTCCGTTCTTCAACGCGACGGCGGCGCAGCCGATGGGAGTGCGCTCGCGCAGACGCTATCGATGGGCGCGCGGGCAGATCACCGACTACTGGGACGAAGTGTTCACCGCGGACGCCGTCGACGACGGGGTATGGCTCGATGGTGATTCGGCGCTGCTCGCAGGCCTTTCGGCGAGTCGGTCGCCACGCATGCGCGACGTGTTGTCGACGATCCAGGCCGACCAGGACGCCATCATCCGCGCCGACTCGGCAGGTGCGCTGGTCGTCGATGGCGGCCCCGGTACCGGAAAGACCGTGGTGGCGCTGCATCGTGCCGCCTATCTGCTCTACTCCGACGCGAGGCTCACGCGTGGCCGCCTCCTGATCGTCGGGCCGCACGAGCAGTACCTGTCGTATGTCGCCGATGTCTTGCCGAGCCTCGGTGAAGAAGGCGTGCAGACGTGCACGTTGCGCGATCTGGTCGCCGAGGGCGATACCGCGGTGCCCGAGACCGATGACGCCGTGACGGCACTGAAGTCGACGGCCGGGATGGTCGACGCGATCGAGACGGCGGTGCGGTGGTACGAGGAACCGCCGACGGAGCCGCTTCTGGTCGAGACCGAGTGGGCGGATGTGACTGTGCGGCGGCGGGATTGGGCCGAAGCATTCACGGCGCCCGAGGCGGGCACGCCACACAACGAGGCGCGGGGTGCGGTCTGGCAGTACCTGGCCGAGACGGTGCAGCGACGCATAGGTGACGACGACCTCGACCGGGACGATGTGCAGGAAGCGTTGCAGCGCAATGAATCTCTTGCGGCGGCAGTAGGGCGCGCGTGGCCGATGCTCGACGCGACGGATCTCGTCGGCGACCTGTGGTCGGTTCCCGCGTTCCTCCGAATGTGTGCCCCGTGGTTGACGCCGGATGAGGTGCGACTCCTCCAGCGAGAACGTCCGGACGCGTGGACCGACGCCGACCTCCCGCTTCTCGACGCCGCGCGCAACCGATTGGGAGACCGCAGCGCAGACGATCGGCGCCGCCGCCGGTCTGCCGCCCTCCGCGCTGAGCGCCGTCGAATGGACCTCGTCGTCGACGACCTCATGGCGTCGACGACCTACGACGACGGCGAGGGCCTGATGTCGATGCTTCGGCAAGACGACCTGCGCGACGTTCTTGTGGACGAGTCGGCCGCGCCGGACGTCGAACCCGACGCTCTCGACGGACCCTTCGCGCACATCATCGTCGACGAGGCGCAGGAACTCACCCCTGCGCAGTGGCGAATGGTGCTGCGGCGCAACCCGTCCGGGAGCATCACGATCGTCGGCGACAGGGCGCAGGCGCGCGCGGGGTTCGCCGAGACGTGGTCGGAGCGACTCCGCAGTGTCGGATGTCGCGACGTGTGTGTCGAGTCGTTGTCGATCAACTACCGAACACCCGCAGAGGTCATGGAGGCAGCCGAACCGGTCATCCGCGCGGCCATTCCGGACGCCAACGTTCCGTCGTCGATCAGGGAGTCGGGACTTCCCGTGCGACATGCCTCGCACCGTGACCGAGATGCGATAGTCGCCGAGTGGCTCGAACGCAACGACGAGGGCGTCGCGTGTGTGATCGGTGACCCGGACTTCGCAGGCACCGACCGGGTGCGCGCACTCGATCCGATCACCGCGAAGGGCCTCGAGTTCGATCTGGTCGTGGTTGTCGAATCCGAGGTCTTCGGAGCCGGGGTCTTCGGAGCCGGGATCACCGGGGCCGTCGACCGCTACGTATCGATGACCCGCGCGACCCGCGAACTCGTCATCCTGCACCCCGAGGGAGGGCGTGCGGGCAATCCGGATGAGCGCTCAACGGTGTGAAGCGCGTCGTCGAAGCCGTTCAGCGACGGGGCATGTCGTCGAGTTCTGCTGGTAGCGGGTCGGCGTTGACCACGACGAGGCGCTGCGTGCTGCGGGTCAGTGCGACGTAGAGGTCGCTGTATCCGCGCGGCGACTGAGCGATGAGCGCGCTCGGTTCGACGACGACAGTCGTGTCGAACTCGAGTCCCTTGCAGGTGGTCACGGTGTGGACGCGGGGGAGCTCGTCGACGCCGAGCGCGGATGGGTCGAGGTCGGCGACCGCCTGCGAGGTTTCCTCGAAGAGGCTGTCGGGCACCACGATTCCGGTCAGGCCGCGCAGCTCCGGTTTCGTGGCCTCCTCGATCGCGGTCGCGACGACGTCGGCCGTCGACGCGGAGCGGGCGTACGGATCGATTCCGTTGCTGCGCAACGATGTCGGTGGTGTGAGCGAGTCGCCGACGTGCGCCAGGACGCGCGCGGCGTAGGTCATGATCTCGCTCGGCGTGCGGTAGTTGACGGTCAACTCGCGCAACTGCCAACGGTTCGCGACGTAGGGTGTCAACACTTCACTCCACGACGTCGTGCCCGCAAGGTCGCCGGTCTGTGCGGTGTCGCCGATGATGGTCATCCATCGGTTCGGGATTCGTCGCATCACCATGCGCCACGCCATGCCCGACAACTCCTGCGCTTCATCGACGATGACGTGGCCGAATGTCCAGGTGCGGTCGTTGAACGCGCGCTCTGCGGTGGTCGCGCGTTGCACGTCGGTCTGGCGCGCGGCGAGTTGCTCGGCGTCGATGAGGTCGTACGCCATCAGGATCTCCGGGTCGAGCTCGTCCTCGAGATCCTGTGGTGCCGAACCGGTCAGGATGTCGAGCGCATCCTGCGCGTCGGCGAGTTGTCGACGCCAGCGCTCGCGTTCGGCGCGTTCAGCCTCATCGGTGCCGTAGCCGACGAGTTCGGCGAGTTCGTCGAGCAGCGGAACGTCGGCGGGCGTGAACTCGTCGGTCTCGCTGCCCTTTTCCGCCTTGCCGGCGGGCCCGCGGCGTGCGCGGTGGAGCGCTGCGCGATCATCGTCGGACCAGCCAGGTGTCGCTTTGCGGATGGCGGCGGGGTCGTCGTAGAGGTCGCGGAGGACGTCCGTCGGGGTCAGCATCGGCCAGAACGCGAGCACTGCCTCGCGGATATCCGGATCGCGGCCCATGTCGTCGCGAATGTCCTTGAGGTCGGCGGGGGTGAGCAGCTGCGATCCGTCGAGCAGACTGGCGCCGATCGCGGCCGAGTGCTTGGCGGCGAGCGCGTCGAGTGCCGAGCGCAGGAACACCGGTTGGGCCTGGTTGTGCGCCCTGCGCGACCCACGTGCGGCCGCGCGGGCTGCCTTGACGAGCGCGCTGTCGATCTCGACCCGGTAGCCGTCGAAATCCACGGAGACGGGCTTCGTCGGCAGCGACTCGTGTGACCGAACGGTGCGCTTGAGGACGTCGAGCATCTGCAGGCGACCCTTGACCTCACGGGTGCGTCGGGGTTCGTCCGCGGTCGCGGTGACACCGGGGAAGAGCTCGCCGATCGTCGCGAGGAGCACGCCGGACTCACCGAGCGATGGCAGCACCTGGCCGATGTAGTCGAGGAAGTCGCTGTTGGGTCCGATGATGAGAATTCCACTGCGCGAGAGGATGTCTCGGTGCGTGTACAGAAGGTAGGCGGCACGGTGTAGTGCGACGGCGGTCTTACCGGTGCCCGGCCCACCCTGAATGACCGTGACGCCGCGATGCGCCGACCGGATGATGAGGTCCTGCTCGCGCTGGATGGTCTCGACGATGTCGGTCATCTCGCCGGTGCGCGCGGCATTGAGCGCAGCGACGAGCGCGGACTCGTTCACGACGTCGCCGTGTGCTGACTCGTCGATGGAAGCCTCACCCGCGGTGAGGAACTCGTCGTTGACTTCACGAACGCCGCGGTTTCGGGTGCGGATGTGTCTGCGGCGAGCGACCTCTTCGGGTGCGGCAGGCGTGGCGAGATAGAACGCCCGAGACAGTGGCGCTCGCCAATCGAGGAGGAGTGTGGTGTCGCCCTCGTCGTCGTCGAGGACTCCGATGCGTCCGATCCGACGGATCTCGCCGTCGTCGAGGTCGAGGCGGCCGAAATACAGATTGTGTTCGGCGGCATCGTATTTCGCGAGGTCGTCGACGTACATGCGTTCGTAGGACTCGCGCTCGGACAGCGCCTGCGGGGTGCCCGCGGACTCGCGCAGCGTCGAGGCGAGTCGACGACGGGTGTTGGCACGCATTCTGTCGAGACGGCGGTACACGGCGTCGAGGTGGGTCTGTTCCTCATCGATGCGGGGATCGGTGCGTTCGGTGTCGGTGTGTGTCGGCGAGGTACTCATCGGATCTCATCGTCGGGTTCGGCGTACGTACCGAATTCGGTGTGCGCGGTGTCGTCGGGATGGTGGGGTGCGGGGACGCGGGTGAGGCCGTCGGGACGGAACAGTCTGCGCTGGTGGATGCGCCTCGTCAGGTCCTTGCCTGTGTCGGGATCGCCGAGTCGCGCACAGACGGTCGCGGGCGGCTCTGCCAGCGACGGGTCGTCGAGATCTTCCGCAAGGTGCGCGAGGACTGCGCCCTGGGTGGAGAAGGGGAGTGGGGTCGACTGTCGATCGGTGAGGACTCCGTGTCGCGACGCGTATACGGCGAACTCGCGCACCGGCACCGGTGAGCGGACCGGAACGGAGTCGACGTCGTCGAGGCGTTCACGCAGGGGATGAGAAGTCGTGGTCACTGTCAATCGATGGTAATTGGGTTCGGTGCGGTCGAGTGCGGCGAGTTGCTCGTCGTCGAGCCAGAACGCGGTCAGCGTCGAGGTGGCCCCGGGAGACGCAAAGGGGGCTGCCGGGATGTATCCGCGGGCCGACACATGCGCCGAATAGCCGACGGCGATACCGTGCACGACGACGCGGGCAGGACTGATGTCGACGCCGCCCACATCGGCAAGCTTCGTGGTCAGTACCGCGCGGGATGCGTTGGACCCGACGGCGACCATGAGCGTGCGGCCTTCGCGTCGAATCTCGAGCGGGGCGTAGCCCGCAGGGTCGGCGACCCACGGATACACCGGGGCAGCGACCCACGGATAGAGGTGTGGCGGAAACGCGGCGGACCCCATGCGCCCGGTCGGAGTCTGTTCCGAAGGCGATGGGGTCCGCGCGTGGAGCGAAGGGGTCAGGACCGGGCCTTGCGCCAGCGCTTCTTGCCGTCGGCGACAGCGGCGTCGGCCTTGTCTCCTGCGGTCGACACCAGTTCCTTGGCCGACTCTGCGAGCTCTGCAGAGCGTTCACGTGCGGCTTCGGCGAGTTCGGCGGAGCGTTCGCGCGCAGCCTCGGCGATCTCGGGGGCGCGGTCGCGCACCTTGTCGGCGAACTCTGCGGAGCGCTCACGTGCCGTTTCTGCGATCTCAGCGGAGCGCTCGCGGGCGTTCTCGGCGACCACGGGCGCGCGGTCGCGGACCTTGTCGGCGAACTCCGCCGAACGCTCCCGGGCGTTCTCGGCAACCACGGGGGCGCGGTCGCGGAACTTATCCGCTGCCTCGGCAGAGCGCTCTCCCAACTTGTGTGCGTCCTGCTTCAGGAGACCGGCAGCCTCGCTGGACTTCTCGCCGAGCGTCGACGCGGATTCCTGTGCGTGCTCGCGGATCGAATCCCACGCGGTGGTGCTCGCCTTCGCGCCGAGAGGCAGGGCCGCGAGCGCGGCGTCGGCCTTGCGTCGACCACGCCACGCGAGTGAGGGCTTGCCCTCGGTGTCGGCCGCCGAGATCAGCAGGCCGCCCATCAGGCTCAGGTTCTTCAGGAAATGCGTGCGCTGCATGCTCCGCGCGACCGGGTCGGATTCCTCCCAGAAGGGATGGCCGGCGAACGTCGTCGGTGCGAGCGAGCCCGCGAGAACGGCCGACGCGAAGCGCGGGAACTTGCCCGTCGCCAGCAGGACGCCGCTCGCGAGCTGGATGCCGCCGTTCACCCGGACCAGCGTGACCGGATCGGTGGGGATGACGGAGGTGACCTCGTCCGGCAGCACACCCACGGTGCTCTCCACGAAGGGCTCCGCGATTTCTGCTCGCTTCTGCGGGTGTCGCAGGGCGTCATAGCCGGAGACGATGAACACCGATGCGAGCATCGGTCGGGCAATACGGCGGAGGATCATCTTGTTGACACGGTCCCTTCGGAAGTCACTGCATTAGTCGGTCACTGTGCTTTTCGGTCACTGCGTTGCTTTTCGATCACTGCGTTGCTTTTCGATCACTGCGTTGGTCGTGCTTGTCGGTCACTGCGTCAGTCGATCACGCTCTGGACTGGGTCGGCGGCGCTCTTTCGAGGCTACCTGTCCGGTGCAGAGGCGCTCGGTGGAGTTGATGATCTGGCGCAAGTGGTGTGCGTGTAGGCCGGTTCTCACCAGCCGCGTTCGCGCCATTCGTCCAGCGACGGACGTTCGGTGCCGAGGGTCGTGTCCTTGCCGTGGCCGGGGTACACGACGGTCGAATCGGGATAGCGCTCGAAGAGCTTGGTCTCGACGTCGTCGACGAGAGTGTCGAAGTCGCCTGGCGCCCACGTCTTTCCGACGCCGCCCGGGAAGAGGGAATCGCCGGTGAAGAGGTGGACGACGCCGCTTGCGGGATCGGTGAGGGCCAGCGCGATCGATCCGGGCGTGTGGCCGACGAGGTGGATTGCGTCGAAGGTCAGGTCACCGACGGTCAGGACGTCGCCGTCGTCGAGGAGGATGTCGGGGGTCACGGGCAGTTCAGGAGCGTCGATCCGGCCTGCTGCAGTCGGCGCGCCTGTCGCTGCCGCGACGTCGGCGAGTGCCTGCCAGTGGTCGTAATGCTGGTGCGTGGTGAAGATCGTGCGCGGAGCGCCGTCGAGTTCGTCGAGCACACCGCGGATGGTGTCCGCGTCGTTGGCGGCGTCGATGATCAGTTGGTCTCCGGTCGCGGCGCTGGTGACGATGTAGACGTTGTTGTCCATGGGCCCGACCGAGATCTTCACGATCGAGGCGTTGCTCAGCGTGCGGCGCTGCGGGCCGGTTTCGGACAGATCGCCGGTGTAATCGTCGGTGATGGTGAGGTTGGACGAAGTCATGAACTCAGCGTAGCCACGCAGGTCGACGGGGCGGACGTGGATGGGAACACCTGGTGGGCCGCGTATCGTTGACAAGTGTTGTGACGCCGCCTGGAGACCGCCGGCACGGCGTCGAGAATTCTTGTCGGTGGCTGCCGTTATGGTGAGCCGCGGACACGCCTAACGAGACAGACACGCCCGACGAGACACCGGTCGACGATCGGTGCCCAGCGGCGGCCGGATGCGCGGCCATCCCGCGCAGGGGCTGGCCAAGAAGTATGGACCAGCCGAGATATGTGGATAGGACTGTAGTGGTTGATCGTTTGATCGTCCGTGGTGCCCGCGAACACAACCTTCGCGGTGTCGATGTGGATCTGCCCCGCGACAGCCTCATCGTGTTCACCGGACTCTCGGGTTCGGGGAAGTCGTCGCTGGCTTTCGACACGATCTTCGCCGAGGGCCAACGACGCTACGTGGAGTCACTGTCTGCGTATGCGCGGCAGTTCTTGGGCCAGATGGACAAGCCCGACGTCGACTTCATCGAAGGTCTCTCGCCCGCGGTGTCGATCGACCAGAAGTCGACGAACCGAAATCCTCGCTCGACGGTCGGCACGATCACCGAGGTCTACGACTACCTGCGCCTGCTCTACGCACGCGCGGGTGTCGCGCACTGTCCGATCTGTGGTGCCGAGATAGCCAAGCAGACACCCCAGCAGATCGTCGATCAGGTGCTTGCGATGGACGAGGGCACCCGTTTCCAGGTTCTCGCCCCGGTCGTCCGCACCCGTAAGGGTGAGTTCGTCGATCTGTTCGCCGAACTGCAGACCCAGGGCTTCTCGCGTGCGCGCGTCGACGGCAAGATCCATTCGCTGACGGATCCGCCCAAGCTCAAGAAGCAGGAAAAGCACGACATCGATGTCGTCGTCGACCGGCTTGTCGTGAAGCCGAGCGCCAAACAGCGTCTCACCGACTCCGTCGAGACGGCCCTGCGGCTGGCCGACGGCATCGTCGTCCTCGACTTCGTCGACGTCGAGGAGAACGATCCCCACCGCGAACGACGATTCTCTGAGCGCATGGCCTGCCCGAACGGGCACCCGATCGCCATCGACGACCTCGAGCCGCGGTCGTTCTCGTTCAACTCGCCGTATGGCGCGTGTCCCGAATGCGACGGCCTCGGGATTCGCAAGGAGGTCGACGAGGACCTCGTCGTGCCCGATCCCGACCTCTCACTCTCCGAGGGCGCCATCGCACCCTGGTCGACCGGACATAACGCCGACTACTTCCTGCGACTCATGTCCAGTCTGGCCGACGAGATGGGATTCGACGTCGACACCCCGTGGAAGAAGTTGCCTGCCAAGGCGCGGAACGCGCTGCTCAACGGCAGCGAACACCAGGTGCACGTCAAATTCCGCAACCGGTACGGACGGACACGGTCGTACTACACCGAGTTCGAGGGCGTCATGGCGTTCCTCAACCGCCGCATGGATCAGACCGAATCCGAACAGATGAAGGAGCGGTACGAGGGCTACATGCGCGACGTTCCGTGCCCTGTCTGTCAGGGTGCGCGGCTGCGTCCGGAGATCCTCGCGGTGACGCTCGATCATCCCGAATACGGACCGAAATCGATCGCCGAGGTGTCGGCGCTCTCGGTGGCCGACGCCGCGGGTTACCTCGGCGGATTGAAGCTCGACAAACGCCAGCAGGCGATCGCGGGCCGCGTCCTCAAAGAGGTGCAGGCACGCATCACGTTCCTCCTCGACGTCGGACTCGACTACCTGTCGCTGTCCCGTGCCGCAGGGTCGCTGTCGGGTGGCGAGGCACAGCGAATTCGCTTGGCCACTCAGATCGGTTCGGGGCTTGCCGGTGTGCTCTACGTCCTCGACGAACCGTCGATCGGACTGCACCAGCGCGACAACCGTCGACTGATCGACACCCTCACGCGCCTGCGCGATCTGGGCAACACGCTGATCGTCGTCGAACACGACGAGGACACGATCCGCGCAGCGGATTGGATCGTCGACATCGGTCCGCGAGCGGGCGAGCACGGCGGCAAGGTGGTGCACTCCGGTAGTTACAAGGATCTGCTGAAGAACCGGAAGTCGCTGACGGGCAACTATCTGTCCGGCCGCGAGACGCTTCCGGTCCCGGCGATCCGTCGGCCGATCAACAAGAATCGGCAGCTCACCGTGGTGGGAGCGCGCGAGCACAATTTGCGCGGCATCGACGTCTCATTTCCGCTCGGCGTGCTCACCGCGGTCACCGGTGTGTCCGGATCCGGAAAGTCGACGCTGGTCAACGACATCCTCGCGACGGTCCTGGCGAACAAGCTCAACGGTGCGCGTCAGGTTCCGGGCAGGCACACCCGTGTGAACGGTCTCGGCAACCTCGACAAGCTCGTGCAGGTCGATCAATCGCCGATCGGTCGGACACCGCGCTCGAATCCGGCGACCTACACGGGTGTCTTCGACAAGATCCGCACGCTGTTCGCAGCGACGACCGAAGCGAAGGTGCGCGGCTACCAGCCAGGACGGTTCTCGTTCAACGTCAAGGGCGGACGCTGCGAGGCGTGCCAGGGCGAGGGAACCATCAAGATCGAGATGAACTTCCTGCCCGACGTCTACGTTCCCTGCGAGGTGTGTCACGGTGCGCGGTACAACCGCGAGACCCTCGAGGTGCACTACAAGGGCAAGACCATCTCGGAGGTTCTCGACATGCCGATCGAGGAGGCCGCCGATTTCTTCGAGCCGGTCACCTCGATCCACCGCTACCTCAAGACGCTCGTCGACGTCGGCCTCGGATACGTCCGTCTCGGTCAACCCGCCCCGACACTCTCGGGAGGCGAGGCCCAGCGCGTCAAACTGGCCGCTGAGCTGCAGAAACGGTCGGCAGGCCGAACCGTCTACATCCTCGACGAGCCGACGACAGGCCTGCACTTCGAGGACATCAAGAAGCTCCTCGACGTCATCAACGGACTGGTCGACAAGGGCAACACGGTGATCGTGATCGAGCACAACCTCGACGTCATCAAGACTGCCGACTGGGTCATCGACATGGGACCAGAAGGTGGAACGGGCGGTGGCACGGTGATCGCCGAGGGGACTCCCGAAGACATCGCGGAGACGCCGGGAAGCCACACCGGGAAGTTCCTCGCCGACGTGCTCGAGACAGGGGAGCCGGTCGCGACTGCCGGCTGATTCGTGTTTGCGGTCCCGATCAGCCGGTCTCGTCCAGCCGATCTGGTCTAGTGCAGTGATGCCGCGATCAGTGACACGCCCAGCAAAGCGACGACGGCGTTTCCGGCGATGATCGTGAGTCGACGGCCGCTGCCGGTTATCCGAGTACCGGCGGCCGCCCCAGCGATCGCCAGAACCGCCTGCCACAGCAGGGAACCGAGGCCGACCCCGGCCACGAATAGTGCTGCGCCGCAACCACTTATGTGGCCCCCGCTCGGCAAGGCGACAGCTGGTACGGCAATGGATGCGAAGTAGATGAGCGTCGCCGGATTCATCGCGGTCAACCCGACGAACATGAGGTAGCGGTGCCCCTTCGTCGACTGAGCACGGCTCGACGTCGACTGGGCACGGCTCGACGTCGACTGGGCACGGCTCGACGTCGAGTGTGCGCGGAATATGGCGTGCGCCCCCACGAGTAAGAGCACGCTGCCGCCGACGATGCCGGGATACGGGCCGAGACGGCTGATGAACGGTGCGATCGCCGCTCCGAACGTTGTGGCCGCGGCGGCGTAGACGGCGTCGACCGTCGCGACCCCGGCCGCGGCCTCGAGTGCACTGCGCACACCGCGCTCGGCTCCTTCGAGCATGAGCATCACACCGATCGCACCGAGCGGCATCGCAATACCGAAACCCGCCACGAGACCGAGTGTGAGTGCGTGGATCACCGACATCTGACCACCATCGACCGCGGTTGATGACGATGCCTAAAGAATGTCGCTTCGACTGAAATATTTTCGATGTGGACCCGATCGACCGACAGATCATAGAGGTACTTCGCCATGATGGTCGCGCATCGTTCAGTGCGCTCGGTCGGCTTGTGGGGCTTGGAACCAACAGTGCCGCAGCGCGGGTGCGACGCCTCGAGCGCGACGGTGTCATCCTCGGCTATCGCGCGGTGATCAGCACCGATGACGCACCGTCACCGGCCGGGATCGAAGCGTTCATCGACGTACGGCTGCACCCTGATCGCGACTCGGAGGAGTTCTTGCGGTGGGCGCAACGTGAGGCGATGGTGCGCGACGCGGTCCACGTGACCGGCCCTTACGACTACCTGCTGCAGGTATCGGTGGCCGACACCGCGGGACTCGACAGACTGCTTCGGCGGCTCAAGAGCGACGCCGGTGCCGCGCAGACCCAGACGCGCATCGCGCTGCGGCCGGATCACTGACTGGGTTCGCCGCCGGCGCGAGGTTCACCGAGGCCGGGGGAGAAGAGTGGTGGGGAGTGTCAGTGCCCCATGGACTTTCGGATCTCGTCGAGCTTCTTCTTCGCGGCCTCGTCGCGCTTGCGCATCATGTCGTCGACGCCCTGGCCCTCGGGCGTGCCCTCAGCCAACTCCTGGGAACCGATCGCGGTCGAGATGCGCTTCTCGATCTTGTCGCGGACGAAATCGAAACTCGGCACACCCTGCTCGCTGTAGTCGGGATCGATATGCCCGGGACTCGAAATGGTCGTCGAGCCGGGAAAGCTAGATCCGGGAGAGGCGGTGTCGACGACTTCCGTTTCCAGGATCTCGGCGTCGATGACCTCTCCCACGGGCTCTGTGCCGTCGGCCGGGGAGGTTGTCCGCGTCGGATCGGCCGGGTCGTGGTCGTGCGCACCTTCGGAGGTCATGGATTCAGGCTAGCCCGCATACGAAACGACGGACGCCGCGCTGGTCACAGAATGACCCGCACGACGTCCGTCGAGGGCTGCAGAGTGGTCTGGTGACGCGAAGCCGTCAGCGAGGGGAGTAGGTGAGGCAGTTCGCGGTGTCGGAACTCTCGCCTGCACCGATACGGACCGCGGTGGCCGTGCATTCGAGATTCGCGTTGTGCTCGCAGTCGACCCGCTGGCATGCGCCGACCTGGGTGGAGACGCGGTCGAGGCCGCCGCGAGTTGTCAGGGGGATGAACGTCGCGCAGTCGGCAGTGCCGTTGGTTCCGCTGACGTTGATCGCGAACGCGTGACAGCCGTCGTGGTTGTAGGAACACTCACTGACGGTGCATTCGGCGACATGTGGCATTTCGAGCGTGGCCATCGTGAACTCCTGGATCGAGGTTGGCGGGCGGGTATCTGCCCTGCCTTCCAATCTAGGTGAGTCCGTTGACCCTTTCCAGCAAGCAAAGGCTGCCTGACCTGCGAAAACGTTAGGTAAGCGCTACCTACATCGCGGTGAATTCGCGGCCAACGCGAGCGTCACCGACGACGGTCTCGAACCGGTCCGGTGTACTTCTCGCCGGGGCCTTCGCCAGGCTCGTCCGGGTATGCGCTCGCATCGCGGAACGCCAGCTGCAGTTGCTTGAGGCCGTCTCGGATGGGGGCGGCGTGCACGCCGAGATCTGGTTTGGCCGCGTCGACGAGCCCGGCCAGTGCGGTGATGAGTTTGCGGGCTTCATCGAGATCCGCGTCGTCCTCGGATGCCCCCGGCGCCAGGCCGAGCTTCTCCGCCGACGCGCTCATCAACATGACGATGGCCCGGGTCACGACCTCGATCGAGGGAATGTCGGCCATGTCACGGACGTTGTCATCATCGTCTGTGGAAGTAGTCACGTCCGGACGCGCGGAATCGTTGTTCGGAACGCCGGTGAGGTCGTCACCTGCATCGTCGCCCGAAGGCGAATAGGTGTTCTCGGGCATGACTGATAGACTTTCATAGCACGACCGCCCCGGTTGGCGCCGGGGTCGCAAGTGGAGTTCCGCTCCCACCGCTACGACGCGTCGAATATGTGCGCTTGCCGCACACGCGATTCACGCAGTTGTACGGTCCGGTCCCGCCGATAGGCGTGGTCTTTCCACGCCGTCGGCGATGCGCATCCAATGGTGTGCAGACCGGTCGGTATCGGAGCCCTGACGATGGTGAACACCATCTCGGGGCTCTTCTGCTGAGAGCCCCTTTCCATGCGCGGCCACCGACCACTCCGCGACGGCCACCCCTGTCAGGTTTTATCAAGGAGGCCCCATCAGCACTGAGACCCGCATCAACGAGCGCATCCGCGTACCGGAGGTCCGACTCGTCGGACCGAATTCGGAGCAGGTGGGCATCGTGCGTGTTGAAGATGCGCTGCGCCTGGCCTACGAGGCCGACCTGGACTTGGTCGAGGTCGCACCCGACGCCCGTCCGCCGGTGTGCAAGATCATGGACTACGGCAAGTTCAAGTACGAAGCAGCGCAGAAGCAACGCGAGTCGCGTCGCAACCAGCAGTTGACCGTCATCAAGGAGCAGAAGCTCCGGCCGAAGATCGACGACCACGATTACGAGACCAAGAAGGGTCACGTCATCCGGTTCCTCGAGGCAGGCTCGAAGGTGAAGGTCACCATCATGTTCCGCGGGCGCGAACAGTCGCGACCCGAGCTCGGATACCGACTGCTGCAGCGCCTCGGTAACGACGTCGCCGATTACGGCTTCATCGAGACCTCGGCCAAGCAGGACGGCCGCAACATGACCATGGTCCTCGCCCCGCACAAGGGCGCGAAGACCCGCGTGAAAGCGCAGCAGACTCGTGACGACCGCGCGCCCCGCCAGCAGGGCGCCAAGGACGACACGGCCAGCTAAGCCGATGCGGTCCGTGAGAACGGACCGTCGGAGAACCACTGCGGACGCATACCGCACCCGACAACCGCGGGTGTGGCTTGCGTCCGCTCGAATGAAGGAAAGAACATGCCGAAGAGCAAGACCCACAAGGGCACAGCCAAGCGCTTCAAGGTGACCGGCAGCGGAAAGATCGTCCGCCAGAAGGCCAACCGTCGCCACCTCCTGGAGCACAAGTCCTCTCGCCGTACCCGTCGTCTCGACGGCATCGCCGTGGTGAGTGAGAACGACGCACCGCGTATCAAGCGACTGCTCAACCGCTGACGCACCCGACCACCACATCTGACGAACAAGAGGAACTGACATGGCACGCGTGAAAAGGGCTGTCAACGCCCAGAAGAAGCGTCGTTCGACGCTGGAGGCCTCCAAGGGATACCGCGGGCAACGCTCGCGCTTGTACCGCAAGGCCAAGGAGCAGCAGCTCCACTCGATGACTTACGCCTACCGGGACCGTCGCGCCCGCAAGGGTGAGTTCCGCAAGCTGTGGATCGCGCGTATCAACGCTGCGGCCCGCGCCAACGACATCACCTACAACCGCTTCATCCAGGGCCTCAAGGCCGCTGGTGTCGAGGTTGACCGCAAGGTGCTCGCCGACATCGCCGTGACCGACCCCGAGGCCTTCACCGGCCTGGTCGAGGTTGCCCGCAAGGCGCTGCCGGCCGACGTCAACGCTCCCGCAGCCTGAGCGTTCACATCGAACACGTCGCACACGACCCGCGAGTGATCACGGACATCATCTGATGGAGATCCTGTCCGAACGATCCTCGCGGGTCGTGTCGTATGCAAAGCTCCATCGGGCGTCGGCACGGCGTGCCGAGGGACGTTTCCTCGTGGAAGGCTCCAATGCGGTTGCCGCCGCCCTGGAGAGCGGTCGGGCACTGCAGGTCCTCGTCCGCGAGAGTGACGCCGACCGGCACGCCGACGTCCTCGGCGACGCATCCGGCGCAGGCATCGACGTCGTCGGACTGTCGGATCGAGCCGCCGGGAAACTCTCGGAAGCGACGACGCCGCCCGGAATCTTCGCTCTCGCCGAGTTGCTCGACGCGTCGCTTGGCGACGTGCTGTCGTCCGGTCCACGCCTACTGGCTGTGGCCGTCGAGCCGCGTGAACCAGGTAATGCCGGGACGCTGATCCGCACAGCCGACGCGATGGGCGCCGACGCCGTGCTGTTGCTCGGCGATGCGGTGGACCCGCACAACGGGAAGTGCGTACGCGCGAGCGCGGGCAGCGTCTTCCATCTGCCGATCGTGCGGGAGCGAGACGTCGACGCGGCGCTGTCGTCGGTGAGGTCGGCAGGCATCACGATCCTCGCGACGTCGGCCGACGGTGAGCTCGTGCTCGACGACGCCTCAGACGTCCTCGCCGAGCCGACCGCCTGGCTGTTCGGCAACGAGGCTCACGGGTTGTCCGCACCACTCGCGCGGGCGGCCGACCACCGGGTGTCCATTCCGATCCGCGGTCGCGCCGAGAGCCTCAATCTCGCGTCGGCAGCGTCGATCTGTCTCTACGAGAGCGCGCGAGTACAAGCCCGCTAGGTTGTAGCGCAGCGCTCACGCCTCGGCGATCTGTTTGATCCTGGCGAGAGTGGCAGGAATTCCCTCCGCCGCCGCGACGAGGCGAATCCTCATCTGGTCATCGGCGTCGTCGCCATACTTCTCGTGGAAGAACTCTTCGCCGGTGTCAGAGAAGGCGGTGTACTCGGTGAGCCGTGTGCTGCCGTCTCCGGCGGCCGCGACTCGATAGCCCCACTTCGTGCCGCTCGTTCCGATTGTCCATTCGAAGCGAGTGGCGGGTTCGTCGACGGTCACGGTCGAGACGGTCGACCACTCGCGTACCGGCGTGCGGTTGTGACCTGTGAAGGTCGCGCCCGCGCCGCGCGCGGAACTGTCCCACTCACACGCGTGGCACTGTTCGCTCCACTCTCCGGTGCGCGTGACGTCGCTGATCAGCGCGTACACGTCCTCCGGGCTGCGCTCGACGACAACGGAATCTTCCAGTGTGTATCGCATGAGCGTCGAGTCTAGGGCGCAGGGCGGCACCGGCTGATCGAGTTGAAACGCATACGCGTGCTGAGTAGTTGCACCCATGATCGAACGGGCATGTCGGCGAAGACTTCTCGGAGTGCTGAACCACTCATCCCCGACCCCCGCGGTCGCAGAACTCGACGCGCTGACCGGCAACCGCGACCGCGTCGTCGATCTCATCCGGCTCACCTCACTGGTCGTCGTGATCGCCGGGCATTCGCTCATGTTGACCGTGTCGATCGCCGACGGTCGGCTCGTCCTCGGCAACACGCTCGCCGACGTTCCGCTTCTGCAGCCGATGACCTGGCTGTTCCAGATCCTTCCGCTGTTCTTCTTCGCAGGCGCCGCGGCGTCGACCTACGGGTGGCGTCCGGACACACGTCCCGGACAGTGGCTGTTGCGTCGTGTGCAGCGGCTTCTGCGTCCGGTCGGGTGGTACCTCATGGTCGTCCTGGTCGTCTACGGGGTGTCGACGCTGGTCGGTGCCACCGCCATCGCCGACGTCGTGGCACGCCTGGGAGTTCAGTTGCTGTGGTTCCTCGGCGCCTATCTGCTGGTGCTCGCCGTGATGCCGGTGCTCCAACGACTCTCGTCACGTCGCGCTGTGCTGTCGGCTCTCGCGGCCGCGTGGCTGGTGACGGCAGCCGTCGACACGCTTCGGATCGCCGTCGGAGCGTCGAGTCAGCTTGGTTACGTCAACTTTCTCAGCGTGTGGATCATCCCGGCGATCCTCGGCGTCGCGTATGCGAAGCGTCTGTTCACGACGGTCGAGGCGGCGCTGCTGGGTGTGACGGCTCTGGTCGTCGACATTGCGCTGGTGGCCCTCGGTCCGTACGAGGTGTCGCTGGTGACCGTCCCAGGGCAGCACTTGTCCAATATGAGCCCGCCGAGCCTGCTACTCGCTGGGCACACAGTGGTGCTGTGCACACTGGTCATCGCGTTGCGTGCGCCGCTGGCGCGAGTGGCCTCGCGCCCACGTGTCTGGTGGTGGGTCGTGCTCGGCAACCGTGGTGCGATGACCCTGTATCTGTGGCACCTGCCGGTGCTGGCGCTCATCATCGGCCTCTCCACGGTGTGTGGATTGCATCGCGATCCCCACGCCCTGTTCTTCTGGCCGACGGTTCTCGGGACCACGACATGCCTGCTCGCGCTGATGATCCCGGTGACCGGTGTGCTGTCCGTCCTGGAGAACCGTCCGCTGCCGTGGTGGGACGCGCAGATCGTCGGCGGTTGGAGTAGACGACGCGACGCCCTCATCGTGACGCTTCTGGTGGTCGTCGGTGTCGCGACTCTGCTCCTGGCCGGTTCGGGGATCGTCGCCGGCTGGATGTGGTTGGTGGTCGGCGTCGCCGCCGCGATGGGCGCTCGGTGGTTGGGTCGGGCACCTGCGGGCTCCCGACGCTGCTGACCCGGGCGAATTGTGGATCGATCGTCGCGGGTTGGTGGGGGCGTCGAGGTAAGGCACCATGCCGGTCGACTAACCTTGACGAGGAACTATCACGGCCTCCGACCGGGCATTGCTGATCTGCTCTCGTCGTCATCGAGGTGGTCGTGATGAGTTCAGTCATCCGAAACAGCAAGTACGAGGAGACCGCCGACCGTGGCCAGCTCTGCCGACGATCACGCGCAGCCAACGTTCCCGAGCACCGAGGAACTCGACGTCGCGGCCGACGCCGCCGCTGCGGCATTTGCCGCGGCCGCTGATCTCGATGCGCTCGCGGCCGCCAAGACCGCACACCTCGGCGATCGTTCGCCGATCGCGCTCGCCCGTCGAGCTCTCGGTTCGCTACCGAAGGACCAGCGATCCGAAGCAGGCAAACTGGTCAACCAGGTTCGCGGCCGGGTCAACGCGGTCCTCGACGGTCGGACGTCGCAGCTGCAGGCCGAGCGCGACGCCGCGGTTCTCGTCTCCGAATCGGTCGACGTCACGCTGCCGAGTCGTCGACGTCCCGGCGGTGCACGTCATCCCATCACAGTGATCTCCGAGCAGGTCGCCGACGTTTTCGTCGGCATGGGGTGGGAGATCGCAGAGGGGCCCGAGGTAGAGACCGAGCACTACAACTTCGACGCCCTGAACTTTCTCCCGGATCATCCGGCGCGGTCGATGCAGGACACCTTCTACATCGCGCCCGAGGGGTCACGTCAGGTGCTCCGGACGCACACGTCGCCCGTGCAGGTGCGTTCGATGTTGTCGCGAGACCTTCCGATCTACGTCGCGTGCCCCGGCCGGACGTTCCGTACCGACGAGCTCGACGCCACCCACACGCCGGTGTTCCATCAGATCGAGGGCCTCGCCGTCGACAAGGGACTGACGATGGCCAATCTGCGCGGCACGCTCGAAGCGTTCGCTCGCGCGCTTTTCGGCCCCGAGACCACGACGCGTATGCGTGCGAGCTATTTCCCCTTCACCGAGCCGTCGGCCGAGGTCGACGTCTGGTTCCCAGCCAAGAAGGGCGGTGCGGGCTGGGTCGAATGGGGTGGCTGCGGCATGGTCAACCCGAACGTGTTGCGCGCCAGCGGAATCGACCCCGACGTCTACTCCGGATTCGCGTTCGGGATGGGACTCGAACGCACCCTGCAATTCCGCAACGACATCTCGGACATGCGCGACATGGTGGAGGGCGACGTCCGCTTCAGCCTCCCGTTCGGCCCGGCGGCCTGAGCCGGTCGACGCCGCAACCCGCACCGATTCCACTCGATGAAAGAAGTTGATTGACCGATGCGTGCACCGCAGTCTTGGTACACCGAGGTACTCCGTGCCGGCGATCCGACCTGGTCGGCGACCACTGAGGAGATCGACGCTGGTTTCGTCCGTGTCGGTTTCGAGATCGAAGACATCGAGTCGTTCCCCGAGATCACCGGCCCGCTGGTGATCGGGCGTGTCGAGCACATCGAGGAACTGACCGAGTTCAAGAAGCCCATTCGCTTCTGCCAGGTCGAGGTGGGGGAGTCGGAACCCCGCGGAATCGTCTGTGGGGCACGCAATTTCGCGGAGGGCGACCTCATCGTTGCCGCTCTGCCCGGAACCGTGCTGCCGGGGCCGTTCGAGATCGCGTCCCGTAAGACGTACGGGCACATCTCCGACGGCATGATCTGCTCGGTGTCCGAACTGGGCATCGGCACCGATCACAGCGGCATCCTCGTCCTGGCGCCCGGCACCGCCGAGCCCGGCGCCGACGCTCGCGAGGTTCTCGGACTCGACGACGCCGCGATCGACGTCAACGTCACCCCCGACCGTGGCTACGCGTTCTCGATCCGCGGACTCGGCCGCGAGCTGGCGAGCAGCTTCACCGTGCCGTTCGTCGATCCCGGTACCTCGGTCCCCGACATCTCGGTGTCCGACGGTGCGCCCTGGCCGGTGGCGATCGAGAAGGATTCCGGCGCAACCCGATACACCGCGCGACTCATCGAGGGCGTCGACCCGACTGCGGTCTCGCCGTGGTGGATGCAGAAGCGACTGATGGTTGCCGGGGTCCGCCCGATCTCCGCCATCGTCGACGTCACCAATTACGTGATGCTCGAACTGGGACAGCCGCTGCACGCCTTCGACGCAGACAAATTGTCAGGGACCATCACCGTCCGCAACGCGCGGTCGGGGGAGAAGCTGACAACGCTCGACGGCGTCGTACGCGAGCTCGATCCCGAGGACGTCGTCATCGCCGACGACAGTGGCCCAGTCGCACTGGCAGGCGTGATGGGCGGCGAGAGCACCGAGGTGGGCCCGCAGACCACGCGCGTTCTGCTCGAGGCGGCGACCTTCGATCCCGTCCGTGTCTTCCGGACCGGAAAGCGTCACAAGCTCACGTCGGAGGCGAGCAAGCGGTTCGAGCGCGTCGTCGACCCGGAGATCACCGCCGCCGGCTCTGACCGCGGAGCCGGCCTCATCGTCGAACTCGCGGGTGGTGCCATTGCGTCGCCACTCTCCGAGGAGCGGATCGCGGTTTCGGCGACCGCGCCCATCACGATCGCGGCCGACGAACCCGACCGCACGGCCGGGGTTACCTATCCGGCCGGCACCACCGCAGCTCGGCTCGTCGAGGTCGGGTGCACGGTCACCGGCACCGACCCGCTGACCGTCACGCCCCCGTCGTGGCGGCCGGATCTACGCCAGCGCGCCGACCTCGTCGAAGAAGTCTTGCGACTCGAAGGACTCGAAGACATTCCGGCCGTTCTCCCATCGGCTCCGGGCGGGCGCGGGCTGACGCCAACCCAGCGTCGACGCCGCAGCATCGGCCGTACGCTCGCGCTCGACGGTTACGTCGAGGTACTGCCGTTCCCGTTCATGCCCGCCGGCGTCTTCGACACCTGGGACCTGCCCGCCGGTGACGTTCGACGCCGCACGGTCAAGGTGCTCAACCCGCTGGAGTCCGACCGACCGGAGCTGAACACGACGCTCCTACCGGGGCTGTTCGAGATGGTCGCCCGCAATATTGCTCGCGGCCAGCGCGACCTGTCGCTGTACACGATCGGACAGGTCGTTCTCGCCACCGACCGCATGCGCCCGGTGGCCGAACTCGACGTGACCCGACGCCCGACCGCCGAGGAGATCGCCCAACTCGACGACTCGCTACCCGCTCAGCCACTGCACGTCGCGGTTGCGCTGACCGGGCTGCGTGATCCGGCGGGCCCGTGGGGTCCCGGAAGGCCCGGCGACTACCTCGACGCCTTTGAAGCGGCCCGCGAGATCGGCGTCGCCGCCGGGGTCGACGTCACCTTGGCGGCCGACACCTACGCGCCCTGGCATCCGGGTCGGTGTGCGGCCGTCGTCGTCGACGGTCGGGTCGTCGGACATGCCGGCGAGCTCCATCCCGCGGTGCTGGAACGTGCAGGGCTGCCGAAGCGGATGTGCGCCGTCGAGATCGACGTCGACGCGCTGCCGCTCGACGCGACACTGCCGGCGCCGCATATTTCGGTCTTCCCGGCGGTCCTCCAGGACGTTGCCGTCGTCGTGTCGGATGGCGTGCCCGCGGCAGACGTGGAGGCGTTGCTGCGCGAGGGCGCCGGAGAGCTTCTCGACTCCATCGAGCTCTTCGACGTCTTCACCGGTGCGCAGGTCGGCGAGGGCAACAAGTCGTTGACCTTCGCGCTGAAGTTCCGGGCGGGCGATCGGACCCTCACCGAAGACGAGGCGACCGCGGCCAAACTGGCTGCCGTGGCCCGCGCGACCGAGGGCGTCGGCGCGCGGCTTAGGTAGTTCGTGCCGTCGATAGCTTGCGGTAGCCCGTCACGAGACGGCGACTGGTGTGCTGGCCGACGCCTCGCTGTGCTCTCGCACGCCACGCGCGGTCAGCCAGATGCCCAGCGCGAGTTCCCAGAGTGCGATGGGGGCGGCGGCGAGCGCGCCGATCGTCGATACCTGTGACACGAGGCCGAGGATCGTCGCTGTTGCCGACGCGAGCAGAAGCGGCGCGCCGATGATCCCGAGGGCGGGAATGGCGCGCGGAACCAGTCGGTTCGCGTACAGCACCGGAGCCAGCAGGAGCGCATTGACTGCCGGTAGCAGGCCAGGTCCGAGGAGGAACGCGCCATCGTGAAGTGCGACGAGCGCCGCGTCGACTCCTGACGGTGTGCCGGGGTCATCCCGGACCGTGACGAGTGCCAGTACCGCCACCACTCCCATCACCACGAGCGTCGCTTCGACGGTGCGAGACGCGATGAAGCCTCGTGCGCGGGCATCGCTGTGGCGTCGAATGATGGGGTAGAGCGCAATTGCGGTGCCGACGCAGCTCACGGCGAGGATGACCTCCAGCACGCATCCGAACTGGGCAGCGGCCACCGATGCGGCGGGATCGCCGTCGAGGAAGGGCTTCTCGAGAGCGAGAGCCGGAATCGACGTCGCGAAGGTGACGAGGTACCAGATGCCGGCCCATCGGGCTCGCGCTCGGTCATTCGATTCGACCATGCGGGGTCTCCTGCCTGTGGCCTTGGTGTCCGTGACGCGTGCCGTCTCAGCGGTGTACGCCGTACACCGCTGAGAGTAGGTGTACGACGTACACCTGGTCAAGGCTTCGCTAGGGTCTCGGGTATGCCGGATGACTCAGCCCAGCGAATTCCGCTCGACCGAGGGCGAGTGCTCGGCTGTGCCGTTCGCCTTGCCGATACAGAGGGATTCGACGCGGTCACCATGCGCGCGCTTGCGACCGAGCTCGACGTGGTGCCCATGGCGCTGTACAAGCATGTGGCCAACAAGAGTGACCTGGTCGACGGAATGATCGATGTCGTCGTCGATTCCTACCCCGCGTCCTCTGCGCAGGGATGGCGCAGGTCGGTGCGCTCGCGAATACTCGCCGCACGGCGCGTGTACCTGACGCACCCGTGGATGCGCACAGCGATCGAATCCCGTCACACTCCGACGCCGGGCGCGCTCGCGTACATGGATTCCCTGGCGGCGGAGTTCATCGACGGAGGCATCGCAGTCGATCTGACCCACCACGCCATGCACGTAGTCGGGTCACGGATCTGGGGCTTCACGGCGGAAGTGTTCACCGGTAGTGCCGCGCCGTCGTCCGACCTCGGTCCGGCGGCCCGGGCGGCAGCGGAGGCCGAGTTCGCGAAACGATATCCCGCAGTGACGGCGATCGCCCTCGATGCTCGCGCCCGTACGGGGCCCGCTGGCTGCGACGACGACTTCGAGTTCGAGTTCGCGGTGGATCTGATTCTCGAGGCCGTCGAACGACTACACGACGCCGTTTGGGAATCTACTTCGGTGCACCCGCCGACCTAGTTCCGTATTGATTTGCGTCGCCATGCATAATGATGTGTATGACGATCAAGGTGGCTGTCGCCGGTGCGAGCGGTTATGCGGGTGGGGAAGTGCTTCGTCTCCTGTGCGGACACCCGCGTCTGCGATCAGGCGACCTCGAGATCGGCGCCCTGACGGCGGGCGGCAACGCAGGATCGCTGCTCGGTGCCCATCATCCCAACCTGTTGCCGTTGGCGCAGCGTGAACTGCAGGAAACGACGCCCGACGTGTTGGCTGGTCACGACGTCGTGTTCCTCGCCCTGCCACACGGAACGTCGGCACAGATCGCCGACGCTCTGCCTCCCACGACGCTGATCATCGACTGCGGCGCCGACTTCCGGCTCCGTGACTCCGACGACTGGGTCGCCTACTACGGCGGCGATCACGCGGGTACCTGGCCGTACGGACTCCCCGAGATCCCCGGCAACCGTGAGGTCCTGCGGAATGCGAGCCGGATCGCGGTGCCCGGTTGCTATCCGACCGTCTCGATCCTGTCGCTGCTTCCGGCGCTTGCGGCCGGCCTCGTGGAACCACACGTCACGGTCGTCGCGGTGAGCGGGACGTCGGGCGCGGGACGGGCACCCAAGGTCGTCCTACTCGCCTCGGAGGTGATCGGTTCCGCACGTGCGTACGGCGTCGGCGGGTCGCATCGGCACACCCCGGAGATCTCGCAGGCGCTTTCGGAGGCCGCCGACCAGCCGGTCGCGGTGTCGTTCACGCCTGTGCTCGTTCCGATGTCACGCGGAATCCTCGCGACGTGCACGGCGCGCACCACAGCGTCGGCCGACGAGGTCCGCGCCGTGTACGAAAAGGCGTATGCCGACGAGCAATTCGTGTATCTGCTTCCCGAGGGCAGTCTTCCGGCGACCGGCTCGGTGATGGGTTCCAACGCAGTGCAACTCGCCGTCACCGTCGACGAGCGGGTCGGAACACTCGTGGTGGTCGGTGCAATCGACAACCTCGCGAAGGGGACCGGCGGCGCGGCCGTCCAGTCGATGAACCTCGCGTTGGACTGGGACGAAGCAGAAGGACTGAGCACCGTGGGAGTGGCACCGTGAGCTCGAGTGGCAATGCGGCAGAAAGCAATTCGACAGCAGGCAACACAACGACGCAGGTCGACGACGATCGGATCACCGGTGGCGCGCCTGCGACCGGCCCGCGCCTGCTGCGCAATCAGGGTGTGACCGCTCCGCTCGGATTCCGCGCGGCGGGAATCGCCGCTGGTATCAAGGCTTCCGGCGCCCCCGACCTTTCACTGGTCTTCAACGAGGGCCCCGACTATTCGGCGGCAGGCGTCTTCACCCGCAATCAGGTGAAGGCTGCGCCGGTGCTGTGGAGCAAGCAAGTGCTCACCACCGGCAGGCTGCGCGCCGTCGTCCTCAATTCTGGTGGCGCCAACGCCTGTACCGGTCCGCTGGGCTTCCAGGACACGCACGCGACGGCAGAGGCCGTTGCCGAAGCGCTGAGCAACTGGGGAACCGAGACCGGGGCCGTCGAGGTCGCCGTCTGTTCCACCGGTCTCATCGGTGATCGCCTCCCGATGGACAAGGTGCTCGCGGGTGTGACCGAGATCGTCCAGGAGATGGGCGGCGGACTCTCCGGCGGAACCGACGCCGCCTACGCGATCATGACGACCGACACCGTGCCGAAACAGGTTGCGCTGCACCATCCACAGGGGTGGAACATCGGCGGAATGGCCAAGGGTGCAGGCATGATGGCACCCTCGCTCGCGACGATGCTGTGCGTGCTGACCACCGATGCGCGGGCCAGCGCAGAACAACTCGACCTCGCGCTGCGGCGCGCGACGTCGACGACGTTCGACAGGCTCGACATCGACGGCTCGACGTCGACCAACGACACAGTCCTCCTGCTCAGCTCCGGCGCCAGCCAGATCCCCGTCGAGCAAACCGAACTCGACGCCGCCGTGCTGTCGGTGTGCGACGACCTCGCGGCGCAGCTGATGGCCGACGCCGAGGGTGTCACCAAGCGCATCGTCATCACGGTTACCGGTGCTGCCACCGAAGACGACGCCATCGCAGTGGCGCGCACCATCGCCCGCGACAGTCTGGTCAAGACAGCGCTTTTCGGGTCGGACCCCAATTGGGGGCGCGTGCTCGCGGCGACGGGGATCGCACCGGTCACCATCGACCCGGACCGAATCACGGTGTCGTTCAACGGCAAAGCGGTCTGCGTCAACGGCACCGGCGTCGACGGCGCGCGTGACGTCGACCTGTCGGGTCCCGACGTCGCGGTCCTCGTCGACCTCGGCCTGGGCGCGGAGACCGGCAGCATCCGGACCACCGACCTCTCGCACGCGTACGTCGAAGAGAACTCGGCGTATTCGTCATGATCTCGACAAGCTCGATCAGCGGGGACGGCTCGCTCGGCGGGGACGGCTCGCTCGGCGGGGACGGCTCGCTCGGCGGGGACGGCTCGCTCAGCGGCGCTGGCTCGCCCGGCGGGGACGGCTCGATCAGCGGCGTGGAGAAGGCTGCGATCCTCGCGGAGTCGTTGCCTGCGCTGCAGGCCATGCACGGCGCAACCGTCGTCGTGAAGTACGGCGGCAACGCGATGATCGACGACGACCTCAAACGCGCCTTCGCCGCCGACATCGTCTTCTTGCGCGCCTGTGGCATGCACCCGATCGTGGTGCACGGTGGCGGACCACAGATCTCGGCGATGCTCGCACGTCTCGGCCTGACGGGCGAGTTCCGTGGCGGGTTCCGCGTGACCACGCCCGAGGTGATGGACGTGGCGCGGATGGTGCTGTTCGGTCAGGTCGGTCGCGAGCTCGTCGGGTTGATCAACGCGCACGGACCCTATGCCGTCGGCCTCACCGGTGAGGACGCCAACCTGTTCACGGCGACGCGGCGCACGGTCCTCGTCGACGGAGTTGCCACGGACATCGGACTCGTCGGCGACATCTCCTCGGTCAACACCTCCGCGGTGCTCGATCTCGTTGGTGCGGGACGGATTCCGGTCGTCTCGACACTCGCACCCGACCGTGACGGCGTCGTCCACAACATCAACGCCGACACCGCTGCGGGCGCCCTCGCCGAGGCGCTCGGCGCCTCCCGGCTGGTGATGCTCACCGACGTCGAGGGTCTCTACACCGATTGGCCCGACCGCTCGTCGCTCGTGTCGCAGATCTCGACCGACGCACTGGCACAACTGCTTCCGAGTCTCGACGCGGGCATGGTGCCCAAGATGGAGGCGTGCCTGCGTGCGGTCGAAGGCGGTGTCGGGCGAGCTCATGTCGTCGACGGCCGTGTGCCGCACGCTGTCTTGGCCGAACTGCTGACCGCGACGAGCACCGGGACAACCGTCGTCGCGCCCGAAAACCTCTCTCCCGCAACCACGCACACCACGCTAGACACAGACGGAGCGTCTCACTCATGACCGCACCCTGGCAGGAGCGGTGGTCATCCGCCCTCATGAAGAATTACGGCACGCCGCCGATCGCCCTGACGAAGGGCGAGGGAGCCTACGTGTGGGACGCCGACGGCAACCGCTACCTCGATCTACTCGGTGGCATCGCGGTGAACGCATTGGGTCACGCGCACCCCGCGATCGTGGCCGCGGTGACAGAGCAACTCCAGACACTCGGTCACGTCTCGAACCTGTACATCAACCCGCGGGTCGTCGAACTCGCCGAGCGTCTTCTCGACAAGTTCGGGCAGCCGGGCCGGGTGTTCTTCTGCAACTCCGGAACCGAAGCCAACGAGGCGGCATTCAAGCTGGCCAGACTCACCGGCAGGCCGCAGATCGTGGCCGCGGACAAGGCATTTCACGGACGCACCATGGGTGCGCTCGCCATGACCGGTCAACCGGCGAAGCGCGCACCGTTCGAACCGATGCCCGCAGGGGTCGATTTCGTGCCCTACGGCGACGTCGACGCTTTGACCGCCGCCGTGTCGTCGGAGACCGCAGCGGTGATTCTCGAGCCGATCCTCGGAGAGTCCGGGGTCATCGTTCCGCCTGCGGACTACCTCGCGCACGCGCGCAGGCTCACCGCCGAGCACGGCGCGCTGCTCATTCTCGACGAGGTGCAGACGGGAATCGGTCGTACCGGAACGTTTTTCGCACACCAGGCGGCGGGGATCGTGCCGGACGTCATGACTCTCGCCAAGGGGCTCGGCGGCGGGTTGCCCATCGGGGCGACCATCGCCACGGGCCCCGCTGCGGAACTGTTCTCCCCGGGACAGCACGGCACGACATTCGGCGGTAACCCGGTGTCGGCGGCCGCGGCGCTCGCGGTCCTCGACGAGATCGACAACAGCAACCTCGTCGATCATGTTGCCGCCGTGGGAAAGTCGATCGCAACGGGCGTTGAAGCACTCGACCATCCGCTGATCTCCCACGTGCGCGGGTCAGGGCTGCTGCTCGGCGTCGTGCTCACCGCGCCGGTGTCGGCGAAGGTTGAGTCGACCGCTCGCGACAACGGATTCCTCATCAACGCGCCGGCTCCCGACGTCCTGCGGCTCGCGCCGCCCCTCATCCTCACCGAGGAGCAGGCCGGCGACTTCGTCGCAGCACTGCCGCAGATCCTCGACGCCGCAACCGACGAGAGCAGCGCACAGTGACCAGACATTTTCTTCGCGACGACGACCTGACACCGGACGAGCAGGCCGAAGTGCTTGCCCTTGCCGCCGAGGTGAAGCGCCAGCCGTTCGCCTACCGACCGCTCGAGGGTCCCCGGGGAGTCGGGGTGATCTTCGACAAGAACTCCACGAGGACGAGGTTCTCGTTCGAGATGGGCATCGCGCAGATGGGTGGTCACGCCGTCGTCGTCGACGGACGCACCACTCAGCTCGGCCGCGACGAATCGCTCGAGGACACCGGCCGGGTGCTGTCACGGTTCGTGGAGGCCGTCGTGTGGCGGACCTTTGGGCAGGAGCGCCTCGAAGCGATGGCCTCGACGGCGTCGATTCCGATCGTCAATGCGCTCTCGGATCTGTTCCATCCCTGTCAGGTGCTCGCCGACCTGCAGACCATCGTCGAACGCAAGGGTCGCACCGCGGGGCTGACGATGACCTACCTCGGCGACGGTGCGAACAACATGGCGCATTCGTTGGCGCTCGGCGGCGCGACCGCGGGAATGCACGTGACGATCAGTGCGCCCGACGGTTTCGAGCCCGACCCGGTCGTGATCGCCGACGCCGAGAAGCGGGCTGCGTTGACCGGGGGATCGGTCAGCGTCGAATCCGATCCTGTCGCCGCCTCGCGTGGGGCCGATGTGTTGGTCACCGACACGTGGGTCTCCATGGGGCAGGAGGACGACGGCAAGGATCGTCGCGCGCCGTTCCGGCCGTACCAGATCAACTCCGACCTCCTCGCAGTGGCGGACAAGGACGCGATCGTCTTGCACTGCCTGCCCGCTCACCGCGGCGATGAGATCACCGATGAGGTGATCGACGGCCCCGCGAGTGCGGTTCTCGACGAGGCGGAGAACAGGTTGCATGCGCAGAAGGCCATGCTCATCTGGCTGTTGGGGCAGAAGTGACCAGCAACGCTGATGCGGGCGCCGCCGCGCGCATCGCCGACCACACCGACACCAGGCTCGCGAGCACGCGAGCAGGGCGACACGCGCTCATCGTCGAAGTGCTCGGTTCCCATCAGGTGCGGTCGCAGTCGGAGTTACAGCAGTTGCTCGCCGGCAGGGGAGTCGACGCCACGCAGGCCACGCTCTCACGCGACCTCGACGAACTCGGCGCCGTCAAGTTGCGCGCGGCCGACGGCGGCGTCGGCGTGTACGTCGTCCCCGAGGATGGTGCGCCCGTTCGTGGGGTGTTCGGCGGTACTGCCCGACTGTCTCGCCTGCTCAGCGAACTGCTGGTGTCGACGGATGCGAGCGGAAACCTCGCCGTGCTGCGCACCCCGCCCGGCGCCGCGCACTACCTGGCCAGTGCGATCGACCGGGCCAGCTTGCCCGACGTCGTGGGCACAATTGCGGGCGACGACACGATCTTCGTGTGCGCACGCGCACCGATCGACGGGGCCGAGCTCGCACGACGAATCGAGGGCCTCGTGTGACAACCCCTTACCGACGCCCCGGCGGCCCCTGAGCCGGAGTCGGACACACCGAGGCCCGAACCCGGACCGACAAACAGACCCCAGCCCGATCGCATCGGGCACGACATCCGATGATGGATGTCGAACCACGACATAGGAGCACACACCACCATGGCGGAACGCGTCGTACTTGCATACTCCGGCGGCCTCGACACCTCGGTCGCTATCAGTTGGATCGGCAAGGAGACCGGTAAGGAGGTCGTCGCCGTTGCGCTCGACCTCGGACAGGGCGGCGAGGACATGGAGGTCGTCCGCCAGCGCGCGCTCGACTGCGGTGCCGTCGAAGCCGTGCTCGTCGACGCACGCGACGAGTTCGCCGACGACTACTGCCTACCCGCGATCACGTCGAACGCGCTGTACATGGACCGGTACCCGCTGGTGTCGGCACTGTCGCGCCCGCTGATTGCCAAGCATCTCGTGACCGCGGCGCGCGATCACGGCGGCACCGTCGTCGCGCACGGCTGCACCGGTAAGGGCAACGACCAGGTGCGCTTCGAGGTCGGCTTCGCTTCGCTGGCACCAGATCTCGAGGTCATCGCGCCTGTCCGCGACTACGCGTGGACGCGCGAGAAGGCCATCTCCTTCGCCGAGGAGAACGACATCCCGATCAACGTGACCAAGAAGTCACCGTTCTCGATCGACCAGAACGTGTGGGGTCGTGCCGTCGAGACCGGCTTCCTCGAGGACCTGTGGAATGCGCCCACCAAGGACGTCTACAGCTACACCGAGGATCCGACGATCAACTGGAACTCGCCCGACGAGGTCATCATCACGTTCGACAAGGGTCGCCCGATCGCCATCGACGGTCGCCCGGTCAGCGTGCTGGAGGCGATCGAGGAACTCAACCGCCGCGCGGGCGCACAGGGTGTCGGCCGCCTCGACGTCGTCGAAGATCGCCTCGTCGGCATCAAGAGCCGCGAGATCTACGAGGCCCCCGGCGCGATGGTCCTGATCACCGCCCACGAAGAGCTCGAACACGTCACGCTCGAGCGCGAACTCGGACGCTTCAAGCGTCGTACCGACCAGAAGTGGGCCGAGCTGGTGTACGACGGCCTCTGGTTCTCGCCGCTCAAGCGCTCGCTGGACACCTTCGTCAACTCCACGCAGGAGCACGTCTCCGGCGAGATCCGCCTCGTGCTGCACGGTGGCCACATCTCGGTCAACGGCCGCCGCAGTGGCGAGTCGCTGTACGACTTCAACCTCGCGACCTACGACGAGGGCGACAGCTTCGACCAGTCCGCCGCACGTGGATTCGTCGAGCTGCACGGCCTGTCGTCGAAGATCGCGGCGAAGCGGGACCTGCTCAGTGAGTGATCAGGGCCACTCAGCCCAGCAGGGGACAACGAACCAGGGGTCGCTGTGGGGCGGTCGCTTCGCGTCGGGACCCGCCGACGCGATGGCGGCGCTGAGCAAGTCGACGCAGTTCGACTGGGTGCTCGCCCCGTTCGACATCCAGGCGTCGAAGGCGCATGCCAGGGTTCTCAACCGCGCAGGCCTGCTGTCCGACGACGATCTGACCGCCATGCTCGCCGGTCTCGACCAGCTCGCGAGCGACGTCGCCGACGGCACGTTCGTGGCTGCCGAGTCCGACGAGGACGTGCATGGCGCCCTCGAACGCGGACTCATCGAACGTGTCGGAGCTGACCTCGGTGGCAGGCTGCGCGCCGGACGGTCGCGCAACGATCAGGTCGCCACGCTCTTCCGCATGTGGCTGCGCGAGGCGATGCGCTCGGTCGCAACAGGTGTGCTCGACGTCGTCGAGGCGTTGACGGCTCAGGCTCGCGCACATCCCGACGCCGTCATGCCGGGCAAGACACATCTGCAGGCAGCCCAGCCGGTGCTGCTCGCACATCATCTGCTCGCGCACGCGCAACCGCTGATCCGCGACGTCGACAGGCTTGCCGACGCGGATCGTCGAACTGCGGTGTCCCCGTACGGGTCCGGTGCATTGGCTGGTTCGTCACTCGGCCTCGATCCGGAGGCGATCGCCGCTGATCTGGGGTTTTCGGCCGCCGCGGAGAACTCGATCGACGCGACGTCGTCGCGAGACTTCGCGGCCGAGGCATCGTTCGTCTTCGCGATGATCGCCGTCGATCTGTCGCGACTCGCCGAAGAGGTGATCCTGTGGAGCACCGCCGAATTCGGTTACGTCACGCTCGCCGACGCCTGGTCGACGGGCAGCTCGATCATGCCGCAGAAGAAAAACCCCGACGTCGCGGAACTCACACGAGGCAAAGCCGGCAGATTGATCGGTGACCTCACCGGCCTGCTGGCGACCCTGAAGGCCCAGCCGCTCGCCTACAACCGCGACCTGCAGGAAGACAAAGAGCCGGTGTTCGACGCCGTCGCGCAGCTCGAACTGCTGTTGCCTGCGATCGCAGGCATGGTCGGCACACTCGAGTTCCACGAGGACCGGATGGCCGAACTGGCTCCCGCGGGATTCACCCTCGCCACCGACATCGCCGAATGGCTTGTGCGTCAAGGCGTTCCGTTCCGCGTAGCGCACGAGGTCGCCGGTGCGTGCGTGCGTGAGGCAGAGAGCCGTGGCGTCGGACTCGACGAACTCGACGACGCCACGTTCGCGTCGATCGATCCGGCTCTCACGCCACAGGTTCGCGAGGTGCTGACCGTTCGCGGATCCATCGAGTCGCGCGACGCCTACGGCGGAACCGCTCCGTCGCAGGTGCAGCGACAGCTCGACGTCCTCGATCGGGAGCTTCCCGCGTTGCGCTCGCGGTGGTCGGTGAGTTCACGGTCACAGTGAGGCCGACGAGTGCGCGGGGTCCAAGTCGATCCGTGTACGGTGCGAGTTGACCGAGCTGGGTAGAGTGACTTGGATCACCATCCGGTGTGTGGGGAGGAGCGTGGTTGATGTCAGGCGGCGGCATTCCCGACGTGAAGGCCTTCGCCGAGCGTGTCCTCGCGACGGCACAGAACGGGCTCGAGGTGCTCCGGTACGGCGGTCTGCAGACCGGAACCGAGCCCGCGCCGTTCACCGTGGTCGAGACCACACGGATGTTCCGGTTGCGGCGCTATTTCCCGGATGCCCCCGCAACCGGACCCAACATCGTGTTGATCCCCCCGATGATGGTGTCCGCCAACGTCTATGACGTGACCGAACACAATGGCGCGGTCTCGGTGTTGCACCGCCACGGCATCACCCCATGGGTCGTCGACTTCGGGTCTCCCGACCACGAAGAGGGCGGGATGGAGCGCAACCTCGCCGATCACGTGGTCGCGGTGAGTGAGGCGGTCGACTGGATCATCGAGTCCACCGGCCGCGACGTTCACGTTGCCGGCTACTCGCAGGGCGGCATGTTCGCCTATCAGGCAGCCGCGTATCGACGATCCCGCGGCGTGGCGAGCGTGATCACCTTCGGTAGCCCCGTCGACGTTCTTGCGGCGTTACCGCTCGGGCTCCCCGCAGCGCTGGTTGCGCCGGGCGCCGAGGTCCTGGCCGACAAGGTGTTTCCCCACCTCTGGGTGCCGAGTTGGCTCGCGCGTCTCGGCTTCCAGATGCTCGACCCGGTGAAAACCGCGCGCAGCCGCTTCGACTTCCTCCGACAACTCCACGACCGCGACGCGCTTCTGCCCCGCGAAGACCAGCGACGCTTCCTCGAAGCCGAAGGATGGGTCGCCTGGTCCGGGCCGGCCATCGCGGAACTGCTGCGCCAGTTCGTCGCACACAATCGCATGGTGTCCGGCGGATTTGTCATCAATGGAGAACTGGTGACGCTCGCCGAGATCACGGCTCCGGTTCTGGGGTTCGTGGGGGAGGTCGACGACATCGGGCAACCGGTCGCGATCCGAGGTGTCGTCCGTGCGGCGCCACGAGCCCGCGTGTACGAATCACGGTTGCCCGTAGGCCATTTCGGACTTGTGGTGGGAAGTACGTCCGGTACTCGTACGTGGCCGACGACTGCGGAATGGATCAATTGGCAGGAGGGCCTGGGGCCCGAGCCCGATCACGTGGAGCCGATGGAGGCACCGATCGACGGCAAAGGCACCGGCGTCGGACTGTTGTCGCGTATCACCCACGGCATCGGTTCTGTTGCCGATGCGGGTGCCGGCGCGTCCCGCGAGCTGTGGGAAATGGCAGGCGCGGTCCAGCGGACATCGGTGGCTGTCGCACAGGAATCCGTCCGCACGGTGCCGCGACTGTTCCGTCTCGGACAGATCCAGTCGGGCACTCGGATCTCGCTGGGAAAGCTGATGTCGGAGAACACCGACTGGGGCAGCGACCGCGAGGTGTTCCTCTTCGAGAATCGAGTTCTCACCCATTCTCAGGTCGACACCCGCATCAACAACGTGGTGGCGGGACTGGTGCAGTGCGGCGTGCGCCCCGGTGAGCACATCGGCGTCCTGATGGATACGCGCCCGAGCGCGCTGGTCGCCGTTGCCGCACTGTCCCGATTGGGCGCGGTTGCGGTGCTCCTCGCCGGTGAAGGCGACGTCGGGGAGATGCTGCGACTGGCCGGCGCGAACGTCGTCATCTGCGATCCCGTTCACCTCGACACCGCAACCGCACACAGCGATCGGGTGCTCGTACTCGGTGGCGGAAGCGGGTCGGCACGTGAGATCGACGGCGCTGACGGCCACACCATCATCGACATGGAGCAGATCGACCCCGACGTCGTGCAGATGCCTGCGTGGTACCGCCCGGATCCCGGTCTCGCAGGCGATCTCGCGTTCATCCTCTTCACCCGCTCACGCGGCAAACTCGCCGTGTGGCCGGTGACCAATCACCGGTTTGCGATGTCGGCGTTCGGCGCGGCGTCGGCGGCTGGTCTCACCGACCGCGACACGGTCTATTGCATCCCGCCGCTGCACCACGCCTCCGGACTGCTGACCACGCTTGGGGCGACAGCCGTCGGCCGGTCGCGTATCGCCTTGTCGGAGGGGGTCGACGCCGAGAACTTTGTCACCGAGGTTCATCGATACGGCGTCACCGTGGTGTCGTATACCTGGTCGATGTTGCGGGAGATACTGCACGACAAGAACTTTCAGGTCAACGAGCACAATCCGATCCGGTTGTTCATGGGATCGGGACTTCCCACCGGTCTGTGGGACGAGATCGGTGAACGGTTTCCGCGCGCCCGCGTTCTCGAGTTCTTCGCGACCGCCGACGGGTCGGCCATCCTCGCTAACGTCGCCGCCGACAAGGTCGGGTCGATGGGTCGCGCTCTTCCGGAGACCAACGAGGTCGCGATCGCGGCGTACGACGTCGACGCCGAACGTCTCGTCGTCGGCGAAAGTGGTTTCGTAGATCGTGCGGGGCAGGGCGAGGTCGGTCTGCTGCTGGCGCGATCGCGCCATCGTTTCGACACCACCGCGACTGTCTTGCGTGACGTTTTCGCACCCAAGGACCGGTGGGAGGTGTCCGGCCACCTGTTCTACCGGGATTCCGACGACGACTTGTGGTTCATGGGATCGGTTGACACCGTTGCGCATTCGGTCGAAGGGCCCATCTACCTTCCCCCGATCGAACAACTGCTTTCGCGAGTACCCGGTGTCGACCAGGTGGCCGCCTATCGGCTCGGCGATCCGGGAAGCCAGATCGTCGTGGCAGCGCTGACAATGCGATCCGACGTCGACGTGGATTCACTGACCGTCACGCAACTGCGACTAGGGCTCGGCGCATTGCCCGCGCACCGTCGACCTCATCTGGTCTGGATCGTCGACGAGATCCCGGTGTCGGAGTCCTACCGGCCACAGGCCCGCGAACTGGCAGCCCGCGGCGTTCCCAAACCCGGGTCTAAGGTCTGGTACCGCGATTCGGAGGGCAGGTATCGACGTTTCACCAGGACTGCGGTGACCCGCGTGGACTGGCTGCCGGACTCCACAAACTCCTCGTCGACATCGTCGCGCGACCGCACGACCTCGACGAAAGCGGCGGCCACCACGGCCACACCGACCAGGACAAGAGTCGGGGAAACGGCGACCGGTACACGGTGATGTCGCGGCGAGTGGGTGACCGACACGTTCGCGCGCGCCACTAGGCTTGCTGTCGTGCCCCGCGGCATGTCGAACAGCTGCTGGGGAATATCCGCTGAGAGAGGAAGCAAGTCGATGAGTTCTCGCGCGCAGTCACTGGATCCGATCGTTCGTGACCGGCTGGTGTGCCCGCAGGATCACGGGCCACTGCTCGACGCGGGCGACGAGCTCTACAACCCGCGGCTTCGCGTCGCCTATCGGATCGACTCCGACGGCATCCCGGTCATGTTGGCCACCGAAGCCCGGGCGGTCGACGATGCCGAGCACGAACGCCTGACATCTGCCTGATCACCAGGGGTCGGGTCTGATCACTAGGTCGGGTCTGCGACGACCCCGCGCGGGCTGGATGACAAGATCGATGTGTGAGCACACTGACCTCTGAAGACCGAATCGACGCTTCGGACATTCTCGACGATCTGCAGTGGCGAGGGTTGATCGCACAGTCAACCGACATCGACGAACTGCGCTCCGCGGTCGAGGCGGGCCCGATCACCGTGTACGCCGGATTCGACCCGACGGCGTCGAGCCTGCACGCCGGACACCTGGTGCCGTTGTTGACACTGCGTCGCTTTCAACTCGCAGGTCACCGGCCCATCGCTCTTGCCGGCGGTGCCACTGGACTCATCGGCGACCCGCGCGACGTCGGTGAGCGGACGATGAACTCCGTCGACACCGTCGGCGGATGGACGGGACGCATCGGCGACCAGTTGGCCAGCTTCCTGCGATTCGACGACAGCCCGAACAGCGCGCTCCTCGTCAACAACATGGAGTGGACGGCGGGACTGAGCGCGATCGAGTTCCTTCGCGATCTCGGTAAGCACTTCTCGGTCAACGTGATGCTTGCTCGAGAGACGGTTCGACGACGCCTCGAGTCCGATGGCATCAGCTACACCGAGTTCAGCTATCTACTGCTGCAGTCCAACGACTACCTCGAACTGCACCGCAGGCACGGGTGCAGCCTGCAGATCGGCGGCTCGGATCAGTGGGGAAACATCGTCGGCGGTGTCGATCTCACGCGCCGAATCACCGGAGACACCGTGCACGCGCTGACGGTTCCGCTCGTGACCTCGTCGGATGGCAAGAAGTTCGGTAAGTCGACCGGCGGCGGAAGCCTCTGGCTCGACCCCGAACTCACCAGTCCCTACGCCTGGTACCAGTACTTCGTGAACACGTCCGACGCCGACGTCGTCCGCTACCTGAAGTGGTTCACGTTCCTCACGCGCGAGGAGATCGGCGAGTTGGAGCGTGCAACCGAAGAGACGCCGCATCTCCGGTTGGCGCAGAAACGCCTCGCAGCGGAGATGACGACACTCATCCACGGCGCAGCCAATACCCAGGCCGTGGAACTCGCCAGCCAGGCATTGTTCGGTCGTGCAGAACTGGCCGATCTCGATGAGTCGACGCTCGCCGCAGCACTGGGCGAGACGACGATCGCCGAATACAGCTCCGACGCACCTACGCTCGTCGGACTTCTGGTGGACAGCGGGCTCTCTGAGAGCAATAAAGCTGCACGGCGCGCGATCGGGGAAGGGGGTGCCTACGTCAACAACGCCAAGATCACCGATCCGGAGTGGACTCCAGGCACTTCCGACCTGCTTCACGGCCGTTGGCTGGTCATCCGACGCGGTAAGAAGAGCTTTGCCGGCGCTCGTTTAACGCTCTGACCAGGCGATTTGACGCCCTGTTCCCGTGTGTGTAACTTTCTTGTTGCACCGCAGCGAGCAAGACCCCGGGGCCGACACGGAATCGGGGAAACTGCAGTGTCTCAGGTCTGATAGCCTGGAACACCGATGCGGCCAGAAACGAAAAAGCCCGCAACACACGGTGTTGCAAACGCGAATCGGATCTGGTAGCTTGGAAGAGTTGCTCCGGAGACGGGGTCAACAAAATCCAAACACCAGCTTACTAGAGTGCGCCTCGCCATGCGGGGTGGCGCTGGTAGGTGTGTGTTCTTTGAGAACTCGATAGTGTATTGACAAGATTGTCTGATGCCATATTTTGGCATCGTGTGTCCAAGTTTTTGGATTATGTGATGATTTATTTTTGTGACGCTCAGGTCTTTGGGTCTGGGTGTTGCTAGTTTTTGTTTGGTCAGGTTTTTGTCTCTCTGGCTGAGATTGTGTTGAAAATTCTGCCGGCTGTATGGTTGGTGGGTTTTTGATAGGTTTT
>NZ_BAFC01000129.1 GCF_000248055.1 Gordonia sputi NBRC 100414 | reverse complement strand
GCGCCCACCCAGCTCAGCGCTGTTTGCGCAGCAGGTAGATGTCCATGATCCAGCCCACGCGCTCGCGGGCCGCAGCGCGTTCCGCGGCGATGCGCTCACCCACGTCGCCCACCCGACCACTGATCAGGATCTCGTCCGCGGTACCCAAATAGGCGCCCCACCAGATGTGATCGTCGGGGTCTGCTGTCTGCCGGAACGCGAGGTCGGCGTCGAGCATCACGATCTGGTTGGAGTCGACGCCCGGCGGCGTCTCCGCGAGCCGACGACCCGTCGTGATGTGAATGGGTTCGCCGATCCGGTTGGCGACGATTCCGTGCGCCGCGGTCAGCGCACTGGCGCTCGTCACGCCCGGGATGACCTCGACGTCGAGGGTCAGATCGGACCGTTCGGACAGATCGTCGACGATGCGCAGAGTGCTGTCGTACAGCGCCGGGTCGCCCCAGACCAGGAACGCCGCGACTCCCCCGTCGGGCAGTTCGTCGCGCAGCGCGGAAGCGATCAGATCGGCTCGTGCCGCGTGCCAACGTCGCACTTCGGCGTCGTAGTCCGCCGGCGCGCGATCACGCGGCGGGTCAGCGATCTCGATGAGCCGATGCGACGAATTGGCGTGGCGCGCAAGGATCTCCTTCCGAGCGTCGAGCAGCCCCGTCTTCGCACTCCCCTTCTCCAGCGCGACAAACACCTCGACGTCGGACATCGCTTCGATCGCCTGGAGCGTGATCTGCCGTGGATCACCAGGACCGATCCCGATGACCCGCAACGTTATTCGCATCGTCGAATCAGATCTTCACGCGTCGCAGACCATGTTTGCGGGCGGTCATGTCGAGGATGAACTGGCGCGGCAGCAGGCGTCGCAACGCGAACACGAGTCCCGCCGAATTTCCCTTGGCGTAGAACGGCTTCGGATGCTCGGCCAGCGCGGCGTCGACGATGACGGCCGCCATCTCGGCCCCACTGATGCCCTCTTCTTCGTTGTGTCGCGTTGCGGCCGCGAGGGTCTCGTACTCGTCACGGTAGGGCGAGTTCTCGCCGATGTAGATGCTGCGCCGGTCACCGATGCCGGTGGCGATCGTTCCCGGTTCGACGCTGATCATCCGAATCCCGTACGGCGCTACCTCACGTCGAGTCGCGAACGCATACGCCTTCAGCGCGGATTTCGTTGCGGCATAGTTGGATCGGAACGCCACCGGGAAGCTCGACAGCATCGACCCGACCATCACGACCGTTCCTCGACGCCGCTCACGCATACCCGGGAGCACGGCTTTGGTCAGCGCGATCGGCCCGAACACGTTGACACGGAACAGATCTTCGACAGCACTGATCGGCGTGTCCTCGAGCGCGCCCGCCTGCGACTCGCCCGCATTGTTGATCAGGATGTCGACGTCGCCGACCTCCTGGGCACACTCCGTGGCGCTCTCGTAGTCGGCGTTGTCGAGACGTACGTAGGTCACGCCGGGAATCGGATCGGCAACCTTGTCGGGGTGTCGACTCGTGCCGAAGACTCGATGGCCGGCGGAGGCGAACTGCCGCGCCACCTCTTCGCCGATTCCACTGGTCGCGCCGGTCACGAGAACGGTGAGCTGAGCTGGTGTCACCGCTTCACCGTATCGTCTCGCTGCGACCGCGAGACCAGAAGCACCTCGGACGAGCCCGACCTGGCGCACCGACTCCCGCTCCGATCGGGGATCGGCCCGTCACGTAGACTTCCTGCGTCGGTCTTCACGACCCGCCCTCGTGGGACTGGAGGAAGTTCACAAAGCCACACGTCAGCGTGTCTAGCGGGTACGCGGGGTAACGCGATTCCGTTGTTTTCGTAACACGAGCACACCAGCTCCGGGGCCTCAAGTTTACGCTGACCGACTATGGATCCGAATCAGCCGAATCGTCTTCGACCTCCTGCCCGTTTGAGCGTTTGGTCGGTGGCTTGACCGCGCTGACGGTCGTCACCAGGTTGACAGATAGCGATAGCACTCCGAGGATGACCGACACAACTGCTGCGATGGGACTTCCCAGGACCACGAACACAACAGCAGCCACGAGCGAGAAGACCGCAATAGAGTAGAGCATCCACTGGCCGCGCTTTGTCAATGAGACATCGGCGCTGGCGAGCATTCCCTGAATCCGAACCTGCGCATCCACGGCGGTATTGATCGAGTCTTCCCTGCGCTCCGCGATCTCGATCTGCCGCTCGTACGAGCGGACGATTCGTTCCGCGAATGATGGATCGATCGCGTTGTACGCAGCTAACGCCTCTGGCGGCGGAAGTGGAGCCTTCCATTTACTTTGTCGCACGCGACGCGGCGAAGGAGGGTCAGTGACGATCTCGCCTTCAAGGGCAGCCTCTGCTGTGTCGAGGTCGTGCTCTAGTTGCCCGACCTCTGAATCATCTTCGCAGCGTTCTTCAGGATTGCGGCGGCACTCGTCTGTTCCATCCGAGTCTGGTTCAGCAGTGGACGAGGTTGAATGCTCATCGGTCGACTCCGCGCCTCATCGTCCGCCGCAGCGCCGTGTGAGTTGTCTGGGTCATGACTCAACTCTAGCTCCGACGAGGGGGTTTGGCGCTAGGAGTTTCCACACGGTCTGCGAACTGCTTGCCATGATTCAGTCCTCTGCGTAGGTTTCTGCAGCTTGGGGCGGTCGCCGGCTGCCCAGACTACCGCACAATTGGGTGCCACTGTCATTCGGTGGTGGTCCACGCGCGCCCTGAGAGTGTGTCGCGAGCGCCGACTACTGTGAGTACCGATTGCGGGCAGCGGACGTGTGGCAAAGGAGCAACATGAACCAGTTCGACCGGTTGTGGATGACCCGTGATGCGGTCCTGGCGTGGCTAGGCAGCGAGATCGCATCTGGAAGGGGCGACGCCAACGCCTCGGCCGACATCGTGATGAACGCTACTTGCCTGGTCCGACACTCCGTTATCAGAGCAGGAGGTCAACGACGCCACGGTTTGGCTTAAGAACGAGGGCTTCATCCGAGGTCAGGGGACATAGGGTCATGGAGTGATTCGTATGTCGCTCGAAGCCAAGGGAGAACGCTACCTGTCGGAGGGGCGTTCGGTGAGAGACGAGCAGCCTCAGGCGCCGCATGTAGTGAACTCGCACAACACCATCACAGTTACCGGGACCAACGGTCGGCGGTCGCGGTGGATTCTGCCTACGCCCAGCAGGCTGTCACGAATACCGGCAGCTTTCAGCTGGTTCGAGAAGTCGCCAACCTCGTACGGACCGCCTCCGCCGACACCGACCAGCAGGATGAGGGGCGCGTATTGGCGGCGCAGATTGAGGCCGAACTGGCAGGCGACGCCAAGTCCAATCCGGGCAAGCTCAAGCAGCTGATGTTCACTGCGGCGACCGCGTTCGCGGGTGCGCTCGGGTCGGCAGGTGGTACCGACCTCGCACAGTTGGCGATGCAGGCGTACACGATGCTCTGAAAGTCGCGGACAGTCCCCTTCGTGGTCGCCGCAGGTGAGTGGTGCGGTGTCACTGACACGCGCGGTCCGCGCGGCAATCGGCCGGTTCCTACGTCGATTGCGCGCACTCAATCAGAGATATGGTTGTGCATCGGTGGAGCGTAGGGGGGGTTTGGTATATTTTCTGGTATGAATTCATATCCGGATGCGCAGAAGGTTGTGGATGACCTCGGCGACAAGCTCCTCGGAGCGTTCATTCAATCGGTCGACGGGGCGGCGGTCGACCTGGAGGCATTCCGGGACGCTTTTCCTACCTGGTTCGTCAACTTCTCAAAACGGTTCGTCGCGAACTTCGTCCATGAGCGCATGTGGGACCGGATGGTGCGCGAGGTGGCAGACGAATCGGCGGTTCAGATCATCGATCAGGAGCCGACTCGTCAGATCCTCATCGATCGCTACGTGATCCGGTTCAAGCGCCACCGGTCCGACTTGAAGATCAGCACGTACCCGACCTCGGGTGCGTTGGCGTTTTGGACTAACGTGGCGATGATTCCTGGCACAGAGACCCATAGCCTCGCGCTCGGCTACCTGTGGGATGTCGATGAGGCTGCCGTGAAGGGTGCACTCCTGTCCTACCGCACTGAGCTTGATCGCCCATTGTGGTCAGTCTCGTTGGGTGCCAACCCAATCCAGGCTGCTGGATCGGGTCCCGCGCCAATCGACTGGACACCCCTGGAGCCGAACCTGCCCCAGCTCGACCTTCGCGACATCATCGAAGAAGACGAAGATGGGACCGAAGGCGGATCATGAACAATGTCGGCGACGTGATCATCACGGCCCGCCGAGCTGCTGGGATCACACAAGAGGAACTCGCTGAGCGACTCGGCGTCACTCAGGCTGCCTTGTCGCGATATGAAAACGGTCAGCGCGATGTCGACCCTCCGACGTTGGCGGCGTTGGGTCGTGCGCTTGATCTGTCGACGGACTTCTTGACCCATGCGTTCGGTCTACGGGGCGCCATTGCTGCCGATGCGCACATGCGCCGACAGAAGACGGCAAAGGTCAGCGACTGGCGCAGAATCGAGGCTCAGCTCAACCTCATCCGCATGCGGTCAGCATTTCTGTTGGCGCGCGTCGGTATGCGACCAGAAAATCATCTGCCGACGTTCGACCCGCTCGATACGTCGCCCGTTGATGCGGCGCGGATGGTGCGCGCGCAGTGGAAGTTCCCCATCGGGCCGGTGCGAAACCTGACGGCGTGGATGGAGTCAGCAGGCATTCTGGTAATCGAGTACGACTTCGGAACTCACCGCATCGACGGGATGTCCCAGTGGGCGGCCGACTATCCGGTCGTAATCATCAACAGCACGCTGCCAACGCCCCGCAAACGGCTCACCCTCGCACATGAGCTGGGCCATCTTGTGCTCCACAGCGAATTCACCACTGAGAATGTCGAACAGCAGGCCAACGAGTTTGCTGCCGAACTGCTGATGCCCGAACATGTGATCCGACCCGAATTGACGGCGCTCAAGCCAGCCAAACTCCGAGCCATGAAGCGCGTTTGGGGCGTTTCGATGCAAGCAATCTTCGAACGTGCTTACCGCATGGAACTGGTCAGCGCGACTGAACGGACCAGCTTCTATCGCTCGATGAACGCCAAAGGGTGGAAGGTACACGAGCCCGATGACGAGTTGGTTCTACCCGAAACGCCTCGCCTGGCAGCAAGTATCGGTGACGCATTGGTCACCCGTGGAGGGCTGTCGCGTTCCGAGGTTGCCCGTATGTGTGGGCGCAGTAGCTCTGCTCCGGAGACCGTTTTTCTCTCCCCGGACCGGCGGTTGCACACCGTCTAGGCGGACGGAGCGGGGCCGCACCGAGAAACGGTCCTACTACGGTGTCCGTGGACCACAGGGTGTGGTTTGGGGTACTCATCAGAGGAGTCGACATGGCGGTTATTGATCGGATTGTTCGCATAGGTGTCATCGTGGCCGGGATCGTGCTGGTTGGCGGGTGCGCGGCGAATTCGCAATCTCCCGGCAGCGCCGCGGACTCGTCATCGCAAGACACCAGCACCACAACAAGTGCACCATCCTCGACCTCATCGGAGACGGCGTTCTCGTCCACGCCTTCGGACACCTCCGAAGCACCCCCGGCTGTACCGTCGTCCACCCACCTGACGTCGGTGGACGTCATGTGTGACCTGATCGCCAACCCGAACACCAATACCTCAGAACCGGTCGTTGTGCTTAAGGGCAGCGTCAACTGTGCCGCAGCACTCGCCGTCGCACGCGACTACCTAGCCGCGATTCAGCGCGGTGAACCCGAGGGGCAAGGACAGTTCGCGACGATCCGAGGGTGGGGCTGCACATGGCCTTACGTCCCAGGCCGTAGCCACGCCGACTCCTACCTGGAGTGCACCGATCCGACCGGTGACAACTCCGTCCGAATCGGCAACTGAGACAAAAACCTGCCCGAGCAGTACTACTGCTTCACGGCGCTGATCGGGAGTGGATTGCCGTTGCCGTCGGTGCCGATGAGGGTGAGGGTTTTGTTGTCACTGTTCCAGGAGGCTTGGACGGCGAAGCGGTCGTTGCCGTACTGCCACGCCAATTGCTTGGCGTTGTTGATTGTGTCAGGGACGCCGGTGGCGACGCTCGGTTTCTTCGCTGTGATCTGAACTGTGCCGCCGTCGTTCCAGGTCCAGGTGCCGCTGGCTGGAACCCAACTGTTGTCGGTGGCGGCGTAGGTGCCGTCGGCGATGGCGATCTGGAAGGTTTGCGGGCCGGTGGGTTCGCTGGTCACGTTGGGGTCGGTACTTGGCGATCGGGTGACGGTGACTTTCCAGGTGCCCTGGGCAAACTTCTTCACAGGTTCGGAACCCGGGTCGTTTCCGGAGCAGGCGGCGACGATCATCGCACCGGACGCGAGAGCCGCGTATTTGAAGATGTCGCGGCGGGTGAACCCGATCGAGCGGGCCTGCCGATAGGTGGCGGCGGGCGTGGTCGGCGGCATCATGGGTGTGCTTCTCCGTGCTGTCGGTGACGTGGGTTGAGGAGGTTGACAAGGACACCTCACTCGGCGGTAGTTGTATCACATTTGATACAGACTTGGGCGTGGTCGGCATCGGAGTGTTGTCGGGATGCCCACTCCCGATCCGTTGCCGTCCGATGCCGAAGTTGCGCGCCGAGCTGCGCATCGGCGGGCGTTTGGTGACGTGATCCGTCAGGCACGCGAGGATCGCGGTCTGACCCAGGAGGCCTTGGCTGAGCGTGCGGAAGTGTCGCGGCCGACGATCGCCCGGATTGAGGGATCGATCAACACGATCACGCTAGATCGGTTGTGGGCGTTAGCTTCCGCGCTCGACATTTCAGCCGTCGAACTGATTCGACAGACCGAGCAGATCGCCGGAGGGCGAGAAGTCGACGGGTGACTCGCCACCGCGCGACGGCATATAGCGGTAGCGCATCTCCGAAGCCCATCCGCGTGGATCGAGGGCCGGTAGGTGGTCGCCAAGGATGGTGTACGCGAGGCCGATGTCGTCGAGTTTGATCGGCAATCGACCGCTGAAGAGTTGGTTGACCCGGTTGCTCGATGGGTTCGCTGAGTAGCGTGCCCGACGCGCATAGGTCTCGTTGGTCATATCGATCTTGAACAGCGCCAGCCGCATTTCGTACACAAGTCGATGGTGGGTGATCGCGGCAAGCAATCGTGGGGTCCCTTGGAGAATCCCGGTGACACCGTCGGGTTCGTCGCTGGTCACCGCCACTGCCGACCTGAACTCGGCCACCGCGCGACGCCCGAAGTCGGTGTCCCTCACGCACCACCGGCGAGGCACGAAGCTGGACGGCATTCTTCGGACGCTACCACCAATTCGGGTGTACATGTGCACTGGCAAAATAAGTATGTGTTCTAGTCATAGAACCTGAGGAGATAACCGGGGGTTTAGGACAATATTCTGTGCGGATCGGCGATTTGACCGTATCGAAAACGTGTCATGGGGGCCGTTCCTGCAACGATTGATTCCGCGACAGTCATGCACTAGAAGGGCCCCAGCCCGGACCGGGCATGACGAAGGCCCCCCACCTGGCAGGGCGGAGGGCCTTCAAAGATCGGTCCCAGTGCACAGCTGGGGCCACCAACACACGCCCACATTGCGAAAGTCAGGAGTGCTGTTTTGAGTGTAGGCCCTTTCGGGCCGTGCGACTCATACTATCCGATCCGGTGCGCCGGACCGGTGTATGAAGCACGGCCCCACCTAGTCCGCTCAGTTCGTCGGCGTCCGGTAGCCGATCGTGGTCTCGTAGGTGGGCCACAACGCGGTATCAAGCCCCGCTTCCAGCCGTGCCAGGGTCGCGGCGTCACAGAACCGCAGCCCCGCGAGCGCGCGGCTGATCGTGGCGTGATTGACCCCCACCCGCGTCGCGAGCGTGCGCAGGCCGATCCCTTCGGCGTCGAGTGCAGCCCGCAGGTTTCGGGCGAACAGCTGGGCCGCCTGCACCTGGATGGGCGCATCGTCACGCAGGGCTGCCTCCGGCCATACGCCAGCAGCAACATACTCGATTGGGGCTCGTGGGTGTGTGGAAACCACCAGCTCAGCCTACCTGTCGGGTCTGTCGGTACTCGACTTGTCGTACCCCACCGCAATAGTGGTGCCTATGAGCACCATTCGACTCTGTGTGAAGGCGGCCGGGCATGACCGGCCATCAACTTTGCCTCGCGTTGCGGTGGTCGATCGTGGGTGACGAACGCCTGACCACCATCGCTGCCGCCGTGTTCGCCGCGTGGAACCGCGCCGCCGCCTCGGGTGCTATGTCGCAGCAGACGGTCGCCAAGTTCTCGTTGCTCGTCAACCGGTTCTGCCGCTTCGCCGTCGCGCACGGCATCGAGTCCATCAACGACATCACGCCAACCCTCGTCGGAGACTTTGTGCATGCTAGGGGCCGCGATCGATCGGGTGAGCGCATGGAACCGTCGTTGGCTACCAAACACATTCGGCTCTCGACGCTTCGCGTCTTCTTTCGCACCGCTCGCTCACTTGGCATCGGCTGCGACGACCCGACAACAGTCATGGACCTGCCCGGCCGTGCGCAACCCGGGCAACGTCGGCCGCTCACCCCGGACGAAGCGCAACTCGTACGGTTCTTCGCCGATCTTGGTGCTCACAAACGACATTCGTCGACAGTCGCATTGTTGCTGGCGGGTGCGCGGACCGGTGAGATCGGCCGCCTCACTGTCGGTGACATCGACGTTGACGAGAAGGCCGCGCACTTGCACGGCTCGGTCAAGTACGCCGAACGCGTCGTGCAACTCGACGATTACGCCGCCATGGTTCTCAAGGCGCGTATCTACCATCTTGGACGGGACCCGCGACAACCCCTGTGCGACACCGGAACAGGATCGGATGCGGCACGCCAAGCGCGAGTGGGGATGACCGTCGGAGCTGTGCTGCGCGCCGCTGGGCTGTCGGTCGATTCGGCGATCACGCCAACATCGTTGACTGCGTACGCCGGAGCGCAGGCCTTCGCGCGCACCGGCCATATCGAAGACGCCGCTAGCGTGACCGGGTCACGATCCCTCGACAGTGCCGCCTCGCTGATCGGCTTCGACTGGCAGGGGCAGGCCGGATGAGCAAGAGGCGCAACCGGCGGTATTACGCCAAGCAAGCCGCGAAGGAGTCCTCGGCAGGTGCTGCGGCCGCTTCGTCGATGCCTGACCGCGATTCCCGGCCGCTGGAAATCGAGTACATCGAAGCACTCGCCGCTGACGACGCCGTCTACGCACTGGCCAGAGAACTCCCCACCAAGATCGAGGGGTCGACCGGACCGAGGCGGAGCTACCACGAGGTGCTCGTCATCTTCTACGTGTCACTCGCCGGAGTCCTTGGCTCGCACCGCAAAGCGGCAAAGGCGCTATCGCACAGCAGGTACTGGTCAATCCTGTGTGCTGGGTGCGCCCTGCACGGTATCGACCTGAACCCGCGCCCGCCGAAACGGTGGAACTGCCAGGACGCCCGCAAACGTATCCTGGACGCATCAACCTCCGTCACGGCAGGCCACGTCAGTGAACTCTTGGAGACCCTGCGGGTGCGGTTCGTTATCGAAGCGCGTGCACTCGCCAAACGGCATGGCTGCCTTCTCGTTCCGCACCGCCGCTCGCTCACCAACCCCGAACGCGGCAACGTCGTCTACGCCGACGGCAAGGTGATCTCCAGCATCTTCACCGAAAGGGCAGTCAAGAAGCGCGAAGCCGCAGGACAGCGGGTCGACGGCGAACTCCACAAAGAAGGTGACAAAAAGGACCTCACGCTGGGCATGAAATTCCAGCACATCGTGACCCGTCCCAGTACGGCACGCAACAGCCGCATCTTCATCGACATGATCCACACTGCGCCCGACAGTGGAGGTGAGGCCGCCATCAGTGTCCAAGCGCTCCTCGACCTCGCCGCCGCCGAACCCGGTGCCACCACCGTCTGCTACGACGGCGCCTTCCGGGGCGTGCACCTGCAGCCACTCGCCGACGCCGGATACATGATCTTCTCCCCGCCCCACGAGACGACTGCCGCGCTCAAACCTTTCGACAGCCTCACCTGCGCGTGCGGGCGAACCCACAAGCTCTACACCCGCAAAGGAACGCTGGTCGCCGAACGCGTCGACGAGGATGGCGCCGTCCACCACGACCGCTGCAATCTGCTTAAACTCCACTCCACACACCGAACCACTGGACGCTACGACTGGTACGTCACAATCCAATTGCCCTGCGGCGCAGCACATCGCGTACGAATCAACGAACCCGCGAGTGACGGTGCGACCCATCGCGTGGAATACCTTCGCCAAGCTGTCGCTGCCGAAGACAGCGAACCCGCCACCGTCTACAACCGCATCTACCCCTACCGATCCGATGCGGAATCAGCCAACAACACCATCGATGCCGACTGGTACCGAGGCCGCGCGATCTCCACCACATGCGACGGCCAATACCTGGTCATGCTCGGCCACGCGCTGGCCCGCAACGCCTACGCCGACCGGCTCTGGCGACACGAACACCCCGACCCAGGCGAGCCGCCCGTGCCCTGAGCGCCCGCGACACCCCGGCTGATCAGCAACTACGAACACCGCCAGCGTCACCTCACGCCCAAAGTGGCGCGAGGTGCATTGCCATGCCCGCACACCGCTGCCGTATACTCCACACGTCGGTAGCCACAGCGATTGCGGTCACCGACACGGGCTGGACGAAGATAATCCCAGGTAGAAGCCCCGCGAAAGCACGAAATCGCGGGAACTTCCTCCATCACTTCACCCAGTCCCCGCCCTCGTAGCTCAGTGGATAGAGCACCGCTCTCCTAAAGCGGGTGTCGCAGGTTCGATTCCTGCCGGGGGCACAGTGACATCCTCGCCGGCCTCCGGCCGGTGTGCAGGTAGTTGCGTGGGACGCACGGGTACAAAAATGCCCCCGAGGATCCCACGCAACTCGGCGCCTCGACTCAGATCCGCGGCACTCCGGCCGCCACGAGATCCTTGACCACTTCTTCGGGCTCCGTACGCAACTCGACGGCGGTACACCGCAGTTGGCGGCGGCCAGGAGCAGACAAACGGCGCTGCCGACGTAGATCGGCCTCCCACGACGAGTGGTCCCTGTGAAAGGACCCGTCGACCTCGAGCACCACCGTCGATCCGTCCGGCAGATCCCATTCGCCGTCGGTGTAGCGGCGTCGACCATCACTGTCGGTGCGAGCCCGCTGACGCACGGGCTGCTGCAGGGAGAAGTCACGGCACATCGTGACCAGGTCGATTTCGGCCATCGACTCCGAGCCGCCCGCAATGTCGTCGAGAAATCCGCGCAGGAGAGGTTTGTGACGCAGCCGTGGCAGCTTGTCGCACCAGGTGAGCAGCCCCTCGGCCGTGGTCAGTCGCTGTTGCACGACGGCGGCAAGAAGACCACCGGCCGACCGTGCCGATGCATGCTCACCCCACGCACCGGCGTTGAGGGCGGAAGCCAATGTGAGGGTCGCGGGCTCGATCCGCAGCGTTGTCATACCCGCGCGTTGCACGGAGAGCGAGGTCAGGTCGTGGCGAGTACGGACGTAGTCGATTCCGTCGGGTGCCCTCCGCGCGCTGCGATCGTCTGCTCCGACGAGGAACACGACCGGCCCATCCTCCCAGCCCTTCAACCCATGCACCGCAAGAGCGGCGCGGCCCGCCAGAGCTGTTGTGCCACAGGGATGTAGCGCGCCAATCCAGACGCGCTGCGACTCGCTCGGAGCACCTGGAGCGAGCATCAGAACTCGCGGACCGAATGCCTTCCACTCACCGCGGCCGACTCGCCGCCGCACGGTTCGCTTGTCGACGCCTACCTCAGCGAGCTGCGCACGTGTCGCAATGTTCTCCTGCCGGTGCGCGAGCGCCAGCCACCCCTCGTCGGATCGCACCCGCTCAGGATGTCGCACATCCGACGCGACGCCGAAAATCTATCCACAGGCCCAAGTTGTGTGGGACACACGGGTACAAAAATGCCCCCGAGGGTCCCACGCAACTCGGAGCCGAGGCGTCAGACGAGCTGCGAGCGCAGGTTGTTGTCGGTCTGCTTGATCGCCTGGCCGACAAACGGCTCGAGAATGGCACCGAGCGCACGCCCGCTGAGCCCGCCCGGCAGTTTGTACTGGAACTCGACCTCGACCCTCGTTCCACCATCGGCGTCGGCGAATCGCCAGGTCGTGTTCGCGGGAAAGCCGTCGACGGACACGAGGGCGATCAGCTCACCGTCGACCCATTCCTTGGTCTCGACCGTGGACTTGAGCACCTTCGGCCCCACACTCATCTCCGCATTGAACGTCGCGCCGAGACCGGACGTGTGGTCGGTGGTCGGATCGAACCGAGTGATCCCGAACATGTAGTCGGGCACATTGTTGTAGTCGTTGACGTAGTCGAACACCCTCTGACGTGGCACATCGATCACCGCGCTGTGGCTCACCCCTGGCATCTGCACTCCTCGTGTTGTTCCGCCGAGACGGCGGTGGACGCAACTACGACCAATGTTCCATTACCCGTTGTCGACGTTGACAATCGGGTCACACCTCACTCGGCCAGATCCGCCGAGATGCGTCGCAGAAGGTCGACGAGTTGTGCGCGTTCGTCTGCGCTCAACGGAGAGAGGACGTCGGCGTCGTCGGCGAGCCTGTTGGGAAGTTCGGCGTCGACCAGCGCCCGTCCCTCCTCGGTCAGTTCCAGCAGCACCACCCTGCCGTCGCGCTCGGACTTTCGTCGCGCAAGCAGTCCGCGTCGCGAGAGCGCCTCGCTGATCTTGGTGATCGACGCCCCGCTGAGCATCGTCGTCGACACCACCTCACTGGCACGCAGTGGACGATCCGACCTGGCCAGAGCGCTGAGGACGTCGAACTCTGACCGCCCGATCCCGTGTGCCTCCAGCTTGCGGTCGAGCCGGTGATTCGAGACCGTCGCGATGCGCTGAATTCGACCGAGGATGCCGATCGGCTCGATGTCGAGATACGGATACGACCGCGCCCACTCCGCTTCGATCCGGTCGACCAGATCGCGGCTCGCGCGGGTGTCGGGAGTGTCGGTCACGTGACGATCATAACTAGCCCCTTCATTTACTTCACTAGTAAAACAGTGATAAATTAGTCGAATGCAGAGCTCCCTGATCACCCCGCACGTCCGTGTCCGCGGCGCAGCCCTCCAACACGTGGTGAGCCCGACCACCTGGCGCGACGCCCTGCGCCTCGACTTCAGCCGGACCAGCGTTGCCGCGCCGCTGCGGGTGGGCGTGGCCGTCGGAGTTGTCCTGGTCGTCGGTGCACTGCTCGGCCTCCGCGACCTCGCGGGCCTCGCGGCACTGGGCGCGCTGGTCTCGGCGTTCTGCCGACCCGACCCCTACCCCGTCCGCGCTCCCCGACTGATCGCACTCGGCGTCGGAGTCACCGCGGTCATCGCGGTCGGCGCGACGATGGGCACCTACGCGAACTCCATCGTCACCGAGATCGTCGTGACCGCTGTGCTCGCCGGGATCGCGTGCTATGTCGTGTCGGCGCTGCGCATTGTCGGACCGGGCGCCGTCATCTTCGTCTTCGCCGCGACCGGCGCGGCAGGATACGCACACAGTGCAGCCGACATCGGCCGTGCGACGCTCGCCTCGGCGATCGGCGCCGTGATCGGCATTCTCATCGCCCTGTCGCCGTGGTTCGTCGAGCTACTCAGGTCGCGACTCCCGAGATCGAGTACACACGACGCCGCGTCGAAAACTGCTCCAGCGCAACGCGAATCGATCTGGGTCACCCTCGCGGGCGGACAAAACCCCGCGCATCGTAAGCACCTCGCCGTGACCGCGATCCGCATCGCCATCGCTGCGGCGATAGCGGCCACGATCGCCGTCGCCATCCATCTCGATCACCCGATGTGGGCTGCGATGGGTGCGGTCGCGGCGATGCAGGGCGTCGAGTATCACCTCACTGTTCGACGTGGCGTCCAGCGACTGCTGGGCAATCTGGGCGGGGCGGTGATCGCGGGCATACTCCTCGCGGTGCCGCTGGGATATTGGGGCGCGGTCGCGGGCATCGTCATCTTCCAGGTCCTTGCCGAGATCCTCTCGACTGTGAACTACGCGCTCTGCTCGCTCGCGGTGACACCCATGGCACTGCTGCTCACCGGGCTCAGTGCGGGGTTGAGTCCCGAGGCGGCCGTCGATCGCGTGCTCGACACCGCGATCGGGATCGTGGTCGGGATCGTCGTGGCCGCCCTGGCAGTCCGCGGACACGACATCGCGGCGCTGCACGGACACGCCGCGAACGCACCGCTGGCCGACGCCGAACCCGAGCTGTCCCAACCGAACTCCGCGTCGAATCGTTCGCGCAGCTAGAGGCCTGACCAGTTTCGCACCATTGTGAAGCGTGTTTTCACGAGCGTCACATGGAGGCAATGACCTGGGTACGTGGTCCTCATAGCGTCGTTTTGCTTGAACCAACGACACTCACTCTTCGGGGCCACCCGGCCACGGCAGGCGCACATGCGTCGCAACCGGAGAGCCGACCCAGGAGTTTATGTATGAGTGGCAGCATGTCCCGCCGTCAGGCCATCGAGGCCGTGACCACGTACGAGATGGAATGCGACGGCTTCCCCGAGCCACTGGCAGACACCTTCGGCCGCAACGTCTTCACCCTCTCGGCGATGAAAACCCGCCTGCCCAAGCACGTCTTCAAGGCTGTCGCGGCAACCATCGACAAGGGCGTTCCACTCGACCCGACCCTCGCCGACTACGTCGCCTCCGCGATGAAGGACTGGGCCATCGAGAAGGGTGCGTCGCACTACGCGCACGTCTTCTACCCGCTGACCGGCTTCACGGCAGAGAAGCACGACTCGTTCCTCGAGCCCGACGGCGCCGACGGTTCGCTCGCCGAATTCGCAGGTAAGACGCTGCTGCAGGGCGAGCCCGACGCGTCGAGCTTCCCCAATGGCGGCCTGCGCGGCACCTTCGAGGCTCGCGGCTACACCGGATGGGACGTCACCAGCCCGGCGTACATCCTGGAGAACCCCAACGGCAACACCCTGTGCATCCCCACGATCTTCATCTCGTGGACCGGCGAAGCCCTCGACAAGAAGGTGCCGCTGCTGCGCAGCCAGCAGGCCATGAGCAAGCAGGCGATGCGTGTGCTGCGACTGTTCGGCCACGAGGACGTCGACACCGTCGTGTCGTACGCGGGTCCCGAGCAGGAGTACTTCCTGATCGACCGCCACTTCTACTTCGCTCGCCCCGACCTGATGACGACGAACCGCACGCTGTTCGGCGCCAAGCCGTCGAAGGGCCAGGAGTTCGACGACCACTACTTCGGCGCCATCCCCGACCGTGTGCTCGCGTTCATGATCGAACTCGACCGCGAACTGTTCAAGCAGGCCATCCCGGCCAAGACCCGCCACAATGAGGTCGCACCGGGGCAGTTCGAGATCGCCCCGGTCTTCGAGCGCTCGAACATCGCTCACGATCACCAGCAGCTCATGATGACCACCATCAAGAAGGTCGCCGAGCGCTACGGCATGATCGCGTTGCTGCACGAGAAGCCGTTCGCCGGCGTCAACGGCTCGGGTAAGCACGTCAACTTCTCGATGGGCAATTCCAACCAGGGCAACCTGCTCAACCCTGGTGACACCCCGCACGAGAACGAGCAGTTCCTCGTCTTCTGCGCGGCGATCATCCGCGGCGTACACAAGTACGGCGGGCTGCTCCGTGCGTCCATCGCCTCGGCGTCGAACGATCACCGGCTCGGCGCCAACGAGGCGCCGCCCGCGATCATCTCGATCTTCCTCGGCGAGCAGCTCTCCGACATCTTCGACCAGATCGCGAAGGGTGGCGCCAAGCAGAGCAAGACGTCGGGCGTCATCGAGCTCGGCGTCGACACGCTGCCGCCGTTCAAGGCCGACGCGGGCGATCGCAACCGCACCAGCCCGTTTGCGTTCACCGGCAACCGTTTCGAGTTCCGTGCACCCGGCTCCAACCAGTCGATCGCCGACCCGATGATCGCGATCAACGCGATGCTCGCCGATTCGCTCGAGTACGTCGCCGACTTCCTCGACAAGGAACTCGCTGCGGGAACCGAGTTCCACGCCGCAGTCCAGAAGCTGCTCGAGGGCATCATCACCGAGCACGGCAAGGTGGTCTTCAACGGCAACGGCTACTCCGACGAGTGGCAGGAAGAGGCGGAGTCGCGCGGATTGCTCAACCTGCGCACCACCGTCGACGCGATGGCACAGTACGACCTCCCGGAGATCAAGGAGGTGTTCAGCAAGTACGGCATCCTGTCCGAGCGCGAGCTCGAAGCACGCAAAGATGTTGTGCTCGAACAGTATTCGCTGGCCCTGCTGGTCGAGGCGAAGGAGACCCTCGAGATCGCCAAGACGATGATCCTGCCCGCGGCAACGCGTTACATGGGCGAACTCGCGAGCACCGCGGCAAGCCTCAAGGCTGCGGGAATCGAGATGGAGACTCCGGCGCTGGGCACCATGACCGGCAAGGTCGGCGAGCTCAACAACGCCATGGACACGCTCGAGGACGCTATCGAGGGCTTCCACGGCGAGACCGTCGAGGAGGAGTCGGAGTACGCACTCAAGTCGCTGATCCCCGCGATGAACGGCGTGCGCGACGTCGCCGACGCGCTCGAGGGAGTCGTCGCCGACGACCTGTGGCCGCTTCCGACGTACAACGAGATGCTGACCATTCTCTGACGCAAGCACCACGCAGCGTGCCCGCCGGGATGCCTCCCGGCGGGCACGTCGCTTTTTGCGAACTTCTTGGCCGATCCGCCAGGACTGATCGGTATCTTTGTCGATATGGATGAATCGGGTGTGGGTGTGGGGCGGCTGTTGCTCGCGCTCGACGCGACGCTGGCGTCACTGGCTGCCGCACCGCGAGGCCTTGACGTCGTGATCGACTCGGTCGCGCTCATCGACCCCGACGACCTGCGCCTCCCGCTGCACACGTCGGCGCGCGACGCGGATCTGTTCCTGATGGTCGGAGTCGACGCCGACGACGTTGTCGGATGGCTCCACGGGTTCGGATCACAGATGCCTGTCGCCGTCATGCTCAAATCGCCTTCTGCGGAAGCTATCTCACGCATCGCCGAGCTTTCCGTCGCGGTCATCGACGTCGACCCGCACGCGCGGTGGGAACGCATCTATCGACTTGTCCTGCGAGTGCTGGAGGCGTCGTCGGTCCAGCCCGGCGCCGAATCGATGCAGGCAGGCAGCATCGGCGACCTCTTCGAACTCGCCGCAGAGGTCGCGCGGCGCACCGGTGGGCTCGTGAGCATCGAGGACGCGCGCTCGCATGTACTCGCCTACAGCAGCGCGGGTGACGAGGCCGACGAGCTTCGACGATTGTCGATCCTCGGGCGCGAGGGACCACCGGAGATGCTCGCCTGGTTGCGCCAGTGGGGCGTGCTGGATGCGCTGCGCACCACCGAGACATTGGTATCCGTCGAGGAACGCGGCGAGCTGGGGTTGCGCCCACGGTTGGCGATCTCGATACGCTCTCCACACGAGCGGGGAGTCGGCGACTACCTCGGCGCGATCTGGTTACAACAGGGGCGAGATCAGTTCGCCGACAACACCTCCGACATTCTCGCGGGCGCCGCCGCCGTCGCGGCGCGCATCATCTCTCGACGACGCAGCGCGGGCAGCGGACATGACGAACTGGTGCGCCGACTACTCGGAGCACGCGGTGAGACGGTCGACTCGGAATTCCTTGGCAATCAATTGGGCATCTCGCCCGACACTCACCTGCTGGTGGTCGCGTTCGGCGGCCTGCTCGCCGATCCGTCGAGAGCGTCGGTTTCCGCACCTACACCCGCGATGATCTCCGCATTGACGTTGCACGCCAGCGCATTCAGCCCACTTTCGGTGACGTCGACGCTTGGACCGCGAGCCTACGTCGTGCTTCCCGGTGCCGATCAGGACGCAACGGTCGCGTGGGCCCGCTCGGCGGTTGCGGCGGCGCGTCGACAGTTCGGAGTCGAAGCGCGTGCCGTGGTCGCGGGGCCTGCTGCCGGGCTTGGGTTAGCGCCGACGTTGCGGACCCAGGCCGATCGCGTTCTCGATGCGGCACAACGCGAATCGGATCTGATCGAACCTGTCACTACGGTCGCGGCGTCGACGACGGGAGTGCTGCTCGGCGAGATCGTCGCACTGATCGAGGACAATCCGGAGCTGATCGACGCCCGCGTCCTCGACCTCGCGGCGCGCGACGAAGCGTCGGGAACCGAACTCACACCGTCACTGCGCGCGTATCTCGACCATTTCGGAGACGTCCGGGCAGCCTCCGCCGCGCTGCACATCCATCCGAACACGTTGCGCTACCGCATTCGCCGCGTGCAGGAGCTGACGGGCATTGACCTCGACGACCCGACCACCCGCCTGGTCGTCGCGCTGACGCTCCGGGTCCCGCGGCCCGCTGGCTGAGCGGCCCGCTGTTCCCGCAGAGGTGGTCTCGACAAGCTCGACCAGCGGGGAACGCTCGCCCTACCGCTGGTTGGAGCCGACCCCTACCGCTGGTTGAGCCGGCCGCGAGCGCAGCGAGCCGCCGAGTCGAAACCACTCACCCCGGGCAGAGGTGGTCTCGACAAGCTCGACCAGCGAGAGGAACGCTCGACCAGCGGGGCACGCTCGACCAGCGGAGGACGCTCGACCAGCGGGGAACGCTCGCCCCGACCGCTGGTTGAGCCGGCCGCGAGCGCAGCGAGCAGCCGAGTCGAAACCACTCGCCCCGCAGCGCCTCACTCCCGCAGCGTGGCCTCGAAGGCGATGCGGTCGCCGCGGAAGAGCGACCACACCACCTCGACGGGCTGGCCGTCGGCGTCGAGAGATCTCCTGCGCAGCAGCAACATCGGCATGGCGGTCGACGTCTCGAGCAGCCCGGCCTGCCGCGGGCTCGGCAGCGCCGTCTCGATCCGCTCCTCGGCGCTGGCGAACGTGACGCCCTCGGCACGGATCGCCGTGTACAACGACGTCTCCGGATCGAAGGTCTCGTAGAAGTGTCCGAATCGTTCTTTCGGGAGAAACGTACTCTCCAGCCCGAGCTTCTGGCCGTCGGCGAGCAGTACGCGCTCAAGGTGCATCACCGTCGAGCCTGGTGCCAAACCCAAACCTGCGCAGACGGATTCGTCGGGCACGGCGTCGTCGAACGTCACCTTGATACGACTTGGCACCCGCCCGAACTGGCGCGCGCCCTCGGTATACGACTTCAACGACAACGGCTGCACCATCTTTGGCGCCGACACGACCGTTCCGCGCCCCCGCCGTTCGATCCGACCTTCGACGAGCAATTCCTGCAGCGCCTGCCGCACCGTCTCACGCGCCACCGAAAACCGTTCGGACAGCACGCGTTCGGACGGCACCGAGTCGCCCTCTTCGAGGTCGGCGAGTACGTGCTCGAGTTCGGTTCGCACCCGCACGTACTTCGGCTGGGTGTCGGGCGCCATCAGTGGCCACCCTGCTCGACGCCGAGCACACGCCGCGCGACCACCACGACCTCGTCGATCGTGAGTGCCGAAGCCCCGGGAACCTTTGCCGCGTCGTCGTATCGGCGCAGTGCGATCGCGTCAGGCCACCACGGGTGCCGTGTCCACTCCGCACCCAGATCGGCGGCGCCTCCCTGTTCTGCGAGCGAGACGACCGATGTCGCGGTCAGCCCATTCGCATACGCCGGATCGTGTGCCGCGAGCCACTTCTTCGCCGCGACATGCGAACCCGCAAGCCATCCGACGCGGTCGCCGAATCGCGGAGTCAGCCAGGCCCGCGCATCGTCGTCATGGCGAGCAGTGGATTCGACGAGCGGACTGTGCCCGACGTCGTGAAGGACAGCGGCGACTACCAGTTCGTCATCCGCGCCCGCCGCCGCAGCGTTATGGCCCGCCTGTAGCGCGTGATCGAGCTCGTCGACGGCCTCTTCGTCCCAGACGCCGCGCAACGAGCGCAGCACGTCCTCGACCTCGGCAACCACATCCGCACACATGCGGTTCACTCTACCAATTTGGTCTAGACCAAGAGTTAACCCAGAGTTCTCCGAAACGTCCTTTATTGGTCTAGACCAAATGGGCACACTAGTCCACATGAAGGTGATCATCGTCGGAGGCGGAATCCTCGGTACGTCGCATGCGCGAGCAGCCATCGAACGCGGACATGAGGTGCTATTGCTCGAACGAGAGCGTGAGGCGCGTGGCGCAACAGTCCGGAACTTCGGGCTCGTCTGGGTATCCGGACGATCCGCGACCGAACTCCCCGCGGCTCAGCGCTCACGTGACCTCTGGGAAAAGATCGGAGCCGACGTTCCCGGTATCGGCTTCCGACCGTGCGGCTCGATCACACTCGTCCGCACCGCCGCTGAACTCGCCGTCGCGGAAGAGACTCTCGCACAGAGCGATTCCGCCCAACGCGAGTTCGCACTCCTCGACCCCGCCGAGGTACGCGCGCTCAATCCAGCACTGCAGGGCACCTATGTCGCAGGCCTGCACTGCGCACGCGACGGAGCCGTCGAATCTCGTGTCGCACTCCCGGCGCTTCGCGGATTCCTCTCCACCACCGGACGTTTCGAGTATCTCGGAGGGCGTGAGGTCCGGTCGGTGACGTCGACCTCGGGCACCGTCGAGGTCACCGACGACACCGGCGCAACCCATCGCGGCGACGCCGTCGTCGTGTGCACAGGGGCCGCGCACTCGGGCCTGCTACGCGAACTGGTCGGCGAGCAACCACCGGTCCGACGGGTCCGGCTCCAGATGATGCAAACCGCGCCGTTCGACGAGAAGCTCACCACCGCAATCGCCGACGGCGACAGCTTCCGCTACTACCCCGCGTTCGCGGGCGACGCCCTCGACCATCTCGGCCGCGTGCAGTCGCAGTCGCCCGTCGCTGCCGAACACCACATGCAACTGCTGTGCGTGCAACGCCTCGACGGCGGTCTGACGATCGGCGACACCCACGCCTACGACCGGACCGCCGACGGCGACGATGCCGACACCTTCGGCTTCGACGTCACCGAAGACCCCTACCAGCACCTCGTTTCAGTCGTCGAGAACCTGCTCGGGCGGCGCCTTCCGCCCATCGCACGACGCTGGGCAGGCGTCTACTCGCAGTGCCTCGACTCCTCAGAACTGGTGTACCGCAGCGAGGTCTCGCCCGGCGTCTGGGTCGTCACCGGACCGGGTGGGCGTGGAATGACGCTCGGCCCCGCCATCGGTGACGACACCGCAGACCTCATGAACCTCTGAACACACGCCACACCCGAAGGGAAATACCTTGTCCGACAACCCGATCACACTCGCAGTCCTCGACATGGCAGGCACAACGGTCGCCGACGGCGGCTCGGTCCTCGCCGCGTTCGACGCCGCGGCCGCAGCCGCAGGCCTACCCACCGACGGCCCCGGCCACGACGAGGTGAGGCAATATGTCGTCGACACGATGGGACAATCCAAGATCACCGTCTTCCGACACCTCGTCGATGGTGACGAAGCACGGGCACAGGCGGCCAATGCGGCGTTCGAGAAGGCCTACGACGCACAAATCGCCGACGGCGGTGCCACCCCTATCGACGGTGCGGCACAGGCCATTTCACAGCTGCGCGACGCAGGTATCAAGGTTGCGCTGACCACAGGCTTCAGCGCGAACACTCAGAAGCTACTCATCGACTCCCTCGGCTGGCACGATCTCGCCGACCTTGTCATCGCGCCGTCGGAAACCCTGCGCGGCAGGCCTTTTCCCGACATGATTCTGTCGGCCCTCATCACACTGCGCATCGACGATGTGCGTCAGGTGGCGGTCGTCGGTGACACCGCCAACGACATCACCAGCGGCGTGCGCGCCGGCGCGGGCATCGTCGCGGGCGTACTGACCGGCGCACATGACGAAGACACACTCCGCGCGGCAGGCGCAACCGATGTCGTCGCCGACATCGGCGCCGCCGCTGCATTGTTCGGCAACTGATCACCCGCTCGACACCACCCAGAACTACACCATCCATCCACATCCGTTGTGCTGCATCGGCGCGGCACAGCGCCATCCGCCACGCCCACGTCATCACCCACAGGGGGTTCTCTCATGCGCATTTCACGTCTTACCCGCACCTCGATGCGAGCCGTCGCTCTTGCCGCGACCGTCGCAGCGGTCACGCTGACCGCGGCCTGCGGCGGCACGGGGTCGTCCGACTCCAGCGGCGGCAAGACATTGACCGTCTACACCGCAGACGGTCTCGGCACCTGGTACAAGAGCGAGTTCGCGAAATTCAAAGATCAGACCGGCATTTCGGTCAACATCGTCGAGGCCGGCTCGGGCGAGGTCGTCTCCCGCGTGCAAAAGGAACAGTCCAACCCGCAGGCCGACCTCCTCGTCACACTCCCCCCGTTCATCCAAAAGGCCGACGCCGACGGACTTCTCGTCGCGCCGGGCGTCGACACCACCGGCGTCGATCCGTCTGCCGTCGGCGGCAACTACGTCGGCATCGTCGACAACTACCTGTCGTTCATCCGCAATCCGTCCGCACAGCCTGCGCCCGCGTCGTGGAACGATCTTCTCGACTCTCGTTTCAAGGGCAAGATCCAGTATTCGACGCCCGGCCAGGCAGGCGACGGCACCGCGGTACTCCTGCTTCTGCAGCATCTGATGGGCAAACAGGGTGCGCTCGACTACCTCGGCAAGCTGCAGGCCAACAACGTCGGACCGTCGAGCTCGACCGGAAAGCTGCAACCGAAGGTGAGTAACGGCGAACTGCTCGTCGCCAACGGTGACGTACAGATGAACCTCGCATCGATCCGCGACGACGGCTCGAAGTTCGATCTGTTCTTCCCCGCCATGCCCGACGGGTCGCGAACCACGGTGTCGCTGCCGTACTTCGCGGGAATCACCAAGGGCGCACCGCACGCCGACGACGCCAAGAAGCTCCTGACGTTCCTGCTCTCGAAGGACGTACAGAACACGGTCGGACCCGATGCGCTCGGCGTCTCCGTTCGCACCGACGTGGCCGCACCCACCACGTCGCCGAGCCCCGCACAGACGATCCAAGGCGTGACGATCTGGCATCCGGACTGGAAGTCGGTCCTCTCCTCGCTCGACGCCGACGTCGCCGCATATCAGAAGGCAACCGGCAACTGACATGGCACAGAATCCGTTGACTCTCAGGAAGGTCGACGCCGAGCTCTCGGCGTCGACCCCCTCCGGGGCCTCCCCACAGCAACCGGCGATCGCCTTCGATCGCGTGACCGTCTCCTACGGACGCGGTAAGAACTCCACAGATGCGTTGCGCGACTTCACCTTGCGCGTCAGCCGTGGTGAGACCGTCGCGCTGCTTGGTCCGAGTGGTTCCGGAAAGTCGACGGCACTCAAGTCGCTCGCAGGCTTCGTGCGACCGACAGCCGGTCGGGTTCGACTGTCCGGCAACGACATCACCGACCTTCCGCCCGCACGTCGCGGCATCGGCGTCGTCGTGCAGTCGTACGCGCTCTTCCCGCACATGCGGGTGCGTGACAACGTCGCCTTCGGGTTGCGAGCGCGGCGCCTCTCCAAGCGCGAGGTCGGCGAGCGGGTCGAGGAGGCAATCGGCATGGTCAGCATGTCCGAGTACGGTTCACGCCTGCCCCGCGAACTCTCCGGCGGACAGCAGCAGCGTGTGGCCATCGCACGAGCACTGGCCATCAAGCCCGACGTCCTACTACTCGACGAGCCGCTCGCAGCGCTCGACGCCGCCCTACGCCAGACGATGGTCGGGGAGTTGCAACGGCTGCGAGATGCTCTGCCCGACACCACGATGCTGTATGTGACGCACGATCAGACCGAAGCTCTCGCACTCGCAGATCGGATCGGTGTCATGCGCGATGCTCGCCTTGTCGACATCGGCACCACCGAAGAACTGTGGTCTCGACCCCCGTCGGGCTTCACGGCGTCGTTCCTCGGTGGCGCCAATCTTCTTCCCTGCAAGGTCGGACGTGTTTCCGGCGCAACGGCTTTGGTCGAGGTGGGCGAGAAGATGCTGTCGGCGACCGCCCCTGAACCGCTGTCTCGGTGGACGCCCGGGTTGCCTGCGCACCTGTGCATCCGGCCACACGAAATCGAGGTGACCGCGGTCGGCGCACACCGATCGCTGCGTGCCCGCGTCACGACGTCGGTCTGGCGTGGGGCGTCGACACGGTTGACGCTCGCCGTCGACGGTCTGCCCGATCAACTGATCGACGCCGACGTCGCAGGCCGCGCCGACCACCCAGTCGACGAGGTCGTCGGTGTGCGATTGCCCGACCCTGCAGGCACATTGGTCGATACCGCCGGAGGTCCGCGATGACATCGGCGACGCTCGCGGAACCGACGACATCCGCACCGCCGCCGTCGAATCAGGCGCCGCGTCGTCTCGGAGCACTCGTCTGGGCGTTGCCGCCTCTCGTGGTGATCGCCGTCATCGCGGTGTATCCGCTGATACGAATGCTGGCCGAATCCGCTGACGGTCAAGGTCAAAGCACCTGGGGCGCAGTGTTGAGCAGCGAGGCGTTCGTGCGAGCGTTGACCACGACCGCGTGGATCGCGATCGCGTCGACGGTCGGATGCGTTGTGCTCGGCACGTTCTTGTCCGTGGTCCTGGCGTTCGTGCCCTTCCCCGGTTCGCGCCTGGTGGCACGCATGATCGATACGGTGCTCGCACTGCCGTCGTTTCTCATCACCCTGGCGTTCACATTTCTCTATGGCTCTGCGGGAGCGGTGAACTCGGCGATCGCTGCGGTAACCGGAGAACGTCCACTGCACTTTCTCACGACGCCGTGGGGTGTGATCCTCGCCGAGATCACCTTCTTCACACCGTTCGTCGTACGTCCGCTGTTGGCCGGGTTCGCGATGATGTCGACCGATCAGCTCAATGTGGCTGCGTCGCTGGGTGCTTCACCGTTACGGGTGCTCCGCTCGGTGATCCTTCCCGAAGCATGGCCGGCGTTGGCCGCGGGCGGAAGCCTGGTTCTGCTGTTGACACTCAACGAGTTCGGCATCGTCGCCTTCACGGGCGCCAAAGACGTGACGACGCTGCCCGTCCTGATCTACACCCGTGGCATCGTCACGTTCGACCTGCCGGGGGCGGCGGTGATCGCGACCGTTCAGGTCGCACTGTCACTTGCCCTGTACGGCGCATACCGATTGCTGTTCGCACGTATCACGACCCGTCGAGAGAAGATCTGATGTTGCTCTGGACTCGCACCAGCCGGGTGATCACCTGGACGATCTTCGCGATCGTCGTACTCGTGGTCTTCGTCGCACCGATTGCCACCGTCGTCATCGCCGGATTCGCAGGCTCGTGGACGGGCCCACTGCCGTCGAACCTGGGTCTCAACCATTTCGGAGACGCGCTCTCGGGTGAGAACCTCGCTTCGCTGTCGGTCAGCATCCAGACCGCGTTCATCGCAGGCGCTATCGCGCTGGTCCTCGGTACCTGGGCGGCACTCTCGTCCCGGGAGGCACCAGCGCCGATTCGACGCTTCACCGACGCGGTCTTCCACCTGCCGATCGCGGTGCCTTCCGTCGCCATCGGGTTGGGTTTGCTGATCAGCTTCAATTCGAAGCCGTTGCTCTTGGGCGGCACGCGCTGGATCGTGATCGTCGCGCACACCGTGCTCGTCCTTGCCTTCGCGTTCAGTTCGGTCACCGCTGCGTTGGAACGACTCGATCCCGCGTACAAGCAGGCGGCGGAATCGTTGGGCGCCAGCCCGTTCCGCGTGCTGACCCGCGTCACGCTACCTCTGTTGACGCCCGCGCTCGGGGCCGCCGCAGGTCTCGCAGTGGCACTCTCGATGGGCGAGCTCGGCGCGACGGTCATGGTGTACTCAGCGACCTGGAAGACGTTGCCGGTGACCATCTTCGGACTCTCCGATCGTGGTCAGGTCTTCGATGCCGCAGCCTGCACGACGGTGCTGCTGGCGACGACGCTGGTCGCGCTCACGGTTCTCGGGAGAATCCGCACGCGAGCGGTTTAGGCGGCTGGCACGACGGACGTCCGGTTGCAGTGCAATCGGACGCTGTTGTGCGCTCCCGTTGTGCAATCCACCGAACAGTTCGCATTGACATTGGCCGATTGGACATAGCTGAATCAACTCCGTCTCGGTGAACTGAGACCATGGATGCGATCACCACTCCCCCACGCCCGATCAACGAGCCGGTGCACACCTACGCGCCCGGCACCCCGGAACGTCGACGGATCGTCGACGAGCTCTCGCGACAGTCGTCGGCCGAACCGGCCGAGCTGCCGCACATCATCGGTGGCGCGGCGCACATCGGGGACGGTGAGCGACTCGACGTCGTGCAGCCACACTCTCATCACGAGGTGCTCGGCACCATGACCAACGCCACCCACGACGATGCCCGCGCCGCTGTCGACGCGGCGATGGCAGCGCAGGAGTCGTGGGCGCACACCACTTTCGACGACCGCGCCGCCGTCCTTCTGCGCGCGGCAGACCTTCTCAGCGGACCGTGGCGTGAGAAGTTGGCTGCCGCAACGATGCTCGGGCAGTCGAAGACTGTGCAGCAGGCCGAGATCGACGCACCGTGCGAGCTCGTCGATTTCTGGCGGTTCAACGTCGAGTTCGCTCGGGAGATCCTCGCCGAGCAACCGATCTCGTCGTCGGGGGTGTGGAATCGGCTCGATCATCGTCCGCTCGACGGATTCGTATACGCCATCACACCGTTCAACTTCACCGCCATCGCAGGCAACCTACCGACCGCACCCATGCTGATGGGCAACACCGTGGTGTGGAAGCCTTCTCCGACACAGGCTTACGCCGCACACGTCACCATGAAGCTCCTCGAAGAGGCGGGACTCCCCGCGGGCGTCATCAACCTGGTGAACGGCGACGGACGGGCGATGTCCGACGTCGCGCTCGCCGACGAGAATCTCGCGGGCATCCACTTCACCGGCTCGACCGCGACCTTCCAGCATCTGTGGCGCGAAGTCGGCAACCGCATCGATCACTATCGCAACTATCCGCGCATCGTCGGCGAGACGGGCGGCAAGGATTTCATCGTCGCACATTCGTCAGCGGACCCGGATGTGTTGCGCACCGCGCTCATTCGCGGCGCCTTCGAGTATCAGGGGCAGAAGTGCTCGGCCGCATCGCGCGCGTATGTTGCGCGGTCGGTGTGGGATCGCATGGGCGACGCCTTCCTCAGCGAGGCAGCCGAATTGACCTACGGCGATGTGCGAGACCTGTCCAACTTCGGCGGCGCCGTGATCGACCGACGCGCCTTCGACAAGCAGGTCGCCGCGATCGACCGCGCGAAGACCGTCGCGTCGATGACCGTCGCGGTCGGCGGGCAGTGCGACGACTCCGAGGGCTACTTCGTCCGGCCGACAGTGCTGCTCGGCGACGACCCGACCGACGAAGCCTTCTCCACCGAGTATTTCGGACCCATCCTGTCGCTTCACGTCTACGACGACGCCGACTTCGAATCGACGCTGCGCATGGTCGATTCCACTGCGCGGTACGCGCTGACCGGCTCGATCATCGCCACCGACCTCGCCGCCGTGTCGACGGCGTCGAATCTGCTGCGCAACGCGGCGGGCAACTTCTACATCAACGACAAGCCGACCGGAGCCGTCGTCGGCCAGCAGCCCTTCGGTGGGGCACGTGCGTCGGGCACCAACGACAAGGCCGGCTCGAAAGCGAACCTCATGCGCTGGACGTCGACCCGGACGATCAAGGAAACCTTTGTGCCGCCGACAGATTCCGCGTATCCCCACATGGCATCCGACGCCACCGAGACGGACTGAGGTGACATGACATGAGCGCACTCTTCGATTCCGTCCTGCGCCCGGTGATCACGCGCGCGGCGGGTAGCCAACGCATCAAGCAGACGTCGCAACGACTTCCGGTCACCGAGCGCGTCGTCGACCGCTTTGTCGCGGGCGAGTCAGAAGGCGACGCACTCGCGGCCATCGCCGACGCACTTGGTAGCGGACTCTCGGTGACCATCGACCACCTCGGCGAAGACACGACCGACGAGACTCAAGCGTCGGCCACGGTTGCGGCGTATCTGAGCCTGCTGCAGGGGATGTCGCGGTTCGATGTGCGGCCCGGGGCTCTGGAGGTCTCGTTGAAGCTCACCGCTCTGGGCCAGTGTCTGCCGCGGCACGGTCGAAAGATTGCCGAGGAGAACGCACACACCATCTGTGGTGCCGCCGCCGCGGCCGGAGTCCTGGTCACCGTCGACGCCGAGGACCACGGCACCGTCGACGAACGACTCGACATCGTCAGGACTCTGCGGGGCGAATACCCCGAATTGGGAACGGTTTTGCAGGCATACCTGCGTCGCACCGAGGACGACTGTCGAGAGTTCGCGGCATCGGGTGCGCGAATCAGGCTGTGCAAGGGCGCCTACTCCGAGCCCGCGTCGGTCGCCTATCCCGAGCGCTCACTGATCGACGAGGCGTATCTGAGATGTCTACGAATCCTGATGAAGGGCAACGGATATCCGATGGTCGCAAGCCACGACCCGACGATGATCGAGGCGGCCGAGCTGATGGCGATCGAGTTCGGCCGGGAGCCACACAGCTGGGAACACCAGATGCTCTACGGCATCCGCGCCGACGAGCAACAGCGCCTGGCCGCCGCCGGCCACGCCGTCCGCGTCTACATCCCCTACGGCCAGGAGTGGTACGGCTACTTCGTCCGACGCCTCGCCGAGAAGCCCGCGAACCTGGGATTCTTCCTGCGCGCGCTGGTGTCGGGCTGAGCGGGGTGGTCTCGACTCGGGTGCTCGCTACGCTCGCGCCCGCTCGACCAGCGGGGGGCCACCCGCGGAGCGAGCCGTCTACCGCTGATCGAGCTGCTTCTTCGCTGATCGAGCTTGTCGAGATCACCGCCCGGCAAAAGTGGTCTCGACTCGGGTGCTCGCTACGCTCGCGCCCGCTCGACCAGCGGG
>NZ_BAFC01000130.1 GCF_000248055.1 Gordonia sputi NBRC 100414 | reverse complement strand
GTCACGTCGGGTGACATCACCGAGGTCTTCGCGTGCGGTACCGCTGCGGTCATCACGCCGGTCGGCCACGTGAAGAGCGAGACCGACGACTACACGATCGGCAACGGCACTACCGGTGAGGTCACGCAGGCGCTTCGCGACACACTCACCGGCATCCAGCGCGGTACGTTCGCCGACACCCACGGGTGGATGACGACGCTGTACCCAGCCTGATCCAGATCCGGTGTGATGCAGACGTCCGATGGGCCCCCGACACTCAGGTCTCGGGGGCCCGCGGTGTATCCGGTGGCAGAAGCGTCTGGGTCGGTAGCGGGGCGGGCTCCGACGTCAGATCAGTAGTCCCACAAGGGCTATGGCTGTCGACAGCTCGATGACTGCGCCGAGGACGTCGCCGTTGATCCCGCCCATGCGGCGTGCGCAGTGCCGGGTGAACAACCATGCGAAGCCGAGCACGATCACGGCTGTGATTGCCGCACGCAACGCCGATCCGACGTCGAATCCGTTGGGTGACAACGACTGCCAACCGCCCGCGAACACCATCGCGACGATCGCCAACACCGACCACACGACGATCGATGCCCGTTGGGTGCCCGCGACGAGTGCGCCGAACCCGGTGGAATGTGCCGGCGGTAGTGACCGTCGACAGGCGATCACGACGGCCACGCGTCCGACGAACACCGCTGCGGCGATGGCCGGCCATCGTGAATCACCTGTCAGCGCAGCGAATCCCGCGGTGTCGACGATCATCACTGCCGCGATCGTCGCGACCCCGAACGGTCCCGCTGAGCCGCTCCGCATCACCTCGCCGACCCGGTCGGGCGGGCCGTAGCATCCGAGGCCGTCCGCGGTGTCGGCCAAGCCGTCGAGATGCATGCCCCGTGTCCCGACGCCGAGGACGACGACGAGCAGAATGCCGATCAGGGTGGTGGGGAGGTCGGTCAGACTCAATGCCCACGCCACGACTGCGACAAGAGCGCCGAGGGCGAGGCCGACAACCGGGACCGCGGCGATCGACGCGCCACCGAATCGTCGATCAAAAGTATTGTTGCGCAATGGGATCGGCACGACGGTCAGCCATGAGAACGCGCCCGCGAGTGCGTCGACCGGCGACATCCTGCCGCCCACGCCCGGGTCAGACCCCCGCGTCGCTGGTGGTCAGGGCCGCCGACGAGTCGGAATCGCTGATTCCCGCCTCGTCGAACGTCGACATGCCACGCAGGATCTCCACGGACGAGGAGACGACGGGCAGCGCCATCAGTGCGCCGCTGCCTTCGCCGAGGCGCATCCGCAGGTCGAGGATGGGCTCGAGGTCGAGGTGTTCGAGCGCGAAGGTGTGCGCGGGTTCGACCGACCGGTGGCCGGCAACCCACCAGCTCACGGCGCCGGGCGCCAGTTCGGCCGCGACGAGTGCCGCCGCCGTGACCACCACACCGTCGAGGATCACCGGTGTGCGACGTACGGCGGCCTGGGCCAGGAATCCTGCCATCGCGGCGATGTCGGCGCCGCCGACGGCCGCGACGAGTGCGAGGGGATCGTGGATGTAGCGTCGGCCGCGTCGCATGCCATCGCGGATGGCTGCGGTCTTTCGCATCCAGCCGGAGTCGTCGATGCCGGTGCCGCGGCCGACGACTTCGACAGGCTCGTGGCGGGTCAGGGTACCGACGAAAATCGCTGCGGGAGTGGTGTTTCCGATGCCCATCTCGCCCGCGATGAGAAGGTCGGCGCCGGAGTCGACCAGGTCGTCGACGATTGCGCGTCCCGCCGCGATGGCCTTGCGAGCCTCCGCGATGGTCAGCGCATCGGTGACCCGGAGGTCGCCGCTGCTGCGTCGTACTTTGTAGCGCGAGACCTCGGGCGCGGTGTCGGCGTCGACCGACATGTCGACGACGTGCACCGTCGCGCCACTCTGGCGGGCGAGGACGTTGACCGCGGCCCCACCTGAGGCGATGTTGGCGACCATCTGTGCGGTCACCTCGGGTGGGTAGGCGGAGACGCCCGCCTGTGCCACACCATGATCGCCCGCGAACACCACCACGTTCGCCTGCTCGATCGAGCGGGGCGGACACACGCCCTGGCATGCGGCGATCCACACGCTGAGGTCTTCGAGCCTGCCGAGCGAACCAGCGGGCTTGGTCAAGGTGAGCTGACGGTCGCGTGCCGCCTGCGCGACGGACTCGTCCGGACGGTCGATGTGGTCGAAAACCTCGGCGTCGGTCGCGACGATGTCGCTGGTCTCCGGAATCTCGCCGGACGCCACCGGTGCGAGCACGGCTGCCGCAGGTGCGACGTCCGGTGTAGCTGCCGGCTTCTGTGTTGCCGCCGCTGGTGCCGCTTCCTGCTGAGCCCTCTGAGCAACGGGGGTCGGGAGTCCGGCCGGGAATTCAGCTGGGAGTTCGACGACGCGGCCGGCCACGACGAGCAGGACGCGATCGCAGACGGCTGCCACGGCCGAGTTCAGTGCGCCCAGTTCGTGCTGGAATGTGCGGCCGGCGGGGGTCGGGGGACCGGGGCTAGCCCGACCTCGGGGCTGATGATGACCAGATCCGCGGTGGCGTCGCTGATCGCCGCACACAGTTGCGCCGTGCGGTCGGAGCGGTCGATCGGAGATTCCCAGCCGTTGGTGGCGTCGATGTCGGCGGCCAGCCAGTTGCCGAGGTCGTCGACCAGTGTGGCGATGTCGGGCGTCGTCGACAGCTCGGCCGTGAGATCGGTGGTCTCGACGGTCGTGTACCGCTCGTCGCGGCGTCGTCGATGTTCCTCGACTCTCGCGACCCACTCCGCATCGGAGGTCAGTGTCGGCCCGGTCGCGATGTAGCGGACCTCGGTGTGTTCGGCGAGCAGTGCCTCGCCGACCCCCGATTTGCCCGACCGCACGCCCCCGAGCACCAGTGTGCGGGTGCCCCTCGTGGTCATTGTCGGTTCAGACCTCGTCGCCCGCAGACACCTGCGGCTTGGGTGCGCGCATCCGGCGGAGCTGCATGGCGCGGGTGAAGGCGTACCAGCCGAGGCGGAAGCCGGTGTCGTCGGTGTCGGGGAAGCGCTCGCGGACACGCTTGTTGACCATCCTGCCCAGGATGACGGCGTCGACGGCCATCAGCACGACGAATGCCAGCAGGACGAAGTTCGCGTAGGCGGCGATCGACGGCAGGAACATCACCACGATCAGCACCACCGCGAACGGCATGAACAGTCCGGCGAAGTTGCGTCGCGAGTCGACGAGGTCGCGGGTGTAGCGCCGCACCGGACCCTTGTCGCGGGGCATCAGGTAGCGCTCGTCGCCTGCCATCATCTTTTCGCGCTGCTCCGCGCGTTGGTTGCGGCGATCGTCGTTGAGTTTGCGACGGTCCTCGCGCGACATCGAGCTCTTGAGCTGCTTCTTGCGGGCACGTGCCTCGGCGCGGGTCGTCGGCGGAGGTGCGACCGGGCCTCGACGTCGGCCTTCTGCCTCGCGACGCGACGGTGTCGGGCGCCCCTTGCCCGCTGTGTATGCGCTGCCCTTGGTCTCGGACTCGGTCTCCGTGTCGTCGACGGCCGTCGTCGGCGCTTTTTTGAGCGACAGGGTGCCCTCGTCGGCGGTGTCGTCGTCCTTGTTCCATGGCAGTCTCACGTCTTCGAGGGTAGGCGATCTAGCGCTGCCGCGGTTCGTCGACCTCCCTATACTTCCCGGGCATGGGCCCGAGGAGACGAGCGTGTGAGACGACCGCGAGCACCTGCGTCGACGCCCGGGTGTCGAGCGAGCAGAGGTGGGGCGAATGCGAGTCCTGATAACGCCGGATTCGTTCGGCGACACGCTCACGGCGGTCGAGGCCGCCAACGCCATCGGCGAAGGGTGGTCGGCGGCCAGGCCGGACGACGAGATCACACTCGCGCCGCAGTCCGACGGCGGACCGGGATTCGTCGACGTCCTCGCAGCACGCTTCGGACGCACGGTGACCGAGCGGGTCGTCGGTCCACTCGGTGCCGCGATCACGGCACAGTGGTTGCTCGACGACAGGGAGCCCGAGCGGCTCGTCGCCTACATCGAGTGCGCGCAGGCGTGCGGCCTGCATCAACTCGGTGGTGGGCCGACGCCACGCACCGCGCAGTCGGCCGACACCTACGGTGTCGGGCTGCTCGTCGACGCTGCATTGCGGGCCGGGGTCCGCGAAGTGGTCGTTGGTCTGGGTGGGAGTGCCACGACCGACGGCGGCCATGGGTTGATCGACGCCCTGGGTGGGTCGGCGCGGGCAGCGGAGCGTTTCGCCGACGTCGCGCTGATCGCTGCGTCCGACGTCGAGAATCCCCTGCTGGGACCGCTGGGAGCCGCGTCTGTGTTCGGCCCTCAGAAGGGTGCGGACGCCGAGACCGTCGGGCGTCTCGAAGAGCGACTCACGCAATGGTCGCGGGTGCTGGCATCGATCGTTGGTCGTGATGTCAGTGGCGAGCCGGGCGCCGGAGCCGCCGGTGGGCTCGGGGCAGCATTGCTCGCACTGGGTGCGCGCCGCGTGTCCGGTGCGACGGTCGTGGGCGAGGCGACCGATCAGGCCGCGGAGATCGCTCGCACGGATCTGGTGCTGACCGGTGAGGGAAAGTTCGATTCCCAGACGCTGCGCGGGAAGGTCGTGTCGGCGCTGAATGCTGCGGCAACGGAGGTGGGTGCACCGACGGTCGTATTCGCGGGCCAGGTGGCTTTGACTCCGGACGAGATCGCCGGGGCCGGGATAGCGGGTGCCCACTCGATCGTCGACCAGGCGGGATCGGTCGAACTCGCCATGAGCGACGCGCGCAATCAACTCACCGCTCTCGCGGCGCGCGCCGCGGCGTCGTGGCTCCCGAGTGGGTGAGAAAGCCTGCGTTCGACGACCCACAGGCATGTGCACACTCCGGGAATATGCACATAGGGGGTACCGTTGACAACAGACGAACAAAAGGCCTGCATCGTCAGCCGACGCGTTCGAGTCGCTGCCACAGCGCGGCGTACATCAGAGCTGTGTGACACATGGCAGCACGACCGGGGCCGAGCACCAACGGCGCCATCACAGTACGAGGAGCATCGATGACCGTTCAGAACGAATCCGGAACCGCGACCACCACCGGCGTCATCCTGACCGACGCTGCAGCCGCCAAGGCCAAGGCGCTGCTCGACCAAGAGGGTCGTGACGACCTGGCGCTGCGTATCGCAGTGCAGCCCGGAGGCTGCGCAGGCCTGCGCTACCAGCTCTTCTTCGACGACCGCTCGCTCGACGGCGACCTCACCGCAGACTTCGGTGGCGTCAAGTTGGCTGTCGACCGGATGAGCTCGCCCTACGTGCAGGGCGCCACGATCGACTTTGTCGACACCATCGAGAAGCAGGGTTTCACCATCGACAACCCCAATGCGACGGGTAGCTGCGCCTGCGGCGACTCGTTCAACTGAGCGTTGTAGTACGCCTGTTATTTCTGACCGCACCTCGGCGACGCCGGGGTGCGGTCAGTCATTTCCGGGCCTTTCGGTAGCGTGTGATGCGGTTCATGGCCGGCTCGCGCGGCGGGCCATCTCGAACGCCGGCTCGCGCCGCGAGCCATCACAAACGCTGAGAGGCTTGGGGAGTACGTGGCAATCGTTGTATGTGGTTCCATCGCGACAGATCATCTGATGAAGTTCCCGGGGAAGTTCTCGGAGCAGATTCTCGCCGATCATCTCGAGCACATTTCGCTCAGCTTCCTCGTCGAGGATCTCGTGGTCCGACGCGGCGGTGTCGCAGGCAACATCACGTATGCGATGGGCGAGCTGGGGCAGTCGCCGGTGCTCGTCGGTTCGGTGGGATCGGACTTTCACGACTATCGCCAGTGGCTCGAGGCGCACGGCGTCGACTGCCGCGGCGTACGCATCTCCGAGACGCACCACACGGCTCGTTTCATGTGCACCACGGACGAGACGATGGCGCAGCTCGCGACGTTCTACGCGGGTGCGATGAGTGAGGCGCGCGAGATCGATCTCGGCGAGGTCGTCGAACGCGTCGGCGCACCGGAGATCGTGCTGATCGGTGCCGACGATCCGGCAGCGATGCTTCGGCACACCAAGGAATGTCGACGCCTCGGCATCCCGTTCGCCGCCGACCCGTCGCAGCAGCTCGCGCGACTCGACGGCGAGCAGGCACGAGAGCTGATCGACGGCGCCGCCTACCTGTTCACCAACGAGTACGAGTGGGGTCTCCTGCGTCAGAAGACCGGGCTGTCGGAGGCGCAGGTCGCCGAGTTGATCGGCGTGCGCGTCACGACCCTCGGTTCCGGCGGTGTCGAGATCGTCGACCGCGACGGCACGCGCACGCACGTGGCCGTTGTCCCGGAGACCGAGAAGGTCGACCCGACCGGCGTCGGCGACGGCTTCCGCGCGGGATTCCTCTCGTCGCTGTCGGTAGGCCTCGGCTTCGAGCGCGCCGCACAGGTCGGCTCGATGGTCGCCGTGCTGGTCCTCGAAACGGTGTCGACGCAGGATTGGTCGTGGGACCGCGACGCCGCGCTCACTCGGATCGAGGGCGCGTACGGCGCCGACGCCGCTAAGGAGATCGCCGCCGCTATCTGAGCGCCGCTTCCGCGCGGCGGGTGGGGTGGTTTCGACTACGGCTGCTCGCTGCGCTCGCGGCCTGCTCAACCAGCGGTGGTTGCGGCCGGCTCAACCAGCGGCAGGCGAGCCACTTCCGCTGATCGGCCTACTTTCCGCTGATCGGGCCACTTCCGCTGATCGAGCTTGTCGAGATCACTTCAGCCAACGGCCGGCTCAACCCGCGGGGCGGAGTGGTTTCGACTGCGGCTGCTCGCTGCGCTCGCGGCCT
>NZ_BAFC01000131.1 GCF_000248055.1 Gordonia sputi NBRC 100414 | reverse complement strand
ATCCGCGCCGTGAAACGCTACGTCGCCCGCGAACTGTTCTACGCCCTCAAAGCAGACCTCACCGCCTGGGACACCAACCAAAACAACCACGCCCACACCACTTGACGGACTATAGGAACGTCCACCGGCCAGTGATTTCGACTCGGCAACTCGCTCCGCTCGCGGCCGGCTCAATCAGCGGAAAAGGCCCACCCGCTCGTCGAGCTGAACCCCGCTGGTCCAGCTGTCCCCGCTGGTCGAGCGCTATCCGCCGGTCGAGCTTGTCGAGACCCGCTGGTGATTTCGACTCGGCAGCTCGCTGCGCTCGCGGCCGGCTCAATCAGCGGAGAGGGACCACCCGGCCCGGCGACGAGGCCTGCGCCCAGAAGCGCGTCGGGATGCGGCCCGCGCCGGCGGCGAGGCGGCCCGCCATCACCGCGTGGCGCATCGCGGCTGCCATGCGCTCCGGATCGTCGGCGCGGGTCACGGCCGACGCGAGCAGCACGCCGTCGCAACCGAGTTCCATTGCCCGCGCGGCGTCGCTAGCGGTCCCGATGCCGGCGTCGAGGATGATCGGCACCTGCGCCGATTCGACGATCATCTCGATGTTGTGGGGATTGGAGATCCCGAGACCGGTTCCGATCGGCGACCCGAGCGGCATCACCGCGGCGACGCCGAGGTCGGCGAGTCGTGCCGCGAGCACCGGATCGTCGTTGGTGTAGACGAGCACCGTGAAACCGTCGTCGACGAGTCGTCGTGCGGCGTCGATGAGTTCGATCGGGTCGGGCAGCAGCGTACGGTCGTCGGCGACCACCTCGAGTTTCACCCACGACGTCTCGACGGCCTCGCGTGCGAGTTGCGCCGTCAGCACCGCCTCCGCGGCGGTGTGGCTCCCGGCGGTGTTGGGTAGTACGTCGATCTTCAAGCGCCGCAACAGATCCAGCACCCCGGTCGTCGATCCCGCATCGATCCGCCGCATTGCGACGGTCGTCAGTTCGGTGCCCGAGGCGACGAGTGCCCGCTCGAGTACCGAGAGGTTCGCTGCACCACCGGTGCCCATGATGAGTCGGGAACCTAAGTGGCGGTCGGCAATTCGCAGTCCGCCCGAATCCTGTGTCGGCGTGTCCATTTCTGCTGAAACCATCTCAACCACCCTGCACAGCCGTGACGACCTCGACGACGGCGTCGGACGGAACAACCGTGTCCCATCGTCCACGCGGTACCACTGCCCCGTCGACGGCGACCGCGACGCCACGGTCGGGCAGTCCGAGACGTCGGACGAGCGCATCGACTGTCGGCTGTGCGTCCCACTCGTGACGCTCTCCGTTCACAGTGAAGCTCACCGTGCCTCCTCGTATCCGTACACGTCATCTTCGCGACCGACTTCTTGCTGAAAATCGTTGTGCTGCAACAGTTCCAGGACTCGCTGCGCGGTGTATGGCGCGAGGACGATCCCGTTGCGGCCATGCCCCGCCGCAACCACCACCCGCTCGTCGATACGACGGATCAGCGGCAGCCCGTCGTCCGAGCACGGACGGTATCCCACACCGACTTCGGCGAGTGTGTAGCTCGCGAGTCCCGGCATCACCGTGAGCGCGTCGTCGAGCAGGTCACGAACTCCCGCAACCTCTGCGCCCGGCTCATCGGATTCGTATTGTGTTGCGCCGACGACGATTCCGTCCGCGCGGGGTACCAAATACACCATGCGGCCATCGACTCTGGCACGCACGACGTGGCTCGGTGGCGGCACCGACCAGCGCGTGCGAGTCAGCCGCAGGATCTCGCCCTTCGCGACGTGAATGCGCGCGCCGGACCAGAGCTGCGGCACGCCTGCCCCGGCCGCGAGCAGCACTTGCCGACCCGCGACGTCGTCGAGGTCGGTGATCGTGTCGTTCCGCAGGTGTGCGCCGGCGTCCCGCAGTGCGCCGCGGAGCCGGGCGAGCAGCAGGCGATTGTCGACGGCCCCTTCGCCGAGTGCGACGAATCCGCCGCGCAGTCGTGAGGTCAGCGCGCCCTCCAACTCGCGGATGCCTGTGGGGCCGATCGCTCGGATCTCACGCCCGGCACCAAGCGCCGGCGCCCAGACCTTTTCGGCCAGACGCGTGAGATGTTCGAGATCGGTTGCCGTCGTCGCAACGAACAGGGAGTCGGCAGCGGTAGCGATCGTCTCGCGGGTGTCCTCTGTGCCGGCTTCTTCAGCACCCGAGCCCTCTACACCCGAACCCTCTGGACCGGAGCCCTCTCGGGACTCGTCGCCGAGGCGCGCCAACAGCGTCGGCCACTGCGCGACCGATGCCGACGTCGCGGCGAGCAGCGCTTCCTCGCCCGGCAGCCCCTCGCCGAGCGAACCGAGCATGCCGCCCGCGACGTGTGAGGCCCGCTGCTGAGGTCCGGCGTCGTGAACCACCACTCGCATGCCCGCGTCCGCCGCGGCGAGTGCGCTGGTCAGTCCGATGACTCCGCCGCCGACGACAGCGAGGTCGGGGGTGTCGATTGCAACCGTCAACTTCTCGAGATCCTTCCTTCGCCGGCATGACCCGGATCAGGTACGACGGTCAGCGGGGGCGTCCCGCACTCTCAGCCCGCCGATCCGCGGACTCCCGTGTCTGTCGAATCCACCTTACTGCGATACCTGCTTCCCCCTGACCCCTGCTTCCCCGACAAGGCGCATGGCTACGCTGGCGATCGTGACCGCCCACCACGCACGCGCCAAGCGACTGGAGTCCGCGACCCTCTATCTCTGCACCGACGCCCGACGCGAACGGGGTGACCTGGCCGAGTTCGTCGACGCTGCACTCGCGGGCGGCGTCGACATCGTGCAGTTGCGCGACAAGGGATCTGCGGGCGAAAAGCGCTTCGGAGCACTCGAGGCGCGTGAGGAGTTGGAGATCCTCGCTGTGCTGCGCGAGATCACCCAGTCACGCGGTGCCCTGCTCGCCGTCAACGACCGCGCCGACATCGCGGCGCTCGCCGGGGCCGATGTCCTGCATGTGGGTCAGGATGACCTTCCGCCTGCAGCGGCGCGTCGGATCGTCGGCAAGGATGTGCTCGTCGGTAAGTCGACCCATGATGTCGATCAGGCCGCAGCGGCCGAAGCGGATCCCGACGTCGACTATTTCTGTGTGGGCCCGTGCTGGCCGACGCCGACCAAGCCGGGGCGTCCGGCGCCCGGTCTCGACCTGGTGCGTGAGGTCGCGGCGAACGAATCCGCCGAGAACCCGCGTCGGCGCAAGCCGTGGTTCGCGATCGGCGGCGTCGACGCCGACCGACTCCCGGAGGTCACCGAGGCGGGCGCGCGGCGGATTGTCGTCGTGCGTGCGATCACGTCGGCGTCGGGCCCGTCTGCCGCAGCCTCGCAGTTGCGAGCCGGACTCACCTGACGCACCCCTGGGAGTTGCACGCAGGCGAAACCCACTTGCGTCACCTGGGGTGCGCAGCGATAAAGTGAACGTCACCATGTTGTGCGCACCGAGCCTCCTCGTAGCCCGCCGCAGCGGGGTCTAGCTTCGACCGACCCCCCGCTGCGGGGTCGTCGTGCGCTCGTCGGTCATCGAATCTTCGACCGAAATGACCTTCAGCGATGCACAACCTTCACTTTTCCCAGCCATGCTGTGACAGCAATGGCGCAGATCCTCTCTGGCAGCGGACCGGCCATGCACTCCCCAACGGAATCCGTCAGGAGGCAGCCGGCATGACCTGGCAGCAATTCGTCGACGAGTACACAACCAACGGTGCGATCCGACTCGGGTCGTGGACCGTCGCCCCGGCACCCGGCGACATGGTCGAATGCCGAGCAACCATCGCCTACGACGACCGGATCATGTCGATGACCGCGACGGCGGCCGGACCGGTCGGCGCGATGACCTCAATCCTTCACGACCTGGGAGTTTCTGTTCAGATCGTTCGGCTGCACCAGCGTCGACTCGACGATCGAAACGTCTCATTCCTGCTGTGCGAACACGATCGTCAGCAGTGCTGGGCGACGGGCGACGGCGACACCACTGCCGACGCGAACATCAATGCACTCATCGCGGGGGCCAACCGGCTGCTCGCGGGCAGCGACCTCCACTCCTGAAACCCCTGATCCCTCAGGCGCCTGAGCTCAATTCGTGGAGTCCAGCGTCGCGATGCGCTCACGAAGTCCCGGCCACGCGCTACCGAAGGCGGGATGCAGTGGCAGCGTCGCCACATGCGCCTCGGGTACCCACCGCAGTTCCGCCGATTCTCCGTTGGCCGTGGTGATGACCGGGTGTTGCGCGTCGGCGATCACCGTCGTGTAAGTCCAGCCGCCGACGGTGCGGTGCGTGACCAACGCGGCCACCACGGACACATCGTCGGGGGCGATGCCCGCTTCCTCGCCCGCTTCGCGGATCGCGGTGTCGACGGCACTCTCGTGCGAGTCGCGTGCACCGCCGGGCAGACCCCAGGTACCGCCCTGATGCGACCATGCCGCGCGGTGTTGGAGAAGTATCCCGACCTCACCGTCGGGAAGCGGCGCCCGCAGCAGCAACCCTGCCGCGCCGTGCAGCCCCCAGTACCTCGCACCGTCGTCGAGAACCCAACCGTCACCGTCGCCGCGCACTGCGCCTCCTGCTCGTCCCCGCGCCCTGGAATGCTCTCCGAAAGCCTCTCCGAAAGCCCCGTGCCTCCAACTTAGGTGAACTCCGATCGCGGTGGCACTCGCTCGCCCCGACTCGCACTCGCTGCACCCCCGCACCATGGGCGTCGCGGACTAGGGTGGAAACGGACTCGACGTGGCGTGCGACATACCCAGAGAGAGCAGGTAACACTCGCTACAGACCGATGCAGAGGGGAGTGAGACGGTGACCGGCGATGCATCCCCGTGCGGGCTGTGCTGACCCGCGCAGGGCGGACCGTACGCCCGGCCACGACATCGCCCCCGCTTCGCGAGGTACTCAGCGATCGACGTGAATTGGTCGCGTCGGCACGTGCGGCGGCGCAATCACCGTTCTCCTCGCTGCGGCACTACGCCAAGACGACGCCCGGAAAGCTGATCCTGCTGTGCTTCGTCGTCGCGGTCACCGCACTCGGAACCGGGTGGTATGCCTCGACGACGCTGAACAACCGCACTCATCAGTTGCAGACGATCATCGACCGCTCCGAACCGTTGTCGGAGGCGGCTCAGGTTCTCTACAGTTCACTCTCGATCGCCGACGCCGCGGCCAACTCGGCGTTCATCTCCGGCGGGCCCGAGAACCCGCAACTGCGTCAGCGATACTCCGACGCACTGGCGACGGCGTCGTCGTCTCTGCTGGTGACCGCGGGTAGCGACACCGGTCCCGGCGCGGATGCGTCTGCGGGAGCCAGGGCACTGAATTCCGACCTCGAGGTTCTCACCACGACCATCCCCGTCTACAGCGGATTGGTCGAGACCGCGCGCACCAACAATCGGTTGGGCAATCCGGTCGGATCGGCGTATCTCGGTCAGGCGTCGGCGCTCATGCAGGACCGGATTCTGCCCGCGGCGCAGCGGGTATACGAGCGTCGCTCGCTTGCCATTGCCGATCCGCAGAGTGCACTGACAACGCCGCCGTGGGGGGTGTACGCCGCGCTGCTGATCCTGGCGATCATGCTGATCGGGACATCGCGCTACCTGGCACGACGCACCCGACGCCGCTTCAACGTCGGGATCGTGGCAGCACTGGTCGCGATCATCGGTGGACTGATCTGGCTGCTCACGTCGGGGCTGCTGTCGGTGGCGGCAACCAGTTCCGCCAAGGACGACGGCGCGACGCCGCTGCGTGAACTGACCGAGGCCCGCATCCTCACCCAGCAGGCACGTTCGGCCGAGACCCTGTCGCTACTACGACGCGGCGATCAGTCCGGCCTGCAGGACACGTTCGAGCAGGCGACCACCCGGATCGGCATGGTGTTGGACACCCTCGACAGAGACGGCGGGTCGTCGGGGTCGTTGAGCAGCGACCAGATCACGTCGCTGCGTGCCGCGCTCGACCAATGGAAGAAGACCGACGCGCAGGTGCGTGACGCGATGACCTCCGGAGACTTCACGCAGGCGCGGGCCATGACCGTTGGTTCGTCGCCGCAAAGCTCCGAGACCAGCTACAACGCCGTCGACTCCGCCCTGGTGAACGCGATCACGACCACACGGACGTCGTTCCGCGACGACATCAACACCGCGCAGCGGGTTTTGGGCTTCACCGGAAACGGCATTCTCGCGTTGTCGATCTTCGCGACCGTCGCGCTGATCCTGGGGATGATCCCGCGTATCCGGGAGTACCGATGACAGCGCGCACCAGAGCCTCGGCGAGGACAGTGATCGCGTTCGTCGCGATCGCGCTGGGCGTCGTGCTGCTTGCGGGGTGCCTCAGCTTTCCGGCACCCGAGTCGCCGGGACCGAGTGCGACCGCGCAGACACCCGAGCCGCTCGGGGCGAACTTCGACGTCGCCAAGGAAGCGCCACCGAACTCGTCGTCGTGTGACGCGACGCAGAGCTTGCGGCCGGCGGCAGAACAACCTCAACCCGCGCAGATGCCGCCGGGCAGCACCATGGACGCGATCTTCCGTCGCGGCAGACTGATCGTCGGCACCGACATCGGTTCCAACCTGTTCAGTTTCCGCGACCCGATCACGGGCGATATCCAGGGATTCGACGTCGACCTCGCACACGAGATCTCCCGCGCGATCTTCAACGACCCCAACCGCATCGAGTTCCGGGTACTGAGTTCGGGCGAGCGCATGGACGCCCTGCGCAATCAAGAGGTCGACGTCGTCGTGAAGACGATGAGCATCACGTGCGATCGCCTACGCGAGATCAGCTTCTCGTCGCCGTATTACGTTGCATCCCAACGCATTCTGTCGCTACGCGGATCAGGTATCACCGGGCCGGAACAACTCGCCGACAAGCGGGTGTGCGCGGCGCGGGGCACCACGTCGATCGGCCGCATGCAGCAGATCGAACCCCATGCGAAGATGGTCACCACCACGACCTGGGCCGATTGCCTTGTCATGCTGCAGCAGTCACAGGTCGACGCCGTGAGCACCGACGACGCTGTTCTTGCCGGTCTGGCGACTCAGGATCCGTGGGCACAGGTCGTCGGGCCGAGCCTCGGTCAGGAGAACTACGGAGTCGGCATGCCCGTCGGACACGACGACATGGTGCGCTTCGTCAACGGCACCATCGCCGAGATTCGCGCGTCCGGCCGGTGGCAGGAGATGTACGACAAGTGGCTGTCCATCCTCGGGCCCGGATACGGACCGCCCCAACCCACGTACCGCGATTGAGGCGACGCGAGATGCCACGAAGTGACAAGCACAGCGCAACGCCGGCCGCGGAAGTCGAGCGTGACGCCACCACCGACGCGACCAACGGCAGCGCCGACCGTGCCGATCTCGACGTCGGAACCCAACGTGCCGATCTCGCCGACCTCGACGTCGGGACCCAGCGTGCCGATCTGGCGGCCCTCGACGTCGGCACGCAGCGGGCGGATTTCGCTGCGACGCAGGCGACTCCGAGCATCGGGATGCGCGACGAGTCGACGGGTCCGGTCACTCCTGCACGTGCACTCGATCCCAACGAAGCGCTGGTCTCGGTCGGGCAGACGCGCAGACTCGTGCCGCGTCGTCGGCCGCGAGTGCACGACCGTCGACTCGGCTCGGGGCTCGTCGAACTGCCCAAGGTCACCGACATCGAGCCGCAGGACGCGGTGCTCGATTCTCCGGTCATCGCCGAGGGCAAGCGCAACTGCTGGCGCTGCGGACGCCCCGTCGGCCGCTCGTCGGGAGCCGGTGCAGGCGCACTGACCGGGGAGTGTCCCCACTGTGGTGCGCGCTATTCGTTCGTTCCGGGACTCGCGAAGGGCACGCTCGTCGCGGGCCAGTACGAGATCGCCGGCGCCATCGCCCACGGTGGACTCGGCTGGATCTACCTCGCGATCGACCGCAACGTCTCCGACCGACCCGTCGTCCTCAAGGGTCTGCTCAACTCGTCGGACTCCGAAGCACAGCAGGTCGCTCTGGCCGAGCGACAGTTCCTCGCCTCGGTGAACCATCCCGGCATCGTTAAGATCTACAACTTCGTCGAGCACGTCACCGACTTCGGCGAGCGGTTCGGCTACATCGTGATGGAGTACATCGGCGGCCGAACACTCAAGCAGATCACCGGCGAGGGTGATGAGGGCAACGGAGCCGGCTCCGACCACCTGCTGACCGTCGAACAGGCCATCGCGTACATGCTCGAGGTGCTTCCCGCTGTCGGGTATCTGCATTCGGTCGGGCTGGTCTACAACGACGTCAAACCCGACAACATCATGGTCGGCAGCGATGAGGTGAAGCTCATCGACCTCGGCGCCGTCTCGCCGGTCAACGGCTACGGACATCTGTACGGCACACCGGGTTTACAGGCCCCGGAGATCGTGCAGACCGGCCCGCAGGTCGTCACAGACATCTACAGCATCGGACGCACCCTTGCGGCGCTGACCGTCGACATGCCGATGAGCGACGGCCGGTACGTCGACGGTCTACCCGACCCCGACGACACCCCGGTGTTTCGCGACAATCCGTCGTTCTACAAGCTCTTGCAACGTGCGACGGCACCCGATCCCGACGACCGCTTCTCTTCCGCGGAGGAGATGACGACGCAGTTGCTCAACGTGCTGCGCGAGACCGTCGCCGTGCACACCGGTGTGCCACGGCCATCGCTGTCGACGGTGTTCACGCCGCAGCGTTCGACGTTCGGCACCGAGTTGATGCTCGCCCCCGTCGACGGCTTCTTCGATCCCGACCTCGCGGCCTTCTACGACCCGGTCGACATGGCACGCGCGCTGCCGGTGCCACTCGTCGATCCTACCGATCCCGCTGCGGGACTACTCAATTCGGCGGCGCTGAGCGATCCGAGGCAGACACTCGACTCCATCCACGCGGCACGGGCGGAGGGATTCCGCTCGCTGCTCGGACAGCCGACGTCTGCGGCGCATCCGTCGCTGGAGATCGATCTCGCGGAGGCGCGGGCGCACCTCGAACTCGACGACGTCGACACAGCGCTCGAGTTGCTGCGCGATGTGTCTGTGCAACACGGGGATTCGTGGCGCGTGCAGTGGTACATGGGAATCTGCTCGCTGATGAACGATGAGCCCGAACTGGCGTACGGCTGGTTCGACGCCGTGCTGCAGGCGATGCCGGGCGAGGTGGCCCCGAAGCTCGCGGTTGCGGGTACCGCCGAGCTCATCGGCCGTTGGCTCTCGGACGAATCCGATCCGTCCGAGGGTTCCGTCGACCGCATCACCGACATGTATCACGTTGCGGCACAGAACTATCACGACCTCTGGCTGACCGACCACAGCATCGTCACGGCAGCGTTCGGAATGGCGCGCCTCGCCGTTGCCCGCGGCGATTACGACGCAGCGATCGAGCCCCTCGACGAGGTACCCGCGACGAGCCGACATTTCAACACCGCACGCGCGACGGCGGTCATCGCCCTCGTACACGGACGCGACCCGGCGCAGGTGCGCAAGGATCAGCTCGTCGAGGCGGCCAAGCGTATGGAGGCCATGCCCGACAGCGAGCCGCGCAAGCAGCGGCTACAACTGATCGTTCTCGGCACCGCACTCGGCTGGGTGCACAACCACCCCGACGACAAGGGAGAACCCGCGTGGCTCTTGGGTTTTCCGTTCACCGAGCAGGGCCTGCGCACCGGAACCGAGAGGTCGCTTCGCCACCTCGCGCGGCAGACGCGCACCAACCGCGACCACCGGTTCCTTCTCGTCGACCTCGCGAACTACGTGCGGCCCTGGTCGCTGTTTTAACTCAGCCGCTGTTTTGACTCAGCCGCTGTTGTAACTCAGTCCTGTTTTGACTCAGTCGCTGTGGTAACTCAGTCCTGTTGTGACTCAGTCGCTACTGGGGCTGCTCGCCGCGGGCGACGGCTGAGGCCTGGCGGGCGATGGCCAGCTCTTCGTTGGTCGGTACGACCAGCACGTCGATCGCGCTCGAGTCGGCTGAGATGCGTCGAGCCTGCTTGTTACGCACGGAGTTTCGCTCGTCGTCGATGACGATCCCGTAATTCTCCAGACCGGCCAGCGCGTCGCGTCGCACGTTGTCGGCGTTCTCGCCGACACCCGCGGTGAAGGTGATCGCGTCGACCTTGCCCAGTTCGATCATGTAGGCCCCGATGTAGCGGCGCAGGCGGTGGATATAGACCTTGTACGCACGCTTGGCGTTGTCGTCGCCGCTGTCCATCCGCGAGGTGATGGTGCGAAAGTCGTTGTCGCCGCACAGACCCTTGAGTCCGGAGTTCTTGTTGAGCAGGGTGTCGAGTTGATCGTTGGAGAGCTTGGCGACGCGGCTCAGGTGCAGCAGTACGCCGGGGTCGATGTCGCCGCTTCTGGTGCCCATCACCAAACCTTCCAGCGGCGTCATACCCATGCTGGTGTCGATCGGTTCGCCGTGTGCGATCGCCGACGCCGACGCACCGTTACCCAGGTGCAGCACGATCTGGTTCAGATTCGCATAGTCGCGACCGAGGAACTCCGCGGCCTTGCCCGAGACGTACTGATGACTCGTACCGTGAAAGCCGTAGCGCCGCACCGCATGTAGGTGTGCGACCCCACGGTCGATGGCGTACGTTGCGGCTTCGTCGGGCAGGTCGTGGAAGAACGCGGTGTCGAATACGGCGACCGACGGGACGTCGGGAAGTTTCTTTCGTGCCACCTCGATACCCGCGAGGTTCGCCTTGTTGTGCAGGGGCGCAAGGGTGGAGATCCGCGAGATCTCCGACACCACCTCATCGGTGACGAGCGTCGGGTGGAAGAAGCTACGGCCACCGTGCACGACTCGGTGTCCGACGGCGCTGAGACCCGCCGTCGCGAGATCGGTTCCCGACTCCGTGAACATCTCCGACGCCGCGTCGAGTGCGGCCGAGATGTCGTGCAGCGGCTCGGTGCGCGTCGACTTCTCGCCGTTCTGCTCGTGGGTTATCGACGACTCGTCCTCACCGATCCGCTCGGCTATCCCCTCGGCGATGACCTCTGCCGTGTCCGGGTGTAGCAGTTGATATTTCAACGACGACGACCCGGCGTTGAGCACCAACACTGCACCTTCGGTGGATGAACTCATCGGCCTGACTCCTGTGCGTCGATGTTCTGGGCCTGGATGGCGGTGATGGCGACGGTGTTCACGATGTCGGAGACCAGCGCGCCACGGGAGAGGTCGTTGATGGGGCGTCGAAGTCCCTGCAGCACAGGGCCGATCGCGACAGCACCCGCACTGCGCTGAACGGCCTTGTAAGTGTTGTTGCCGGTATTGAGGTCGGGGAAGATCAGTACCGTCGCCCGGCCTGCGACCTCGGAGTCGGGCATCTTGGTCGCCGCGACGCTCGGCTCAACCGCGGCGTCGTACTGGATGGGACCCTCGACGGAGAGCTCCGGAGCCCGTTCGTGGACGAGATCCGTTGCGACGCGCACCTTGTCGACGTCGGCGCCGGTACCCGAGCGCCCCGTCGAGTAGGAGAGCATCGCAACTCGCGGGGAGATACCGAACGCGGATGCCGTTGCGGCGGAGGAGATCGCGATGTCGGCGAGCTCGGTGGCGGTCGGATCGGGCACGATGGCGCAGTCGCCGTAGGTGAGCACCTTGTCGGGAAGGCACATGAAGAAGACACTCGAGACCGTCGAGACCCCCGGGACCGTCTTGATGATCTCGAACGCCGGCCGGATCGTGTGCGCGGTGGTATGCGCTGCGCCGGAGACCATTCCGTCGGCGCGGCCCGTATGCACGAGCATCGTGCCGAAGTACGAGACGTCGCGCATCCGCTCCTGGGCGTGCTCGAAATCCATGCCCTTGTGCTTGCGGAGTTCTGCGTAGGTGTGCGCGAATTCGTCTGTCAGCTCGGAGTTGTCGGGATCGATGAGTTCGACGCCGTCGAGGTCGACTCCGAGGTCGCTCGCGCGGGCCGTCACCGATTCGGGGTTGCCGAGGATGATCAGTTCCACGACTCCGCGGCGTAGCAATTGCCCTGCGGCACGCAGGATTCGGTCGTCGCTGCCCTCGGGAAGCACGATGCGCTTGAGATCCGACCGCGCGCGGGTGATCAACCCGTACTCGAACATCTGCGGGGTGACGACCTCCGACGGCTTGACGTCGAGCACCTTGATCAGTTCCTCGGGCTCCACGTACTGCTCCATGAGTCCGAGCGCCGCGTCGATCTTGCGAGCCGATCCGATCGCGATGCGTCCGCGGGTGTCGGCGGCGATGCGTGCGGTGTCGTAGGTGCCCTGTTCACAGGTGATGACCGGAAGCTTGGACTTCAATCCGCTGACGAGAGCGTCGATCATCGGATGCGGTTTGAGACCGCCATTGAGGATGATGCCGGTCAGTCGCGGAAAGCCTTGCGCGGCATTGGCATTCACCAACGAGAGCAGGACGTCGGAGCGATCGGCCGGGGTGATCACCACCATGCCCTCGGTGAGTCGCTCGAGGATGTGCTCCGCGGTCATGCCGCCGACCATCACCCGAAGTGCTTCGCGGTCGAGGAGTTCCGGGTCGCCGCTGTACATCTCGGCGCCCAACGACTTCTTGAGCTCGGCCATCGTCGGCGCGAAGAGCACGGGCAGCTCCGGCAGACACCAGCACGGAACGTCGAGTTTGGCCAGTGCGGCACCGATATCGTTCATGTGCTCGGGATCGCAGCGGTTGGCGACGATGGCCGCGGTGGTCGCGTGCATCGCGGCGATCTCGGTGCGCAGGTGCTCGGCGAGGTCGCGCACCTCGGTGGGTGTTCGGTCGAGTGCCTTGAGCGCCAGGATGATCGGAGCCGAGAGGTTGGCCGCGATGCGTGCGTTGTACGTGAGCTCCGACGGGTTGCCGACGTCGGTGTAGTCCGATCCGACGATGACGACGGCGTCGCACTGCGATTCGACGGCGTGGAAGCGCGCGACGATGTCGGCGATGGAGCCGCTCGGGTCGGCGTGTACCTGGTCGTAGGTGACGCCGATGGCTTCGTCGTAGCTGATGTCCGCCGAGGTGTGTTCGAGCAGGAGGTCGAGGAGGTAGTCACGCTCGCCGTGAACGGCCCGAGAGATGGGTCGGAACACGCCGACCCTGCCGCCGGTCGCCGTCAGGAGCGACAGCACACCGAGCGCCACCGCAGACTTTCCGGTCTCCGCTTCCGCGGACACGATGTAGATCTTCGTTGCGCTCACAGCGTCGGGCGACATAGTGGTCAGCGTAGTTGGTGCCACCACCGCGCGTCGCGGGTGAGGTGGCCCGGTCAGGTGACGATTGCCCGAACGATCAGGCCGGCGATCTGTTCATCGGTGAGGCTGCTGTCGGGAACCAGCATCAGCGAATAGATGATGCGGACCATGAACTCGGCGGCGCCGCGCGCATCGGGGGATAGTTCGGCCTGCACCTGCGGCGCGACGTCGGGCAGCGTGGCGTCGACGATCTTCTCGATCAGGTCGGGTCCGTCGTCGTCGTTGGTCGCGACCAGCGCGCGCACGATCTCCTCCGGTTCCTGACGGAGGACGTACTGCAGCGCCTCGTGTTCGCGGATGTGGGGCAGCACGCCGAGCACCTGCGCCCGCACCTTGCCCGCGGCGTCGGGGGCGGTGTCGGACCATTCGCGTAGTTTCACCCGCAGCAGCGCGATCTCGCGGTCGAGCATGGCAGCGACGAGCGCGTCACGTCCGCCGAACATGCGGTAAGCCGTCGCCCGAGCCACGCCGGCGTGACGGGCCACAGACGTCAGGCTGAGCGCCTTCGCGCCGAAGCGCGACACCAGCCCGACGCCCACATCGACAAGACGATCCGATTCCATGCTTGAAAGTTAGCGAATCGGGCAGACGTCGGCGCAGGGTACCGGTCACTTTCGCTGCGCGGAGCGGTGCGCGAGGTCGTATGCGTACTCATGCGGACCCATGCCCTAGGCTCGGCGCCCATGGAGATTCGTGACGCGCGCGCAGGCGACGTCCCCGGCATCACGCCGATCTACAACGACGCCGTCGAGAACACCACCGCGATCTGGAACGAACAGATCGTCGACGACGCGAACCGGCTGGCGTGGCTGACGCAGCGCCAGGACGCGGGGTTTCCGGTGCTCGTCGCGGTCGAGGATTCGTCGGCGGATGGGCAGGTCGTCGGCTACGCCACCTACGGGCCGTGGCGGCCTCACGACGGGTACCGGCACACCGTCGAACATTCGGTGTACGTGCGATCTGATCAGCGCGGAAGAGGCACCGGGCAGGCGCTGATGCACGCGCTGATCGACCGTGCACGTGCCGACGGATTCCACGTGATGGTCGCTGCCATCGACGCCGCCAACGAGGGGTCGATCCGCATTCACGAGCGGCTGGGCTTCACACGCGTCGGATTGTTGCCGCAGGTCGGGACCAAATTCGGGTCATGGCTCGACCTTGCATTCCTGCAACTGACTCTCGACTGACTGACTCTCGACTGACTGACTCTCGACTGACTGGCTCTCGACGGGCCTGTTCTGGACGGCGGGTCCGCGCGAGACGCTCAGGGCTGAGGCGCGCGATCTGCGCATCGGCACGCGGATCAACCCGCGTGTCATCGCCACGCCCGCGAGGCAGAGCACGCCTCCGACGATCCGCAGCGGCGTCGGCACCTCGCCGAGTAGCAGCCACGACAGCACGATCACCAGGGCGGGCACGACGAGTGTTGTCGCTGCCATCGCGCCCGCGCTCGTGCGTGACAGCGCGTACGCCCAGGTGGTGAACGCGATCGCGGTCGGTCCGACGCCGAGGAAGATCATCGCGGTGATGTCGGAGGCGGGTGCCGCGGCAACCTCTCGCACCGCGGCGGGAGCGAACGGCAGGGTCGCGAGCGCGCCGACCATGACTCCCCAGAACGTTGCCGACAGGCCGTCGATGTGCGTCAGCGCGACCTTCTGCACCAGCACGCCGCTCGCATAGAGGACCGCTGCCGCCAATCCGAGTGCGATGCCCAGCCAATCCGCGTGCGGTCCCGACCCTCCCACCGTGATCAGCACGACGCCTGCGAATGCCACCCCGATGCCGATGAGGAGTCGGCGCGAGAACCCCTCGCCGAGGAACAGTCCTGCGAACACCGCGACGAGGATCGGCGCGAAGTTGACCAGCAGAGCCGCCGTGCCGGCGTCGAGATGCTGTTCGGCCCAGTTGAGCGTCACGGTGTAGAGCGCGAACCACGCGACGCCGTACACGATGACCAGCACCAGGCCACGGCCGCGCGGCAGCGGCGGCAGTCCGCGTCCGAGCCCGTTGCGGCGTCGCATGATCACCACGATCGGCACGAGCGCGACCACGGCGGTCGCCAGTCGGCCGAATGCCAGCGCACCGGGCGAGAACGACTCGCCCGCCGACCGGATGGCGATGAAGGCCGACGCCCACAGGAGCACGGTGACCGTGGCTGCGATGGTGGCGAGATCGGGGGTTCGACGCGTCATGCCATTAATGATCTGCCCGAGGACAATTCAGAACAAGTTCATATTTCTTCACGACTCTTGAGCACCGCTGTATATTCGCGGGCATGATCGATCCACATCGTCTGCGAGTGTTCCGAGCTGTCGTTGCGGAGGGCTCCGTCGGTGGCGCGGCGTCGGCTCTCGGCTACACGCCGTCCGCGGTGAGCCAACACCTGGCGACGCTGCAGCGCGAGACCGGACTCGCGCTCGTCGAGCGCGACGGTCGGGGCATCGTCGCCACCGAAGCCGGACGAACGTTGGCGGCGGAGTCCGAGGGCATCTTCGACTACTTCGCGCGGCTCGAGGGTCTCGTCGCCGATCTGCGGCAGGGGCGGGCGGGCACGCTGCGCGTCACCTACTTCGGGTCTGCGGGTGCGGAATGGATGCCGACGGTCGTCGCGCAGATCCGCCGAGAGTTCCCCGCGCTGCGGCTCGACCTTCGACTCCTCGAGATCACCGATCCCCTCGTCGCGCCACCGGATGTGGAGATCGGCATCGACGACCCCACAGCCGTGATCGGCAGCTCGTCGTCGAACGATTTCGACGTCATACCGCTCGTCTCGGATGCCTACCACGCGGTGGTCACACCCGACTCCCCTTATGCGACAAGGGATCACGTGTTGCTGCGCGAGCTGGCCGACGAGGTCTGGATCGACAATGACATCGCACGCGGCCCCTGCCGCGAGGCGCTGCTGCGCGCCTGCACCGCTGCGGGTTTCAGCCCGTGCTTCGGCGTGGAGACGCACGACTACCTGACCGCGATCAACTTCGTCGCCGCCGGGGTCGGGCTCACCGTGGTGCCCGCGCTGGCGCTTGTCGACGTTCCGGACTCGGTCCGCGTGGTGCCGATCGCCGAACCGACTCCGCGCCGGGCGATTTCGATTCGACGCCGCCACACGATCCGAGAGCACCGCGCCGCCGACCGCGTCGTCGAACTGGTGCGGGAGCAGGCTCGGCGTACACACGGCGCGCTGGTCGGGGCGTGAGGCGCGGGCCCGGTGGCCCGCAGAAAAGCACACGCCCTGGGCCGTCGACGTGTACCGGTACAGGTCAACAGCCCAGGGCGCGTGGTTCTCTGCGCGCAGGGCCTCTGGGCGCCGGCCTAATCGGCGACGGACAGCTTGCGCAGCCGCGGGGCGAGGTCCTTCTCGAAGTTGTCGAGGAAGCGCTGCTGATCGTGGCCGGGCGCGTGGAAGACCAGGTGGTTGAGTCCGGCGTCGGTGTAGAACTTGACCTTTTCGACGGCCTCGTCGGGGTCGGATGCGACGATCCACCGCTTGGCGACCTGCTCGATGGGCAGTTCGTCGGCAAGGCGTTCCATCTCGGTCGAGCTGTTGACGCTGTTCTTCTGGTCGGCGGTCAGTGACAGCGGCGCCCAGAAGCGGCAATTCTCCAGTGCGAGTTCAGGATCGGGGTCGTACGAAATCTTGATCTCGATCATGCGGTCGATCTCGGCGAAGTTCCGGTCGACCTTCTCCGCACCCTCACGAACAGCCGGAATGAGCTTCTCGGTGTAGAGCTCGGGGCCCTTACCGGACGTACAGATGAAGCCGTCGCCCGAGCGGCCCGCATACCGTGCGACGACCGGTCCGCCCGCGGCCACGTAGACCGGGATCTGATGCTCGGGCAGGTCGTACATGTAGGCGCCCTTGGTGTGGTAGTACTCCCCCTCGAAGGTCACCTCCTCGCCGGTCCACAGCTCGCGCATGAGCTTGATGGCCTCACGGAGACGAGCGAAGCGCTCCTTGAAGTCGGGCCATTCGCCCTGGAATCCGGTGGCGTACTCGTTGAGCGCCTCGCCCGTGCCGACGCCGAGCATGATGCGGTCGGGATAGAGGCAGCCCATCGTCGCGAACGCCTGCGCGATGACGGCGGGGTTGTAGCGGAAGGTCGGGGTCAGGACCGACGTGCCGATCTGTACGCGCTTGGTGCGCTCGCCGACCGCAGCCATCCACGACAAGGAGAACGGCGCGTGGCCGCCGTTGTGGCGCCACGGTTGGAAATGGTCGCTGACGGCGACCGAGTCCATGCCGTGTTCCTCGGCCGCCACGGCGATCTCCACCAGCTCACGGGGCGCGAACTGCTCCGCCGAGGCCTTGTATCCGAGCTTGAGTTGCTGTGCCATGCCTTCACCTCACTGCCGACGACCATCTATGTGATCCAACGTACTCAGGGAACAGGTCCGACAGTTGTGTGGGATCCACGGGTACATTTTTGTACCCGTGGATCCCACACAACTCGACCCGCGCCGCACGAAGCGTGGGCCCCAGAGCGACGTCGAGGTTTATCGGCTTCGCGAGCAGCGCGCGGAGCGTCCTGCACCGCGCGACCCGGAAGCCGTCGACCTCATCGCCGAATTCGCGGGACGGTCGGTGCCGGTGCGGGTCATCACGCCGACCGAGCCGCCGCGCGGAGCGATCCTGAGTCTGCACGGCGGAGGCTTCTACTTCGGTTCGGCCGCCTACGACGACGTGTGGAATCGTGAGCTTGCCGATGGCCTCGGCGTCGCGGTCATCGGCGTCGACTACCGCCTTGCTCCCGAAAACCCTTGGCCCGCAGCACTCGATGATTGCGAAGTCGCCGCGCGGTGGCTGATCGATTACGCGCCAGAGGAATTCGGCACTGACCGACTGGCACTCATGGGCTTCTCGGCGGGCTCGACACTGGCGATGACCACTCTGCTTCGCCTGCGTGACGCCGGGCTTGCACACCGATTCTGCGGCGCTGCATTGCAGTTCGGCACCTACGACCTGAGCACGACGACGCCCGCGGGCAGAATGATCGCCGACGAGTACTTCCTCGACGCCTACCTCGGCCACGTCGACGATCGGACACCGCCCGACATCTCGCCGATCTTCGGCGACCTTCACGACCTACCGCCGGCCTTGCTCGTCGTCGGCTCCGACGACATCCTCGTCGACGACAACCGCGCCATGGCGACGCGGCTCGCGGATGCGGGAAACGAGGTCGAGCTGCGTGTGTACCCCGCGTCGCCACACGGCTTCACGCACCACTCGACGCCGACGGCCGCGGTGGCGCGCAGTGACGTCGCGGGTTGGCTCAGCGCGCGGCTCACGGGGTGATCGCGTCGGCGGACCGCCCGCGGGGGAGTTCGACGGCGTAGCTGTAGTGACAGCCGAGGTCGGTCCGATCAGGCGCCTCGTAGTTGTCACGGAACCAACTGATGCACGCCTCGGCGGCGAGTAGCCGATCGCGCGTGTAGAGGTATCCGTCGGTGCAGTCGTCGAACGGATCGTCGTCCTGCCAGATGTCGATGGGCATCGACGACGCGTCGTGGTCGACGAAGCGCAGTGTCCGCAGCGCAGTGCGTGACCTCCGCACCAGAAAAATGCCGTCAGTCAGGACATAGACCTGCACACAGACGGCGTCTGGCGCGGCGAAGTCGACCTCGTCGTCGATGTCGAGATCGTCCTCTTCGACCTCAGCCTCCAACTCGTCCCAGTCATCGGCCAATTGGACGTCATTGGGCCCGAGACTGAACTCGAGGCCGGGCGGCTGGTCGTCGAGGGATTCGGCGACCCACGCGAGCATCGAGTTCCAGTCGTTGATCGGATAAATCTTGGCCATGACCCACATTCTCGCGTGTGCGTATGACAAGCAGCGCTCTCCGATGCCCACGCATACGCCCGTCCGCTATGAGCGCAACGCTCGGCTGGACTTAAACCTAACTTTAGCTTCTACCCTGGACGTCATGAGTATGCAGTCCGTCGCCTGGGACATGATGTACAAGTCGTCGAACTCGCCGTCGCGCAAGCGGCTGCGCGGTGACCGGCGCAGCACGCTGCGTCGCATCATGACCTTCGCGCGCCCACACCGCGCCCGTATCGGCGTGTTCCTCGCGCTGTCGGTGTGCACCGCGGTGCTGACGGTCGTGACCCCGATCCTTGCCGGGCGCGTGGTCAATCTGATCAGTGAGGGCGGGTCGGGCGGGACGATCGTCGGACTCGCAGTGTTGATCGCGCTGATCGCCGTCGCCGAGGCGGCCGCGGGAATCGGCACGCGCTGGTTGTCGGCGCACATCGGCGAGGGGTTGATCCTGGATCTGCGTCGCTCGGTCTTCGACCATGTCCAGAAGATGCCCGTCGCCTTCTTCACTCGTACCCGAACCGGCGCGCTCGACAGTCGACTCAACAACGACGTCATCGGCGCGCAACGTGCGTTCAGCGACACTCTTTCGGGTGTGGTGTCCAATATCGTGACGCTGGCGTTGACACTCGGCGTGATGTTCGCGATCAGCTGGCAGATCACGCTGTTGGCGTTGGTTCTGTTGCCTGTCTTCGTGATTCCCGCACGACGCATGGCTCGACGGATGGCCGCCCTGTCCATGAAGCCGCCGAGCACAACGCGCGGATGTCGACGCAGATGACGGAACGCTTCTCGGCACCGGGCGCGACGTTGGTGAAGCTGTTCGGCAGTCCGACGTTGGAGAGTCGTGAATTCGCCACGCGCGCAGACAGAGTCCGCGACATCGGTGTGCGACGGGCCATGCTGCAGGGTGTGTTCATCACCGCACTGACGTTGGTGTCGGCGTTGGCTCTCGCGCTCGTCTACGGACTCGGCGGCTGGCTCGCGGTGCATCAGCATCTCTCGGCGGGAGCCGTTGTGGCACTGGCACTTTTACTGACCCGCATGTATGCGCCACTCACGGCGCTCGCCAACGCACGAGTCGAAATCATGAGTGCGCTAGTCAGTTTCGAGCGGGTCTTCGAGGTACTCGACCTCGCACCCCTGATCGACGACAAGCCCGACGCCACCGACGTTCCCGACGCCGACGACGGTGTGAGCGTGCGATTCGACCACGTCTCCTTCGGCTATCCCTCCGCCGACAAGGTCTCACTCGCCTCGCTGGAAGAGGTTGCGCAACTGGACAGTCGGGGTGGGACTCAGGTGCTGCACGACGTCGACATCGACGTCCCGGCGGGCTCGATGGTCGCGCTGGTGGGCAGTTCCGGCGCGGGCAAGTCGACGATCGCGAGTCTGGCCACCCGCCTGTACGACGTCGACGAGGGCGCCATCCGTCTCAACGGCGTCGACGTGCGAGACCTGCGCAGCGAATCGGTGCACCGGAGTGTCGGATTGGTGACCCAAGACGGACATCTATTCCATGACACCGTCCGCGCGAATCTCGTTCTGGCTCAACCCGATGCATCCGACGATGCGATCTGGGACGCACTCCGACGCGCACGCCTCGACGAGTTGGTCGCGAGTCTGCCCGACGGCCTCGACACGATCGTCGGCGAACGCGGGTACCGACTGTCGGGCGGCGAACGTCAGCGCATGACCATCGCGCGACTCCTATTGGCACACCCCGCCGTGGTGATCCTCGACGAAGCGACCGCACACCTGGACTCGACGTCGGAGGCCGCGGTTCAGGAAGCCTTGGCAGAGGCGTTGGAGGGGCGGACGTCGATCGTCATCGCGCACCGGTTGTCGACGATCCGTGCCGCCGACCAGATCGTGGTGATCGAAGCGGGGCGCGTCGTCGAACGTGGTGATCACCGAACACTGTTGGCGGCCAACGGAAGATACGCGCAGCTCTACCGCACGCAGTTCGCCGACGGGAGCTCCGAGCAGCAGGCGGAGTGCTGCCCGGAGACGTTGAGTGCGTAGTGGTTTCGACACGGCTGCTCAACCGGCGGGAGGGGCGGCTGAGCGCGTAGTGGTTTCGACACGGCTGCTCGCTACGCTCGCGGCCTGCTCAACCAGCGGAATCGGCGGACTGCCGACCGGGTGGGCGGGCCTGCTCAACCAACGGGAGGGGCGGACTGCCAGCGGGGTGGGCGGGCCTGCTCAACCAGCGGAACCGGCGGACCTCCAGCGGGTTGGGCGGGCCTACTCAGCTAGCGGGGTGAGCGCGACGGAGCCCGGCTAAGCGGCGGCTAGTCCTCGTCGTCGTCGCGGTCCGGAATGGGCGGGGCGAGTTTGGCTTTGCGGAACGTCAGCCCGACCATCGCGATGTTCACGACGATGATCGCGATACCGAGTACCACCCACAGCCACTGGTGGTTGCTCCACCAGTTGACGACGAGCAGCGCGACGCACACCATGAGCACGACGGAGCCGAAGATCACCATGCCGCGCGAGAAACCCTGTGCGGCGCGCTGGAATTGGGGATTGGTCACCGGAAGGCGTCCTGTCCGGTCAGCGCTTTGCCGATCATCAGTTGGTGCATTTCGCTCGTGCCTTCGTAGGTGAGCACGGATTCGAGGTTGTTGGCGTGCCGCATCACCGGGTACTCGAGTGTGATGCCGTTGGCGCCCAACAGGGTTCGACATTCACGGGCAACAGCGATGGCTTCGCGGACGTTGTTGAGCTTGCCGAGGCTGATCTGCTCGGGTGCGATCTTGCTCTCGTCCTTGATGCGCCCCAACTGGATGGCGAGCAGGAATGACTTGCCCACCTCGAGCGCCATGTCTGCGATCTTGGTCTGGCTGATCTGGTATCCCGACAACGGCTTGTCGAAGACCTCTCGGTCGGCGGTGTAGGAGAGCGCGCTCTCCAGACAGTCGCGCGCAGCGCCGACGACACCGAACACGATGCCGAACCGCGCCTCGTTCAAACAACTCAGCGGACCCTTGAGGCCGGTCACGCCCGGGAGCATCGCCGACGCGGGCAACCGCATGTCCTCAAAGGACAGCTCGGCGGTGATCGACGCCCGCAGCGACAGCTTGTGCTTGACGACCATCGAGCGGAATCCGCGGGTATCCGTCGGGACGACGAATCCACGCACTCCACGCGACCCCTCTTCGAGATCGGTGCGTGCCCACACGATCGCGACGTCGGCGACGCTGCCGTTGGTGATCCACATCTTGGAGCCGTTGATGACCCAGTCGTCACCGTCGCGCTTCGCGACGGTCCGCATGCCCGCCGGGTTGGAGCCGAAGTCGGGCTCGGTCAGACCGAAGCAACCGATCGCCTCGCCCGCGGCCATCTTGGGCAGCCATTCTTCGCGCTGTTCGTCGCTGCCGAAAGCGCGGATCGCGTACATCGCGAGCGATCCCTGCACCGACATGAAGCTACGCAGACCGGAGTCGACGGCCTCCACCTCCAGGCAGGCGAGTCCGTACTCGGTTGCGGACGTTCCCGCGCAGCCGTAGCCCTCGAGGTGCATCCCGAACAGGCCGAGCTTGCCGAACTCACGGGCGAGGTCTCGAACAGGGAGGGTGCCGTCCTCGAACCACTGGCCGACGTGGGGGCGCAGGCGTTTGGTGCCGAAGTCGCGGACGGTGTCGACGATCGCCCGCTCCTGGTCGTCGATCAGTCTGTCGAAGCCGAAGAGCTCTCCGACCGTCTTGGTCTTACTTGCCCCAGCCGAATGTGACCCAGTCGCACTCACCGTTGTCCACCACCTGTTTGTCGACGCCGCGCGGGATGTCTGCCGCGCCACTCCACTATGGCAGTTCGACGCCGCGCCATGTCGACGACCACGAGGTTGGGCGCTCGACGCGGGGCGGAGTGGTCTCGACAAGCTCGACCAGCGGGCTCAGCTCGACCAGCGAGAGCCGCTCGACCGGCGGGCCGGCTCGACCAGCGGTGGTCTCGACAAGCTCGACCAGCGGTGGTCTCGACAAGCTCGACCAGCGGGAGCCGCTCGACCGGCTCAGCCGGCCGCCTTGGCGTCGTGGGCGTCGGCGGCCTTGGCGTCGCGGACCGCCTGCGTGGTGAAGGCGGCGGTCGTCTCGAGGGCGTGGAGCGTCTCGGGGTGACGGGCGTTCATGACCGGGAACGCGTGCACCTGCCAGGCATAACTGTGCGCGACGGCGTCGACACCCGCCTCGTCGAGCCGTTCGACCAGTTCGATCACGTCGGTTTCGAGCATCTCGTTCTCAGCCGTGATCATCACGGTCGGTGGGAACGCCTCGGCGTCGATGTCTGCGGCGCGACGAGCGCCGCGCAGTGGCACCGGCCCCTTGTTGAGCAGCGGGACGAGCCGCGCCATCTTGCCCATCGGCAGATAAGCGTCGGAGCGGCTGCTGCGATCGGGGTTGGTGCCCAGATCGAGGTCGAGCAACGGAGAGAACCCGATGAGGGCAGCAGGCGTCGGCAGACCGGCGGTGTGCGCGCCCTCGGCGACCTTCATGGCGAGGAATCCACCCGCCGAGTCGCCCGCGACGATCAACCGTCGATATCCCCACTCATTGAGCAGTTCGCGGTAGGCGGCCATGGCGTCGTCGACCGACGTCCCGACGCCCGCCTTCGGTAGCTGGCGGTATTCGAGCGAGAAGACCGGCAGTGCGCATGCCTTCGCGAGTCGGCCGACGATGGAGCGGTGCGTTCCCAGACCGCCGACGACGAATGCGCCGCCGTGCAGATAGAGGATGGCGGTGTCGGCGTCGCGTCGCGACGGTCCGCTCGGCATGACCACCTCGGTGGGACGGCCCGCGAGTTCCATCCGCTCACGAACGACGTGCCTCGGTTCGGGCGCGCCGGCGAACAGGCGGTCGATCAAGAAGAGCCCCGCCATCCCCGGCCGGTTCAACGGCCATAGCGCGAGCGTCGGTTTCAAGAGTGCGCGAGTCGCAAACCACAGTGGGTACGAGAGCGCACTCGCCTTTCGGTGATGCACAATTGGCATGCTGTTTCTCCTCACCCCAACCCAACCGCGAGAAAGTGATGCGCGATCAGAATCGTGTGGCGGCGTCGACGGCAACCACGGCCCGGATCCCCTGGCTAGTATTCCTGCACAGAGTCTTCCCACGAGGGGCTTTCCCACAGTGCGACCACCTGCAGTGCAATTACCTACCCGGCAATTACCTACAGTGTGTTCGGAACCGATGAATGTGAAGCTACACCCGTTTCGGAAGACCGACAGTCTCGCGCCGCGAGTTCCGAGCGCGATTTCACCAGCCGCGCGAATCAGAGAGCTAGGACACTCCACAGCAGCCATGTCAGCGACACCATTGATTCGCACGCATCCACATCAGGGTCAACATTCGCTCTCGCGTATCGGCGGTACCCGGCGTGATTGAGACGGGTCCGAGTCCACTCGGGTTGCCACACTCCATCCCCGCCGAGTTTCTGCTGTCGGCCAAGGCGGCGCCTGCACGCACGCTGTGCGACATCCTCGACGCCACCGCCGCGCGGTATCCCGACGCTCCCGCCATCGACGACGGCGACCAAATCCTCACATATTCGCAGCTCAGCGCGGTAGTACGACGCGGCGCGGCACGGTTGGCGCAACTCGGGGTACACCGTGGTTCGCGGGTCGGCATCCGGATGCCGTCCGGTTCACGCGACCTCTACACCGCGATTCTGTCGGTGCTCTACGCCGGCGCCGCCTACGTTCCGGTCGACGCCGACGACCCGGAAGAACGCGCAACGCTCGTCTTCGGCGAAGCGAAGGTCGACGCGATCGCCGACGCTGAGGGAATACACGTCACAGACGCAGCGAGGATGCACCTCACAGACGCAGTGGGGATAGACGTCACAGCAGGCGCATCCCCCGACGTAGACGCCGCTTCCTCATCTCCTGACGCAACAGCTCCGGATGCAGCAGCCCCAGACGCGACAACTCCAGACGCGACGACTCCAGAATCAGCCCCGACCGACTCGCCGGACGCCAACCGCCCCACCCCGGGCGACGATGCGTGGATCATCTTCACGTCAGGATCGACCGGAACGCCCAAGGGTGTCGCGGTCACGCATCGCAACGCCGCCGCATTCGTCGACGCCGAGGCGACGATGTTCTGCCGCGACGAACCACTCGGCCCGGGCGACCGCGTACTCGCGGGCCTATCAGTGGCCTTCGACGCCTCGTGCGAGGAGATGTGGCTCGCGTGGCGTCACGGTGCGTGTCTCGTTCCCGCGCCTCGGTCGCTGGTGCGCAGCGGCATGGACCTCGGACCGTGGCTCGTCGCCCGCGACATCACAGTCGTCTCGACGGTGCCGACCCTCGCATCACTCTGGCCACCGGAGGCACTCGAAGCCGTCCGGCTGTTGATCTTCGGTGGCGAGGCGTGTCCGCCCGAACTCGCCGACCGACTCGCCGTCGAGGGCCGCGAGGTGTGGAACACCTACGGTCCCACCGAGGCGACGGTCGTCGCGTGTGCAGCGTTGCTGGGCGGACCGGGTCCAATCCGTATCGGTCTGCCCCTACCCGGATGGGATCTCGCCGTCGTCGGAGCAGACGGACTGCCCGTTGCCGAAGGCGAAACCGGTGAGCTGATCATCGGTGGCGTCGGCCTTGCGCACTATCTCGACCCGGCCAAGGATGCCGAAAAGTACGCTCCCATGCCCACTCTCGGCTGGGAGCGCGCCTATCGCAGTGGCGATCTGGTACGCCTCGACCGTGAGGGTCTGGTATTCGGCGGCCGCGCCGACGATCAGGTCAAGGTCGGCGGCAGGCGAATCGAGTTGGGCGAGATCGACAACGCACTCCAACACCTTCCCGGGGTGAGCGGCGCGGCAACAGCGGTGCGAAAGACGGCCGCGGGCAACAGTCTGCTTGTCGGATACCTCGTCTCCCCCGACCCCGAGTTCGACGTCGCGAACGCGCATCGCCTTCTCGCAGAACAACTTCCCGCACCGATGATCCCGAGACTCGCGCTCGTCGACGAACTGCCGACCAGAACGTCGGGCAAGGTCGACCGCGACGCCCTGCCGTGGCCGCTACCGGGCACCGACAATTCCGACGACGAGGACGCAAGCGACCTCAGCGGCACCGAAGCGTGGCTGGCCGCGCGGTGGACCGATGTCCTCGGCGCAACCGTGACCAGTGCCGAGACCGACTTCTTCGCCGAGGGCGGCGGCTCGCTCGCCGCTGCGCAATTGGTGACGGCCGTGCGCGAGCGCTACCCGGAAATCACTGTCGCCGACCTCTACGACCATCCGCGGTTGGGCTCACTCGCGGAGTTCCTCGGCGAGACCGCGGCCGCGGAGGTCGTCGACCCGCGTGAGGTGAAACCGACACCCGCAGCCACCGGTTTCGCGCAGCTGCTCCTGTCGGTGCCGCTGTCGACGCTGACCGGACTGCAGTGGGCGACGTGGCTCGGCGTCGTCAACAACGTGGGTGCGTGGGCCGCCCGCAGGCTCGACGTCTCGGTGCCCTGGCTCGTCGAGGTCAACTGGTGGGTCGTGCTCGTCGCGTTCCTGGTCTTCATCACCCCGCCCGGTCGGATGGTCATCGCTGCGATCGGATCACGCATCCTGCTCGGCGGCGTCGAGTCGGGTACCTATCCCCGCGGCGGCAACGTGCATATCCGACTCTGGGTCGCCGAGCGACTCCTTGTCGCCAGTGGCGCCGCCAATCTGTCGGGTGCGCCGTGGATGATTTATCTGGCACGCGCGCTGGGCTCGTCCGTGGGGCGCGGCGTCGACCTGCACACGATCCCGCCGGTCACCGGAAAACTGACCATCGGCGACGGCGCGTCCGTCGAACCAGAGGTCGACGTCGCCGGCTGGTGGATCGACGGCGACCTCGTCCACATCGGCGAGATCGTGATCAAACGCGGTGCGACGATCGGTGCACGATCGACGCTGGCTCCCGGCGCCGTCGTCGGCAAAGACGCCGAGGTGGGTCCGGGTTCCGCGGTGTTCGGTCGGGTCAAGGCCGGGCAGCAGTGGGCCGGGTCGCCCGCTGTGAAGATCGGTAAGGCGACGCATTCGTGGCCCGATCACCGTCCCCGTCGCGCAAGTTTCTGGGTGCCCGTCTACGGACTCTCCTCGATGGTTCTCGCCGCCATCCCCCTGATCTCGCTGGGAGTCGGCCTACTCGTCATCGGGACATGGGCGCTGCACGCCGACCGGCTCCGCGACGTCGCAATCCGTTCGCTGATCCTGCTACCCGCCGCGGCCATCGTGAGCCTCGCGGTGTTCGCAGCGATCACCGCGGTCCTCGTGCGCGCGATGTCACTCGGTCTGGAAAAGGGCTATCACCCCGTGCGTTCCCGCACAGGGTGGCAGGTGTGGATGACCGAGCGACTGCTCGACTCCGCCCGCACCTACCTGTTCCCCCTCTATGCCGGGCTGCTGACACCGTGGTGGTTCCGCATCCTCGGCGCGAAAGTCGGTAAGGGAACCGAGATTTCGACGGCCCTCGTGCTGCCGAAATTCACGACCATCGCCGACGGCGCGTTCCTCGCCGACGACACCATGGTCGCCTCGTACGAGCTCGGCGGTGGCTGGATGCACATCGACGACGTCAAGATCGGCAAACGCTCGTTCCTCGGCAACTCCGGAATGGCCGCGCCCGGCCGCAAAGTGCCCAAGAACGGTCTCGTCGCAGTGCTGTCCGCCGCTCCCGACCGAGCGAAGTCGGGGTCGAGTTGGCTTGGTAGTCCGCCGATTCGACTTCGACGCACCGCCGCGGAAACCGACACGTCGAGGACGTTCGACCCGCCCATGCGCCTCAAAGTCGCACGCGCAGTGATCGAGACGCTGCGATTGATCCCGGTGATGATCTCGTTCGGGCTCGGCATCTTCATGCTGTTGAGCCTGCAGTACATCGCCCAGCAGGCGAACTACGTCATCGCCGGTCTGGTCAGCGGTTTGCTGTTGGTGTTGTGCGGCGCCATCGCGTGCTGCATTGCGGCAGCGGCGAAGTGGGCCGTCGTCGGACGTATCGAGGTCTCCGAACATCCGCTGTGGAGTTCTTTCGTGTGGCGCAACGAGCTTTCCGACGCCTTCGTCGAAACGGTTGCGGCACCGTGGTTTGCCAACGCCGCGACCGGAACCCCAATTCTCAATCTGTGGCTCCGGCTCCTCGGCGCACAGATCGGCAAGGGCGTGTGGTGCGAAACCTATTGGCTCCCTGAGGCCGACCTCGTGTCGCTGGGTGCGGGCGCAACCGTCGAGCGCGGCTGTGTCGTACAGACGCACCTGTTCCACGATCGGGTCATGGCCATCGACCGCGTAGTCCTCGCCGACGGTGCGACGCTCGGACCCCACTGCGTCGCGCTACCGGCGTCAGGACTCGGCGAATCTGCGACCGTCGGCCCGGCGTCGTTGGTCATGCGTGGCGACGTGGTGCCCGCGCACACCCGTTGGCAGGGCAACCCGATCGCGCCCTGGCACGACTGAGTGGCAGCACGACTAGTGGCTGCACGACAGTGGCTGCACGACAGTGGCTGCACGACAGTGGCTGCACAACTCAGAAGTGGACCGGCCGTCCAACGAAAAGCGGTGGCTCCCCGTTGCCGGGGAGCCACCGCTTGAGGACAGGACAGGAGAGATCAGACCGCCGGCTGGTCGGAGACCTTCTTGGGAAGGTTGAACAGCGTGACAACCGAGATGACGATGAGGAAGATTCCCGCGACCCACACCAGCACGCTCAGCGCCCACAGCGACGAGCCGATCAGCAGCACGAGACCTGCCAGGATCGAGATCACGCCGGTGAGGATGAGGTACCACGTCGGGGCGTGCGCGGTCTTCGAGAACGCGGTCACCAGGTCGCCGATTCCGTCGAAAAGCCACGCGAAACCGATGAAGAGCGCGAGGAACCAGACCGCATTCGCGGGACTGAACAGGGCAATGATGCCCATGACCAGAACCAGAAAGCCGAGTATTCCGGTGAGGATGCGCCAGCCCGTACCGAGGACCTTTGCCGAGAACGCCACGTAGATGCGGAACAATCCCGCAACGATGAGCGCGATACCGAAGAGAACCGCGAGCACGACCACCGTTGCCGAAGGCCACACAACCGCGATGATGCCGAGCACGATGCCGATGATCGATGTCACGATCATGGCGCTCCGAATGGAGCCGATCAATTCGTCGGGGATCTGTTTTGCATATGGCGCAAAGGTCATGCGCTCACCTTATCCCCGCGGCGGGCGTTCTGACGCGATTCGGACGCAAGTGAGTGAAAGCGCGGTGCCCCGGGGCGGTTTCGTGCGAGTGTGCACGTGCGGGTAAAAGTGATTCGTGTCGAAAACTAGCGCATTTTTTACCTCGTACAGCTCGACAGCGTCATCCGACAGCGGCGTCGTGACGCCCACGTCGTACGCGTTGAGCCTGTGGGCGACGGGCACTCTCAACGGGCCCGCGGTGTGTGCGCTCGCCGCGCATCGCGTCGAGCAGCAGTTCGGCGAGGACGGCTTTCGGCCGGCGCGTTTCACCATCGACATGTTCAAGGTGGCACGGGAAGTGCCGACATTCACCCGTGGCCGACTCGTCCGCGCGGGTCGTCGAATCCGGGTCGCCGAGCTCGACGTCGTGCAAAGTGAGTCCCCGAATATCTCCGACTCGGATACGGCTGGTGCCGATGAAGTCGTCGTGGCGCGGGCGACGACCGTGTTCCTCCGTACGTCGGTGAATCCCCCGGGCACACGGTGGCAGCGGCCCGACGGGGCCGTCACGTTTCGACCGCCGACCGATCCCATCCCCGACACCGATCTCATGTCTCGCTTCTCGTCCGATGCCCCCGATCGAGATGCCCCCGATCGAGGTGCCCCCGATCAAGGTGCCCCAGATGCAGGCACACCCGATCGAGATGCGACCGACGCGTCGGAATCCGGCGGGATCCCGGGAGCGTCGAACAGCGCCTGGAACACGGATATGGGCGCGCACCAGAACGGCGGGCGCAAACGGCTCTGGTCGCATCCGCTGCCCGCGATCGACGGCGAACCGGCGACCTCATTCGTGAAGGCCGTGACCGCTGCGGAGTCGACGAGTCTTGTCACGAACTGGGGGTCGAGCGGTATCGGCTTCATCAACTGCGACCTCAGCGTCGAACTCGCACGCCTTCCGCAGGGCGACTGGATGGGCGTCGAAGCCGACAGCCACCTCGAGAGTGACGGCATTTCCATCGGTACTGCTGGATTGTTTGATTCGCACGGAATGTTCGGAATGGGGATTGTCACCGCGGTCAACAACGCTGCCGCGGAGATCGATTTCACCAGCATCGATCTCACTGATCGATATCGTGAGGCGTGATTGTCCACTAATCGGTGAGAACCGCGCACTACGGCGCGAGGTAACCGTTAGGTCTTGATAAGGTCACGCCATGGCAGTGGGCTGGCGTGGTCGGAAGGTGCGCGTGGCGGCGCGAAGGAAGGTCATCGCGGCGGTCGTCGCAGTCGCTGCGACGACGGTGACCATCGGTACGGTAATGGCTCCCGCGGCGTCGGCTGCCACCTACGCCGCAGGTGAGGCGACCATGGTCGCGCGCCTGACCGGACCGGGTTCCATCAACGACACCCCCGGCCGCTACAACATCTACGGCACCGACCTCGGCACCATGTGGGACAACGGCAATGGAGAAATCCTCGCCGCGTTCGGCGACACCCAGACGTTCAACGGGTGGTCGTTGCTCTACGGGCAGCTCTGGTACTGGCAGTCCAACGCCCTGCTGCGCAGCACCGATCGCAACCTCTCCGACGGCATGACCTTCACCGGCCACGCAGGTCCACCCAGGCAGGCCAAGCGACTCCTGAAGCCCGATCTGCGCAAGGAGATCACGATCATCCCGACCGCGGGTGTCGCCGCGAACGGCAAGCAGTACATGAGCGTGATGTCGGTCAAGCACTGGGGACAGCCGGGGGTCTGGTACACGAATTGGTCGGGACTCGTCGTGTCGGACGACAACGGCAACAACTGGCGCGCGCTCAACGCCTTCCGACCCAACGGCGGTGGAAACAAGAAGTTCCAGATGGCCGCGTTCCTCAAGGTCGGCGACACCGTCTACACCTACGGGACCCCCGACGGCCGCTTCGGGGCGGTGTACCTCGCACGGGTGAAAGCCAAGGACATCGAGAACCTCGGTGCCTACGACTACTTCTCGTACGGAAACTGGGCACGAGGCAATCCTTCGGCGGCCACCCCCGTCATGCCCGCACCGACCGGCGAGATGTCGGTGGCCTACAACAGCTATCTCGGTAAGTTCATCTCGCTCGGCCAGAGCGACAACGGCGTGGTGATGCGTACCGCAGACGATCCGGTCGGCCCGTGGACGTCCGGCGAGTTGGTCGTGCCGATGAACAATCCGCTGACCGGGTACGCACCCTTCATCCATCCGTGGTCGCAGGGCAGCACGCTGTACTTCACGTACTCGGTCTCGGTGGGCTACCAGGTCTACTTGATGCGGTTGCCGCTGCGGCGGGATTGACAGCTGCGGGATTGAGCGCGGACTGGGACTGAGCGCAGGCGCGAGTGAGCGCGACGGCCGGCGAGCTGGGGCGCCCACCGACCGTCGGCTCATCTCAAGGCCGGATCAGTGCCGGATCAGCACCGGACCAGTCGCGATCCGGCCGTCGAACTCACTGCCCGAGCATCGAGCGCATGCGGTCGATCTCGGCTTGCTGCGACGTGGTGATCTGCTCGGCGAGCGCTCGCGACGCCGGGTCGATCCCGTTGGCCAGCTCGGTCTTGGCCATGTCGATCGCTCCCTGGTGATGCGCGATCATTCCCTTCAGCCACAGTGTGTCGAACTCCTGGCCGCGCGCGTTCTCCATGGCGGTCATCTCCTGAGCAGACATCATGCCCATGCCCCCGCCACCGTTACCCATATCCATCGAACCGTGGTCCATAGTGCCGTGATCCATGGACCCCTGATTCTCGGTACCTTGTGAGTCGGGAGCGGTAGAGACTCCCCACGACGCCAATCTCTGTGTCATCTGGTCGATCTCGGGTTGTTGAGCGTTCTTGATCTGTGTCGCCAACTCACGAACGGCGGTGTTCTCGGTGCGCGACGGCACGAGATCTGCCATTGCGATGGCCTGCTGATGGTGCGGGATCATCATCTGGTTGAACGTCACGTCGGCGGCGTTGTGCTTGGTCGAGTCGGCCGACGCACTCTGCGACGACGTGGCGTTTCGGCTCGCCTCAGTACTGGTCGACGATGCACTATCAGACCCGCTGTCGGACGTCGAACACCCCGCGATCCCGACGACCGCGGCGATACCTGCGCACGCAGCGAGCATGCGGGTACGACGAATTGTGTTGCTGGACATCATGGTTTCCTTGTCTTGTTGTGACGTGCTGAACTCGGCCCCGGTGCAAGCGGGACCAGAAGTCGTCGTATCAGCAGCGAATCACGTTCAGACACAGGTGATCTCGGATCGCCCACGGCGGCGGACGGCCTAGCCTGCGAACAGCGGGCATCCACACAGTTGCCAGCGCGAGTAGCAGTGCGGCGAACACCAGCACTCCGACGACCGCCGGTTCGATCGTGGGAAAGTCGATGGCGCGCAGGGACAGACAGTGATGACCGAGGACGGCGCAATGGTCGCCCGACGACATCTGCGAGTCAGCGCCTGTCGACGGCCCCATCTGCATGCCGGCGTGCATGGGAGGCGCTGCGGGCAGCTCGGCATGAGTCGGGCCGACCAGACCGTGCATCACGACGACGGCCAACACGAGTAGACCCGCGAAGCCAAGCCGTGCGGGCCTCGTCGCCAAGCGTCGTACCAAACGTCGGCGACCACTCACCCGTCTACGCGATGCGGCCACGGCGACCAGATTACCGGCGTGCGAGCTTTCAGGCGCCCGCCGCACTCTCCTGCCCGGCACTCTCCCGCTCAGCGCTGTCCTGCCCGGCACTCTCCCGCTCAGCGCTCTCCAACTCAGCGCTGTCCTGCTCGGCGCGCCGTCGCTGTCGCGGCAGGATGAATCGACGGTCGATCAGCGTGTAGACGGCAATCACGGTCGCGGCGAGTGCCCATCCGAGCAACACGTCGAAGACGTAGTGCTCCGCGGTGTAGACGAGCGTGAACGCCATCGCGAACGCGTACCCCATGAACAGCGTTTTTCCCAGCGCTTTCACCCGTGGCCACATGAACAGGGCGAGCAGCATGGTCAGACCCGCGTGCAGCGATGGGATCGCCGCGACGAGATTGGCTTTCCCCTGTCCCACTTCGATCAGATTCGACGCCACGTGGATGTTGAGGTACTCCCAGCCGCGCGCCGAGATGCGCTCGACGTAGGGCTGTGCGCCGGGATGATGCGGATCGGTCGGACCGAGGATGCCTCCCGGCGTCGTCGCCTCAGGCGTCGTCATGCACTCGGCATCACGCGGGCCGTCGACGACCTGCTCGGACGTGCAACGTGCAGCAGCCCACGGCGGGGCTGCAGGCACCAGCGTGTAGCCGACAAGCCCGAGGAACGTCGCGGCAACAAAGCACGCCGCGAAGCGACGCCACGACGAGCGGTCGCGCAACCACAGCACAGCGGCGACGGCGTACGGCACCACAAAGTACGACATGTAGACGACGCTGGTGATGATCTCCCACCACGGCGCCGACGGCTCTTTCAGGTGGCTCTGCAACCAGACGGTCGGAACCACGCCGAACATCGCATGGTCGACGTCGGCGGCGAGGTGCCAGTGCGTCGGCATGTCGACGATTCGGGCGACGTCGCGCGTCCAGTCATAGAGGAGCAGGACCAGCGCGAACGGCGCCCAGTCGATGAGCACAGTGATTGCTCGACGTCGGCCGATACTCGCCGCGAACAGCCCGAGGCAGAGCAGGACGATCAGTCGCGTGCGGTCGAAGGCGAGGCCGTAGACAGAGAACTCGTAGCCCATGAACGCGATCCAGGCCAGGATGGCGATGCGTCGGACGAGGGTCAGGTCCCGCCGCTTCTCCGGCTCAGCCTCGAGTTCGGCTGCGTCGGCGACGTCGTCGAGGACAGGTCCCATCGTCGCCGGCTCGTCCGAGTCGTCGTCGCCTGCGTCTCGCCTCGGGGGCCGTATCGCGTCTTCTACGCTCAAGCGGTCAATCCTGATTCCATCGGTCGAACGGATGCTGACGCGTCGCGCTCGACAAACACGATGGAACGCCGTCCATCCTTAACTGTTTGTCACCCTAGTGAACACCGGACGGTTACGGGGTGTTTGCCACCCGTTGACGGCACATACACAGCAAAGACTTCCTACACTGGTGATGCGCATCACAGCGATGTGGCAGTAGGCGCCGGGAGGTTTCATGCCCAACCGTTTTCTCCGCTACGGCGATCAGCGCTACCTGATCACCAAGGAGGCGGAGGCTCGACTCAACCGCGCGCTGGACAAGGTCTACGAACACGGCGCGGGTCACGAGTGGCTGCATCTCTACCGCGACACCGAGGCGCCGTGTCGGCTGTTGATCGCCAGCGGCGTGCCGATCACGATCGAAACCGAGCCAGGACTCGGCGACTGACCACACGTCGCCCTCCCGGAGTCGATCGCCGTCGGAGACGGTCACTATCGTTGCTGTCGGAGCCGGTCACTATCGTTGGTGCCATGCGCATCGGAGCCCACCTGCGTGAAGACGCCGCACCACTCGAGACCGCAGAGGAACTCGGGATCGACGTCTTCCAGATGTTCGTCACCGACCCGCAGAGCTGGAAGAAGCCGCAGCCACATCCGGAGGCCCAGCAGATCCGCGAGTCGCCCATCGACGTCGTGGTCCATTCGAGCTATCAGATCAACGTCGCGAGTCTGAACAACCGTCTCCGGATGCCATCGCGCAAGGCCGTCGAACAGCAAGCCGACGCCGCAGCCGAACTGGGGGCCTTCGGCCTCGTCGTACATGGCGGTCACCTTCGTGATGGCGAAGACGCCGCCGAGGGATTTGCCAACTGGCGCAAGCTTTTCGACCGTCAGCAGGACAAGGGCGGCTTCGGCGTGCCGATCCTGATCGAGAACACCGCGGGCGGCGATCACGCCATGGCCAGGACCCTCGAGGCCATCGACCGACTGTGGGATGCGGTCGGCGATTTCGAGCAGGCCGGATTCTGCCTGGATACCTGCCACGCGTGGGCCGGTGGCGAAGACCTCGTCGGCCTCGTCGAGCGGGTGCGTGCCATCACCGGCCGGATCGACCTGGTTCATCTGAACAATTCACGCGACGAGTTCGACTCCGGTCGCGACCGCCACGCGAATCTTGCGTCGGGTCACATCGATCCCGACGTCCTCGTCGAGGTCGCCCGGGTCGCCGATGCGCCGCTGATTCTCGAGACACCCGCGGAGGGCATCCCCGCCGACCTGTCCTACCTGCGCGAAGGCCTCTGACCGCCCGCCGTCGAGATCTTCGCCCACACTGCTTGCAATTGCGAGCACGCTCACACGCGTTGAGGTTGTGAGGGTGTTGCACCACACGGTAAACTGGGGTTACTGGCGAGTAACTTGGTGTCCGCGTCAACCTGAAAACCACGCACTTTCCCGACGCTCACCTCGACACGCCCGACGATCGTCAGCCCGCGGCTTATATGCCAGGTCTAGTAGAAGGAACCAGCAATGGGTCATTACAAGAGCAACATGCGCGACCTGCAGTTCAACCTCTTCGACGTGTTCGAACTCGACAAGGTCCTCGAATCCGGAGAGTTCGGCGATCTCGACCACGAGACCGCCGTCGACATGCTCCGCGAGGTGAAGAACCTGGCAGAGGGCGTCATCGCCGACTCGTTCGCCGAGGGCGACCGCAATCCCCCGACCTTCGACCCCGAGACGCACAGCGTCACGATCCCCGAGGCGTTCAAGAAGTCGTACAACGCCTACATCGAGGCCGGCTGGGACAAGGTGGGTCTGCACGAGGACCTCGGCGGCATGCCCGCTCCGCGTTCGCTGTACTGGGCGCTCGGCGAGATGATCCTCGGCGCCAACCCCGCACTGTTCATGTACTCCGCAGGCGCAGGATTCTCGGAGATCTTCTACGACAATGGCACCGACGAGCAGAAGAAGTGGGCACAGATCTGCGCCGAGCGCGGCTGGGGCGCCACCATGGTGCTGACCGAGCCCGACGCCGGATCGGATGTCGGCGCAGGCCGCACCAAGGCCACCGAGCAGGAAGACGGCACCTGGCACATCGACGGTGTGAAGCGCTTCATCACCTCGGGCGATCAGGACATGACCGAGAACCTCTTCCACCTGGTGCTCGCACGCCCCGAGGGCGCGGGTCCCGGCACCAAGGGACTGTCGCTGTTCTTCGTTCCGAAGTTCCACTTCGACCACGAGACCGGCGAGCTCGGTGAGCGCAACGGCGTCTTCGTCACCAACGTCGAGCACAAGATGGGCCTGAAGGTCTCGGCCACATGTGAGGTCACATTCGGTCAGCACGGCGTACCCGCCAAGGGCTGGCTCGTCGGCGAGGTCCACAAGGGCATTGCGCAGATGTTCGACGTCATCGAGCACGCTCGAATGATGGTGGGCACCAAGGCGATCTCGACCCTGTCGACCGGTTACCTCAACGCACTCGACTACGCCAAGGAGCGCGTCCAGGGTGCAGACATGACCCAGATGACCGACAAGACCGCTCCGCGCGTGACCATCACGCATCACCCTGACGTGCGTCGTGCGCTGATGACCCAGAAGGCATACGCCGAAGGTCTGCGCGCCGTGTACCTCTACACCGCGTCGCACCAGGACGAGGCTGCGGCTCAGATCGTCTCCGGCGCCGATGCCGCTATGGCTCACCGCGTCAACGACCTGCTCCTGCCGATCGTCAAGGGCGTCGGCTCCGAGCGCGCCTACGGCACGCTGACCGAGTCGCTGCAGACCTACGGCGGCTCCGGCTTCCTGCAGGACTACCCGGTCGAGCAGTACATCCGCGACTCGAAGATCGACTCGCTCTACGAGGGCACCACTGCCATCCAGGCGCAGGACTTCTTCTTCCGCAAGATCATTCGCGACAAGGGCCAGGCGCTCGCCCACGTCGCCGGGCAGATCCAGACGTTCATCGACTCGGAGGCAGGCAACGGTCGCCTCAAGACCGAGCGTGCGCTGCTGAAGACCGCGCTCGAGGACGTGCAGTCGATGACCGCAACGCTGACCGGCTACCTCATGGGTGCGCAGGAAGACGCGACGCAGCTCTACAAGGTCGGCCTCGGCTCGGTGCGCTACCTGATGGCCGTCGGCGATCTGCTCATCGGCTGGCTGCTGCTCAAGCAGGCCGAGGTCGCGCTGACCAAACTCGACGAGGGTGCCGCCGATGGCGACAAGGCGTTCTACGACGGCAAGGTCGCGGTTGCGAGCTTCTTCGCCAAGAACATGCTGCCGCTGCTGACCTCGGTCCGCGGCGTCGTCGAGAACATCGACAACGACGTGATGGAGCTCGACGAAGCGGCTTTCTGATCCGTTGGTCGACGAGCGTCACAAACGACCACTGCGGCCCCGCAACCGAATTCGGTTGCGGGGCCGCGGTTTTTGTTCTGGGGGCGCGTTCTGGGGTTATTCCCGGTCGGCCGCCCAGCACTGCTGCAGACAGAGCCCACATGTGTGTCGAATCGAAGGATGTGGGTGCTGCAGCACCCACTTTTAGCGATTGAGCACACATTTACCGGGATCTCCCTATCCGACGACAGGAAGGTTCCCCGTGCTTATAGTGACAACGAGGGTGCACGATTCCACACTTCCTGCGACTCGGAGTCCACTTCATGTCGAGAAGCCTCTACCGCGTGTTG
>NZ_BAFC01000132.1 GCF_000248055.1 Gordonia sputi NBRC 100414 | reverse complement strand
ATCCGTGCTGTGAAACGCTACGTCGCCCGCGAACTGTTCTACGCCCTCAAAGCAGACCTCACCGCCTGGGACACCAACCAAAACAACCACGCCCACACCACTTGACGGACTATAGGAACGTCCACCGCCGATCGAGCTGCACCCGCTGGTCGAGCCTGTCGAGACCACCCGCCAACCCAGCTGGGCCGCAGGTGATTTCGACTCGGCTGCTCGCTGCGCTCGCGGCCGGCTCAATCAGCGGAGAAGGCCCACCCGCTGGTCGAGCCCTAACCGCTGGTCGAGCTGCACCCGCTGGTCGAGCCTGTCGAGACCACCCGCCCATCGAGCTGTGCCGCTGGTGATTTCGACTCGGCAGCTCGCTCCGCTCGCGGCCAGCTCAATCAGCGGAAAGGGCCCGCCCCGCTGGGCGAGCCCTACCGCTGGTCGAGCTTGTCGAGACCACCCGCTCACCGCGTCGCGGCGCTGTGCGTCCGGTGGTGTTCGGCGACCTTGCCGCTGGTGACCACGGCCTGGGCGCCGAGGCTGATCGCGAGGTAGATCATGATGCTCGCGCCGTCGAGTCCGCCCATCCCGTGCTGTAGGCCGTCGCCGAAGAGCACCGGCACCACCAGGCTGATGGCGACGTGCGCCGCGATCGCGACGACCCAGAGCACTATGGTCAGCGCG
>NZ_BAFC01000133.1 GCF_000248055.1 Gordonia sputi NBRC 100414 | reverse complement strand
GTCGACCGCGTCGGCGGCCAGGGTGCGGGCGTACGCCGAGGTCTCGACGTGCGCGTCGCGGATGATCGAACCATCCGGCTGCTTCTCGCCGAGCAACACGTTGATGCCGCGCTCGGTGCCACAGTCGGTCTCGCGGACGATGACGTCCTGGCTGACGTCGACCAGACGACGGGTCAGGTAACCCGAGTCGGCCGTACGAAGTGCGGTGTCGGCCAGACCCTTACGAGCACCGTGCGTGTTGATGAAGTACTCGGCGACGGTCAGACCCTCGCGGAACGAGGACTTGATCGGACGCGGGATGAACTCACCCTTCGGGTTGGTCACCAGACCCTTCATGCCCGACAGGTTTCGCACCTGCGTCATGTTTCCGGTCGCGCCGGACTTCGGGATCATGGTGATCGGGTTGTCGTCGGGGTAGTAGTCCTCCATGGCCTTACCGACTTCCTCGGTGGCCTGCTTCCAGATCTCGACCAGAGCGTCACGACGCTCATCCGGGGTGAGAGCACCACGCTGGAACTTGCGCTCCAGTCCGTCGGCCCGCTCCTCGTAACGCTCGAGGATCTCAGCCTTGGCCGGCGGCACGAGCACGTCGGCCATCGACACGGTGACACCCGAACGGGTAGCCCAGTAGAAGCCGACGTCCTTGAGCTTGTCGACGGTCTGCGCGACAACGATCATCGGGTAGCGCTCTGCGAGATCGTTGATGATCGCAGCCTGACGCTTCTTCGGCATCTGCTCGTCGACATACGCGTACTCGACGGGGAGCAGCTCGTTGAAGAGCACGCGCCCCAGCGTCGTCACGACGTCCCACGGCTGACCGAACTTCCAGCCATCCGGGAACTGCTCGGCCTCGATGTCGGCAGGCGGACGCTGATCGGTCAGACGCACCTTGATGCGCGACTGCACGGTGAGCGCACCGCGGTCGACGGCCATGATGGCCTCAGCCGGGCTCGAGTAGACGCCACGCTCGATGTCGTCGTCGGTTGCCGGGGTGTACTCGCCTGCCGCGCCCTCCTTGAGGGTGGTCAGGTAGTACAGACCGGTCACCATGTCCAGACGCGGCATGGCCAGCGGGCGACCCGACGCGGGCGACAGGATGTTGTTCGACGACAACATCAGGATGCGCGCCTCGGCCTGCGCCTCCGCACTCAGCGGAAGGTGCACGGCCATCTGGTCACCATCGAAGTCGGCGTTGAACGCCTCACACACGAGCGGGTGCAGCTGAATGGCCTTGCCCTCGACGAGCTGCGGCTCGAACGCCTGGATGCCCAGGCGGTGCAGCGTCGGAGCACGGTTGAGCAGCACGGGGTGCTCGGCGATGACCTCTTCGAGGACGTCCCACACGGCCGGGCGCTGACGCTCGACCATGCGCTTTGCACTCTTGATGTTCTGCGCCTGGTTCAAATCGACGAGGCGCTTCATCACGAACGGCTTGAACAGCTCGAGAGCCATCAGCTTGGGCAGACCACACTGATGCAGCTTGAGCTGCGGGCCGACGACGATGACCGAACGGCCCGAGTAGTCGACGCGCTTACCGAGCAGGTTCTGACGGAAACGCCCCTGCTTGCCCTTGAGCAGATCAGACAGCGACTTGAGCGGACGGTTGCCCGGTCCGGTGACCGGACGGCCGCGGCGGCCGTTGTCGAACAGGGCGTCAACCGACTCCTGCAGCATCCGCTTCTCGTTGTTGACGATGATCTCGGGGGCACCGAGGTCGATCAGTCGCTTGAGGCGGTTGTTGCGGTTGATGACGCGGCGGTACAGATCGTTGAGGTCGGAGGTCGCGAAGCGGCCACCGTCGAGCTGCACCATCGGACGCAGCTCCGGCGGGATCACCGGCACGGCGTCGAGAACCATGCCCAGCGGCGAGTTGCCCGACTGCTGGAACGCCGCGACGACCTTGAGTCGCTTGAGCGCGCGCAGCTTCTTCTGGCCCTTACCGCTGCGGATGGTCTCGCGCAGCGACTCGGCCTCGGCGTCGATGTCGAAGGTCTCGAGGAGCTTCTTGATCGCCTCGGCGCCCATGGCACCGGTGAAGTACTCGCCGTAGCGGTCCTGCAGCTGGTGGTAGAGCTTCTCGTCGATGATCAAATCGCCGGGAGAGAGCTTCACGAACTTGTCCCACAGCTCTTCGAGAGCGTCGAGCTCACGCTGTGCTGCGTCGCGCATCCGCTTCATCTCGCGGTCGCCACCGTCGCGCACCTTGCGGCGCACGTCGGCCTTGGCACCCTCGGCCTCGAGCTCGGCGAGGTCGGCCTCGAGCTTCTGCTGACGCTCGTTGAGGTCGGCGTCGCGCTGATCGGCGATAGCCTTCTTCTCGACCTCCATCTCCGCCTCGAGCGTCGAGAGCTCGTTGTGGCGGAGCTCGTCGTCGACCGAGGTGATGACGTATGCGGCGAAGTAGATGATCTTCTCGAGATCCTTCGGCGCGAGGTCGAGCAGGTAGCCCAGGCGGCTCGGTACACCCTTGAAGTACCAGATGTGGGTGACCGGCGCGGCCAGCTCGATGTGGCCCATCCGCTCACGGCGCACCTTGGCCTTGGTGACCTCGACGCCGCAGCGCTCGCAGATGATGCCCTTGAAGCGCACGCGCTTGTACTTGCCGCAGTAGCACTCCCAGTCGCGAGTAGGTCCGAAGATCTTCTCGCAGAACAGGCCGTCCTTCTCAGGCTTGAGCGTGCGGTAGTTGATGGTCTCCGGCTTCTTGACCTCGCCGTACGACCAGTTGTGGATATCGTCGGCCGTTGCAAGACCGATTTTCAGTTCGTCGAAAAAGTTGACGTCGAGCACTTGTTACCTTTCCAGAGCTCTGTCAATAAAGGGCCGTTGGCCGCCGGTCACGGAAACTCCGTGACCGGCGGCAGCGAGATCAGTTCGCGAGGTCGTCGACGGTGGCCGACTCGTTGCGCGACAGGTTGATGCCGAGGTTCGCGGCTGCGCGCTCGAGATCCTCGTCGTCGGTGTCGTGCATCTGAATCGCCGCACCGTCGGAGCTCAGCACCTCGACGTTCAAGCAGAGTGACTGCAGCTCCTTGAGGAGCACCTTGAACGACTCGGGGATGCCCGGCTCGGGGATGTTCTCGCCCTTGACGATGGCCTCGTAGACCTTGACGCGGCCGACCACGTCGTCGGACTTGATCGTCAGCAGCTCCTGCAGCGTGTAGGCAGCGCCGTACGCCTGCATGGCCCAACACTCCATCTCACCGAATCGCTGGCCACCGAACTGGGCCTTACCGCCGAGCGGCTGCTGGGTGATCATCGAGTACGGACCGGTGGAGCGAGCGTGGATCTTGTCGTCGACCAGGTGGTGCAGCTTGATGATGTACATGTAGCCGACAGACACCGGGTACGGGAACGGCTCGCCGGAACGACCGTCGAACAGCGTCGCCTTGCCGTCGCCGTTGACCATGACCTCACCGTCGCGGTTCGGCAGCGTCGAGGACAGCAGTCCGGTCAGCTCCTCCTCGCGGGCGCCGTCGAACACCGGGGTTGCGGTGTTGGTGTCGGGCTCGGCCGAGTACATGTCCTCGGGCAGCTTCGACGCCCAGTCGGGCACACCACTCGCGACGTTGATGTTCCAGCCGGTCTTGGCGATCCACCCGAGGTGGGTCTCCAGGATCTGACCGATGTTCATACGACGCGGAACACCGTGGGTGTTCAGGATGATGTCGACAGGGGTGCCGTCGGGCAGGAACGGCATGTCCTCCTGCGGGAGGATCTTGCCGATGACGCCCTTGTTGCCGTGGCGGCCTGCGAGCTTGTCGCCGTCCTGGATCTTGCGCTTCTGGGCCACGTACACGCGGACCAGCTCGTTGACACCGGGAGCGAGATCGTCGTCGTCGTCGCGGCTGAAGACGCGAACACCGATGACCTTGCCGGTCTCACCGTGGGGCACCTTGAGCGACGTGTCGCGAACCTCGCGAGCCTTCTCACCGAAGATCGCGCGGAGCAGACGCTCTTCCGGGGTCAGCTCGGTCTCGCCCTTCGGGGTTACCTTGCCGACCAGGATGTCGCCGTCACGGACCTCGGCACCGATACGCACGATGCCGCGCTCGTCGAGGTCGGCGAGGACCTCATCGGAGACGTTCGGGATGTCGCGCGTGATCTCCTCGGCACCGAGCTTGGTGTCGCGGGCGTCGATCTCGTGCTCCTCGATGTGGATCGAGGTGAGTACGTCTTCCTCCACGAGCCGCTGGCTCAGGATGATGGCGTCCTCGTAGTTGTGACCCTCCCACGGCATGATCGCCACGAGCAGGTTCTTACCCAGTGCCATCTCGCCGTTCTCGGTACACGGACCGTCGGCCAGGACCTGGCCTGCCTCGACGCGCTGTCCCTCGTCGACGATCGGGCGCTGGTTGGCGCACGTGCCGTGGTTGGAACGCGCGAACTTGCGCATCCGGTAGGTGTCGCGGGTGCCGTCGTCTGCCATCACGGTGATGTAGTCGGCGGAGACCTCTTCGATCACACCGGTCTTGCCCGAGACGATGACGTCGCCGGCATCGACCGCCGCGCGCAGCTCCATACCGGTGCCGACCAGCGGCGACTCGTTACGGACCAGCGGCACGGCCTGACGCTGCATGTTCGCACCCATCAGGGCGCGGTTCGCGTCGTCGTGCTCGAGGAACGGGATCATCGCGGTCGCGACCGACACCATCTGTCGCGGCGAGACGTCGAGGTATTCGACCTCGGTCGCGCCGACGAACTCGACCTCCGAACCCTTCTTACGGACCAGCACGCGATCGTCGGTGATGGTTCCGTTGAGGTCGAAGTTGGTGTTCGCCTGGCCGATGAGGAAGCGGTCTTCCTCATCCGCGGTCAGGTACTGGATGTCGTCGGTGACGACACCGTCGACGACCTTGCGGTACGGCGTCTCGATGAAGCCGAACGGGTTGACCCGCGCGTACACCGAGAGCGATCCGATCAGACCGATGTTCGGACCCTCAGGGGTCTCGATCGGACACATGCGGCCGTAGTGCGACGGGTGGACGTCGCGGACCTCGAGGCCCGCACGCTCACGGCTCAGACCACCGGGGCCGAGAGCCGAGAGACGACGCTTGTGCGTCAGACCCGACAGCGGGTTGTTCTGATCCATGAACTGCGAGAGCTGCGACGTTCCGAAGAACTCCTTGATCGCCGCCACGACGGGACGGATGTTGATCAGGGTCTGCGGAGTGATCGCCTCGACGTCCTGGGTCGTCATGCGCTCACGCACGACGCGCTCCATACGCGAGAGGCCGACGCGAATCTGGTTCTGGATGAGCTCGCCGACGGTACGCAGACGACGGTTGCCGAAGTGGTCGATGTCGTCGACCTCGATCGGGACGTCGAGGCCGTCGGGTCCGGCGACCTTCGCGAGCGACACGGTGTGCGGGTCGGAATCGTGCAGACGCACGAGGTACTCGACGGTCGCGGCGATGTCTTCGCGGGTCAGGACCGACTCGCCCGTCATCGGGTTGTCGGTGAGGCCCAGCTTCTTGTTGATCTTGTAACGACCGACACGTGCGAGGTCGTAGCGCTTCTCTTTGAAGAACAGGTTCTCGAGGAGGTTCTCAGCCGACTCGCGGGTCGGGGGCTCGCCCGGACGCAGCTTGCGGTAGACCTCGAGCAGCGCCTCGTCCTGGTTGGCGGTGTTGTCCTTCTCCAGGGTCGACATCATGATCTCGGAGAACCCGAAGCGCTCGCTGATCTCTTCGTTCGTCCAGCCGAGAGCCTTCAGCAGCACGGTGACCGGCTGACGACGCTTGCGGTCGATGCGCACACCGACGGTGTCGCGCTTGTCGACGTCGAACTCCAGCCACGCGCCACGGCCCGGGATGACCTTCACGGTGTGGAGGGTCTTCTCGGTGGCCTTGTCGATGGAGGCGTCGAAGTAGACGCCGGGGCTGCGGACGAGCTGCGAGACGACGACACGCTCGGTGCCGTTGATGATGAAGCTGCCCTTGTCGGTCATGATCGGGAAGTCGCCCATGAAGACGGTCTGCGACTTGATCTCACCGGTGTTGTTGTTGATGAATTCCGCGGTGACGAACAGGGGCGCCGCGTAGGTCATGTCCTTGTCTTTGCACTCCTCGACGGAGGCCTTGACCTCGTCGAAGTGAGGGTCGGAGAAGGAAAGCGACATCGACCCCGAGAAGTCCTCGATCGGCGACAGTTCGTGGAGGATGTCCTCCAGTCCGCCGACGGGGTTCTCTTCGCCACGGGCGATGGCCTTGGCGCGCCACTCGGGGGAGCCGACGAGCCACTCGAAGGAATCGAGCTGTAGATCAAGGAGGCCCGGTACCTCCAGAGGCTCGCTGATTTTCGCGAACGATGCGCGGTGCGGCGCATTCGGGATGGTGGTTGAGGTGGACTGGCGATCGACTGCCAAGGTGCGTCCTTCCAACACGAGGGTTCTGCCTAGCGGTGTGTGCAACAAGCGCTAAGTGGCTTGGTGGGCCGTTCGCTGGTGACAACCTTCGATCGCGATCACCATGCACACACCAGAGGAGAATGTGGCCAGAAGGAGAATCGACAGATGGACAGGAGGCAGCCAGCGCAACGTCCAACTGTAGCAGAAAATAGACGCACTTTGTCAAGTAGCGTCTGGAAACGATTTCGCACTGGTGGCTGCCCGCGCTGCAATCGCTGGTGACAGATTGGCCCGCCAACGCCGCCACGTCAAGCGGTACGCGCCAATTTGTGCAAGAAAATTAGCGCCTCACCTGCGTGATGCCGCGTTGGCGGGCTCGCTGCGGCAAGAGTTCAGCACCCCGTCGCGCGTAGAACACGCGCTGGCCACACGGCTGCCCTGGGCGTCGTGAAGCGACCAGCGCCGGTTCACGCGAGGAGCGTAGCGACGATGGGCCAGCGTCGGCTCGTGGCGGCGCCGCCCCGTTCTGCACGACGAAGAGCGAGGAGCGAAGCGACGATGCGATGAGGAGGAAGAACGGGGCACGAGGCGCAGCCACGAGCCGCGCAAAAAAATCAGATATCTGCGACCTTGGCGATCAGCCACGAGTCGCCCTGCTTCTCCATGTTCACTTGGTAGCGCGGGGTGAGGCTCTGCGTCGGTACGCCGTTCTGGGTGCCGGACAGGACCATGTTGACCACGATGACGGCTCGTGAATCGTCGCCGCTGCCGGTGAGTTCACGAACGCCGATCGCGTCGATCTGGCAGTCGGTGGTGGCTTTGGCCTGCTCCATGACCTGCTTGAGCGGCGCGACCTGCTTGTTGAACTGTGCGAGCGCTTCCCCGGTCAGGCCGGCTCTCGCCTTGTTCGACCATTCGTCGAACTTCGTTCCGTTCGCGGAGTTGGCCGTGCAGACCTTGGTTTGTGCCTGTGACACCAGCTCGGTGGTGGCGGCCTGGTCGACGAATGCCTTGTTGGGGCCGATCGTCGCGCCCGGGTGCAGCGCCAGCACGATTGCGGCGATCACCAGGACGCCGGTGACGACTCCGAGGACCGTCAGCGTGCGACGGCTCAGCCTCAGAAGCGATGTCGGCGACCCGACCCGACGCTTCTTCGAATCCTGATCCGACGACGCCTCTGTCGTCGAAGTCTTCGACGAGGTGTTGGGTTTGATGGTCGACACGCGTGCGACACGTCGAGTCTTTGCGGTCGGCCGGGTTTCCGCGGCACCCCCGTCGGACTTCGTGAGCGATAGCCCACCGCCCGCGGTGGTGTCGGCGGCCTCGGTGGAGTCGGCGGCCTCGGTGGAGTCGGCGACGGGCTCTGCAGCGTCGGCGGCCTCGGCGACGGGTTCTGCGGTCCCCTCGGCGCTGTCCTGAGTGCCTTCGAGGCTGTCCTCGGCACCGTCGGCAGTGACAGCCGCGTCAGCGGTGCCCCGCCCGGCGCCGTCAGCACTCTCGGCGCTACTGTCGGCACTCTCGGCGGAAACGTCCTTGACCGGCGAGCTTTCTGTGGCCTCAGGAGTCCCCGCGTTCGCAGGGCTCTCCGTGGCCTCAGGGCTCTCGGTCGTTTCGGGCGTCTGCGGCTCGCCGGTGGCCGAGGTACGGCCACGGCCTGCGACGCGCGGCCGGTAGGCGGAGGGTCGACGGAACGGGCCGTTACCCGACTTGCGCGGTGGACGTACCATCAGTTCCCCCCTCCCTGTTGCTGACTGGGTTGCTGGCCGGACTGCTGACTCCCAGAGCCGGACTGTCCCGGGTCGTCGACGCTGATCCCATCGAGCGGGGAGATGTTAGACGCCTTCCAGGTGCCGTCCGTCTTGGTCATGCTGACCGAGAAGCCCATCGTCTGGGTGACGCCCGCCTCGTTCTCGCGCTTGGCCGTGGCGTCGACGTAGATCAGCACCTTGGCAGTGCCTGCGTCGGCATTGACCTCGGTCGGAGCTGAGCGCTTGAGCCGCGACGTCAGCGTCGCAGCCTGTGGCCCGGCCTGCGTGATCTGCTGATTGAGCGTCGTCACGTCCTGCGCCGTGATCTGCTCCTTGGCCTTGCCGGTCAACGAGCTGTCGACGCGACGCTTCCAATCGGCGGTGTTCTTGGGGTCGACGGTCGTGACGTTGATGATCGCCTGCTCGGCACCCGACACCGCCTCGTCGCGCGCGGTCTGGATCGGCTTCTCGACGAAGTACGCCTCGTAGGCGCGGTAGCCGAAGAAGGCGACGCACGCGGCGGCCGCAAGCACCGCGACGATAGCGAGCACACCGACGAGCGGGTGACTACGCCACGTGCTGTCGTTGGCATTCGTCGGCTCCGACGCCTTTGTCGGATCAGTCATGGTGGTCATCGCGCGTCACTGTATCGAGCACACCTGAGAGAGAGCCAATTCGATCGACGCACATCGTCGACGACGTGGCGCTCTCGCAGGTCAGCCACCGAATCCGTCGGTTCCGAACCCGCCCGGCTTGACCGGACGGACGCCCATCATTGCCGCCAGCTGCGTGGCCAACGGGGTCAGATTCAGCTTGTCCGGATCCTTCTTCGGGGTCGAATCCCAGGGCTGGGTGATATTCGGGTTCGCGTACTCCACGCGCTTGGCGCTGCGCACACCGGTCGGATTTCCGAACGGGACGTCGCAGGACGCCTGCGTGTTGAACGGGAACTCGTCGTAGCGGATATCGAATGTCGGGTCCTTCTTACGGATCTGGTCGATCATGGCGTCGGTCGACTCATAGCCACGCGTACATGCCGCCGGGTTATTGGTCTCGAGCACGATGCCGAAGTGGATCTGCCCATCGCCGGGCGCAGGTGAATGGCTACCCGCCGACAGCGCCGACAGCATCGCGAACGTTCCGTTCGTCATATAGCCGGCGGGCTCGATCGTGCGTGCAACCTCGGAGAGCTGACCGACAACCTTGCCGATGTCGCCGCCGTTCTTCTGGATCAGATTCGAGATCTGCGTCGCCGACGTCGTTCCGGTGGTGAGCAATCGCCTCAGGTCCGGGTCGGACGCCGCGAGCGTCGCGGTGACCAGGTCAAGGCTGCGCGACCACGCGAGGATCTGATCGGACTGCTCGGCCTGCGTTGCCAACACGACGTTGGCGTTGTTGATCAGCGAGATCGTCTGGTCGAGATTGTCGACACCTGCGCGCGAGAGCTTGCCGAGCGAGTCGACGAGCCGCGTCAGGTTCTCGGACTGTCCGTTGAACGCCTTGCCGAGCTCGGTGATGACCGTGTGCAGGTCGTCGATCGGGATCGACTGTGTGAAGTCGATCGCCGACGACACGACGTCTTCGAGCGGCGGCGGAACCGACGACCGCGTGATCGTCGAGTTGTCGGCGAGGTAGGGCGAGCCCGTCGACTGCGGTTGCAGGTCGACATACTGCTCACCGATCGCCGACCGGTTCGCGATCACCGCGACCGAATCCGCCGGGATCTGCGGCGAGTTCGAGTCGATGACGAGTGCGACGTTCACTCCGGTCTTGGTCAGCTCGAGCTTGCCGACACGACCGACCGGGATGCCCATGTAGGTCACCTCGGCATTGGTGAAGATGCCGCCCGAATCCTTCAGCGACGCCGTCACCGTGTACGTGCCAATGCCGACCGTCTTGTCGAGTCGTGCGTACTTGGCGCCGACAAAGGCGATCGCGACCAGGCCGACGACCACGAACAAGATGAGCTGGATCTTCGCGAGTCTGCTGATCATCTATCCGACCCCCAGGAGTTTCAGCGGACCATCGATGAACCTCTGGTCACTCGACGCCGGCGCCGGGAAGTTGGCGGGTTTGGCCGCCGACGCCCCACTGCCGCGCGGGACCGTCGCCGATGCCGGATAGCGGCCACCCGACGGTGGTGTGTTCGGACCCGGTGTCGCATTGGGAGCGGGCGGCAACAACGTGATGGTCGGCCAGCCGTAGCGCGGGCCGTTCCCGTTGATGTACGGGTTGCTCTGATTCACCGGAACGCTGTGACGCTGCGACGGCTGGTACTTCGGCGTCCCCTGTCCGACTCCCAACGCCTCGAGCTGGTTCAACAGCCGCAGGTCGAGCGTCATGAACAGGTTCGTCGAGTCGCCCTGAACAGCAGGCAGCAACGAATCCGGGAACGGGTGCGTCAGCATCAGCGGTGCCGCGGTGATGAGATCCGGGGCAGCCTTCGCGAGCTCTGTGAGCACGGGACGCAGCGCCTTCAGATCGGTGATCAACGCATCGTGCGACCGTCCGAGAACATCGGTGCCGACCTGACCGAGCTTGTCGAGCTTGGTCAGCAGGTCGACGAACTGCGGACGCTGCTCCTCGAGCACCGCCACACCTGCAGGCAGTTCCTTGAGGATGCGGTCGATCTGCGTCGTCTGCGCGGCGGCCCTGTCCGACAACCTGTCGAGGCCGTCGATTGCCGCGAGAATCGAGTCGCGCTGGCGATTGAGACCTGCCACGAGCGAACTGGCGTTGCCGATCAGGTCGTGGACCTTGTCGGCACGACCGTCGAGCGCCTTGTTGAGCTCGGTCACGATCGGTTCGAGCTGGTTGATCCCACCACCGTTGAGCAGCATCGACAGTGCGCCGAGCACCTGCTCGATATCGGTTGCGGTACGCGTGCGATCCAGCGGGATCGCCGTCGACTGGTCCTGGCGTGGCAACGACGCACTGTTCGCAGGCTCTGTCAGGGCGACGAACTTCTCGCCGAGCAGCGACGTCTGCTGCACCGCGGCACCGGCCTGATCGGACAGATCGATGTCGTTCTTCACCTTGACAGTGACCAGCGCGAACCATTCGTTCTTGGGGATCTCGACGCTGGTCACACGCCCGACGGGGATACCGTCACGCTTGACCACCGACTGCGGAACCAGGTCGAGGATGTTCGAGAACTGGATCTTGTAGGTGCGCGGGTTGTCGCCGACGTCGACGCCGCCGGGCAGCGGGATCGACTGGATACCATTCGACCCGCAGCCCGCGACCGTCAGCATCGCGGTCAGGACCACCACCGCGGCGATGACCCCACGCCACGCGCGCGGAACGAACCGACTGAGACGCCGAGTCATCAGTTACCTCCCGACCGTGGTGCGGCCGACGGCTTCGCCGATGCAGGCGTCTTGGTCGCCGGGCCCGGATTCGCCTGCGGGTCGGGTGTCCCGGGAACAGTTCCCGGCACCGGGTACTTCTGCAGCTTGTTGTTGCTCATGATGCCGAACGGCAACACCGGCAGGATCGGGGTGAGCACGTCGTTGGTGATCTGCTTACCGATTGTCTTGCACTGGTTGATGAACGGCTTGAGCGTGTCGCTGAACTGATCTGCCGCGGGATTGCCCGGAAGCAGTGCACCGAGGTCGAGGAACTGGCAGGTCGACTGTGTCGGGTCCTGCAGGTCCGGCAGCGTGAGACGCATGGCGATCGTGCCCGACTCCGCGTCGTACGCGTTGATCAGGTTGTTGATCGTCAGCGGCAGCACGGTCAGCGTCTCCTTGAGACTCTGTTGAGTGTTGACGAGCGCCTGGGTCGTCGGCTTGAGATCGTTGACGGTCTGGCCGATCTGCTCGCGGTTGTCGGCGACGAACGTCGCGACGTCGCCGAGCGCGATCGACAGCTTGTTCAGCGCGGCCGACAGTTGCTGCCGCTCCCCCGCGAGGAACGTGTTGAACGACGCCATCTGGTTGTTGAATTGGCGTACCTGGGAGTCGTTCTCTTTCAACGCTCCGACGAACACGTCGAGGTTGTTGACGGTGTCGACGATGTTGCCGCGCGAGTCCGACAGCGTCGTCGTCGCCTTGGACAGATTCTCGATGGCATCGCCGAGCTTGGCGCCGTTGCCCTCGAGGTTCTGCGCGCCGACCGCGACGAGGTCGCTGACCGCGCCGTCCTTGTTGGCTCCGTTGGGACCCAACGCCTTCGACAGCTTTTCGACGCTCTCGTAGATCTTGTCGACCTCGACGGGAACCATCGTCTGCTTCTCGGTCAGCGTGATGTTGCGCGGCGCCTTCGGACCACCCGAATAGGCGGGTGTCAGCTGCACGTAACGGTCGGCGACCACTGACGGGATCACCTGAACCGCACGCACGTCGGCGGGGAGGTCGACGCCGCGGTTGACGGTCATCGTCACCTTGACGGTCTGGCCGTCGGGGGTGACCGAGTCGACCTTGCCGACGGGCACACCGAGAACCCGGACGTCGGAACCCTTGTAGATACCGACGGTCCGCGCGAACGTCGCGTTGATCTTGGTGGTCCCCATCGAGCTGAAGACCCACCACAGCGCACCGGCGACGATCAGCGCGAGAATCAACCCGAGCACGATGATCACGATGTGGCGTGGGGTGAACCAACGTCCGGGACCGGAGGTCTTGGACAGATCCGGGGTGGTCATCCGGTTGCCTCCGTTCCACCGTTGTTCTGGTTCGCCTGCTTGTTGGGCAGGCGCGTCGTGTTCTGCTGCGGCAGTGCAGGCGGCAGGAGGTTGGTCACCACGGACTCGAACCACCGACCGTTGCCGAGCACGTTCGCGTAGAGGCGATAGAACGGCGCCATGTACGTGATCGTGTCCTGAAGGTTCTTGTTCTGCTCCTTGAGCAGATCGTTGACGCCCTTCAGCGAGTCGAGCGCCGGGCCGATCTGAGCCTCGTTGTCCCGAACGATCCCGCTCAGCGAATCACTCAGTGCCGTCGTCGTTTTCAGCAACGCCGAGATGTTCTTCTGGCGGTTGTTGAGCTCGTCGAGCAACTGGCCTGCACCCGCGATCAGCTTCACGAACTCCTGGTTGCGATCGGCGAGAATCTTCGACGTGCTCTTGGTCGCCTCGAGGAGCTTCTGCACCTCTTGGTCGCGGCTGGCGATCGTCTGCGACAGACGCGTGACGCCCTCGAGCGCAGGTCCGACATCGCCCGACGTTCCGGAGAACGTGTCGGAGATCGCCTTCATCGACGTCGCGAGCTGATCGGTGTTCAAGGTCTCGACCGAGTCGGCGGCGTCGGAGAACGCCTCGATCACGTCGTAGGGCGACACCGTATCGGTGAGCGCGACGCTCGGGTCGGCGATCTTGCTGCCACGGGGGTTGAGCGACAGATACTTCTGCCCCAGCACCGTCTTGATCTGGATCGACGCCTGCGTCTGATCGCCGATCCACGTGTTGGTCACGCGGAACTTCACGTCAACGCGGTTGCCGTCGAGCGAGACGTCGCTGACCTCACCGACCTTCACGCCCGCGACGCGCACCTCGGCGCCCTTGCGGAGCCCGGCGGCCTCGGTGAACTTGGCCGTGTACTGGGCACCCGCACCGACGAGCGGCAACGAGGTCAGGTAGAACGCCGACACCGCCATCATGAGCAGGATCAGGATACCGATCGCACCGATACTGACGGGGCTGCGATGCCCACCGAATCGCTTGTGCCCCGGCTTCTTCTGGGCTGTTCCGTCTGCCATGCTCACCCCCCTGGCTGGTTGTCTTTCCAGCAACGGCTTGCCGCGCTGGTGTAAAGGACGTGGTTGATGTACGGAAGCGGCACGAGCGGCTGCGTCAGCAGCGTCGACTTGCCGTTTCCTGCGACGACGTCGATTCCGCACAGATAGAACTGGAACCAGGAACCGAATGTCGCCGCACGGCCGATCTTCTGGAGCTTGATCGGCAGGTTGGTCAGGATCTGCGCGACGTCGTCGTGACGCTTGTTGACCTGGTCGGCCACCTGCTTGAGGCCGGCGATGTCGCCCTGAATAGACGGCCGCGTCGACGTGAGGATCGACGCCGTGACCGCTGTCAGGTTGGAGACCGACGTGATCGCCGAACCGACCGAACCGCGTTGTGCGGCAAGGCCCGTCACCAACTGCTCGGTGTTGTCGAGGAGTGCGGTGAACTGCTCGTCATTACGGTTGACCGTGTCGAGAACCTTGGTCAGGTTGGTGATCAGGTCGCCGATCACGGCGTCCTTGTCCGCGATCGAGTTGGTCAGATCTGCGGTGTCGCTGATCAGACTCGACACGTTGCTCGACTCACCCTCGAAGACCTTGATGATCTCGTCGGAGAGCTTGTTCACGTCTTCGGGCTGAAGCTGGCGGAACAGCGGCTTGAAGCCGTTGAACAGCTGCGTCAGGTTGACCGCGGGATGCGTGTTGTTCTCGTTCGGGTTCGCGCCGAAGGTGTGGCCGGGGTTCACGGTCTGCGACGCATCGCCCGCACCCTTCTCCACCGAGAGGTAACGCAGACCCGTGAGGTTGCGGTACTTGATGTAGATCTGCGCACCCTCGGGCAGCTGGCGGTCGACGTTGAACGAGACCTGTGCCCGGTTCTTGTCGTAGACCTCGACGTTGCTGACCTGCCCCACACGCACACCGGCGATGCGCACGTCGTCGCCCTTGTTGAGCATCGACGCGTCGGAGAACACGGCCTTGTAGTCGTTGTCTGCCCCACCACCGATGTTGGCGATGGTCAGCGCGAGCAGCGCAGTCGCGACCACGGTGACCACAGCGAAGACGATCAGCTTGGTCAACGGCCCCACAATGGACTTCATTTGATGTGCACCTGCGCTCCCTGCAGTGGCGCAGCACCGATCATGGTGGTCCAGGTGGGCACGTCGTCGGGTTCGGTCCCGCTGGCCGCGCCGTAGATCACCTTCAGCTGCGCCCGGTAGGTCGGATCGTCGAACGAGTTCTCGCGGATTGTCCCGACAGGGGTCTTCGTGAACTGCGGTTGCGGCAGCTTCTGGACGGTCGTCGGGCCGGGGTTGCGCGACGGCGGCTGGTACGAGCCGTCGGCGAGGCTACCGCCGGGGTACTGCGGGAACGGGCGGCCGTTGGTCGGCGGGTCGTAGCAGACAGCCGGGGCATCCTGGTCGAAGAACCGCGGCTCGTCCTGGTTGGGCAGATAGCGGCCGCGCGGATTGACGAACTGCAGATTCACGCGCACACCGGGATTCTTGGTGCCCTTTCCGACGATCTTCTCCGATTCCGGGATCAGCGTCGCGAAGTTGTGGAAGGCGCAGACGAACGTCGGCGACTGCTTGGCGAGTCCGGTCAGGAACGGCTCCGAGTCGGTGACGAGATCGACGAGGTTGTTGCCGTTCTGCTGCAACCAGTTGGTCGTGTCGGTCGACGCGGTTCCGAGCGTTGCGATCAACGTCCGCAGGTCGCCCTGACGGTCGACGATCGTCTTGTTGGTCGTCCGGAAGTTGTCGAGTGCGTCGATGACGTCGGGCAACGCCGTCGAATAGGTCTTCGAGAACGACGCGAGGCCCTGCAACGTGCCCTCGAGCGAGTTGAGATTCTTCGGCGTCGACAGACGACCGAAGATGGTGTTGAGCTCTTCGAGCGTCGTACCGATCTGCTCACCGCGACCCGAGAGTGCCTGCGACAGCGCGGTCAGCGTCACGTTGAGGTCCTGCGGCGGGATCGCGTCGAGGACAGGCAGCAGACGGTCGAGGAGATCCTGGACCTCTTTCGCGTTGCCGCTCGTGTCGGTCTGGATCGTCGCGCCGTTTGCCAGCGTCGGACCCGACGCCTGCTCGGGCACCTGAAGTGCGACGTAGCGCTCACCGAACAGCGTTTTGGGCAGGATGCGCGCGGTGGTGTCGGCAGGCAGTTGCGCAGCCATCTCGGGCTTGAGGCCGAGCGTCACGTTGACCGTGCCATTGCCTGCGGGTTCGACGTCGCGCACCTCGCCGACGAGAACGCCGCGCGCTTTCACGTCAGCATTCGTCGGTAGCGCGTTACCCACCGAGTCGGTCTTCAGCGTGACGTCGGTGAACGTCGTGAAGTCCTTGTTGAATTTCATGATCGTGAGCGTGAAGAACAGTGCGACCACGATGAAGAACACCAGTCCGAGCAACCGGCGACGAATCACTGTCATCGCCTAGCCCCCCACTCTCACAGTCGTCGTCGTCCCCCAGATGGCGAGGCCGAGAAAGAAGTCGAGCACGGCGATGAGGACCAACGCCGCTCGAACCGCGTGTCCGACGGCCACGCCGACACCCGCGGGGCCACCACTTGCGTAGTAGCCGTAGTAGCAGTGCACGAGAATGATCACGAACGCAAAGACCAGCACCTTACCGAAAGACCACAACACGTCTTCCGGTGGTAGGAACAGGTTGAAGTAGTGGTCGTACGAGCCGCCGGACTGTCCGTTGAAGACAGTCGTCACCACTCTTGAGGCGAAGTACGCCGACAACAGTCCGAGCACGTAGAGCGGGATGACCGCGATGAAACCTGCGATCACGCGCGTCGACACCAGGAACGGGATCGACGGCACGGCCATCGACTCCAGCGCGTCGATCTCTTCCGAGATGCGCATGGCTCCGAGCTGGGCGGTGAAACCGCAACCGACCGTCGCCGACAACGCGAGACCTGCGACGAGTGGCGCGACCTCTCGGGTGTTGACGTACGCCGACAAGAAGCCGGTGAGCACCTGCGAGCCGATCTGGTCGAGTGCGGCGTAGCCCTGCAGCCCGACCACGACGCCGGTGAAACCCGACATCAACACCATCACGCCGACGGTGCCGCCGATCACGGCGAGACCGCCGGAACCGAACGCCACTTCGGCGAGAATGCGCAGGACCTCGCGCGTGTAGTGGACCAGCGTGCGCGGAATCCAGGCGAGCGTGCGTCCGTAGAAGGACATCTGCTCGCCCGCACCGTCGAGCAACTTCAGTGGTTTGCCGAGCTGTTTGCGCGCCTCGTACATGTAGTACTCGGGGCGGCTCTTGGCGATAGTCACTCCACCGGCCATGGTCAGCTCCCCTTCGGCGGGACGATCTGCAGGTAGACCGCAGTGATGATCAGGTTGGCCAGGAACAGCAGCAGGAAGGTGATGACGACGCTCTGGTTGACCGCGTCACCGACGCCCTTGGGGCCGCCCTTCGGGGTGAGTCCCTTGTACGACGCGACGACGCCCGCGATCACACCGAAGATGGCAGCTTTGAGAAGTGAGATCCAGAGGTCGGGAAGCTGGGCAAGCGCACCGAATGACGCCAGGTATGCACCCGGCGTTCCGCCCTGGACGACCACGTTGAAGAAGTAGCCACCACCGATACCGACGACGGCGACCAGACCGTTGAGCAGGATTGCGACCAGCACCATTGCGAGCACACGAGGTACGACGAGGCGCTGGATGGGGTTGATGCCCAGCACCTCCATCGCGTCGATCTCTTCGCGAATGGTCCGCGATCCGAGGTCGGCGGCGACGGCCGAGCCCGCGGCGCCCGCGATCAACAGCGACGTGACCAGCGGTGAGCCCTGCTGGATGACGACCAGCACCGACGCGGCGCCGGTGTACGACTCCGCTCCGAGCTGCTTGATCAGCGAACCGGTCTGCAGAGACACGATGGCGCCGAACGGGATCGCGATGAGCGCAGTCGGCAGGATCGTCACGCTTGCGATGAACCATGCCTGCTGGATGAACTCGCGCCACTGGAATGGGCGCACGAAAGTCTGGCGTGCTACATCGACGAAAAGCTGGACGATATTGCCTGTCTGGGCGAGTGCACCTTCACCGGCCCGCGCGATTCTGTCGACGCCACGCGTGGTGGCATTCGTCATACCTATGAGCCCCCGCCGTAGTGACGCCCACCCTCGGGACGTTCCGACTCGATGTGCTGAGTCTTCGCTTCCTCCGGCACAGCCCACTGCTGGGTCTGCGCATCGTCACCGGCGTAATCGTCACCGGCGTAGTCGTTTCCGTACCCACCCTGATTGCGGTCACCGTGATCGATGACGTCGGTGGAGGTGTCGACCATGACGTTCTCGCTGCCTGCCTGCAGGCCACCCTCGGTGTCGGACCATTCGACGCCGTGGGTGTTGGCGGCGTGGGCTCGGGATTCCTCCCGGATCTGGTCTTCCTGCTGCATCGACTCACGGATCGCGCGTTGCGCGTTCTCCGGCAACGACGGCAACAACTCCAACACACGTTCGCGGTGACGGGCCACGGCCTTGCGCTCAGGCATTCCCGGATTCGGCTGCACCTGCGGAATGATCTCCGAGAAATCATCCTTCGTGCCGCCACCACCGATGCCGGCGGCCTGCATAGCCTCTTCCTGCTTCTGCACCGCCTCGTCCTTCTCCTCCGACATGCCGATCGGACCAAACCGATCACCGGAGAGGAACTGCTTGACGACCGGCTGCTCCGAGGTCAACAACTGCTCACGCGGCCCGAACATCACCAGTTCCTTACGGAACAACATGCCGATGTTGTCCGGAATCGTGCGGGCGATGTTGATGTTGTGCGTGACGATCAGGATCGTCGCGTCGATCTGCGCATTGATGTCGATCAGCAACTGGGAGATATAGGCGGTACGCACCGGGTCGAGACCCGAGTCCGGCTCGTCACACAAAATGATCTGAGGGTCCAGGACCAATGCCCGCGCCAACCCGGCGCGCTTGCGCATACCACCGGAGATCTCACCGGGAAGCTTGTCTTCGGCGCCGGCCAAACCGACCAGATCGATCTTCTCCATCACGATCTTGCGGACATCGTCTTCCTTCTTCTTCGTGTGCTCACGAAGTGGGAACGCGATGTTGTCGTACAAACTCATCGATCCGAACAGTGCGCCGTCCTGGAACAACACCCCGAACAACTTGCGGATCTCGTAGAGCTCCTTGGCCGAGCACTGCGTGATATCGGTGCCGTCGATCACCACCGAACCCTGCTCGGGATGCAGCAACCCGATCAGCGTCTTCAAAAACACCGACTTACCGGTACCGGACGGCCCCAGCAGTGCAGACACCTCACCCGACGGCAAGGTCAACGTCACATCACGCCAGATGTTCTGAGAACCAAAAGACTTGGTGAGCCCCTCGACGCTGACCTCAACACCCACTACATCCTCCAAGAAACTCGGGTCCCGAAGCGCGGCAGCCAAGGCAAGACATCGGACATAGGCGGCACAAACGCAGGCGGACTCAACTGTGGTTGGGGTCACTCTAGCGGACTGCTCCCCCGTATCCACACCGCCTCTCGGCGGTTCTCAGGTTTGACCAATTACCGGCCGGTAACCTGACTGCCCAAGAGAGTATCCCATGCCACCGACATAACAAAAGTAGGTTGGCGGTCACATTGTGCGGCAACTGTGGGCTACCCGCGGACAGCAACGAGCCCGGGACAGCACAGCTGTCCCGGGCTCGTATGAAGAGCGTCGCTTAGGCGCCGTCTTACTTGACGGACACCTTGGCGCCGGCCTCTTCGAGCTTGGTCTTGGCGGCCTCAGCGGCCTCCTTGTCGACCTTCTCCAGGATCGGCTTGGGAGCACCCTCGACGAGGTCCTTCGCCTCCTTCAGGCCGAGGCCGGAAACGACCTCACGCACGACCTTGATGACCTGGATCTTCTTGTCGCCGGCACCCTCGAGGATGACGTCGAACTCGTCCTGCTCGGCAGCAGCGTCGGCGCCGGCAGCAGCCGGTGCGCCTGCAGCGGCAACGGCGACCGGTGCGGCCGCGGTGACCTCGAAGACCTCTTCGAACTTCTTCACGAAATCGCTGAGCTCCAGCAGGGTCAGTTCCTTGAACTGATCGATGAGCTCGTCAGCGGTGAGCTTCGCCATGGTGGCGTCCTTCCTGTAAGTCCCCACGCGGGGCATCTTGTCTTGTCAATCCCCGCGCGGGGGAATGCTTGTGTGCTGGCGGATGAGTACCGAGGTACTTATTCGCCTGCGGATTCCTTCTTCTCCTGCAGGGAGGCAGCGAGTCGTGCCACCTGCGACGCCGGCTGATTGAACAGTCCGGCGGCCTTTGCCAAGTTGCCCTTCATGGCACCGGCGAGCTTGGCCAGCAAGACCTCACGGGTCTCAAGGTCGGCGATCGTTTCGATCTCGGCAACGGACAGCGACTTGCCATCCATGTACCCGCCCTTGATGACCAGAGCCTTGTTGTCCTTGGCGAAGTTCTTGATCGCCTTCGCGGCCACCACCGGCTCACCTTCGATGAAGGCAATCGCGGTCGGGCCGGAGAACAGCTCGTCGAGTCCCTCAACGCCCGCCTCAGCAGCGGCACGCTTCACCAGGGTGTTCTTGGCGACGGAGTAGGTTGCGCCCTCGCCGAGGGAACGTCGCAGATCGGTGATCTGGGTGACGGACAATCCACGGTATTCCGTGACGACCGTCGCCGTTGAGCCCTTGAACTGCTCGGCGATCTCAGCGACTGCTGCGATCTTTTCGGACTTGGCCATACTTCGCCTCCTTCCTCATCACTCGAGTTGGTCAGAGTTCGGACCAGATACCCGCAAGGAGGGGCGAAACAAATAAACGCCCCGGCACGCAGATGGCACGGGGCGTAGTTTCTCGGCAAGGCACACCAGGCGCCCACCACTATTCCTCGTTCTCCCTGCGTGGGCCGCCGACCTCGCGCCTTGCGACGCTGCAGTCGTCCTTCGATCGGAATCGCTCCCGATGACCGACGGTCTCTGGTTGAACCGATACGACGTACATGTGCACGTCACACCGAAGTAATAGGCTACCCGACCATGGGGAATGCATCCAAATCGTCCGCAGACGGTGTACCAGAACCCAATGTCCCAGAGTCCAACGTATCTGTTGTCACCGAACCCAACGCTCGAGCGGCGATCGCGGCCGACGCCATTCTCGGCCGACATCTGAGGCACGCATGGTGGGTCCCGGGGACACGCTTGGCGACGATCGCCTGGCCACTCGGGCGACTACCGCTCGACGTCGTCCGCAGTCGCTTCGGATTCTGGCACTACTGGTGGCACGCACACCTTCTCGACCTCATCGTCGACGCCGCGATCCATCGCCCCACCGACGACATGTCCTACGACCCACACCTCGCCGACGTCGCCAACCGCCTGCTCCGCGGAATCCGGTTACGCAACCTCGGCCGCTGGACCAACAACTACTACGACGACATGGCCTGGCTGGGTCTGGCGATCGAACGCGCCGACCGTCACCTCGACCTCCACCACCCCAAGGCGCTACGCACCCTGAGCACACGTATGTACAACGCCTGGGAGCCCGAGCGCGGCGGCGGAATCCCCTGGCGCACCATCGACACCTTCTTCAATGCGCCCGCGAACGGCCCGGCGACCATCCTGCTCGCGCGCACAGGCCACCTCGACCGCGCGCTTGCGATGTGCGACTGGATGGACTCCGCCCTCGTCGACCCCGACTCCCACCTCGTCATCGACGGCATCAAGCCGAAGGACGACGGATTCGAACGCGTCACCGCCATCTACACCTACTGTCAGGGCGTCGTACTCGGGTCAGAGGTGGAGGCGGCGCGCCGCACCCGCGACACGGTTCACCTCGACCGCATCGATCGACTCCTGACGGCGGTCGAATCCCACGAGTGCCCCGACGGCGTGATCCGCGGAGCGGGCGGAGGCGACGGCGGCCTGTTCATGGGCGTGCTCGCGCGCTACCTGGCTCTGGTCGCCACCGATCTCCCCGCCGATCTGCCCGGCGCGGACGAGTTGCGTCGACGCAGCGCCGCCCTCGTACTCAGCAGCGCCGACGCCGCGTGGTCCACACGTGCAGAAGTCGACGACACGGTCGTCTTCAGCGCCGATTGGCACCAGCAGGCGGTCCGGCCGACAAGAGGCGGCACCGACGCCGCATTCATCGCGGGAGCGGTCAATTCGTCGTCGGTTCCCGAGCGCGATCTGTCGGTTCAACTGTCCGGTTGGATGGTCCTCGAGGCCGCTGCCGCAATAGATCTCGGACTATCCGAACAAAATGTTCGCCCCTGACCTGCAGTTATGGCACTGAGCGCCAAATTGACGCCCCCTAGTTAGCGTTCTGAGACACGACATGCACTATTGTCGAGATCCGGAGTGATGTGGACCACATCTGGGTGGGGTTGTGGCTGGCCACAACGCGGTTCGTGTCACTCCTACCGACACGATGAAGTGATGGCATCCGCGGCAGCACGCCCACCGGACAACGACCGGCTGACGCAGGTGCAGTGACCTCCAAGGCAGGCTGATGCACCATGGCGTTTCAGTTGGGACCGACAGCGAACGAGCACGCGCCGACAGAGAGCGCGCGCATAGAGCCATTTCCACGTGACCCCTCGTCGCTGCGCCGATCCGTCACCGACACACCAGTCTTCGGCACACTCCCCCTCGGCGACCCCACCGGCGGCGCCAGTGCGATGCGCTGGCGCGAGCAGGTCGACGGCCCGCAGGTCTACCCACGCGTCTCGATCGACCGCGATGTCACTCTGACGATGAGCGACGGCGTCGAGTTGCGGGCGACCATCGTCCGGCCGGCCACACGCTTCGGCGACGTGGTGACGACGCCCTACCCGGCGATCATCAACATCAACCCGTACAACCGAGCGGCGATCGACTTCATCGACACCACGATGCACGCCCCTGTCATCGGAGGTGCCGTGCGCGCGGCAGCCCGATCGGTCGACGCGACGGGCACACCGCTCGAGGGGCTGACCACCCTGACCCAGGTACTCGCCGGCGGCGTGATCGACGTCTTCGGCATCAATCGAAACCTGGTGCGCAGCGGTTACGCCCAGATCATCGTCGACGTTCGCGGCACCGGCGCCAGCCACGGCAAGTGGGAGATCCTCGGCCCACGTGAACAGCAGGATTCCGTCGAGATCATCGACTGGGTCTCCGAGCAGGAGTGGTGCAACGGCAAGGTCGGACTCGCGGGATGGTCGTACTCGGCCATCAACTCGCTACAGGCCGCCGACAAGCGGCCGCCCCAGCTCGGCGCGGTCTTCGCGGTCGAGGGCTGCGACGACATCGTGCGCGACATCTACATCACCGGCGGCATGCCCTCGGCGTTCATCCCGGCATGGTTGTCCGTGGTGAACATCCTGAAGTGGGTACCGAATCCGTCGACTCTGCTGCGAGATGTTCTGCGCGGCAATCACTTCCGCTACCTTCGCGACCGTGTCGCATCTCCGGCAACCGAGATCCCGTCGCTCCTCTGGGGCTTCCTCACCGCCCGCGACGACCGCATCTTCGACGACCCGTACTTCGACGCCCGCGATCCGCAGATCGATCAGATCGAGGCGCCGACGCTCACCGTCGGGGCATGGCACGACCTCTTCGGTCGTAGTGCCACAGGGATTTACGAGCGTCTGAACCTCGAACCGGGCCGCAAGCAGTTGATCGTCGGCGACGGTTATCACTTCGACGTCGGGTCCGGCTATGGCGGCAAATTCGCGCCACCTCGTCTCGACGTCCTCGAGCGCGCGTGGTTCGACCGCTGGCTCAAGGGACACGCGAACGGCGTCGAGCACTACGGACCGGTGACGCTGCGCCAGCAGGGTGGCACGTGGACCGCGGGCCAGTCGTTCCCGCGCCAGGGCGTCGCACCGCGTCGGCTCTACTTGTCGAGCGAATGTTCCTCCAGCGCAACACATTGCGTACACGACGGCAGCCTGCAATCCACACCGTGCACCGATTACACCTCGCTGCACGTCCGCCCGGACGTCCGCGGACTCATCTCGCGCGACATGACACAGGTGACCGCGGGCGCGACGATGGCCCTGGGTAAACCCTTCACCTCCGACGCCAGATTCCAAGAGCGCGGCGCACTCTCGTTCACCAGTGCTCCCGTCACCCAGCAGACGCAGATCAGCGGTGCGATGAATCTGCGCCTCAACGTCGCCACCACGGCACATGAGGCCATCTGGGCCGTCACCGTCAACGACGTCGCGCCGAATGGAACGTCGAAGGTGCTGACCAACGGCGCACTGTCGGCGTCGAATCGGGCGCTCGATCCCAGCAAGTCGACTTATGCCTCGGACGGCAGTCTCGTTGGCGCGCACCACTTCTTGTCGCGCAAGCGCAAGCTGCCGGTGCCACCTGACGCCCCGGTGCGCATCGACGTCGATCTCGTCCCGACCGATGCCGTCCTCGAACCCGGCCATCGGCTACGCGTCGACGTATACGCCGCAAGTTTCCCGCGCTATCTGACCGTCGTGCCCGATCTGGTGAAGGCGCGCGGCCGCAGGCAACGCCTGGTCCTCGACCCTGAGCACCCGAGCCACCTGACTTTCCTTGCGGGCGAAGGGCTTCTGAGCCAGGTCCTGCGAACCCCTCACAGACCCGAATCCGCGAACACCACGCGGTAGACGAACCCGGCCTCCGGTCCCAGGACCACGCCGACGAGCTCGGTCAGCGTCGTCGCAAACTCCCGACCATGCGCCGGTCCGCCTGAATCGTCGAGGTGATGCGCGATCTCGTGCAGCACGACCAGTTCGCGCAGCGCCCAGCGGCCCTCCGCGGAGTCGGGGATCGCGATCTCACGCTGATCCGAGTCCACGCGTCGTGCGTAGTGGGCCGAGCGATGTCCGCGGCGTGCCCGCACCGACACCGGCGTCGACGCGGCGTCGAAGCGCTGCTTCACCGACGGCATCGACAGCACGCGACCGACGTAGTCGCGCACGGAGTCGACCGATGCGAACTGGACCTCGACGGGCAGCGTGAGCTCCGTGCCCGCGAGCTGCACCGTGTGCGTACCGCCTGCACGCTCGAACATCCGGAACACCATGCGCTCGGCCTCGTAGAACCGTTCGCGTCGAGTGTCACGCGGCGCCATGACGCTCCCCGACCTGTCGCACCCCGATATGGCGTATGCGGCGAGCTGCTCCGCCATGACTAGGCTCGACGACGTCAGCATTTCGCACCTCGACACGCAGGGAGTCCACGCGATGACGCCGCGCTCGCACACCATCGGGAAGTCCGCCGCGACCGCGATCGTCGGCGCCGCGATCGTCGGGGTTGCGCTGACCGGCTGCAGTTCGTCGGCGGGTGAGGTCACAGCGGTATCGGCGCCCTCGACGTCGTACGTCGACAATCCCGTCGACCCCGCCCAACTCAATCAGGTGCTCGACCGCATCGCGGCCACCGGACTGCCCGTCACCGGTCGTCACGACGCAACCGCCGCGCGATGCCCCGAAGCCGGGTGCAGCAGCGCCGTCGAATCCGACCAAGTCGTCCTCATGCAGTTCCCCACCTCCGGCCGTGCCCAGCTCTACGCGGGTGCACATCCGGGAGACTTTCAGGTCGTCGACATCGTCATGACCTTTCCCGAGGGCACCGACGCCGCCCAGAACGCGCGCTACAAAGACGCGCTGCAGGGCGAGATGCGCTGAGCCGCCCACCCTAACCCTCGAGTGCCCCACGGGGAGCGCCGAATTCGCGGTCGGCACCGATCTTTGCTCGACGCCCCGCGCGGTCGCCCGCTTTGCGCGCGCCCTCCGAGTACCCCGACGACGCGGTCGTCGGGCGCCAGGTGCCGCGCGCCGTCGACTCGGTTTTGTAGAAGCTGGTGACCTCGAGTTCTTTGTCGCGCAACGCAAGTGCGGTCGACGTCGAGCCCGCGGGAAGTTCGCGGGAGTCGTCACGCGCCACCGCCTCCGCCCGTGCGGCATCGCGTGCCTCGGTCAGCCGCACGCCGATCCGCTCGGCGAACGCCGACTGGAAGTTCAACCGCGCCGTGATCGGGGCGAGCGGCTTACGTTCGACGACTCTCCTCGACCGCCAACCCGTCCCCTTGCGCACCACCCGCGCCGACGTCTCGCCCCGGTAGTCACCCGATCGCAGGTAGGCGTCGCTCGCCGCGACCATCTGGATCAGCAGCGACGTGTAGAGCGCCTCACATGTGTCGATGTCGGCCTCGTATCCGTACGCGAGCACGAACGTGTTGTTGCCCGCGACGTCGACGGTCACGTCGTTGGCACGCGCGATCGCGACGACAAGCTGTACGTACGTGCGCAATCCACGCTTTCCGGTCTCGCCGATCGCGACCTGCCTGGTGATCGGCGTCGTCTTGCGTCTGGCCGCGGGGTCGTGGGCACGGGCCACCGCAAGGTCGATCGAGGCCGACGTCGCCAACCGTTGCGCGGCCTGCATGAACGTCTCGGCCTCGTGCTCGTTGTCGGTGTTCTCGGCCTGCCGCAGCAGCCCCGCGATCCGGGTGAGGAGTTTGTCGTCGCGCATACAGATCAGACTAGATCGATGGCCGTTTGGTTCCACTCCACGGAGGATTTGTCGAATCTGTTGACTTTCCCAGTAGGAAAGTAGAGACTACTTTCCTATACGGAAAGTGGCCCACAAACATCCACGGCAAAAGACCACCCACCGAGGAGACCTCATGGACATCACTCCCGACCAAGCGCGTGAGGCGCTCGGGTCCGTCGACGGAGCACGTCGTCGGGTCGCCGACGACCTCGGGCTCCCCCGCATCTACTGGTGGGCGATGGCCGTCTCCTGGGTCGTTCTCGGCGTCATCGGCGCATTCGCTCCCCCGTGGGTCACGACCGTCGCGACCATCGTGTTCGGCGTGGTTCACTCGACGATCGCCTCCCGACTCTTCGACGGCCGCCGCGCGAGCACACACGTACGCCCCGCGCGCAGCGTGGCCGATCGTCGCATCCCATTGATCGTCATCGCCATGCTGCTGACCGCGGTCGTCGTGACGGTTGGCGCAGCGCTGGCACTCGACGCCGACGGCACGCGGCACCCGTCCATCTGGGCAGCCGTGTTCGTGGCGGCGATCCTGGGCTTCGGCGGACCGCAGATCTTCGACGACATCCGCGGGCGAGTGGGCGCGTGAGCACACCGAAATTCGACGAGTTGATCCACCCGAGCACCCGCCTGACGCTCGTCGCGACCCTCGCCGCCGCCGATTGGGCCGATTTCGGCTACCTCAGAGAACGACTGGCCCTGTCGGACTCAGCGTTGTCCAAGCAGCTCGCCACGCTGGAATCTGCCGGCTACGTGAGCACCGAACGCCCGAGCACCGGTCGTCGACGTAGCGTCCGGGCCCGCCTCACAGACGCCGGACGCGAGGCGTTCACCGGCCACGTCGCCGCGCTGCAGGCCATCGTCGGCGGCACGCGAGAAGACGGCCCGCACCAGGACAGCACGCAACAACCCGACGCCCCATTCGACGCCGAGGCCAAACCCTGACCTAGCGCGCGCCGGCGAGCGGCGCTACAGCCCGAACTTGTCCTGCATCTCCCGCAGCGTCTCGGCGGACTTCATCAGTCCCTCGTGCTCGGCGTCGGACATCTTGATCTCGAGTCGGCTGCCCGCGCCGTTGCGGTCGATGAGCGTCGGCAGTGACAGACATACGTCGTCGAGTCCCTCGTAGCCGCCCGTGACGGTCGAGATCGGCATCACGCGGTGTTCGTCGTTGAGCACCGCCTCGATGATGCGTGTCGTCGCGAGCCCGATGGCGTAGTTGGTCGCGCCCTTGCCCTCGATGATCTTGTACGCCGCGTGCACCACCTCGTGCTGGATGCGTTCGCGCGCCGGGGCGTCGATGGCCTGACCGCCCGGCAACGGCTTCCACTCCAGCAGCGGCACGCCACCGATCGACGCCGAACTCCAGAGCGGGATCTCGGAGTCGCCGTGCTCGCCGACGATGTAGCCGTGGACGTTCTGCACCGCGACGCCGACGTGCTGCGCGATGAGGAACCGCAGGCGCGACGAGTCGAGCACCGTGCCCGAACCGAACAGTTGATTGCTGGGCAGCCCGCTGTACTTCAATGCCGCATAGGTCACGATGTCGACGGGGTTGGTGACCATGATGTAGATCGCGTTGGGTGCGACCTTGATGGCACCGGGCAGGATGTTCTTGGTCAAATTGATTGTGGCTTCGGCCAATTCGAGCCGCGACTGCCCCGGCTTCTGTTTTGCTCCCGCGGTGAACACGACGACGTCGGCGTCTGCGCAGACCGACACGTCGTCGTCGCCGACGATGTCGGCGCGCGGCACGAATTCGAGTCCGTGCGAGAGGTCGAGGACTTCTGCGGTCACCTTCGACGTGTTGATGTCCATCAGCGCGATCGTGCGCGCCACACCGCGAATCAACGACGCATACGCGATCGCGGTACCCACGGCGCCTGCCCCGATGATGGCCAGCTTGCTCGGTCGGGCTTGTCTCACGTTCACCGCCTGTGTCTCGTGCTGCCCCGAAATCCTCGCCCCTGCGGTTGATTATCGTCGGCCGACGCCATGTCCGCAGCCCGATCGTCGATCATTTCACCCGCCGTCCATACCGCAGTTTCGCGACAGAAGCGACCATCACACTCACGAATTCGTCGTCATGTCCGTTTCTGGCATGCGAAATCACCACGGAGAGCTTATGTTCTGCTGGTCTGCGCATCGCAACGGCGCGTCGCACCATCACTTACCCGGGGGAGCACACCCATGCCAGAAGGCCATGACACCGTTGCCGAGGATCTTTCCGACGACGAGGCCCACCTCGCGAGACTCGGCTACACCCAGGAGCTGCACCGCTCGTGGTCTGGATTCTCGAACTTCGCGATCTCGTTCTCGATCATCTCGATCCTGTCGGGTTGTTTCACGTCTTTCGGACTCGGATGGAACAACGGCGGACCGGCCGCGATCGCATGGGGCTGGCCGATCGTCTCGATCTTCATCCTGCTGATCGGCTTCTGCATGGCCGAACTCGTCTCGGCATACCCCACATCCGGCGGAATCTATTGGTGGGCAGCCAAACTCGGCGGCGCCAAGGCGGGCTTCTACACCGGGTGGCTCAACCTCATCGGCCTCATCGCCATCCTGGCATCGGTCGCGTACGGCGCTGCGACGTTCCTCGACCTCACCATCGGCACATTCAGCCAGTCATGGCTCGACGGGTACAGCCTGACCAGAGTGTTCATCATCTTCCTGATCATCTTGGCCTGCTCGGCGCTGATCAACATCTTCTCCGGTCACCTGCTCTCGATGCTCAACAACATCTCGGTCTGGTGGCACGTATTCGGTGCTGCCGCAGTCATTCTCATCCTGTTCCTGCTCCCCGATCAGCACGCATCCTTCTCCGACGTCTTCGCCAAGACCGTCAACAACAGCGGCATCTTCGACGGCAAGACGTCGGGCTTCGGCTTCATCCTCTTCGTGCTGCCCATCTCGGCGATCCTCACCCAGTACACAATCACCGGCTACGACGCTTCCGCCCACCTCTCCGAGGAGACCAAGGGCGCGGCCAACGCTGCGGCACAGGGCATTTGGCGTTCCATCGCCTACTCCGCAGTCGGTGGATGGATCCTGCTGCTCAGCTTCCTGTTCGCAGTCCAGGACGCAGACGGCGTCTCCAAGAGTGGCGGCGCGGTCGCGACGATCTTCACCCAGGCGCTCACCTCGAAGTGGGCAGGCGTCGTGCTGATCATCTCCACCGCAGGCCAGCTCTTCTGCACGGCCGCATGCCAGACGAGTGCGTCGCGAATGATGTTCGCGTTCAGCCGCGACGGCGCCGTGCCCGGCCACAAGCTCTGGTCCAAGGTCCGCTCAAATGGCATGCCCGCCAACGCCGTTGTCGCAACAGCCACCATCGCCGCGATCATCACCCTGCCCGCGCTGGTATCGGTCGACATCAACGGCGCACCCGTACCCGTCGCCTTCTATGCCGTCGTCTCGATCGGCGTCGTCGGGTTGTACCTGTGCTTCGCGGTCCCGATCTACTACCGCTGGAAAGCGGGAGACTCGTTCGAGGCCGGCTCGTGGACGTTGGGCTCCAAGTACAAGTGGATCGCGCCACTCGCGCTGATCGAGATCGCGCTGACCTCGCTCGTCGCGATGTTCCCGACCTCGCTCGGCGGCATGCCCTGGGACGCTAGCTTCGAGTGGAAGTACGTCAACTACACCCCGCTGCTCGTCGGCGGCGCACTGATCCTGCTCTACGGCTACTGGCACGTGTCGGTGAAGAAGTGGTTCACCGGACCGATCAAGCAGGTCGACGCCGAACCCGTCGACGCCTGACCTGGGCGCGTCTGGGCGAGCCGATCAGGCAGCGCGCGCACGACGCCGACCCCAGCACGGCCCCACGCGATTAACCTCGGACGTGACACAGTCACGCCGCGCTCGCGGCCCGTCGGAAGAGGACAGCGTTGTCACTTCACGAAATCGAGTTCACGTCGGCCAACGGTCGCGACACCATCTTCGGTTGGGTCTACGAGCCCGCCACCATGACGCGCGGCATCATCCACATCGTCCACGGACTCGGTGAGCACTCGCGCCGCTACCTTCGACTGATCACCAAGCTGCTCGACGCCGGGTTCGTCGTCGTCGCCGACGACCACGCAGGACACGGCAAGACGGCCATGACCTCGGGAGTCTGGGCCGACGCCGGAGACGACGCCGACAAGGTCGTCGTCGCAGATGAACGCAGCCTGCGCGCCAAGGTGCGTGAGCTCTACCCCAACCTGCCCTACGTCGTCTTCGGGCACTCCTGGGGTTCGATGATCGCGCGCGGTCTCGTGTCCGACGACAGCGACTGGCTCAAGGGACTCATCCTCTGCGGCATCGCGGCCCAGATCCACGGCATCGACGACGTCCTCGACCGCGAGGCCCTGGCCGCGGAGTCCGACCCGACGTCGACAGCGACGGAGACCTACGCGGGGCAGATGTTCGACGGCTTCACCGCGCGCTTCGGCCCCGACGCCTTCCCCACGGCATGGGTGGCTCGCGATCCCGGGGTCGTCCGCGACCACGCCCGCGACCCCTTCAACAACTTCGGCGCACCCATGTCCGTGCGATTCATCCGCGGATTCGTCGATCTCTACGACGCCGTCAACGCCGAGACCTGGTATCCGACAGTCCGCTCCGACCTCCCCGTCCTCATCCTCGCGGGCGACGCCGACCCCGTCGCCAACTTCGGCGAGGGCGCCTACCACGTCGGCAATCAGCTCGCCGCGAGCGGACACTCCGACGTGCGCACCCGCATCTACACCGGCTACCGGCACGAGGTGCACAACGAGCCGCCCATCCGCGACGAGGTCGCCGACGAGATCATCGCCTTCGCTGAGCGCGTCGTCGGATAGACAGTGGCATCGTCGGATAGCGGCGACGTCGTCGGATAGATCCCAACGCAGAAGCCCCCGAACGCCAGTGGCATTCGGGGGCTTCGAAACTGTTGCGCTACAACAGATGACGCTCTCAGTCCTGAGGAGCCTCGGTGAAGTTGCGCGTCACGGCCGGGTCGACCGGGATGCCCGGGCCCGTCGTCGTCGAGACGGTCACCTTCTTGATGTAGCGGCCCTTCGCGGCCGACGGCTTCGCGCGCATGATCTCGTCGTACGCTGCGCCGTAGTTCTCGGCGAGCGCGCTCGGCTCGAACGACGCCTTGCCGATGACGAAGTGCAGGTTGGCTGCCTTGTCGACGCGGAAGTTGATCTTGCCGCCCTTGATGTCGTTGATCGCCTTGGTCACGTCGGTGGTGACCGTGCCGGTCTTCGGGTTCGGCATCAGGCCGCGCGGTCCGAGGACACGCGCGATACGGCCGACCTTGGCCATCTGATCAGGGGTGGCGATCGCGGCGTCGAAGTCGAGCCAGCCGCCCTGGATCTTCTCGATCAGGTCCTCGGCGCCGACCTCGTCGGCACCGGCTGCAACGGCCTCGGCGGCCTTGTCGCCTGCGGCGAACACGATGACGCGGGCGGTCTTACCCGTGCCGTGAGGCAGGTTGACGGTGCCTCGAACCATCTGGTCTGCCTTACGCGGGTCGACGCCCAGCCGGATTGCGACCTCGACGGTCGAATCGGTGTTCTTCGACGACGTTTCCTTCGCCAGCTCAGCAGCCTCCAGCGGGCTGTAGAGCTTGTCCTTGTCGACCTTTTCGGCCGCGGCCTTGTAGGCCTTGCTGCTCTTGCTCATTGCTCTGTTCTTTCTCCGTATTGATGATTCGGGTTGGTGGTGTGTGGGCCGAGCCGGCCCTCCCACTCAGCGGGCTGATCAGCCCTCGACGGTCAAACTTGCGCGAGTTCGCAAGCTCACTCGACGGTGATTCTTGCGCGAGTTCGCAAGCTCACTCGACGGTAATCCCCATCGATCGTGCAGTACCGGCGATGATCTTCGCGGCCTGGTCGATGTCGGTGGCGTTGAGGTCTTCGGCCTTGGTCTTGGCGATCTCGCGGACCTGGTCCATCGAGACCTTGCCGACCTTCTTGGTGTGCGGCTCGCCCGAACCCTTCTGCAGACCGGCAGCCTTGAGCAGCAGCTTGGCTGCGGGCGGGGTCTTGAGCTTGAAGTCGAACGAGCGATCTTCGTACACGAAGATCTCGACCGGCACGACGTTGCCACGCTGCGACTCGGTCGCGGCGTTGTACGCCTTGCAGAATTCCATGATGTTCACGCCGTGCTGACCGAGCGCCGGACCCACTGGCGGGGCCGGGTTTGCCTGGCCTGCCTGGATCTGGAGCTTGATGATCCCGGCGAGCTTCTTCTTCTTGGGAGGCATCCTTGTTCCTTGTTTGTTTCTTGCAGATCCACGTCCGCTGGAGGCGTGGAAGCTTGTGTGTTGCTCCGTCCGTGCGGAGCAGGTTTCAGATCTTCTCGGCAGGTATCAGATCTTCTCGACCTGGTTGAAGCCGAGTTCCACCGGCGTCTCGCGACCGAAGATCGACACGAGCACCTTGACCTTGCGCTGCTCGGCGTTCACCTCGCTGATCGACGCGGGCAGCGTGGCGAACGGGCCGTCCATGACGGTGACCGACTCACCGACCTCGAAGTCGACCTCGACGACCGACGTCGCAGCCGCTGCGGCCTGCTCGACACTCTCGGCGCCCTTGGCCGTGGCCTTCTTCGCCGGGGTGCGCGGCAGCAGGAACTGCAGCACTTCATTGAGACTCAACGGCGACGGCTTGCTGGTCATTCCGACGAAGCCCGTGACACCCGGGGTGTTGCGCACCGCGCCCCACGACTCGTCGTTGAGGTCCATGCGCACCAGGATGTAGCCGGGCAGCACCTTGCGGTTGACCTTCTTCTGCTGGCCGTTCTTGATCTCGGTGACCTCTTCGGTCGGGACCTCGACCTGGAAGATGTAGTCGCCGACGTCGAGGTTCTGCACGCGGGTCTCGAGGTTGGTCTTGACCTTGTTCTCGTAACCGGCATAGCTGTGGATGACGTACCACTCGCCGGGTGCGCGACGCAGTTGCTTGCGCAGTTCCTCGGCGGGGTCGACCTCTTCCTCGGCTTCGGCCGCTGCTGCGTCGGCATCAGCTGCGGCGTCCTCGGCGGCTTCTGCCTGCTCGACGGCCTCTTCGCCACCGTCGACGGCTGCGGCGTCGTCCTGTGCGGCCTCGACCTGCGCCTCGGTGCCCGGATCGTCGGTCTCGTCCACGGTCGCTTCGCTCCCGGCGTCAGTGACGTCGGTCTCGACCGTGTCGGTCGGGTCGAACTCGTTATCCGGGGTGCTCACTGCAGCCCACGCTCCTCTTTCATGAAGTTGGTCGTCCGTCGGATGACCCGGTCGGGAGCGGGCTCACCTGAGTGAGCCCGAATCAGCCGAGGATCCAGAGAACTAGCTTGGCGAAGCCGATGTCGATCCCGAAGATGAACGCGGTCATCACCACCACGAACACGAGCACGATGATCGTGTACGTGATCGTCTCGCGCCGCGTCGGCCAGATGACCTTCTTCATCTCCGAGACGACCTGCTGCATGAACACCCAGATCCGCACAAACGGATTGCTGCTCTGCTCGGACGCCTTCTTTACCTTGCGTTCCTTGACGGCGACTGCGGATCCACCGTCGGAATCCGCATCACCGTCTGTCGTGTCGACGGCACCCGCTGACGAGCGACGACGTCCCGAACGCTTACCCGTCGGGCGAAGATCGCCCGACGACGCATCCGAGGCTCCGCCATCTGCGTCCTCGACGGCGTCGTCGCGGGTCTCGAGCTCCTCCGCTGCCGAATCGGCGGCGGTGGACTGCCCGTCGTTTTTGGCGCGGGCTGCTCGATCTCGCTTGCTCACCTTCGAGGTCCTCTCGTCAACGTGTGCCCTCTCCAGGGCAGGGGCGACAGGACTTGAACCTGCAACCTGCGGTTTTGGAGACCGCTGCTCTGCCAGTTGAGCTACGCCCCTTTGCGGCTGCGTTCACTCTCGCGAGTTCTGCAACCACCGGTCATGGTCGACCTGCCGGAACCAGCCTACCGATCCGAAACCGATGGGCCGTCGCCGACAAAACCAACGCGCCACCCTATGGGCGGCGCGCAAGTCAAGGGTAAACCTGACACTTCAGTGTAGAACACCCGCCCCGGTTAACCCAAAACACTTCCTGCACCGACCCGCCCCCACCAGCGCCGATCGGCGTGATTTTCCGGTTGCCCAGACGCTCGGATTCCGCACCTCTGGGCAACCGCAAGTTTCCGGCCTCGGCGCGGAACCTTCGGACATGGAACCTCAGGGTGTCCCGTTGCGTCCGATCTCGCATGACCACGCTCGCGCAGCACCTGTCCACGCACGACGGCGTCATCACTCTCGCACAGGCGCGAGCGCTCGGCGTGAACAGGCATTCGGTGCGGCGTCGACTTTCCGCGGGCACGTGGGTGCGCGAGGCTGAGGCGACGTTTCGGGCCGTCGACCATCCGCGCACGGCACGCGTCCGAGTCCGGATCGCGGTCGCATCGGTCGGCAAATCCGCGGTGCTCGTCGGGTCGTCGGCCGCATGGTGGCACGGCCTGACCAGTGCTTTTCCGTCGAAGATCACCGTCGCCACCCAGGTGAAGGGCCGCCACGCCGGTGCGTCGTCGGGCGTGAAGGTCACACATCGCCGCCTGCACGAACCAGACATCGTCGTGGTCGACGGGCTTCGCGTGGCGTCGGTCGCGGCCACCCTGCTCGACGTCGCCGCCGACGGCGACACCTCGACCGTCGACAACGCCCTCCTCACCCACCGCGTCTCCATCACCGAACTCGACGACGCGCTGGGCCGTTACCCGCGACGTCGCGGTGCACCCGAGGCACGACGGCTCTTCGACGCGCTGCGGTCCGGTGCGCGATCCGAGGCCGAACGCACCACCACCGCGCTGTTCGACGCACACGACATCACCGGGTGGACGGCCAACACCGAGGTCCTCGGGTACCTGCTCGACTTCGTGTTCCGCGACGCACGACTCATCGTCGAGATCGACGGCTTCGCGTTCCACCGCGACGCCAAGACCTTCCAACGCGACCGGACCAAACGCAACGCCCTCCTCGCCGACGGCTGGCGGATGCTGAACTTCACCTGGGACGACATCACTCGACGCCCCGACGCCACAGCCCGCCAGGTTCTCGACGCCCTCGACGCATCAGCCGCCTAGTGGGCACACGCCTAGCTGCAGCACCCCGGTTCCGGTTGCCCAGACGCTCGGATTCCGCGCCTCTGGGCAACCGGAACCCCTACCGCTCTGCCAGGACGCCGCCTAACACGACCCCGCGAGGATCTCGACGGCCTCGGCGTAGCGGTCGGGTCCCGCAGCGGCGTAGCTCAGCCGCACATACGGACCGGTCGGCTCGGCCGGGAACCACTCGCGGCCGGCCACCACCGACAGCCCGCGCGCCAGCGCCCGAGCCGCGACCACGTCCGGGTCGGTGGGCACATCCCCAGCGCCGACGTCGGGCAGCCGAACCCACAGGTGCAGCCCGCCCGGCGGTGTCGTGGCCGTCAACGACGGTTCGGCGCGCAGCGCGTCGAGCAAAGCGTCGCGACGCGCACCGAGTCCGCGTCGCAGCCGCTGCAACGATGTGCGCCACGCGGGCCTGGTCACGACGTCGAGCGCGGCGAGCTGCAGGATCGGCGACACATACAGGTCGGAGAGCGCCAGCGCGCTCTCGATGCGCTGACGCACCGGCCCACGCGCCATCACCGCGGCGACCCTGATCGACGACGACATGCTCTTCGTCAACGACCTGAGGTAGACGACGTGACCGTTCTCGTCCGCGGAGACGAGCGTGCGCGGCGCGGTGTCGACGCCGAAGTCATGCGCCCAGTCGTCCTCGACGACGAATGCCCGATGCGCCGCCACGACGTCGAGCACCTCTGCCCGCTGCTGTGCCGACCACTGCTCGCCGGTCGGGTTGGCGTAGTTGGGCTGGGCGTAGAAAACGCGTGCACCTGACGTCGCGAACGCGGTGTCGAGGTCGACGGCGCTCGGTGCGCCCCCGGTGCGCGCGACGGGCACGATCACCAGACCGGCCTGCCGTGCCGCGGCGATCGCACCCCAGTAGGTCGGCGACTCCATCACGATCGCCTCACCCGGAGCGGCGATCGCCCGCATCGTCGCGGCGAGCGCGGCCTGTCCGCCCGAGGTGATCACGACGTCGGAGTCGCGCCAACCGCGATCACCGCCCTCCGCGAGCTCGCTCACGAACCAGCGACGCAACTCCGGAACACCCGCGACCGGCGGCCTCGTGAACGCCTCGGCCTGCCGCGACACACGACGCACCGCGGCCGCGACAGGCTCCTGCGGTAGCAGCTCCTCGTCGGGGTATCCGCCGTGCATGGCGATGGTGTCGTGCGGGACCATCCGCAGCGTCGACCCGGTTGCGGGGATTCCGGAACGCTCCGGTCCGAGCGCTGCGGTCTGCCATCCGATGTCACGTCTTGTGGCGAGGCGTCGAGAAGCGACGAATGTTCCCTCACCCGAACGTGTTTCGACGATGCCGTCGGACACCAGCGTGGCAAGTGCTCGCTGCACGGTCACCGGACCGGCCCCGAACTGCTTGGCCAGCGCGCGCGTCGACGGCAGCCTCGAGCCCGGCTGCTCACGCTCGGCGAGCACTCTGAGGTGTTGCGCGATGCGTGAACTGCTATCGTCGAACATGAGAGACAATAGTAGCGCTATCGCGCCAAGTTCGACGCCGCTATCGCTCCAAACACCGACAAGTGGTCTGGTCTGGGGCTTCGTCGGGGTGGCCGCGTTCTCCTTCTCGGTGCCGCTGACCCGCATCGCCGTCGGTTCGGCAGGTACACCAGGACTCGACCCGCTGCTCGTCGGATGCGGCAGGGCCGTCGTCGCGGCAGCGCTGGCCGTCGTCGCGCTCGGTGTCACGCGCACCCGCTTTCCCACCGCCCGTCAGTGGCTTCGTCTGGTCCCGGTCGCCGCGGGCGTCGTCGTCGGATTCCCGCTGTTCACCTCTCTTGCCCTGCGACATTCCGATTCCGGTCACGCCGCGGTGATCGTCGGACTGCTTCCCGCGATGACCGCCGTCGTGGCGGTCACACTCACCCGCGAACGTCCCGGAGTGCGGTTCTGGATCGGTGCGTCCGCGGGAGCCATCGCAACGGTCACGTTCGCGCTCCTCGCACACGGCGGAGCGTCGTCGAGCAGCATCGACTACGTCTACCTGCTCTGCGCCGTGGTTCTCGGCGCGGTCGGCTATGCCCAGGGCGGCATTCTCGCGCGAGAACTCGGCGCGTGGCAGACCATCTGTTGGGCCCTGGTGCTCGCGCTGCCGGTCATGGCGATGGCGTCTGCCCGCTCGATCCACCTGCGACCGCCGACAGACATCAGCGCGGCACACTGGACGTCGTTCGGATATCTCTGTGCCGTCAGCATGTTCCTCGGATTCTTCGCCTGGTACCGCGGACTCGCGATCGGGCCGATGACCGTCGTCAGTCAGGCGCAACTCGTCCAACCCGTCCTCTCGGTGGCGTGGGCGGCGCTGCTGCTGCGCGAGTCGGTGTCGCTCGGTGTCATCGCCGGTGGCATCGCTGTGATCGCCTGCGCTGCATTCACCGTCAGGAGCCGAACCCGCGACAGTTCCGTGCGTCGCGGCCCGATGTCCCGCGTCACCACTGGTCGGCTGCGTATCGTGGGCGGATGACACAATCTGCGGGACAACGACGCGGTTTTGCCATCCTCTCGCTCGCCTCGGGCGCACTCGGCGTGGTGATCGCCATCGTCTCGGCGGGTAACCAATTCCCCGTCGGACTCATCGCACTCGTCCTCCTGCTTGTCGCCGCGGGACTCGCCGTCGACGGCTTGTTCAACATCGGGAACCGACGCCTCGCCGAACTGATCATCGCGGTGATCCTGGCTGTCGTCGCCATCGTCATCGTCGTGCTGCGCAGTTGGTGGCTCCTGATCGGCACACTCGTCGTGATCGCACTGTTCGCAATCGCCATCGCCGCGGCGTCGCGGGCGTTCCGGGTCTCGGTGCCGTTGCCCGTCGTCGCGCCCCCGAGCGCTCCCGTACTCATCTACAACCGACGCTCCGGCGACGGCAAAGCCGACCGGCTCCACCTCGCCGACGAGGCGGAACGTCGGGGTTACCGGACCATCGAACTGGTCAAGGGAGACGATTTGCGAGCCCTCGCCGAGGGCGCCGTCGCCGACGGTGCCGACGCACTCGCAATGGCTGGCGGCGACGGTTCGCAGGCGGTCGTCGCCGACGTCGCGGCGTCGCACGATCTGCCTTACGCGTGCATTCCGTCGGGCACTCGCAATCATTTCGCACTCGACCTCGGCGTCGACCGCGACGACGCTGTCGGAGCCCTCGATTCCTTCGTCGAAGGTGGAGAACGTCGCGTCGACCTCGGCGTCGTCAACGGACAGGTCTTCGTCAACAACGTCTCGCTCGGCGTCTACGGCGAAGCGGTCCAACGCGAGAGCTACCGCAACGCCAAAGCCAAAACGCTGCTCGACGTCGCGTCGCAGGTCCTCGGACCCAACGCCGACCAACCGTCGGTCTCCTGGCACTACCCCAACGGCACAGAACACGAGTCGGTCGCGGCAGTCATGGTGTCCAACAACCAGTATCGCCTCGGACACATCATCGGGTCGGGTACCCGCCCGAGCATCGAGGACGGGCTGCTCGGCGTCGCAGTCATCGCCGACCCCGCATCACGTCCCGGTTCGACACGGCTACAACACCTCTGGAGCGAATGGGTGGCGCCGACGTTCGAGATCGATTCGGACACCGACCTCAACGCCGGAATCGACGGCGAGGCCGCGACACTGACCGCGCCTGTGCGCTTCGAGATCCGCCACCAGGTGCTGCGTGCTCGCATCGCCCGCCGGCACCCCGGCGCCTCGCCGTCCGCCGACGTACCGGACGGCGCCCTCGATTCGGTGCGCGCTCTCTTCCGCATCGCGCTCGGGCAGCCGGTCCACGTGGCGACGCGTCAGGCTGCCTGACGCCCACAGCTGGTCGAGCTGCCCGCGCTGGTCGAGCTGCCCGCGCTGGTCGAGCTTGTCGAGACCACCCCGCCCGCTGGTCGAGCTTGTCGAGACCACCCCGCCCGCTGGTCGAGCTTGTCGAGACCACCCCGCCCGCTGGTCGAGACCACCCGCCGGCCGAGCCCCACACCCGCTGGTCGAGCCGAACCCGCTGGTCGGCCCCGACCGCTGGTCGAGCTTGTCGAGACCACCCACCGAGAGCCGCGGGCGTCAGTTGAACTGCACGTGTGCGTGGGCGCGGCCGAAGATCTTGCGGTCGCCCTGCTTGGCGACGATGCTGATCACGCCGCGTCGGGTCTCCGGGTCGAGCGACTTGATCTTGCCCGTGAAGTCGACGTTGGCGTAGGTGTCGGGGTAGACGTACACCGGGCTGGTGAAGCGCACGTTGTACTCGTAGACCGCGGCCGGGTCGCCGATGAACTCGGTGATGAAGCTCGCGCCGAGGCCCATCGTCTGCATGCCGTGCGCCACGACAGTCTCGAGGCCGATGACCTTGGCCAGCTCGTCAGAGAAGTGGATCGGGTTGGGATCTCCCGCGACACCCGCATAGTTGACCAGGTTGCCGCGCGTGAGGGTCTTGGTCATCGGGGTCAGCTCCTGGCCGACCTCGAGGTCGTCGAAGTTGATTGCCGAGTACGGCTTCGGCGCAACCACCGGGTCCGGGTCGTCGTAGCGATCGAACGGTCCGTGCACGCTGCGCGGCAGCGTCGGCTCCTTGTCGACCTTCATCATGACGTGCTCGAGCTCGTCGAGGACCTCGGGATCGGCGTCGACGGCCGCCCGCGCGACAAGGCTTGTAAAGGTCGTCATGACCGGCTCGTCGTGCTGGTTCCAGATGATGTTCTTGGTGACCATCACGTCCGCGCCACCCATCTGCCGGAACGACTCCAGCGAGACGTCGCAGATCAGTCGGTCGCCCACCTTGATCGGCTGGTGGAAGATCAGCCGCTGGTCGGTCTGCATGATCTGCCACAGGTCGTAGCCGGTGACGATGTCTTCGAAGAGCCGACGCTGCGCGATGATCCCGAGCACCGAGACAAAGGTCGGCGCGGCAATCAGGGTGTCGTGACCCATCTCCGCAGCCGCCGCCTCGTCCCAGTGGACGGGATGCGCGTCCTGAACGGCGCGAGCGTGCTTGCGGATCTCCTCGCGGCCGACCTCGTAGTAGTCGTCGACCGTGTAGTTGAAACCGACCATCGACTTGGTGTGCGCCGCGATCTCTTCCGGAGTCAATTTCACACCGTTCTTCAACGCATCGATCCGGTCTTGGATCTCGCTATCGGTGATCTGTGACATCGGGTGAACTCCTCACGCTGCACTCGGCTGTGCGTCCGACGGACGGAGGCTGACCGCTCATCGTCGAGACACATACTCGCTGGCAACTGTACTGAATTACTTCATCTGAACGACAACTGCGGGCTGCCTCGTGTGAGACAGCCCGCAGTTGCACAAACTCGTGGGTGCGCATCTCGCGACGACGCACAATGCCGAACTACGCAAACCGGATTCGACGTTGCGCTCACGGCGGAGACATACCCCGATACGACCGTCATTCGACGACGCTCCGGGGCCATTGGCCTCGGGGAAGAATCAGCGCGACTCTTTGTGCGCCTGGTGCTTGCCGCAGTTCGGGCAGAACTTCTTGATCTCGAGACGATCGGGATCGTTACGACGATTCTTCTTGGTGATGTAGTTGCGGTGCTTGCACACCTCGCAGGCCAAGGTGATCTTTGGCCGGACGTCAGTTGAGGAAGCCACTGGGTTCGCCTTCTTTCGGGTGGGTCTGGGTCGTCGGAGCACTAGGCGCCGCCTCGCCCGACCCGGGCCGCGCGACAAGCCTTACGTGTAGCGGTGGAGGGACTCGATCCCTCGACCTCACGATTATGAGTCGTGCGCTCTAACCAGCTGAGCTACACCGCCATGGTGACATGAACGCCGTCAGCGTGGACGCAGTCCTCGCGGTGGCGTTGCGGCGTCGGGCGTTCAAGTCCTACCGAGCCCCCTGACGGAATCGAACCGTCGACCTTTTCCTTACCATGGAAACGCTCTGCCGACTGAGCTAAGGGGGCGTTTCCGGCTGCCCTTGCGGGCGTCCGGAGAGCCTTAACGAGGTTACACACCGATGCGGCGGCTCACCAAATCGCTGCTCTCACAGCTCTCCGATGGACCGCCGACCAGACGTTCACCTCGTTGTGGCAGATGCAGGATTCGAACCTGCGTAGCTTTCGCGACGGATTTACAGTCCGCTCCCTTTGGCCGCTCGGGCAATCTGCCGTGCTGTTTCCCACGACCTTCGAGACCGTAAGAACAACGCCGAGAAGAATACAACGAACCCCGGTCTTCGACGCAAACCCGCAGGTCAGCCCGACGCCCCATCGCTGGTCGAGCGGTCACGCGCTGGTCGAGCTTGTCGAGACCACCCGCCGCACGGTCGAGCGCCCCCGCCGCTGGTCGAGCCGACCGATCGCTGGTCGAGCTTGTCGAAACCACCCGCCGCACGGTCGAGCGCCCCCGCCGCTGGTCGAGCTTGTCGAGACCACCGCCGACCGAGCTGCACCCCGCTGACGAGCCCCTACCCGCTGGTCGAGCCTCTACCCGCTGGTCGAGCTTGTCGAGACCACCCCACTCGCCCCGAGCCCGAGCGGCGTCGGGCTACGCTGTGATCCATGGCTGATTCATCGTTTGACGTGGTGAGCAAGATCGACCGCCAGGAGGTCGACAATGCCCTCAACCAGGCCGCGAAGGAACTCTCGCAGCGCTACGACTTCCGCGGCACCAACACCGGCATCGACTGGTCCGGCGAAGAGACGATCGTCATCACCTCCGACGCCGAGGAGCGCGCCCAGGCGGCCCTCGATGTGTTCAAGGAGAAGCTGATCCGCCGCGACATCTCGCTCAAGGCGTTCGACGCCGGCGACGTCCAGTCGTCCGGCAAGACCTACAAGATCTCCGGCAACCTCGTGCAGGGCATCGACTCCGAGCACGCCAAGAAGATCTCCAAGAAGATCCGCGACGAGGGCCCCAAGGGCGTCAAGGCGCAGATCCAAGGCGACGAACTACGCGTGTCGAGCAAGAAGCGCGACGACCTCCAGTCCGTCATCGCGCTTCTCAAGGGCGAGGACTTCGGCATCGCCCTGCAGTTCGTCAACTACCGCTGAACTGACACGAAGCGCGGGCCCGCTAGACCCCCCGCCGCGCCATCTCCTGCAGCCGCCGGATGCGCTCCTCGGTCGGCGGGTGCGTCGAGAACATCTTGGCCATGCGGTCCGTCGCGCGGAACGGACTCTCGATCATCGCGTGGCTCTGCGCGGCGATGTCGGGCTGCGGGGGTAGCGGTGCCACCTGGATGCCGCCGGAGATCTTGGCGAGCGCCGACGCCAGCGCCAACGGATCGTTGGTCAGTTCAGCACCCGACTTGTCGGCCTGAAACTCCCGCGACCTCGACACCGCAAGCTTGATCAGCGTCGCTGCAAACGGTCCGAGCAGCGAGATGAGGATCAGCGCAATCGGGTTCGGTCCGTTGTTGCGGTTGCCCGACATCCCGAAGAACATCGCGAAGTTCGCCAGACCGCTGATGATCGCGGCCATCGCGCCCGCGACCGAACTGATCAGGATGTCGCGGTTGTAGACATGCGAGAGCTCGTGGCCGAGCACCGCGCGCAGTTCTCGTTCGTCGAGGAGTCGCAGGATTCCCGCCGTACAGCACACCGCCGCGTTCTTCGGATTACGTCCCGTCGCAAACGCATTGGGCGACTCCGTCGGACTGATGTACAACGCAGGCATCGGCTGCCGCGCCTGCGTCGCGAGCTCGCGCACCACCCGGTACATCACCGGCGCCTCGACCTCCGTCACCGGCTGCGCATGCATCGCCTTCAGCGACATCTTGGCGCTGTTGAAGTACACGTAGCCGTTCACGGCGATCGCAAGGATCACCGACCCCCACAGAATCGTCGGACTCCGGAAACAAGCACCGATCGCGACGATCAACGCCGACATCGTGCCGAGCAGAAGTGCCGTCTTCACACCGTTTCGCATCAGATCCTCGTTCGAACTCGCCTCCGACGCGCTGCCGGGGCTCTCAGTTTCTCAAACGATCCAAGGTGTGGTTGGGTTTCCGTGCGGCGTCGGCGAGTTACCCCGTGCGCGCGATCGTGTAGTCGACCAGCGAGGTGAATGCGGAATGAGCGGGCCCCTCGGGAAGCGCACCGAGCACCTGCCCCGCCTCGTCTGCGTATCCGCGCAGCGTCGCGTTCGCCTGGGCCATGCCACGCGACTCGACAAGCAGTCCGAGCGCCTCGGCAACCTCGGCGTCGTCGGTCAGCGGCTTGGCCGCACCGCCGTCGTCGACGAGCAGTTCTCGCAACCTGTTCGACGCCGCATCGTCGTCGGCAAGTGCGTAGAGCACCGGCAGCGTGTGCACACCCTCACGCAGGTCGGTTCCGGGGGTTTTGCCCGAATCGCCTGTCGCAGAACTGATGTCGATGATGTCGTCGGAGAGTTGGAATGCGGTGCCGACGATGTCGCCGAGCCGGGAGAGCCGCTCGACGTCGTCCACGTTTGCACCGGAAGTCATCGCGCCGAATCGACCAGCAGCCGCGATGAGCGAACCGGTCTTCTCCCACACCACCTTCAGGTAGTGATCGATCGGGTCGACGTCGCGTGCGCCGATGGTCTCGCGCATCTGACCCGTCACCAGCTCGGCGAAGGTCTCGGCGATGATGCGCACCGGGTCGGGTCCCAGCGTCGACACCAGACGTGACGCGCGGGCGAACAGGTAGTCGCCGGAGAGGATCGCGATGCTGTTGGACCACCGCGCGTTGGCGCTCTGTGCGCCGCGTCGCATCGGGGCCTCGTCCATCACGTCGTCGTGGTAGAGCGTCGCGAGGTGGATCATCTCGACGACCGTTGCGGCCGTGATCACCTCGCTCGCATCCGGACGCGGCCCGAACTGGGCGGCCAGGATCGCGAACATGGGACGAAAACGCTTGCCACCAGCCTTGGCCAGGTGGCTCGCGGCTTCGGTCATGACGTCGTCACCAGATGCCAGCTCAGACAGCAACAACTCTTCTACCTGGGCCAACGAGGTCCGCACGGTACCCGCGAACTCTTCGGAACCCAGATCCAGACCCGCGAAAGTCGACTTCACTCCGCCGAGCCTAGTCGGTGGGCGCGTGCGGCGAGCGTGCCGGGAGGCCACATACTGGTCGAGTGACGAGCCAGATCCCCGAGAGCGCCGACGTCCTCGTCGTCGGCGCGGGACCGGGCGGGTCTGCCGCCGCCGCCCACGCCGCCGCTGCCGGTCATGACGTCGTACTCCTCGACGCCGCCACCTTCCCCCGCGACAAGACATGTGGCGACGGCCTGACGCCGCGCGCGACCGCCGAACTCGTCGCGCTCGGATTCGCCGACCGCCTCGCCGCCAGCCCCCGCATCGACGGTCTCGAACTGCACGGCTGGGGCGCCACCCAGCGCGTGCCGTGGCCCGCGGGCCGCTTTCCTGCGTACGGCAGCGCCATCACACGGATGGAACTCGACGACGAGCTGCGCGCCCTCGCCGTCGCCCGCGGCGCCCGAATGTTCCAGGGCGCCAAGGCCGTCGACGTCGAGATGTCCGGCGACCGGATCTCGACGGTCACCGTCGACGACGCCGACGGACCGCACACCATCCGCGTGCGCGAGGTCATCGTCGCCGACGGTGTGCGCTCGACTCTGGGCAAGAAGCTCGGCCGAGAGTGGCACCGCGACACCGCATTTGGTGTCGCAGCACGCGCCTACGTCCCGTCGACACGTGCCGACGACAACTGGATGGGCTCGCACCTAGAGCTACGCGCCCCCGACGGCGAGCTCCTGCCTGGCTACGGGTGGCTCTTCCCCCTTGGGGGCGCCGCGGGCGATTCGGATCAACATGGCACCGGGAGCGAGCCGGATCAGCACAGCACCGAGGGCGGCCTGTTGAACGTCGGCGTCGGGGCGCTGGCGACGTCAAAACGCCCGGCGCACATGGCTTTACGACCCATACTCGACCACTACGCGCGCATGGTCGGCGACGAGTGGCAGATCACCGGGAAGCCCGCTCGACTGACGTCGGCGCTGCTGCCGATGGGTGGCGCGGTGACGGGCGTGTCGGGGCCCAACTGGATGCTCATCGGCGACGCCGCCGCATGCGTCAATCCGCTCAACGGCGAGGGCATCGACTACGCCCTCGAGACCGGCCGCCTTGCCGCGCAGCGCCTCGGCAGCCCCGACCACACCGCACAGTGGCAGCAGACCCTCGTCGAGCACTACGGCCTGGCTTTCTCGGCCGCTCGACGCCTCGCCGGCGTGCTGACCGTTCCTCGTGCCGTGCCGCTGCTCGGTCGGCCGGGCATCCGATCGGCAAAGGTGATGTCGCTCGTCGTACGCGTGATGGGCAACCTCATCACCGACGACGACGCCGATCTGGTCGCCCGGGCCTGGCGTGCGGCCGGGCACATCTCCACGCGCATCGACCACCGGCCACCGTTCGCCTGAACCCACCCCGGTGGCCCCGCGACGGAGCGTCGACCATTGGTTTGAGACGTTCTGCGTGATACGTTTCATTGTGAATGTGTCATACGCCACAACGTCGACAAGGGAGCACCCATGCCTCTGCGGACACTGCCTTCGCGGCTTCTAGGCACGATCTCCGCGCGTCGACGCGAGCGCTACCGTCGCCGCGACGAACTCGCCGCCGTCGACCCCGCCGAGGAGCCACGTACCTACGCCCTCGAACTGTCGAGCACGGAGTTCGTCTGGGCCACAACGCAAGCGCTCAGCTTTGCGCTGTTCCGCACGTACGCGGTGCCGTCGATCGGCGAATTGCTGTACAAGACACTCCAATTCACCGACGAAACCCAGAAGCGCTACGACGACACGGTGCTCCTCCTGTCGGCGCCCGTCGAGCACGGTTTTGCTCCGGGCAGCCAGGGGCACGCGGCGGTCCGTCGGATCAACCAGATGCACGGCCGCTACGACATCTCCAACGACGACATGCGCTACGTCCTTGCGACATTCGTCGTCTGCCCACCCCGCTGGATCAACGCGTACGAGTGGCGCACGCTCAGCCAGCGTGAGATCGACGGGCTCACGAATTACTACCGCCTACTCGGAAAGCACTTGGGAATCAAGGACATTCCCGACACCTACGCCGAGTTCGAGTCCCTGATGGACTCCTACGAGCAGCAGCACTTCGACTTCCGCGAAGGCTCACGCGCAGTCGCCGACTCGACCCTCGACCTGCTGACCACCTTCATGCCGTACCGACTGCTCCCCGCACCGCTCGTCCGACGACTCGCCCGCGCACTCATGGACGAACCCCTCCTCGACGCGTTCCACTACCCGCACCCCACACGCGCCGAGCGGGTACTCGTCACCGCGGGGCTCAAAGCGCGCGGCCTGGCGATCCGCTACTTCGCCACACCCCGAACCGAGCCGGTCTTCGGCATCGACACCGCCGAGGTCCGCGGCTACCCGAACGGCTACCGCGTCGACGACCTCGGCACCTTCCCCACGGGATGCCCCGTCGCGCACAAGAGTTCGGCCTAGCGACCATTTGCCCTTCGGAGCCACGCCGACCCGCCGCACGCCCGAACCTGGGCCCGCTGATCGAGCCCCCGCCCACTGATCGAGCTTGTCGAGATAACCCGCCGATCGAGCCCCCGCCCGCTGATCGAGCCTCACTCCGCTGATCGAGCTTGTCGAGATCACCCCGCCCGGCCCAGTGGTCTCGACCTGGGTACTCGCTGCGCTCGCGCCCGCTCGACCAGCGGGGCTGCTATTTCGCAGTCGGCCCCGGCCCGCCGATTGAGCCCCACCCCGCTGATCGAGCTTGTCGAGATCACCCGTCGGGCGCAGTGGTCTCGACCGGGGTGCTCGCTGCGCTCGCGCCCGCTCGACCAGCGGGGCTGCTGTTTCACAGTCGGGCCCGGCCCGCCGATTGAGCCCACTCCGCTGATCGAGCTTGTCGAGATCACCCGCAGCGCGCGTACAC
>NZ_BAFC01000134.1 GCF_000248055.1 Gordonia sputi NBRC 100414 | reverse complement strand
GGCCCGCCGGGCGGCCGCCGGGCCCAAATGTGTGTCGTATTGAAAGATGTGGCTGCTGCAGCACACACATCCTTCGATTGGACACACATTTAGGTGCGGCCCCGCACCGCCCACCCGCTGATCGAGCTTGCCCCACCGCTGATCGAGCGCCCCCCGCGGATCGAACGCCATCACCGCGGATCGAACGCCA
>NZ_BAFC01000135.1 GCF_000248055.1 Gordonia sputi NBRC 100414 | reverse complement strand
ACCCCGCGCGGGCGTTGGCGGCTGAGCAGCCCCGCGAGCGCGAGCACGAACACGATCGGCAGGAACCGGCCGAGCAGCATCGCCATTCCGAGCGACGTCTGGAACCAGTCACTGGTGACCGTCAGCCCACCGAATGCGCTGCCATTATTGTTCGACGCCGACGCGTACGCGTAGATCACCTCGGAGAACCCGTGGATCGATCCCGGTGTCCCCGGGTCGCCGCTGTTGCCCTGGGCGTCGAGCGTCGAACCCATCGCAACGCTGACACCGACGCCGACCAGCACCAGAGCGGGCATGACCAACACGTACAGCGCCGCCATGGTGATCTCGTTCTGGCCGATCTTCTTTCCGAGGAACTCCGGCGAGCGTCCGACGAGTAGACCGCCGACGAACACCGTGACCACAGCCATCATGAGTATTCCGTAGAGTCCGGTGCCGACGCCGCCGGGCGCGACCTCGCCGAGAAGCATGTTCCAGATCACGGCGCCACCACCGCCAGCAGAAAGGCTGTCGTGCGCGGCATTGACTGCGCCCGTTGATGTTCCGGTTGTCGAGACCGCGAACAACGCACTTCCGGGAATCCCGAAACGCTGTTCTTTGCCCTCCATCATCGCGCCGGCAGCCTGAGCGGCGAGACCGTTGGTGTGCGATTCGAAGGTCCACACGATCGCGAGCATCACACCCCAGATCGCCGCCATCACGCCGAGCAGCGTGAGGCCCTGGCGTCGATCGCGCACCAGCGTGCCGTAGGTGCGTGTCAGGCAGATCGGAATGATCAGGATCGCAAGGATTTCCACGACGTTGCTGAACGGCGTCGGATTCTCGAACGGATGCGCCGAGTTCGCCGACAGCGTGCCGCCGCCGTTGGTTCCGAGTTCCTTGATCGCCTCCTGAGAAGCGAACGGCCCCACCATGCTTCGGGAAGGATCACCCGACATCGTCGTAAAGCCGAAGCCGCTGTGCCACGACTGCACCACACCCTGAGTCAGCAGCAGAATCGCGACGATCACGCTGAGCGGCAGGAGAATACGGACGCACGTACGCGTCAGGTCGACCCAGAAGTTGCCGATCAGTCCGTCGCCGCGTCGATTCACCAACCCTCTGATGAGCGCGACGGCCACAGCCATGCCGACGGCGGCAGACACGAAGTTCTGCACCGCGAGTCCGAGCATCTGGGAAAGGTTGCTCATCACCACTTCTGGCGAATACGACTGCCAGTTGGTGTTGGTGACAAACGAGACCGCGGTGTTGAACGCCGTCGCCGGATTCACACCTGGCTTGCCGTCCGACCAGGGCAACACGCCCTGCAGCCGCTGCAGCAGGTAGAGGAACAGAAACGAGATCAGCGAAAAGGCCAGTACCGCAAGCACGTAGCCGACCCACGTCTGTTCGCGTCGGGCGTCGACGCGAGCCAACGAGTAGATCGCGCGCTCGGGCAGCAGGTCGCGAGTGCTGCGGTACACGCGGGCCATGTAGTCGCCCAGCGGCACGTAGACGACTGCGAGAACCAGGACGACGAACGCCACCTGGAGCGCCCCCGCAAGGGATGAATTCACGTTCAGAACCTTTCCGGCTTGATCAGCGCGATCATGAGGTAGATCGCTGTCGCCGCCGACAGGACCAGCAGAACCACGTTCAACACTCCGTCTGCAGTCATCGGCCGATCCTCGCGTCGACGCCCCGGACCACCAGGACACATAGCGCGAAGCCGATCAACGCGGCGAGTACATAAAGCACATCGGCCACTTGTCACACACTCCTTGGCTGGGCATGCCGAACGTCGAGCTGGCGAACGGCGCACCACAGCTTCTGTCTAATTCGTCTGTGTAGGAAGACCTCTTAACGCGTTCCATACGCGGCACCGGGGTTTGTTGACGCAACCTTCGCGCCGACCGACTCAGCCGTGCAGCGGGCCTCGTCAAAGGCGCGTCAAAGGCGCGGCAAGATCTGCGATCACGGCGTCGAGAAGTCGTGAGGAATACGCTCTCCCGCGTGTGTAGGAGTTAGAACCGATCACATGAACGAGTCAGGATCGTCGCGCTGGGGATACGTCCAGGTCGGCTACGCGCGCCATTGGATCTGCCATCGCATCGTCGTGTATCCGCCCGGCGCCAGCGAGGACGACGCGCGCTGGCTGCGCCTGTGGCGAGCACTGCCCTTCGTCGCGATCGCCACGGTGTTGACCGCCGCACTGATCGCGTCGTGGATGGGTGGCTCCGGGCTTGCTGGACTACTGAGTGGAATGGTCGTCGCGTGCGCAACGGTCGTGGTCGTCGGGCAGCGCACACATCTGGTGCGCACGCAGACACGCACCATGGAGGCGTGGACCGGTTACGGAGCCGACGCCACTGCCCGAGCTACCCGGCGGAGCATCTGCGACCTCGCCGCCCTCCTGCGCGACGCCGATGGTCGTCTCGCTTCAGGTGCGATCAGTCCCGTCGAACACGAAATGGTTTGGGCGCGTTGCTATCACGAGATTCCTGCTGCGCGGAGGCGTCGACTCAGCGCGGTGTGATCGCGATGCCGATCGTACCGTCCTTGCCGCGACGGATCAGGCTCGCCTTGACGAGAACCCAGCCGACGATGCCGTACTTCTTCGAGATCGCACTGCGCGCGTGATCGGTACCGGCGGCGTCGAGGATCGTCGCGGTTCCGTCCACCGGTTGACCCCGGAGCTTCGTGCCGCGGACATCACATGCCTGGACGACGACGTGCGGGTCGCGTCGAATCCGCTTGACCTTCCACGAGTCGGTCTCGGTCCACATCACCAGCGACTCGCCGTCGTAGGCCGCCCACAGAGGCGACGCCACGGGCGTCCCGTCTTTGCGAAAAGTGGTGAGCTGCACGTACTTTGCATCGGTCGCTGCGTCGAACGGCTTATCGGTGGCCATACCCAACCCTACGTTGCTCAACCCATGCAGGGGTCGATCATGCGGCGCGCGCGAACAGCGACTGGTCGGCAGCAGGTACCGCGTAGGAGTGAGTGATCCCTGGCGACAGCACGCCGGCGTCGACGAGCGTCGCCCACGCGGTCACCTGGTTGGCCGAGAGCACCGGCTTGCCGAGTTCGGCTTCGAGTGCGCCGAGGACGTCGTAGGTCCAGAGGTTGGTGCAGGACACGAAGATCGCGTCGGCGTCCGGATGGTCGGCGCCACGGATCAGATCGGCCGTGACCGAATACGGAATGGTCCAGATGTCGTGGTCACGACCGAGTCCGGCCTGCGCCACCACGCTGCGTCCGGCCTGCGCGAGAAAGTCGCACAGCAACCCGGTGAGCGCATTCGTATAGGGCGTCGCCACGGCGATCCGACTGATCCCCAACGCATCCAACGCACGCAACAGCGCTTCCGACGTCGTCACCGCCCGCTGCGCACCGGCACCCATCATGCAGTTGGAGAGTTCGACTGCCCCCGAGATGCCGTAGACAAAGCTGCCCGACGCACACGCGTACGCGTATGCACTGGGCCGAACGGCCGAAATCGCGCGCACCGCCGCCGCGATCTCGGCGTGGTTGTTCAGGTCCTTGCACATGTCGACGTCGACCGGGGCGTCGATGAATCCGGTTCGGGTGAAATGCAGCGAGACGCCGTCGGGCATCCAGCGCCACAGTTCGCGGTCGAGAGCCATATCGAACGGGCAGACGATCCCGATGCCAACCTGCTCGCCGGGGCCATCACCCCACCCGAATTCGTACTCCATGCAGGCATGATGACACATTGTCGGATTGTTGACAGTTCGAGCGCGCAAGTCACGCAGCACGCGGATTCGACGTCTAGGTGGCGATATTCCACAGCCGTTCTCCGACGTGTCCGAATTGTCGTACCCGCCCTGTAGCGTTGTTGTCAGATCGAACACACAAGCGATCACCGACAACACGGCGAAAAGGGGGTGGCCATGACCGACATCATCGACGACCACACCCCGACGTCACCGTTCCCTCATTCACCGCTCTCATTCACCGCCGCCGACGTCGACACGATCAGTCACCTCTCCGGTGTCGAACTCAACGACGTCGCCCGCACCACCCAACGCCTCGCACGCCAAGCCGAAGCACGCACCGCACTGCTGGCCTACCGCATCGGCCAATCGATCGCCGACGACATGCTCGTCGTCGCCGCCACCCGACCCCACACCCACCACGCCGTCGACAAAGCAGCCATCGCCGAAATCTCGCTACAACTCGGCATCTCCGCTCACTCGCGCGCCGCTACGCCATCCTCGGCTCCCACCTCACCGACCTCCCCCACACCACCCTCGCCTTCCTCGACGGCCACATCCGGTTATCCCGCATCGAGCTCGTCGCCGACCAACTCTCGATCCTCGACCCGTCGCTACGAGCACAGGCCGAACCCCTCGCGCTCGAACTCGCCCGACGCACCTCCGCCGACTCCACCCTGCGCGATCAACTCACCGAACTGGTCATCGCTCTCGACCCCGACGCCGCCACCGGTGCCCGCCACGACTTCGCCGACCGCAACCAAAACATCCACATCCGACCCGACACACACGGACACGTCACCCTCGACGGCTGCCTACCCGCCGAACAAGGCCTCCACCTCGCCCAGCGCATCTCCACACTCATCGACGAACGACTCTGTGCCGATGACCCCCGCTCCCACGGCCGACGCCGCGTCGCCGCCCTCGCCGACATCCAAGGCCTCCCCGGCGCCCACCTCACCTGCCAGTGCGGCACCCCCGACTGCCCCGCCACACCATCCGAGCCCGAAACAGACTGCGACACAGCACCATTCGACGACGCAGCACCGCTCGACCAGCCCGACACCGGCGATGCCGACGCAGGTGTGACTGACGCAGACGAGGCACCCGAGAAGGATCTGCCCAACACCGGCGAGGCCGACGACGCGGTGGCCGCTGGCAGCGCGACCTGCGATGAGCACAATGCCGAAGAGCCGACAGCCGAGCCCGCACAGCAGACGGCGCTGGAAGTACTCATCGATCCCGCCGGCGTCGCGGTTCCCCGGCTCGTCGGCTTCGGCGTGATCGACCCCGCTCACGCAGCCGAACTCGCCGCAGGCGTCATCGCACGACCCGTCGCGTTTCCCGACCTCACCGCACTCATCGACACCACCGGCCAGCCGAGTCTCGCGGTGAACCTCACCTCCCCAGGGCTCAACCTCGCCGCGATGGCATCCAACCTCGCCTCATGGGGGCAGCCCGACAATCCCGCACCTCCCGCCGACCCCACCGGACACGGCGGCTACATGGCTCCACCACCATGGGCGCTGCGATACCGACCACCCGACTGGCTCCGCCAACAAGTCATCGCCCTGCACGGAGTATGCCGCTACCCCGAATGCGGGAAACCCGCCGAACACACCGAACTCGACCACCTGGTCAAGTTCAACCACACCGACCCCCACGCGGGCGGCTGGACCGTGCTGTTCAACCTCGTCCCCCTCTGCGGCCCCGACCACCAACGAAAACACCTCGGCTTCTGGACACCCACCATGCACACCGACCTCTCCATCACCTGGACCAGCACCCGCACAGGCGAAACAATCACCACATACCCACGCTGACCACCTAGCCGCAGTGGATCGTCTTGTCGCATGAGCCCGATCCGTATGCCAGTCTGAGCGGATTTCCCGGTTCAACGTCATACGGATCGCCGGGCGGTCGAGCAGCACCCTGGCACACCGCCGCGGATCCGTATGACAATCAGGGCCCATCTCCGGGGTCAACGTCATACAGATCGCCGGACGCCCGAGCAGCACCCCGACCTGGCACACCGCCGCCGAGCGGACCCCGGGCCGACCGCCCGCTCCGTATGCCAGCCCGACCCGTATGCCAGTCCGGGCCTTTTCCGGCGTAAACGTCATACGGATCGCTCGGCGCCCGCGCGAGCGCTAGCCCCAGACACCGTCTCGGGGGCTACAGCCGGGGGGCCGCGTGGGTCATGTCAGGCCGCGGTCTTGCGCGGGCGGCCCGGAGGACGTTTGCGCGCGATCACGGCACCACGCTCGAAGATCTCGCCGCCCCACACACCCCAGGGCTCGGCACGATCGAGCGCGGCCTGCAAGCACTGGACCCGCAGCGGGCAGTCGGCGCACATGGCCTTGGCACGCTCGAGGTCACGGGGGTCTTCGGCGAACCACAGGTCGGCGTCGGCTTCCTGGCACGGAAGGGTCGAGGCGGTCAGTGCCGCACCGACACAGTCCGGGCCGCCGCAGGTCTGCAGCGCGCCGGGCGCAGTCACTGACGGCACGTGCGCGCGACGCATGACGCGCGGGTGATGCGATGAACATGTGGCATCGGCGGTCATGCTGACGAGGCTAAAAGTTCAACCTCACTCGAAGTCAAGAGTCACTGCGACGCCAGATAGTCGTCGATCGCCGCGGCGACCGTCGGACGGGTCACGCAGTCGTAGGCGTGATCGTTGACAATGCCCGACGCCTGCATCAGCGCGAACATCGTCGTCGGACCGACGAACTTCCAGCCGCGTTTCTTGAGGTCTTTCGAGAGTCTCGTCGAATCCTCGGACAGCGTCATCGAACCCGGAACATGTTCTGCCGCAGGCGCATACCGCCAGAAGAAGGATTCCAGCGACCCCTCGTCGTCGAGGAGCTCACTCGCGCGCCGCGCGTTGTTGATCGCCGCTTCGATCTTCCCGCGATGACGAATGATCCCGGCGTCGCCGAGAAGACGTTCGACGTCGCGCTCGGTGAAGCGCGCGACCTTCTCGACGTCAAAACCTGCGAAAGCGACCCGGAAGTTCTCGCGCTTGGTGAGGATCGTTCGCCAGCTCAGGCCGGACTGGAAGCCTTCGAGGCAGACCCGCTCGAACAAGGCGTTGTCGCCGGTGAGCGGAAATCCCCACTCCGTGTCGTGATAGGTCGTCTCGGGCTCGACCGCCGCCCAGGTGCAGCGCGACAAGCCATCGTCGCCAACGATCACGTCCACCATGTGCCCTGCCTCCCAGTCCGCCGACGAGCGTATCGCGGGACTCGGACACGCTCGGCATGTCCAACCGCTTTACCGATACGGTGGATTGCGTGAGCGACTACATCCTGAATTCACCGGGCACCTTCATCACCGATTCGCTCCGCGGATTCGTTGCCGCTCACCCCGACATCGTCTGGCAGTCAGCCCCCGGTTTCCTGCACCTGCGCGAGCGCGCCGGCGAGAGCCAGGTGGCCCTCGTCTCCGGCGGCGGGTCAGGTCACGAGCCCATGCACTCCGGAATGATCGGCACCGGCATGCTCGACGCCGCCTGCCCTGGACTGGTCTTCACCTCGCCCAACGCCCTGCAGATCGTCGGTGCGACGCGGTGGGCCGACCGCGGCGCAGGCGTGCTGCACATCGTGAAGAACTACACCGGCGACATCATGAACTTTCGCATCGCGCGGCATCTGGTGCGTGACGACATCGAGACCGACCACGTGGTCGTCGCCGACGACGTGGCGTCCGACTCCGCAACCGGCCCCGGTCGTCGCGGAACCGGCGCGACGATCCTGGTCGAGAAGATCTGTGGCGCAGCGGCAGCTCGCGGTGACGATCTCGGCACCGTTGCCGACATCGGCCGGCGAGTAGCGGACAACGCCCGCAGCATCTCGGTGGCCTATCACGCGTGCACCATGCCGTCGAAGTCTGCGCCGACCTTCGAGCTCGACGCCGACGAGATGGAGTTCGGAGTGGGCATCCACGGCGAAGCCGGCCGTGAACGCACCGCCCGCGTCGGCGCCCGTGAGCTCGTCAATCGCATGGTCGACCCGCTGGTCGACGCCCTCTCACTTACCCACGGCGAAGAGGTGATCTGCCTGGTCAACGGCCTGGGCGCCGCACACCCACTCGAACTCGACCTCGTGTTCGGTGAGGTCGTCGCAGATCTTGACCGCCGTGGGATCTCCATAGCTCGGCCGATGGTCGGAACATTCGTCACAGCCCTCGACATGCGCGGCGTCTCGATCACCCTGCTGCGGGCCGACGACGAGGTCGTGTCGCTTTTCGACGCACCGACCACCGCCCCGGGATGGGCCGCAAACCCGTCACGGGGAACCGCCCCGCTGAGCGACACCTCATTCGCCGAGCCGTCGGATTCCGCGGACGACGGGGCCGAGAACGAATGGCTGACACGTTTCGTCCGGCACGTCCAGGAGTCGATCGACGACCTGACCGAGCTCGACCAGAAAGCGGGCGACGGCGATTTCGGTACCAACATGGAAGCCGCGCTGTCGCACTTCAGCCTCCCTGTGCGCGGTACCGACAGCCAGGTTCTCAGCGCGATCAGCACGTCGTATCTCGTCCGCTCCGGCGGGACATCCGGCGTCATTTTCGGCGTGCTCTTCCGTGAGTTGGCCCATGCGTTCTCCGAGACCGACGACGTCGAGGCCGCAATCCGCGAGGGCTCCTCGCATGCGCTCGCGGAGATCCAGGATCTCGGGGGCGCCCAGGTCGGCGACAACACGATGGTCGACGCGCTCAGCCCGGCCGTCGACGCTTTGGAGAATGGCGACTCTCTGTCCGACGTCGCCGAGAAGGCTGCCGAAGGTGCCGAATCCACGCGTGACACGACCGCAACCAAGGGCCGCGCCAGCTACGTCGGCGAGAATGCGCGCGGCGTCGTCGATCCGGGTGCGCTCGTCGTGTCCTGGCTCTATCAAGCTCTGGCTGACGACTGACCCGTTCATAGACTGGAATCGTTTACCCATTGCGCCCTGTCGCGTTATCACTTCGTGACCACGAGTTTCCTCGGTTTCGAGTTCGTCGCAATCCACTGTCGCCCCTGACGGTCCACGTGCGCGAGGACCTAGCGTTTAGCCCACGTCGAGAAGTCGGCGCTGCGCACTTCGAACAGGAGCTCGACATGAGTGATTCAACGGGACACCTGTCTGCACTGCTCTCCCGGATCGCGGAGGGAGATGCGCGTGCCTTTGCCGCCTTCTACGACGAGACCAGCCACCGCGTCTACGGCATGGTTCTGCGCATTGTCCGAGACCGCGGTCTCAGCGAGGAGACCACGCAGGAGGTCTTCTTGACGGTCTGGCGGTCGGCGCACACCTTCGATCCTGAGTCGGGCTCACCGCTCGGATGGCTGATGACGCTCGCACATCGACGCGCCGTCGACCGGGTTCGCTCGGAGACCGCGGCGAAGCGTCGACTTCACGTCTACAGCACCGCCGAGCAGTCGACGCGGATCGAACACGACGTCGTCAGCGAATCCGCCGAGCGCCGCGAAACCGTCCGCGAAGTGCGGTCCCTGCTGTCACGGCTGACCGAACTGCAGCGCGAAGCGATCGAGCTGGCCTACTTCCGCGGCATGACCTACCGCGAGGTTGCCGACGAACTAGGCGTCGCACTGCCGACCGCGAAGTCGCGGATCCGGCAGGCCCTCAAGCGTCTCGAGCCGCACATCTCGGCTGTGCCCGCCGCGTGAGCACCTGAACACACCCGAACCACACCGCCCCCTCACAAGCGAAAGGTCCCGACCCACGAATGGGTCGGGACCTTTCTCAGCCTGTCAGGCCTGCCTGCGTATCAGTTCTGGGCCGGTCAGCCCACAACCAGACCGTCGCCGTCGGCGCTGACGTCGACCGAAACGACGTCGCCGTCGCGGACGTCACCGGCGAGCAACGCCCTGGCGAGCTTGTCGCCGATGGCCTGTTGCACCAGGCGACGCAGCGGACGCGCGCCGTAAAGCGGATCGAATCCCCGCTCGGCGAGCCATTCCTTGGCCTTGGGCGTGACCTGCAACTCGAGGCGACGCTGTGCGAGCCGCTTCTGCAGTTGGCCGAGTTGGATGTCGACGATCGACACCAGTTCCTCCGGGCTCAGCGCGTCGAAGATCACGACGTCGTCGAGTCGGTTGATGAACTCCGGCTTGAAGGCCGCGCGCACTGCCGCCATCACCTGGTCCTTGTCGCCACCCGAACCGAGGTTCGACGTCAGGATGAGGATGGTGTTGCGGAAGTCCACGGTGCGGCCCTGACCGTCGGTCAGGCGTCCTTCGTCGAGAACCTGCAGCAGGATGTCGAAGACGTCGGGGTGAGCCTTCTCGACCTCGTCGAAGAGGACCACCGTGTACGGACGACGCCGCACAGCCTCGGTCAACTGACCGCCCTGCTCGTAGCCGACGTAGCCGGGAGGTGCACCGACAAGCCTTGCGACGGCGTGCTTTTCGCCGTACTCACTCATGTCGATGCGCACCATCGCGCGCTCGTCGTCGAACAAGAACTCCGCCAGCGCCTTGGCCAGCTCGGTCTTGCCGACACCGGTCGGTCCGAGGAACAGGAACGATCCCAGCGGCCGGTTCGGGTCGGCGACACCTGCGCGTGCACGCCGCACGGCGTCGGAGACCGCGACGACAGCGTCCTTCTGACCGATGACGCGTTGTCCCAGTTCGTCTTCCATGCGCAGCAGCTTGGCGGTCTCACCCTCGAGCATCTTGCCCGCGGGGATGCCCGTCCACGCCGACACGACCTGTGCGACGTCGTCGGGGCCGACCTCCTCCTGCAGCATCACGTCTTCGTCAGGGTCGGTGCCGGTCTTCTCGATCGCGGCTTCCAACTCCTTCTCCAAGCCCGGAATCTTGCCGTAGCGCAGCTCGGCCGCGCGGCCGAGATCGCCGTCACGCTCAGCGCGATCCGCTTCTCCGCGAAGGCGTTCCAGCTTTTCTTTGGTGTCGCGAACGGCATCGATGGCGGTCTTCTCCGACTGCCAGCGCGCAGAGAGCTCGTTGAGCTTCTCCTTCTGATCGGCCAGTTCCTGACGCAGCTTTTCCAGACGTTGCTTCGACGCCTCGTCGTGCTCCTTTTCGAGCGCGACTTCTTCGACCTCGAGGCGTCGGACGACACGCTCCACCTCGTCGATCTCGACGGGGCGCGAGTCGATCTCCATCCGCAGGCGCGACGCCGCCTCGTCGACGAGGTCGATGGCCTTGTCGGGCAGGAAGCGCGAGGTGATGTAGCGATCGGAAAGTGTTGCGGCAGCGACCAATGCGGAATCGGTGATGCGTACACCGTGGTGCACCTCGTACCGTTCCTTCAGGCCACGCAGGATGCCGATCGCGTCTTCGACGCTCGGCTCGCCGACGTACACCTGCTGGAAACGACGCTCCAGTGCGGCGTCCTTCTCGATGTACTTGCGGTACTCCTCCAGGGTCGTGGCACCGACGAGTCGCAGCTCACCACGAGCAAGCATCGGCTTGATCATGTTGCCCGCGTCCATGGCGGAATCGCCTGTGGCACCGGCACCTACGATGGTGTGCAGCTCGTCGATGAAGGTGATGACCTGTCCGGCCGATCCCTTGATCTCGTCGAGCACGGCCTTCAACCGCTCCTCGAATTCGCCGCGATACTTGGCGCCCGCAACCATCGATCCGAGGTCCAACGAGACAACGGTCTTGTTGCGCAACGACTCCGGTACGTCGCCTTCGACGATGCGCTGAGCGAGCCCCTCGACGATGGCGGTCTTGCCGACACCTGGCTCACCGATCAACACCGGGTTGTTCTTGGTACGACGACTGAGCACCTGCACCACACGACGGATCTCGGAGTCGCGCCCGATGACCGGGTCGAGCTTGCCCTCACGTGCAGCCGCGGTCAGGTCGGTCGAGTACTTCTCCAGCGCCTGATAGGTGGATTCGGGGTCTTCGGACGTCACGCGCGCGGTGCCACGGACGGCGACGAACGCCTCCTGCAGCGCCTGCGGCGTTGCGCCGTTGTCATGCAACAGCTTGGCGACGTCGGAATCACCGGTCGCCAATCCGACGACGAGGTGCTCGGTGGAGACGTACTCGTCGTTCAATTCGGTCGCGAGCTGTTGGGCGGCCGTGACCGCCGCGATCGACTCGCGGGAGAGTTGCGGCTGAGCGCTGGCACTCGACACCGTCGGCGCCCGATCGACCATGGCCTGGGCCTGTGCGCGAATAGTCGACGGATTCACTCCGACCGCCTTGAGCAGCGGCGATGCGATCCCATCGGACTGGTCGAGCAAAGCCACCAGGATGTGGGCGGGACGTACGTCGGGGTTACCAGCAGCGGCCGCCGCCTGCACGGCAGCGCTCAACGCCTGCTGTGTCTTGGTGGTCGGGGTGAAGCTGTCCACTTCGTGGTACCTCTTTCTCTACGTTTACGTTGCGTTCTTTAGTCTCTGTGGCTCAATTATGGCCACTCGAGTTGTTCAACGCGAGTAGAGTTGAGTCCATTCCACTCAGGTTTGGCAGTTTTGTGACTTAGATCACTGTTCATGCTGTGCTGACGCGCAGAGATGTTGAGACTCACACCCCCAATGTTGAGAAGTTGAGACAGCGACCTGGCCCTTCAGACAAAAGTCGAGAATTGCTGAGCGTCTGCGAAGATAGGTCCGAGCCGGTGTCGAAGACTCAGGCAATCGTGCGAGTCGCACGAGCCATCGAGCAGTCACCGCCGCGGACTCGACAGAACAGAGTTTCGGCTGCAATCGACGAGACGGGAGTCAGTCGATAGTTCGGCAACCTGCTTCGTCGGCGCCCGCGGCCCTAGTGGTTCCCGATCGACGCCGCGAGACTGGCCAGCAATTTCAGCCGTTCGTCACTAGGGCTGCCAGGTTCGGCCGTGCAAGCAAACATGTGCAGGTCTGGATACGACGGCAATTCCATTGCCTCGTATGCTAATTCGAGATCTCCGACGTCCGGGTGATGAACACGTTTGATTCCGGCGCGATGGTGCCTGACATGATGCGCGGCCCAACGCATTCGGAACGCGTTGCTGCGCGTCGCGAGTTCGCCGATCAGTTGGGTGAGCTCGCTATCGTGAGGATTGGCACCGGCGTAGGTGCGTAGCGTCGCAACGATGTCATCTGCGCCTTGATTCCAGTCTGGGAAGAAGTCACGGGACGCGGGGTTGAGGAACATGAAGCGCGCAGTATTGACTTTGCTGGTGCTGTCGTCGAGTAGTGGTGAGTACAGCGCTCTCCCCATTGGATTCGCTGCAACGTAATCCATGCGTCTGTTACGTACCCAGACGGGTGCTTCAGTCACAGCATCGATGAACCGCTGCAGACCCGGTCGGATCGTAGTGCGTCCAGATCGACTGCGAGATTGAGTTGACCGTGGATCCGCGGCACGTACGAGAGCGTGAAGGTGGTCGACTTCCGCTTCGTCGAGTTGTAATGCGCGGGCCAAGGCAGTGACCACCTGCGGCGACACACCACTCAGATCGCCACGCTCCATCTTCGCGTAGTAGTCGACGCTGATACCTGCAAGTGTTGCGACCTCTTCACGACGGAGCCCTTTCACGCGTCGACGGCCACCGGCGATGATCCCGGTTTGTTCAGGTGTCAGGCGGTTGCGGCGCGTCCTGAGGAAGTCTCCGACGTCGCTACCTGCTGCATCCATGACATGAAGATACGGCGGTGGG
>NZ_BAFC01000136.1 GCF_000248055.1 Gordonia sputi NBRC 100414 | reverse complement strand
ACGCCTGCTTCAAGATCGTGTTCGCCCGCCGCAGCTCGCGGTTCTCCCGCTCCAACTGCGCGATCCGGTCGGCATCCTCGGTGGTGGTGCCCGCCCGCACACCGCCGTCGATCTCAGCCTGACGAACCCAGTTGCGTAACGCCTCGGGATGCACCCCGAGCTGATCGGCAATCCGCTTGACCGCGCCGCGCGAGGACTCCGGGTCCCGTCGTGCTTCCACCGCCATCCGGGTAGCCCGCTCCTTGAGTTCCTCGCCGTACTTGCGTGGTGCTGCCATGCTCTCCATCCTTCACAGGTTCGAGAGCCTCCGACAAACCCGGGGCGGTTCA
>NZ_BAFC01000137.1 GCF_000248055.1 Gordonia sputi NBRC 100414 | reverse complement strand
CCCGACTTCAGTGCTGCTATAGAAAATATTCGCGTGTAAGCGATAACTCGTCCCGAGCCTTATCTACCAGGCGCAAGGCTCTACGGATTTCACGTCGGGTCACTCGGGCATTACGAGGCGAAGCAGCCCCCCGTATCGTCGACAACTCGTCCGCCAGGCGTGATGCCCTCTCAAGAGCCGTCCTGGCAGCTACCAGTTCGGATCGCAATTCTCCTGCCTGGATGCCTGTTTGGCGCTTCCAGTCGCCGAATCCTTCTGGTGTAGTAATACGACTCGGTGGCGACGTCCTGTTGCGACGCCACCGAGTCCTATGAACGGTTATCACGGGGTTAGCCTCAGTGGGCTATACGTGGACACATGCCCGTCCGCGATTGACGTACACGTTGTTTGGCTTGTGTTCCCACAACGTCGCACAGACCCAGCCGCTTCCATGTCCGTATCCTACCGCTCCCGGCCGGCCATTCGTCGGCCCATTAATACTCAGATTGGGTCCTGTGATCTGAAAGTGTCCATACGTATTACTGAACGCGCACCCATTCGCTGGGATACCTGCGATCGCCTGATAGCCACTACTTCCAGTGTTCACCACTAGTGTCCTGAGTCATTAATTGTCATTCGGTTGATAGACTGGGGAATGGCAACCCGGGGTCCGCGAGCAGTGGATGTTGTTCTGACCGATGACGAGCGCCGTGAGCTCGAAGGGTGGGCGCGTCGGCGAACGACGGCCTCGGGTTTGGCGATGCGATCACGAATCGTTCTCGCTGCCGCTGATGGCGGGTCGAATACCGAAGTGGCACAACGACTCGGCCTCAACCGAGGTACCGTGCGGCGCTGGCGAGGCCGGTTCGTCGAGCACCGCTGCGAGGGGTTGCTCGACGAACCCCGGCCCGGGCGACCTCGCACCGTCGACGACGAGCAGATCAAAGACCTGATCACCGCAACTCTCGAGACCACGCCGAAGAATGCGACACACTGGTCGACTCGGTCGATGGCTGAGTATCTCGGCATGTCGCAGTCAACTGTTTCGCGTGTATGGAGAGCGTTCGGATTGGCTCCACACAAACAGGATTCGTGGAAGCTGTCGAAAGATCCCATGTTCACCGAGAAGGTCCGCGACGTCGTCGGGCTCTACATGAACCCACCCGAACGTGCCCTGGTGCTCTGCGTTGACGAGAAGACCCAGATCCAAGCGCTCGATCGCACCCAGCCGATCTTTCCCATGCTCCCGGGCACCCCGCAACGGGCCAGCCACGACTACGTGCGCAACGGCACCTCCAGCCTGTACGCGTCGCCACCGCGGTCGGCGCACTGGCCGGGCTCGTCGTCGGCTGCATAGTGATCGTGGGGTGTGTCTGGGGAGCCGGTGTGGGCGCGGCGATCGGCGCCGTTGTCGGTATCAACAACGGCGACCCCCGCGCGGGGCAGGCGATCCTCAACTGGATCAACACGCCCTGACCACCACGGGGATGGGTGGCTCACGGCGAACCGAGCCCAGTTCGGTGGTGAGTCGACGCCGCAGCTGGCCGCGACGCGCCAGCCAAACGGGCACCCTGGTACCGACCCACGCTGCCCCTAATCCGGAGATCCACGTCACTGGCCAGGCACCAGGCGCGGTCGGCGGGCCATACGAAGGCCGGCGGGTCGTGAAGCAGCGCAGGCGTCTCGTGTGTCAGTGGCTGCTCCCACGCCTTGAGGTCGGACAGTGTGCCGACGTAGAGGTGGTAGTCGCGGTTGGGGATGTGCATTCGAGGCCCACCCGGTAGGGGAGACACCACACCCGAATAGCCGGCCCAGATCGCGAAGTAGCAGTCATCGGAGCTGCGCGTCGCCGCAGCCAGGGCTCTGCACGTCCTGGCGACGATAGCGTGCTCGTAACCCTCATAGGCGGGCTCTGTGAAGTCCTCGCGCGGAACGCTTTGGTGAGGACGGTCTGAATCCATCACCGTGACCGCGTCCGGGATCTCCTCTGCGGCGGCGGTCTTGAACCCGGTGAAGCCGTCCATCGCGACCACCTCGACCGCGTCACGGAAGGCGTCGTCGCGGTCGGCGAGCCAGGTCTTGAACGCCGCCTTCGACCGGCCCTCGACCATGTCCAGCAGCCTTGCTGGGCCGGCGCCATCGCGGACCGGGGTGAGGTCGATGATCACGGTGACGTACTTGTCGCCACGCCTGGTGTGGCGCCAGACGTGCCCATCGACGCCAATGACCTTCACGCCCTCAAACCGCGTGGGGTCGTTGATCAGCAGCCGCTTGCCTTCAGCCAGGACCGCGTTGTTGGCGGTGTCCCACGCGACCCCGAGTCCCTCGGCGACACGGGCGACGGTGAGGTGTGCGACCACGATCCCTTCCAGCGCCCACCGCAGCCCGGTGCGCGAGAGCTTCGCGCGTGGCTCCGCCGCGGCGCTGGTGTCTTGGCGCCACACGTGTCCGCAGTCGGCACAGCGGTAGCGGCGCACTACAACTTCCAGCACGGTCGGTCGCCAGCCCAGCGGCTCGTGGGCCAACCGCCGGATCACGGTGTCACGAGCAGCGCCTTCGCTGCCGCACCGTCGGCACCACTGATCTGGTTCCACCACGCGGCACGCGAGGACCGCACGATCCGGTTCAAGTCGTTGTCCGGTCACGCTCAGATCGAGGCCGTCGAGTCGAGCGAAGGCGGTCAGGTCAGGGCGGCCGAAGCCGGCCGGCGGGGTAGCGTCGGACACGTCGAGGTCTTTCGGATGGATGGCGTAGGAACCTCCGTCGTCGGGAGACCTCGACGTCTATCTGCGGACCGACGCGCCCGGCCGACCTATACCGTCATCTGAGAAGGACCCCTGAAACGTCTTCGACGACGACGGGACCGGCGAGCAGGAGGGCGCGGTGAGCTAAAGGAATGGAGCTTGCTCGGCTTCGACGCCGCCGCAAGCTCCGGTGAAACGGTCGGTACTGGTCGGTCGTCGTCGGTCACCACCGGATGGCGGCGTCCCCCACGCTCGGCGTTTGCGCAGGTCAGCGGCTCGTTCGCCCAGTGGGCGCATCAAGCGATAGACGCAAAGCCGACGTGATTAGGTCGTCGGTTCGATTCCGACAGGCGGCTCCGGCGAACAGCCCCTGACCTGCGGAAACGCAGGTCAGGGGCTGTTCGGTTCTGGTGGTCGCGCGATGCGCTGGCCTCACGGCTCTGCCCGACACCGACGTCGCTCTCCTCTGCGACGGACCCCTCGCCGGCTGAGCGCTCGCGGCCGGCATCCTGTCCGTGTGCCGATAGGCCTCGTACCGCTCGGCAACGCGGCGTGGCGTTGCGTCGCGACCTGGCGACGGCTCGGCGGGGCGCGATCGTCTCGTGCGTTGGCGGACTACGGGAGCTTGGACGCGAGGACGTCGGCCGCCAGGATCTCGGGTGCTGCGCCGAGGAGGTGCTGGTTGGCCATCAGGGCTGCGACGATGGCGCCGTTGGCGTGGGCGTCGCGAGCGGCCTCGTCGGGGAATGCATCGAAGATCCAGAAGGTGTCGGCGTGGGTCCTGACCGCGAACCAGACAATCGTTCCTACTTCTTCGTTGGCGAGTGAGACAGCGCCGGCGAGCAGATCGGCGACCGCGTCGTGCTGTCCATCGGCCGCGACGATCTTGGCGACGAAGGCATACGGAAGTGATGCGGGTGTGGACATGAGGGGTTCTCCTAGGTGTCGAGGTTTTTTGGTGAAGCGAGTTCAGCGTATGACGAGCGAGGGCCGGTGGGGAGTGGCGTATACGGCAGTATTGCTATTGTTTACGTCATGCGTATCGGACTGATCGCGATCGACGGCTGCTTCGGTTCGGCTATCGCGTCGATCATCGACATCGTGCGGGTGGCCGACGGAGCCCGCGGCGATGTCGACCCGCGGATCGACCCGATCGAACTCGCCATCCTCGGACCGAAACGGCGAGTGACCACGACGGCATCGATGACCCTGTCGGTGGACCACCCGCTGTCGGAGTCCGGAGAGTTCGACGTGGTCGTCGTCCCTGCGCTTGGAACCCTTACGGCCGCCGCTACCAACGACGCCCTCCAGAGCCGAGATGCTCGTTCGGTCATCGCCTCGCTCGGGCGCCTCGACGAGGCGACCACCCGGATCGCCGCGGCGTGCACCGGCGTGTTCGCCGTCGCCGAGACCGGACGGATGCATCATCGGCGGGCGACGACCAGCTGGTTCCTGGGGCCGGAGTTCCTGAAGCGCTATCCGACCGTCGCCCTCGATCTCGACACCATGGTCGTGGCCGACGGGAACCTCGTCACCGCCGGCGCCGCCTTCGCCCACATCGACCTCGCGCTCTCACTCGTGCGATCGATCAGCCCCGACCTGGCCCAACATGTCGCCAAGCTCCTCATCATCGACGAGCGCCCGTCGCAGGCGGCCTTCGTCGCCTACGAACATCTCCGGCACGAGGACCCGATCGTCGTCGAGTTCGAACGCTTCGTGCGCGCCCGCCTGGACGAACCGTTCAACGTCGCCTTCGTCGCGCAGTCGCTCGGCACCAGCCGGCGCACCCTCGAACGACGAGTCCGTGCGGCGCTCAACCTCACTCCGCTCGGCTTCGTCCAACGGCTTCGCATCGAACGAGCTCGGCACCTCTCAGCAACCACGGACCTCACCTCCGCCGAGATCGCGCTAGGGGTCGGCTACGCGAACGCCGAGACTCTGCGCTCCCTCCTGCGCAGGGAGCGACGCCGTTCCTGACCTATCGCCATGCCTGTAGCCGGTGTGCTAGTGCTCGACTGGAACCACCTCTCAGCACGTCGCGTCGACGCTCCCGCGTCGCCCCTGGACGACCCACTCGACACGCCCGCAGCACAGGTCATGTGACGTGTCCCGGCTTCGCGGACGGTCGGGGTTGGGTGGCTGTGATGTCGCTGCGTTCTCGTCGAGAGGATCAGCAGACCCGATCAGAGCCGATTGGGAAGTCACCTCGGCGGGCGCTGTGAAGGTCTGCGAGGTCGTCACGTAGCGGCTTGCTAAGCCGGTGCGGATTCTCGGCGAGCGGCCCGGAGATGAATTCGATGACAGCGTGAACGATCCGGGATGGTAGACGCCCGAGATCGCGGCGAGCTGGGGATGCGACCTCAACTCGGTACGGGCTGACCGAGTCGGGCGGTGCATCGCTCATTTCGGCGGCATGCCGTGTTCGGCGCGCAGGTCGTCGATGGACACGGTTTCACCGGCCGCGTACTCGGCGTGTGCGGTAGCGACGTCGTCGCGGACGCCGGCGTGTGAGAGCCAGTAGATCGTGTCGTGCAGCGATTCGAGGTCGTCGGCCGACATCAGCACCGCGGCAGGTTTGCCGTGCTTGGTGATCGTGATGATGTCGTGCGTGCTCTCGGCGCTGTCGATGAGCGCGGAGAGCTTGTCCTTGGCTTCACCGAGGGGCACTGTCGTCATACGTTCAGTGTAGCCGCCACGCTGGCCAGGATATGGCCTGATTTTTGGCCGATAGTGTACGTTATGTCAAGTAATGCTTGTCGGAGTCGAATAGCGGTGCTTGACATGCAAGCTACCACTACCCCACGCTTGAAGCGTGACAACCACTCATCTTGTGGATCTCGTTGACGCGCACAAGCATGCGTATGGAGTCAGCGATGCCGAGTTGGCGCGACGCATCGGGATTTCTCGGCAGAACCTGAACCTGTGGCGCACGCACGGGGTGCGCGGGCTACCGGCCCGTGCGACGTTGGAAGGCATCGCGACGGTAATCGGACGCACCTATCAGTCGGTCCTGGAGGCGGCACTGCGTGACGCCGGATACCTCGACGGTCCGTGGACCACCACCGACGACCACTAATTGAGTAGCTTCCGGATCGACTGAGACGTCGGGGGCACCGAGAAGGAAGCGCTAATGAAAGCATGGAGTCTGCGCTACTTTGGGCCACCACGGTCGGCGGCGCGAGGACGCGACAGAACAACCGCCACATCGGAAGGCCCAGCAAGATGACAGTGCCCACAATGAGCTCCTTGCGCTGGCGAGCCCAGCTCGGTGGCGGCCTGGTCGCCATCGCACTGATCACAGTTGGCTGTAGCGACAGCGAGGACACTGCATCGAGTGCCTCCAGTTCGTCGCCGACCCCGGCGCCCACCACTATCGTCACTCCCCCGCCGCCGGCATGGATCAGGGACCGTAGCTGCGGGGTGGCCTGGGGACCAGACGGCATCCTGGACATTGTGGCGTTGACTCCCGGCGTTGATTGTGGGGCCGCCAAGCGGGCCGCCGACACCTACATGTCCGACGTTGACGGGTTCATGTCTAGCAACCCTCTCGAGGTCGGTGACGGCTGGACTTGCCAGATACCGCACCTGCCGCTGGGCAGTCGATGCATCACCTGTCCGAACGGAATCGACCGGCCCCACGCTGATCACTGCTCCCACACCGCCGAAGCACTTTAACCGATCCGTCACTGCAGCATCATCGAGAAGCCGTCCTCGACACCGGCAGGTCCCGGGCCCGCTGGCTGTGATGTCTTCGCGCTGGCGGCGTCGGCGGGGAGAGGATTTCGCAGTGAGCAGCACCGCTCTTTCCGGGATCGAGGCGACCACCGAATCCGGCCCGCGGTGCTGCACGAAACCTTGGGGGCTCCATCGAGCCAGTGGCAATCCGACCGTGGTTGCCTCACCATGGAGGGGTGACTGCTGA
>NZ_BAFC01000138.1 GCF_000248055.1 Gordonia sputi NBRC 100414 | reverse complement strand
TGCGTGTCCAGGCGGTCGAGCACCCGCCACGCTGGCTGACCCACGGTTTCTACGCTGCGGCTCAGCGCCGGGAGAAGTTCGAGCAGCTCATCGAGCGGACGGATTGTGCCGATGACGGAGCGTGCGGACTCCGCGACTTCACCAAGCGCACCGCCTTCGGAGATGAAGCCGAGCATCGTACTCGTCGCCTTGCCCTCGATCTGGCGAATCCGCTCGCGAGTGACCTGGTGCTGCTGACCAAGCTGGTCTAGCGTTACTGGGACGTCAGCGAACAATCGAGCCCTAAGTATCTGGGCGGCGCGTGGGTCCAGCATTTGGAGGGCGTCGTCGAATCGGCTGGCAATGTCGAGGTCCAGTTGGTCCTCATTCAGGATCTGATCAGTGGTGAGCGATTCGATCCTTTGACGTGCCTTGACGATCTCGTCGGGCGTACCCGCGGGCAGCGGGGCACCAAGAATGGCCTGGTCGCGGAATCCGACGGTGGCGAACCAGGTTGCGACCGTCGTCATATCGTCGATCATGGCCAGAAGTGGTTCCGGCGGCTGCAGTGGATCGAGCGACTTCGGCGCCGCGGTGTCGAAGGGACCTGAGAGTGAAGCCACAGTTGGTGTCGCAGCAGTCGTACTGGCGTCGGCTAGGGCTTGAAGTATGGCGTCGATTGTGCCTGCGCCGGTTTGGCGCCAGCTCATTATGTCGTCAACCGTCTCCGAGGCTAGAGCTTCAGCGCGAGTGAACCCCTCTCGGCGCAAAGCGTTGACGGCGCGGGCAGGTAACGGCAGCAGGCGCAAATCAAGGTCCGGAGACAGACCGGGGAAGATCTGCCCGATCGTCAACTGCGTCAGGCGCTCCATGGCCAGCTCCGAAATTCTGGCGATGTTTCGTCGCCGCCCGGTGGCGGACGTACTGTCGATCGACTCCTGCCACCACGGACGAATTTCACCGTGCCACTCGAGAGTGCCTCTCAACCACGGGAATGCGTCGAGCCATGTTCTCGGCCTCACGTCGTCGAAGCCGAACGAGAACTCTTCAGTCATGCGGTGGTCATCTCCTCTCAGGATATGTAGCACTTCTTACCAGTCGGCACCGACAAGTCCATCTTGCCCCCAGGGCAACTGGTTGGTGAGAGGCTTGAAGCACCAAACGTGATCGGCGAGTCTTTGGAAACTGAGCGCACCTGCGACCGGCACCCATCAGCCTTCTTCACATGACGCGCCGACGACAATGCAAACTCCGGGCTCACGCGAAGTGTTGCGACCATTAGAGATTCCGCCAGACCCTCGGGGGTCAGAAGGGGCTGG
>NZ_BAFC01000139.1 GCF_000248055.1 Gordonia sputi NBRC 100414 | reverse complement strand
TGGGCCGCCCGCCGACCGAGCCGTCAACCGCGGAGCGAGCCGTCAACGCTGATCGAGCCTGTCGAGATCACCAGCGGGAGAAGTGGTCTCGACTCGGGTGCTCGCAGCGCTCGCGCCCGCTCGACCAGCAGAAGGCTCGCCGCTCGACCAGCGGAGGGTTCACCCCAGCGGCTGCGCGCGCTTGACCTGCGCGGCGGCGCGGGCGGCGTCGAGTTCGATGTCGGTGACGATCGACGCCCGGCCCAGGCGCAGCGTCCCCGAGGTCAGCGGCTGGGCCCGCAGGCCGCCGCGACCGATCAGCGCCTTGCGGGCACCCTCGCCGGCCATCGTGTCCATCCACGCGCACGGGTGCGCCGGACGTCCGCCGCGAAATCGCACCGGACCATCGCCGGTGTCGACGCTGAACTCCCGCCCGCGCAGCGGGTCGAGTTCGAGGCCCCGCACCACCACGTTGCGTCGCGCGACAACCGGGTCGACGTCGCCAGCCGCCGCCTCCCACGCCTCGAGCGCCAAGAACGTCACGGCAGCTTCGGTGTGAGCGCGCACGCCGAAGAACCTGTCGCCACGAATCCCCTTGTCGGCGATGATCTCAACGCTCGACGGAGTCTCGGTCGGCACGTCTGCGGCCGGACCGTCCTTCGGTCGTCCGAAGTAGGCGTGCGCAGGTGAGACGACGAACGTCACGATCTCGACGTCGTACCTGAGCTCCATGCTCCCAGGCTACGCAGCCGGCATCGACCGGTCATCTCTGCGAACGCGGCACGTATGTCAGCCCTCGGAACACCGCGCTGCTCGCGAACACCGACGCGTCGAGTTCGACGTCACGATGCCGCGCCATACGCAGCGCGAGCCGCAGGAGCATCTTGATGTCGCGCGGCGTGATGTCGGGGAACCCGCCCACGAGGTCGTCGAGCAGGTCCTCTCCCAGGATGACGTCGTTACCCGCGGCCAGGATCTGCCAGACCTGTCGGGCGTCCTTGGGTCCGGGCGGCGCGTAGGAGATGATCGCCGCACAGCGGGCGAGGATCGCCTCGTCGACACCGTCGATGCGGTTGGTGGTGAGGAACAGCAAGCCGTCGAAATACTCCAGGGTGCGCAGGAATTCGGCGACGATGGCATTCTGCGCGAGGTCGAGTCCGCGTTCCATGACGAACACGTCGGCCTCGTCGAGCAGGAGAACCGCGTCCCACCGCTTGGCTCGATCGAAGATCACTTCGAGGTTCTTGCGCACCAATTCGGCTGTGATGCCCAGTGATCCGGAGTGGATCGAGTACAGCGGACGTCCGGTGACCTCCGCATAGACCTCGGCGGTGAGTGTCTTGCCGACGCCTGGCCGCCCTTTGGCGAGGATGACGTTACCCGCCGACTTCCCGCCGATGATGTCGCCGGTGAACACCGAAATATCTGTTGTGAGAATGTTCAGCAGCTCGCGTTGGTCGTCGGGCAGAACGAGTTTGTCCTGCAGGTGCGTCTCGTAGACGTACTCGGCGAGGTCGGCCGTGTTGACGTCGAGGAAGTCCTGCGCGCCGAGATCGAACACTCGCACGGCCGTGGTGACCGGCACGGGACCGAAATCGTCTCCGCCGTAACGGTTGTTGTCGTAGAGCACCGAAGCGGCGACCATCCGTAGCGGTGCGATCTCGTCGGGTGCGACGTCGTGCACCACCTTGCGATTGTTCCGCGAGTTGGGTGAGCGATAGTCGTCGGTACGGATCACTTTGCCGCTGAACGTGTACTGCTGTCCGAAACCGGTGTCGATGATGTGCTGGTAGCGGTCACGACGCGCCTGGTACTCGGCCTTGAGGTCGGCGCTCTCCTTGTAGGCACCGCCTGCCAACAGCACATCCGCGGGTGTCTTGCCGACGACATCGGTGTCTTCGAAGTACAGGACCCGCGGCTTGCGTGAGGGCCGCTTCACGGTGGCATTGTCTGCTTCCATCGTGAATTTGATTCGCGGACCATGCGTTCGGTCACCGTGCTCGAGCGTGATGTCCATGACGAGATACGGATGGAGGTAACCGTCGGACTCGCGGACGTAGAGCCAGCCGTCGATCATCTCGTGCCGCAGGAAGGTCCGGAAGATCTCGACAGCGGCGTCGAGGTGTGGGATCGGCGCGAAGTGGCCTGCCCGCGATGACACGATCGCACCGACAGCACGCGAGAAGGATTCCTCGCCAAGGGAATCCGCTGTCGTGATCAGGTCGCTCAGCGCCGCGTCGGTGAGATCCCGGTCGGCGATGGCGATCTCGGGAGAACGCCACGACGACGCCTGACCGCGGACCCGCGCCAGGTCGTCCGACGTTGTGCCGGCGACAAGTGTTGTCGGTGCTACCAACATGATCGACCTTCCCTGGTCGTCGATCGGGCGTCCGACACTGCGGACGCCCGATCTGAAAGCTGAACTCAGGCCTCGGGATCGAGGACGAAGTCGTACGTCACGGCGACGCCTCCCTCGACCGGCTGCGGGTCGAGCATCAGTTCAGGCTTGACGGCCGAGGCGATGTCGTCGTCGTTGTGCGGATCACCCGGGAAGTAGAGCTGCGTGGTGATCAACTCGTAGCCCGGCGCGCTCACCTTGAAGTGCAGGTGCGCGGGTCGCCAGGCATGCCATCCCGCGGCCTCGATGAGTTGGCCGCACGCACCGTCCGTGGGGATCTGGTACGGCGCCGGCTGCAGGCTGTGAATCTCGAAGTGCCCCTCGTCATCGGCGATCCAGGTGCCGCGGAGATTCCACTCCGGCAGGCCAACCCGCACTCCTGCAAGACCGCAACACGGCGTCGTTGACGGCGGAGTCACGACTGCCGTACATCACGAATGGTTCGGTGCGCAGATCCTGCAGCGCCACAACAGGTTCGGATGCAAAACCGGTGATCGCTGGACACGGCGAGGACCAACGGCTCGACGTCGACGGTGTGTACCTCGATGCCGTCACCGGCCACCGGCGGTCGCAGCAGTCCGAGGTCGATCTCGCCAGCGACGAGAGCGTCGCGTTGTGTCGGAGTCAGCATGTCAGCGGAGATCGCGAGCTCGACGTCGGGGAGCTGTTGCTTGACGGCGCGGGCGATCCTCGGCAGATGCGAGAAGGCCCCGATGCCGGTCAGCCCGAGTCGCACCACTCCGCTGCGCCCCGCGGCGATACGTCGTACCTCGTCGACGCATCCGTCGACGTCGCCGAGGATGCGCCTGGCCTCCGCCTGCAGGTAGAGCCCTGCCGGAGTGAGTGAGACCTGGCGAGTCGTTCTGGTCATCAACGTGACGTCGAGTTCGGCTTCGAGTTGCCTGATCGCGTACGACAGCGCTGGCTGCGCGACGTGCAACGTGGCGGCGGCCTGCCCGAAGTGACACGTGTCGGCGACGGCCACGAAGTACCGCAGGTGTCGTAGCTCCATGTCACCACTCCTCTCGTGCCAACTGTTCGTGCCAACCGTTCGCAAGGGGCGACAGCTGAGTCACTCCCCTGGCGTCATGTGACTGCCGCCACTTTCGAGATCCACGGTAGAAGCCTGATCCATACAAGACAAGGACTCATATTCGTGTGATTGATCGAGAGCGTTGATCAATTTGACGCTGAGTCAGGACTGGCAAAAGCCCTAGTGTGACTGTCCACACGTAATGCCACAGTCGGGAGACAGCCCACACCAGGAGGTACCCAGATGACACTCGCCGGCAACGCCGCACCAGCGACGACAGCCACGACCGATCATGTGCGAAGCATTCTCGCCGATGCCGTCATCGACGACCGCGATGCCGGCGTATACCGGGCCAACCGCAGGATCTTCACCGACGAGGAGATCTTCGAGCTGGAGATGCGCCACATCTTCGAGGGCAACTGGATCTATCTGGCCCACGAGAGTCAGGTGGCGAATCCGGGCGACTACTTCACGACCTACATCGGCAGGCAACCCGTCGTCATCACCCGCAGCAAAGACAGCGAACTCCCCTGCCTGATCAATGCATGCGCGCATCGCGGTGCCATGATCTGTCGCCGTAAGACCGACAATCGAATGACGTTGACCTGCCCCTTCCACGGCTGGACGTTCCGCAACGACGGCACACTGCTCAAGGTGAAGGATCCCGACGGCGCAGGCTATCCGGACACCTTCGACGTCGAGGGCTCACACAATCTCACGAAGGTTGCCCGGTTCGAGAGCTACCGCGGATTCCTGTTCGCGAGCCTCAATGATGACGTCCTCCCGTTGTCCGAACATCTCGGCGACACGAGGACGGTCATCGACATGCTCGTCGACCAGTCGCCGCAGGGACTCGAAGTGCTGCGGGGATCGTCGACCTACACCTACGACGGAAACTGGAAGGTGCAGGCCGAGAACGGCGCAGACGGTTACCACGTGACCGCGACGCACTGGAACTACGCAGCGACGACGTCGCGTCGCAACACCGGCGAATCGGCGAACGACACCAAGGCGCTCGACGCGGGCGGCTGGGGGAAGTCGGGCGGTGGCTACTGGTCATTCCCGCACGGACACCTGTGCCTGTGGACCTGGGCGGCCAACCCGCAGGACCGTCCGCTGTGGGACAAGATGGACGAACTCAAGCGCGAATTCGGCGACGCGAAGGGCGAATTCATGGTCAAGGGATCGCGCAATCTGTGCCTGTACCCGAACGTCTATCTCATGGACCAGTTCTCGACCCAGATCCGACACTTCCGCCCTATCGCCCCGGACAAGACCGAAGTCACCATCTACTGCATCGCACCCAAGGGTGAGAGTGACACCGCACGCGCGCATCGCATCCGGCAGTACGAAGACTTCTTCAATGCATCGGGCATGGCCACTCCCGACGACCTCGAAGAGTTCCGCTCGTGCCAGTTGACCTTCCGCGCCACCGCCGCGCCGTGGAATGACATGAGTCGTGGTGCGCAGCACTGGCTCTCCGGACCCGACCCCGTCGCCGAGAGTCTCGGCATGACCGAGATCGTCTCTGCCGGAATGAAAAACGAGGACGAGGGCCTCTACCCGGTCCAGCACGGCTACTGGCTCGACACCATGCGTGCCGCCATCAACCCGGAAGGGAAGTGAGATGACCACCTCGCAGTCGCCGATCGTCGACCCAGCTGTCACGACCACCGAAACCCTCATCACGCAGAACATGATCGAGCAGTTCCTCTATCGCGAGGCACGCTACCTCGACGATCGCGAGTTCGAGAAGTGGCTCGGCTGTTATGCCGACGACGTGGAGTACTGGATGCCCGCCTGGACAGACGACGACCACCTCGTCGAGAATCCGCAGCGCGACATCTCACTCATCTACTACCCCAACAAGGGCGGACTCGAAGACCGGGTGTTCCGTATTCGAACCGAACGATCCTCGGCCACGTCGATTCCCGAACCCAGAACGTCGCACAACATCAGCAACGTCGAGGTCATCGAGAGGCGTGGCGACCTGGTCGATGTCCGATTCAATTGGCACACAATGTATTTCCGTTACAACACCGTCGACCCGTACTACGGCACCTCGTTCTACACGATCGACTTCTCCGCCGAGTCGCCGCTCATCCGCCGAAAGACGGTTGTGCTCAAGAACGACTACATCCACCACGTGGTGGACATCTACCACTTCTGAGGCGACGCGCATGACACTCACTACCGATACGGAAACCGCAAGAACTACCGATATGCAAGCCAGTGGATCAGCCGCGACAGGTCCAACACACCAGGTGGCGTTGACATTCGAGGACGGGGTCACGCGGTTCATCACCTGCCGGGAAGACCAGACAGTTGCCGACGCGTCGTATCGACAACGCATCAACATCCCGCTCGATTGTCGAGACGGCGCGTGCGGAACGTGCAAGGCATTCTGCGAGTCGGGTGACTACGACGGCGGCACCTACATCGACGACGCACTGTCGGAATCGGAGTGCGCAGACGGTTTCGCATTGCCGTGCTGCATGAAACCGCAGTCAGACCTGGTACTCCAGATCGCCGCCACCTCCGATATCGCCAAGACCGCCGCGGGCGAATTCGCCGGGAGCATCGTCGATCTCGAGCGCCTCTCGACGTCGACGATGCGTATGACCGTCGAGATCCCCAACCGCGCGGATCTTGTGTTTCTCCCCGGCCAGTACGTGAATATCGCGGTACCGGGAGAGCAGGCTCCGGACGGCACGGACACGGTGGTGCGTCGTTCCTATTCGTTCGCCAACGGCCCGCACGAGGAACGGCTGGTCTTCCTGATCAAGCTCACCCCCGGCGGAGCCATGTCGGATTACCTCACCGAGCGTGCCGCACGCGGCGACGAGATCAGCTTCACCGGCCCGCACGGGTCGTTCTTCTTGCGCGAGTCGGCATGGCCCGTGTTGCTTCTCGCGGGCGGAACAGGTGTGGCGCCGATTCTGTCCATGCTTCGAAAGATGCTCGACGACAACAGCCCCCGCAAGGTGCACCTCATCTATGGTGTGTCGACCGACGCCGACCTCGTCGCGCTCGACGACATCGAGTACTTCGCGCGCGAGCTGTCGGGGTTCACCTGGGATCACTGCGTGTCCGACCCGAATACTGCTGCGACGCACAAGGGTTACGTGATGAGCCTCATTCGCCCGGAACATCTGTACGACGGTGACGTGGCCATCTATCTCTGCGGTCCGCCCCCGATGGTCGAATCGGTACGCAGCCACGTCGCCGATGCCGGCATTGAGCCGGTCGGCTTCTACTACGAGAAGTTCGCGCTCGCCGTGCCTGCCAAGACCATCCCTGACGCTCCGGGCTCTTCCTCCGGCGTAGAGCTCTCCACGCCGGACGAGTCGTCGAGCCGAGAGCACGAGGTGCTCGAGGCCGTAGACGCTCGCAGCATCGCGAGTCAGGAAGTTCTCGCACGCAGCGATCTGGGAGCACTGTCGACGCGGCCGGCCGCGGTCGACGACGCCGGCGCGATCGGGCGCATCGCCGGACAGCAGGTGTGGTCCGATGCCCAGACATCTGCTGCGCCCGTCGCCCTCGACGCGGACACCGGTGCGCTACTCGTCTGCGACGACACCCGTTCGATCGCAGGACAATCCGTCTTCGCACGCCTGTCCGAAGCTGACGCGAACCCGAAAGAGACGCCGTCGCCCACGCCCGTCGACATCCCGACAACACCGCCGACCGTGACCGAGCAGGGCTACGAAATCGGGGAGGAACATCCGGGTATCCACGAGTCGGACGCGCTGTTCGAGGCCCGCGCCGCACTGGAATTGGGAGCTCTCGAGCTCACGTTCGGTCGCATGACGAATGGACAGTTGGCCGGATACCGACTGCTTGCCGAAGCCACAGTGCCCTTCGTCGACGGCGAAAAGTTCGTCGACGCAGCCGAATACACCGAGACCAACGCCGCGTTCCACGACTACCTGTTCGGCCTCACGGGAAACGATCACCTGCTCGCCGCCTACTCGGCCCTCGGTGTGAAAGGTCGAATGGGTGAGGTCTTACGCAACGCCACGTGGTGCCACCCGCTGTGCGCACAGGACCATCTCGACATCGTCGAGGCGTTCACTTCCGGTGACCGCAACCGTGCACGCAGTCTGATCTCCGCGCACGCCGATCGATCAAAGCAGACGATGCGTCGCGCCATGGCTGACGAACTGACGCGCCGTCGACCCCGTTTCGTCAGTCCCGGCCGATTCGCAGGCAAGGTCGTCGTCGTGACCGGCGCCGCTCAGGGCATCGGCGAGCACACCGCACGACGCATCGGGGCCGAGGGAGGCGCGCTGGTGTGCGCCGACCGTGCCGAGGTCGTCCACGACGTCGCGTCGTCCCTGGAAGACGACGGGGTGCGCGCGGTTGGTGCCGTCGCCGACATGGAGACCTACGACGGCGCACGTGCCGCGATCAGCTGCGCGATCGGCACTTTCGGACGCGTCGACGTGTTGATCAACAACGTCGGCGGTGCCATCAATTTCAAACCGTTCACGGAGTTCGACGACGCCGAAATCCGCGCCGAGATCGACCGCTCACTGATGACGACGCTGTTCGCCTGCCGGGCCGCGCTGCCGCCGATGGTCGAGGCCGGACAGGGAGTCATCGTGAACGTGTCGTCCGCTGCCACCCGAGGGATACACCGCATCCCCTACTCCGCTGCCAAGGGCGGCGTCAATGCGATCACGGCATCACTGGCGATGGAGTACGCCGAGTACGGAATCCGTGTCGCCGCAACAGCTCCCGGCGGAACACAGGCGCCACCACGACGGATATCGCGCGGTACACCGCAACCCCGCAACGACGTCGAGCAGCGGTGGTTCGACGCCCATATCGAACAGACCGAGGAGTCGTCGCTGATGAAGCGGTACGGCACGCTCGACGAACAGGTCGCCGCGATCTGCTTCCTCGCGTCCGACGAGGCGTCGTACATCACCGGTTCCGTACTCCCCGTTGCGGGCGGTGACCAGGGGTAGACATCGACGTTCCGCCATGGCGGCCGCAGCGTCGCGAATAGGATGAACCGGTGATCATCGAGGCCAGGTGTGTCGGCCGTGATCGGGAGATCGCCGCCATCCTCGACCGTGCCGCGGCGTCGGCCGACTCGGTTGACGGTCGACGCCGCGTGGTCGTGCTCGGTGCCGCGGGAACGGGAAACAGCACGGTCCTGCGCGAAACGCTCAGGCGCGCTGCGGAGCAAGGGCTGTCTCTACGGATCGTCGACGACGCTGACCTGCTCAGCGGCGACGAGTTGGCGACTGCGATGAGCGGCGACACCGACGGATTTGTCGCGCTCGCTGCGACCAACCGAACTCCCCCAATCGACGCGCTCCTCGCCGATACGTTGCAGCTCAACGGAATCGATCGTGCGGCTGTCGACATCCTCGCGTCGGCACGTGGGCTTGCCATCCATCCGACAGTGGTCGACAGTCTCCTCGCACATACAGCGGGAAACCCACGAGCGATACTTGCACTGTTCGACGAGTTAGCCAGTGCCGCATGGACTCAGGCCGACGTCGCCCTCCCCGCACCTCGAAATGTCCGCGACGATGTCGCACGGATTCTCGCAGAACAGCACGATGACACGAGGCGTCTCATCGAGGCCGTCTGCATCCTCGACGATTCGGAACCGATGGGTACCGCATTGGAGTTGGCCGACTGCGCCGATCCGCTCTCGGCGATCGACAACGCACTCAACAGTGGACTCCTCGTCGCACCCTTCGCACTCACGCCCTCCACCAGACGCCCTCGACCCGCAAATCCCATGACCCGTGCCGCGGTGATCGAACTGATGGGGCTGCGCGGCGTCGCCGACATGCACCGTCGCGCTGCGGAATTGACGTCCGATGCTGCACAGCAGCTTGGTCATCGAATCGCCGCGACGCCCGCCGCAGACGCCGCACTGGCAGATGACGTCGCCGCGATGGCCGAATCCCTCGGAGCCGACGGCGCATGGGCGCAGGCGGCCGAACTCTTCCGCCACGCAGGACGATTGACCTCTGACCCGATCCTGCGTGACGAACGGATCACGCTGTCGGTCGACGCACTGCTCGCCGCGGGCGACTGCATCGCAGCGGGTTCCCTCGTCCCGTCGGTGGAGATTCTTCGCGAGACGCCGCTTCGTGACGCCACTCTCGCATATCTGGCCATCCTGCGTGGCCGCTCCACCGAGGCACAAGTCCGGCTCGAGCGTGCATGGAGCATCGTCAACCTCGAGCGCGAGCCAGAGGTCGCGGCGGTGATCGCACAACGGTGGGTTCTCCACGACCTGGTACGTTGCCGCGGAACAGAACTCGTCGAATGGTCGGACAGAGCGATCTCGATGGCAGGCGACACATCGCCCGCGGGGATTGAGGCCGCGAGCATCCGCGGGCTGGGGCTTGCCTGGTCGGGACGACCTGACCTGGCGCTCGCCTCCTACGAGTCGCTCTCCGCGCATGTGCGTTTCGGAGCGCAGGCACAGCGGGTCACGATGGGCCATGGTTGGCTGAGGTTAGGGCTCGGCGACGTCGTCACCGCACGAAGCCTCCTGGAAAGCGCAGTGTCGATGGCAGCGCTCGGCGGATCCACCCGGATCTCACTGTGGTCTCACGGTTGGCTTGCGCGCGTGCACTTTTCCACCGGGGATTGGGATTCCGCGCTGCGCGTCGTCGAGGAAGGTAGGCGTCTTTCCAGGACGAGCGGCATACATCTGGTCACCGGATTGCTCACGTGGACTGCCGCACAGATTCATTCGCTTCGCGGAGACTGGCAGTCAGCGGACGCCGACCTCAACGAGGCGACAGCGCTCGCGGGCGACTACGAGATCATCCGCGTTCCTCAGATGCTGACCAGGGCGCATCTCGCCGAAGCCAAGGCCGACTACGCCGGTGTGATCCGCGCACTCGAGCCGTTGCGACAGTTGGCAGCCCACACGCCTGCACTCGTCGAGCCCGGCTGGTGGCCGTGGGTCGACGTGCTTGCAAATGCGTTGGTGCTCAGCGGTCGTCACGACGCCGCAGACGATTTGCTCACTCCACACGAGACACTCGCGGCGCAGCGTGGTCACCATCCGGCACAAGCCCGCTTGGGCTATGCACGGGGCCGCTACCTCGGCGCCATCGGCGACATCCACGGAGCGCGAGCCGCTTTCGAGGAGGCACTTCGGCTTGTCGAAGGTCTTCCCCTGCGTTACGACTCCGCGCGAATCAACTTCGCATACGGCCAGACCCTGCGCCGCTCCGGCAAGCGACGGGAAGCCGACACCGTGATGGGAACCGCTCGCGAGATCTTCGCGTCGCTCGGCGCCGTCACATACGTCGAGCGGTGCGACCGCGAGTTGAAGGCCGGCGGGCTCCACACCTCCCGCACCGACAGCAGCGACGTCGTACTCACTCCGCAGGAGGAGTCGGTGGCAGCACTGGTCGCGCGCGGGTTGTCGAATCGGGAAGTCGCTGCCGAGCTCTACATCTCACCAAAGACCGTGCAGTATCACCTCACCCGCACCTACGCGAAACTCGGCATCCGATCCCGCGCCGAGCTTGCCGCGCTGAGGCGGTAGGCGCGGCGCCGGGCGCGGCGTGCAGAAAGTAGGGGAAAGAACCCTTCCCCCAGATCCCGACGCCTCCCCGCGAAACAACACGCGGAAACGCCCGAAACCCGCGGAAGAGTTTGGGGTCGCGCCCGCACCCCGCGCGCAGAAAGTAGGGGAAGGAAACTTTCCCCTAGCTCCATAGCCTTCCCCGCGAAACAACACGCGGAAACACCCAAAACCCGCGGAAGAGCACGCAGCCCCAGACCCCGGACCTCGACCTCCCGAAGAATCTACGCCGACGTCGACGCCCGCAGCGGCGCGCCGGTCTTCGCTTCGACGTCGGAGAATTCGACGCCGGGCGCGAGCTCGACGACGTCGAATCCCTCTGCCGCAACGTCGAATACGCCCAGATCGGTGATGACCCGGCTCACCACGGAGCGCCCGGTCAGCGGAAGTGAGCATGCGGCGACGAGTTTCGGGTCGCCCTTCTTGGTGACGTGCTCCATGAGCACGATGACCTGACCCGCGCCGTTGACGAGGTCCATCGCGCCGCCGATGCCCTTGACCATTGCGCCGGGGACCATCCAGTTGGCAAGGTCGCCGTTCATCGCGACCTGCATGCCGCCGAGTACAGCGACGTCGACGTGGCCGCCGCGGATCATCGCGAAGCTGGTGGCCGAATCGAAGAACGACGCGCCGGGCAGCGTCGACACGGTCTGTTTGCCCGCGTTGATCAGATCCGGATCGACGTCCTCGTCGTAGGGAAACGGGCCGACGCCGAGGATGCCGTTCTCTGCGTGCAGGGTGATCCCCGAGTCGTCGGGCATCTGGTCGGGAATCAGCGTCGGAAGTCCGATGCCGAGGTTGACGTAGTCGCCGGGTCGCAGCTCTTGTGCTGCGCGCGCGGCCATTTCGTTACGAGTCCAGGTCATGATGCCACCTCTGCTGCGCCGACTGCCACGGGATGCGGCCGGGTTGTCCGATGTTCGATTCCCTTGTCCTCCGCCTGCTGCGGCGTCAATTCGACGACGCGCTGCACAAAGATTCCGGGCAGGTGCACCTCGTCGGGGTCGAGTTCACCGACTTCGACGACGCGCTCTGCCTCGACGATCGTGATGCGCCCGGCCATCGCGGCAGGCGGATTGAAATTCCTTGCGGCAGCGTGGAAACAGCAGTTGCCCGCAGTGTCGACGACGGCCGCGCGGATCAGTGCGTAGTCGGTGACGATCGATTCCTCGAGCACCATCTGCCGCCCGTGGAATGTCCGCACCTCCTTCGGAGCCGACGCGAGTGCGACCGAGCCGTCGGAGTTGTATCGCCACGGCAGACCGCCCTCCTCGACGGGAGTGCCCACCCCGGTCGGCGTGTAGAAGGCGCCGATTCCGCTGCCGCCGGCCCGCATTCGCTCGGCGAGCGTGCCCTGCGGTGTGAGTTCGACGGTCACCTCGCCCGCGAGGAACTGGCGGCCGAACTCCTTGTTCTCGCCGATGTACGACGCGATCACCTTGTAGATGCGCCGCGCTTCGAGCAGCAGGCCCAATCCCGCGCCGTCGACCCCGCAGTTGTTGGAGACGATGGTCAGCCCGCTCGCTCCCTGCGCGAGCAGGGCGTCGATGAGGAACTTGGGAATGCCGGAGAGTCCGAAGCCTCCGACTGCGAGGCTCGCGCCGTCGGGGATGTCGGCGACGGCGCTGACTGCCGACTCGGCCACTTTGCTGTGCCGTGCAGGCGAATTGACGTTGGTCATGAGTGCTCCAGATGTTCGAGGAGGAGAGGTGTGATCTCTTGTGGCTGTTGCGCATTGGCGAGGTGCGCCGCGTGTCCGACGACTTCCAGCCGACCGTCGGGCACCGCGTCGACAATCTCGGCGAGACGATCGGGCGGCGTCGCGGGATCATCGGCGCCTGCGATTGCGAGCGTCGACGCCTTGATGGCCCCGAGTTCGGCGCGCAAATCCGCGGTGGCGAGCGCCTCGCAGCAGGCTGCGTAACCCTCCGCCGGGGTGCCGGCGATCATCGCGCGATACCACGCGACCGTGTCCGTATTACGTTCATCGGCAAGGTATTCCGCGGTGAACCAGCGTGTGAGAATCGCATCGGCGATCGCCCCCGTACCGTCGGCACGCACCGTCGCCGCACGATCGAGCCAGGGTTGCGGAGGCGCGAAACATGCTGCGGTGCACAGGAGTGCAAGAGCGTCGACCCGCTCGGGATTGCGAATCGCCACCCGCATCGCGGTCAGTCCGCCGAGGGAGAGTCCGACGACGTGGGCCGAGGCAATGTCGAATCGATCGAGCACACCGACGAGGTCGTCGGCGAGGTCGTCGATCGTGTACGGACCCACAGGCACGGGCGAATCACCATGTCCGCGAGTGTCATAGCGCACCACCTGGAACCGTTGCTCGAGCGCCGGGAGTTGCGCGTCCCACATTCGATGAGTGGAGCCAAGCGAATTCGACAGCACGACAACTGGCGCATCGGTGCGGCCCGTGACGTGCGCACTGACCTCGACCGCGCTCATCGGGTTGCCTCGAAGATCGCCGCGATCCCCTGCCCGCCACCGATGCACATGGTCTCGAGAACGTACCGAGCATCACGACGACGCGCCTCGTACGCGGCGGTCGCAAGGATACGACCTCCCGTTGCACCGATGGGATGTCCGAGCGAGATGCCGGATCCGTTGGGGTTCAGGCGATCATCCTCGGCGTCGACCTTCCACTCAGCGAGCACCGCGAGCACCTGGGCGGCGAATGCCTCATTCAGTTCGATGAGGTCGATGTCGTCGAGGGTGAGGTCGGCACGGTCGAGCGCTGCTGCGGTGGCGCCGACGGGTCCGAGACCCATTGTCTCCGGGGCACATCCGCTGACCGCCCAGGATCGCAGGGTGAGCATCGGATCGAGACCTCGACGTTCCGCTTCTGACCGTGTCGTGACGATGCACATCGCTGCGCCGTCGTTCTGACCCGATGCGTTGCCTGCGGTGACCGTGGACTCAGAGTCGATGCGCTGGCGTACCGGACGAAGTCCTGCAAGCGATTCCACGCTTGCGTCTGCGCGGGGATGTTCATCGCGATCGACGACGGTATCCGGTTTGCCGCGTCGACCTGGCACGGTGACGGCGACGAGTTCGTCGTCGAATCGTCCCTCCCGTTGGGCGGCGACGGCCCGATGATGCGATCGGACTGCCAACTCGTCCTGCTCGTCGCGTCCGATCCGGTACTCACGACGTAGGTTCTCCGCGGTCTCGATCATTCCGCCGGGTACCGGATGCGACTCGCCGCCCGCCGTCAGACGCCCGCGTTCGAGCCGGTCCATCAGTTCGACGCCGCCTGCGCGGACGCCGGTGCGTAGTCCGAGTGCGTAGTGCTCGACGTTCGACATCGATTCCGCACCACCGGCGATCACCAGGTTCGCTCCTCCGGTCGCGACCTGCGCGGCACCGTTGAGTATCGCCTGCAGTCCCGAGCCGCAGCGTCGGTCGACCTGCATGCCCGGCACCCCGACTCCCAACCCTGCGTCGAGCGCGGCGATCCTGCCTAGCGCGGGCGCCTCACCGTTGGAGTAGCCCTGCCCGAGGATCACATCGTCGATGTCGCCCTCACCCAGACCGGTCCGCGTCGTGAGTTCGCGCAGTAGCCCTGTCGCGAGGTCGGCGACCGACAGCGGCGCGAAGACACCTCCCATGCGTCCGACCGGGGTGCGCAGCGGGGAGCAGATCACGACATCTGTGGGGGCGTTCATGGGTTCAACCCTAGGAACTGCCAGCGATATTGAGAAGTATCCATTTGGGATCGAATAGGATGCCAGAGATATCAATACTGAGGGGAGCCTCGATGGAGCTGCGCCACCTTCGCTACTTCCGTGCGGTCGCGGAGGAACTGCACTTCGGGCGTGCCGCCGAGCGACTACACATCGCGCAACCGCCGCTGTCGCAACAAATCCGTCAGCTCGAGAACGAACTGGGCTTCCCGCTCCTCATCCGCACCACCCGCACCGTCGAACTCACGCCTGCCGGGCAGGCATATCTCGAACGCACCGTCGCCATCCTCGACGCCGTCGACCATGCGGGAACGCACGCCCGACGGATCGCCGAGGGCACACAGGGTCGCCTCGCCATCGGGTGCGTCGGATCGGCGACCTATTCGCTACTCCCCCGCTTCGTCCGGGCGCTCCGCGAAGAGCTCCCCGACGTCGACGTCAGTGTGCGCGGCGAGATGCTCGCGCCCGCACAGATCGCGGCACTGCTGGCGGGCGACATCGATCTCGCCCTGCTGCGGCCACCGATCACCGCGCCCGAGGTCACCGTCACCCCGGTACGGCGAGACCGGTTGCTGGTGGCGCTTCCCGACAGTCACGCACGGGCACACCAGCAGCACGTGGCCCTCGCCGATCTACACGACGACGACTTCATCTCCCATGCGGGACAAGGACGTTCGGTGATGCACACCCAACTGGCCACACTGTGTGCCGCCGCGGGGTTCGTCCCGCAGATCCGACACGAGGTACAGGAGACCTCGACGCTCGTCACGCTTGTCGCAGCGGGCCTCGGGGTCGCCGTCGTTCCCGAGCCGACCGCCGCGCTGGGAATCGCAGGCGTCCGCTATCTACCGATGACGCCTGACGCCGACCCCGTCGATCTTGCCGCGGCCCGACTGGTCACCGCCGACGCCCCGATCGTCGAACGAGCGCTGCACGTCCTCCACGACGTCGCCCACGATCACTCGGTGTTGCCGAACTGACCAGCGTCAGCGGCCGGCCGCCTGCACCCGGCCGCGGATCGCATCGACGAACACCGTCTGGATGTCGCCGGCGGTTTTGGCCACGTACGACGAGCCGCCGGTCGCCTCGGCAATCTGCTTCAGTGCGTCGGTGTCGGCGTCGTCGGAGATTCCGATGGTGAGCACGAGCACTGGCCGCGCGGGATCTTCGAGCTGTTTCAGCTGCGACAGCAACTGTTTGAGGCTGATGCTGTTCGGGTCCTCGTTCTGCCCATCTGTGAGGATGATGACACTGTTGGAGTAGTTGGGGTCGTAGCTGTCCTGGACGTTCTTGAAGGCTGCCAGCGTCGTGTCATAGAGCCCGGTACCACCACCGAGCTCCGACGGCGCCAAGCCTGCCTTCACCGCTGCACTCAATTCGTCGCGGTGCGTGCCACCGCTCGATGCCTGAGCGTCGAGTCGACGAATCGGCGACAGTTCCTTCCAGTCCTGCCCCGCGCCGCCCTTGTCGACGCCGAATGACCACAGACCGATCTCGGTGTTGTTCGGGAACAACTTCAAGCCGGTCAGCGACGCATCGATGGTCAACTGCGCACGCGTCTCGCCGCCGTCCCTCTCGGCCATCGACCCCGAGGTGTCCTCGACGACGAGAGTGCGAATCGGCACGCCGAGAACCTGCCATTGACGCAGGGCCTTGTCGACCTGCGATGGGTCGCTGAGCTTCAGCACCGTCAAACCCTTTGTGTCACCGGGCTTTCGGAATCCTGCGTCGGTGATCGACGACGCGCCGTCGCCAGTGGTGAGCGCGGTGGCGAGTTCTTTACCGGCTGCCGTCGCCGTCTCCGCCCGCGACTCCGGTGCGGTGTTGATGAGCGGATAGTCGAGCATCACGGTGCCGTCCTGGGGGATCGACGACTTGAGCTTCGAACCGGGATGCGTTCGGGTGAACAGGGTGAGTTGCTGCTCAGTGGTGACCACCGGCGTCGTCGACGTATTGGCCAGATTGAGCCGGGTGCCCTCGTTGTCGTTGACCAGGCGGGCGTTGTTCTGTTGGACCGCAAGCACGGTCATCGCTTCGAGAAGGTCGTCGTTGGTGAGCTTGCCCGCGTCGACCTCGGCGAGTGCTCCGACGATCGGCGCGTCTCCGGTGCTGGTGTCGATCGGGTTGCCCGCTCGCAGGCCGTCGAGCTTCATCACGTCGACCCAATTCGACAGCTTTCCGACCTGCGTACCCGCCACGACGACGGGTGTGGCGGCGATCGACGGTGAGACGGTGTCGAGTTGGCGACGGACCTGCGTCGTCACCCGCCTCGCCTGCTGCGTCGAGTCGGGTACCCACAGGTCTGGCGCCTTGTCACCGCTGGTCAGGAGGCCGGGGACGTCGGCGCCCGCCACCGCGGTGACGGTGTAGTCGTAGCAGGAATCCGACGACATCTTCGACGTGGCGTCGGCGACCGCATCTCGGATTGCCGGGTCGGCCGCGATGCTGACCGATGTGCGGTCGCCACAGCCTCCGACGATTCCGGACTTCCAGATCGCTATGCCACCGACGATCGCGACGACGAGAAGCAGCGCGGCCGCACTCCACAGCCATAGCCCTCGACGACCGCTGCGCGCCTCACGATGCTCGAATCCGAACCCGTCGCCCGAGCCACCCTTGCGCGTTGATCGGCTGCCACGCGGCGTGGCTTGACCGCTCGACGCCGCCAGGCCGGCCGCCGCCGCTTGGCGACCCGAGTCAGGCTGCGCCGCTTGGCGACCCGAAGCGGGCTGCGCCGCTTGGCGACCCGAGTCAGGCTGCGCCGCTTGGCGACCCGAGTCGGGCTGCGCCGCTTGGCGACCCGAGTCGGGCTGCGCCGCTTGGCGACCCGAGGCGGGCTGGGTTGTCGGGGACGCGGCCTGTCGGCGCTGAGGCGCGGGCGGGGGCGTCTTGCCTTGTGAAGTCTGGCCCTGTGGAGTCTGGCCCTGCAGTCGCGACGTCTGAGGCCGAGGGGCCTGGGATCCAGGAGGCTGGGATGCAGAAGCTTGGGATCCAGGAACTTGGGGACGAGGAGCCTGGCGGCCCGGAACTTGTTGTCGGGGCCCCTGCGGAGGCGGTGTCTGTCGCGGAGCCGGCGATTGGCGCGGAGCCGGCGATTGGCGCGGAGGCGGTGTCTGTCGCGGCGGCGTTGGTCGCGCACCGGCGCGGGTCGGATTGTCCGGGAAACCGCCGGTGCCACGATCGGGTGCGCCTGGTTCGCGACGCCGATCATCCCGGTCGCCGCCGAATCCCTGACCGCCGAACCCCTGACTGTCGGAACCCCGACCGTCGGACTCCTGGCTCTCGAATCCCTGACCGTCGGAATCGGAGTCGGAATAGTGCCGCCCCATCGTCGTGCGTCCCCCTGGTGTCATCGGCGCTGCGCGCGCCGAGAAGTATGTCTGCGGTCGACTTCGAGAGCTCTACGCAAAGACCTCGCGGAAGGTGTCCAGCGACTTGGTCAGGTCGCCCGAGACAGCCATCGCGGCTGCCTTCCCTGCGGGCCCGATCAGCGGTAGACCACCCAGATCAACAGTGAAGACTACTGACGAGCCGGTCTCCGTGGGCGATATGGCGAGATCCAGTTTCGCCTTGATCCCACCCTTGCCGTTGCCCTTGAGACGAACCTGGCTGGTCGGGTCGTACGTCTCGACGACCCAGTCGAACCGGATGCGCGTGCCTTTGACCTTGACGACGGACGCGACCTTCGTACCCTTTGCGAGTTCGCCGGGACCGGGTATCGGTGAACGCCAACCGTCGTGCAGAAGCAGCCACTCCGAGTACCGACTCAGATCCGACGCTGCTGACCAGGTATCTTCCGGGGAAAGATCGACCTCGATGGAGCTGCTCGTCTTAGCCATGGTTCGTCAGCCTAGCGTTACCACCGCCGCACGTTCGATGCTGGGCCGATTTCTGCGCGGGCACGGTGTGACCATTCGGATCACCGAGGTCGAGGCGTACGCCGGCCCGCTCGATCCGGCCTCGCACGCGTACACGCGGACGCCCCGTTCGGAGATCATGTACGGACCGCCGTCGAGGCTGTATGTGTACCGCATCCACGGTCACTTCTGCGCCAACGTCGTCACCGGACCCGACGGCGAGGCGTCGGCGGTGCTGCTGCGTGCGGGCGAGGTGGTCGACGGCCTCGACGTTGCGCTTCGCAGGCGCGGGGAACACATCGCCCCGGCGCGACTGGCTCGCGGACCCGGGAATCTGGCCAAAGCGCTCGGGATCACGATGGACGATCTCGGCGTCGACCTCGACGCACCACGCTCGCGCGGGGTCCGATTCGTCACGCCGGATGAGGTCGACGGCCAGACCGCCAACCCTGTACCGCACAACCCTGTACCGATCAGTTCTGTACCGATCAGCTCTGGGCCGCGCGTTGGGGTTCGACGCAACGCCGACGTCGCGTGGCGCTACTGGATCACCGACGATCCGACGGTGTCGGCGTACCGTCGCCACCCGCGGGCCGACTAGACAACAGTTGCGGTTGCCGCGAGGCGCGGATTCCGCAGCCCACAGCAACCGCAACTCGGTTCCAACTCGCTCAGCCGTTGGCCGGAGGCTGCTGATCCCCGGCGGGCTTTTGCTCAGCAGGCTTCTGTTCGGCCGGCTTCTGCTCGGCGGGCGCGTCTTCCGCGCCAACAGCCTTGCGTGCGGCGTCCTGAGCCTTGTCGACCTGGTCGGCGTACTTGCCGCCGGTCGCCTTGTCGATGGCGTCGCCACCCTTGTCGATCAGACTCGGGTTGCCCCGGAGTGCTTCCTTCGCCTTGTCGACGAGTCCTTTGAGATCCATGGTCTGCTCCTGGTCGCACTCGATGATTGGGTCTACGTCGACGCCGCGGGAGCCGCGTCGCGTGCAGTTGAGTCTATGTCCATCGGAGGGCCGGAACCACGGACCAATGGACCAGAAATCAGGACTGAGCCGACTGCGTCTTCGCCGCTCGCAAGGCCGTCTGCTCGGCGTCGTCACGTTCACGCTCGTGACGAGCGATGATGCGCGGCCCGATCCGCGACATGATCTCGACGGCCACGATGCCGACGGCCGCTGAAATAAATGCAACCGAGTTCATCTGCCAGTTCGACGAGTCGAGTTTGAACATGTGCTGGGTGAACGGCCACGAGAAGATCAGCACGTATGCGCCGGCGGACACCGCGATCAACAGCACCTTCCACCACGTGTACGGCCGCGCGACAACGGCCAGGACGTACACCGCGATGGCGATCAACGTGATCAGCGTTGCTGTCGCAGCCTGTGTCTGGTGCGGCGACAGTTCCACCGAATCACCGCCGAGCGAGTTACCCGACCCGCCCGGATTGACGATCAGATAGGTGACGAATGCGCAGAGTCCGACGATGATTCCGTTCGGCACCGCCTGAGTCAGCACGCGCCGCACGAATCCGGGACGGGCCCGCTCGTTGTTGGGTGCGAGCGACAGGATGAACGCCGGAATCCCGATGGTGAACCACGCCGCAATCGTCACGTGGATCGGCTGGAACGGGTAGCTGATCGACGGCGTGCCGAACAGCTTCGCGCCGAGTCCCGCGATACCCACGAACAGCGCCAACAGCACCGCGTAGACGGTCTTGGTGAGGAACAGGTTGGAGACACGCTCGATGTTGCCGATGACCCGACGACCCTCACCGACGACATAGGGCAGCGTCGCGAACTTGTTGTCCAACAACACGATCTGGGCCACCGATCGAGCGGCGGAACTCCCCGATCCCATCGCGACGCCGATGTCTGCGTCCTTGAGGGCGAGCACGTCGTTGACGCCGTCGCCGGTCATCGCGACGTTGTTGCCGTCGGACTGCAACGCGCGCACCATCGCCCGCTTCTGGTCGGGCCGCACTCGCCCGAACGTCACACCTTCTTCGACGGCGTGCGCGAGCTGGTTCGGTTCGGTCGGCAGCTCGCGCGCGTCGACGGAGGTGTCGGGTGAGCCGAGGCCGAGCGACTCCGCGACCGCGCCCACCGATCGGGCGTTGTCGCCGGAGATGATCTTGACGGCAACGTCCTGCTGCTCGAAGTAGTCGAGCGTGGGACGAGCGTCGGAACGTACCCGCTGCTCGAGCACGACGAGTGCGACCGGAGTCAGGCGCCCGGGCGTCGCAGCTCCCGCGTCGGGTTCGGTGTCGACGGCGACGTCGAGTCGCGCCAGGAGCAGGATGCGTAGGCCCTGTGCACCCAGATCGCTTGCGACGCGCGCCGGTTCGGAGTCGTCGTCGAGCAGCACGTCGGGGGCTCCGAGGACCCAGTTGCCCGCGTCGTTGCCGTCGGCGTCGACGAACGACATGCCGCTCCACTTCTTGGCAGAGGTGAACGGTTCGACGGCTGATGTCGTCCAGTCGGGCGCGTCGTCGTAGACCTCGCCGATGGCCTGCATGCTCGCGTTGGGACTGCGATCGTTCTTGGCCAGCGCGGCGAGTGCCTGCTCGGCCTCCGTGCGACGATCCGACGACGCTGCTCCCCCGCCGCTGTCCTCGACCTTCCCGTCGTCGCCGATGATCCGCAGCTCCGAGACGCGCATGCCGTTCTCGGTGAGTGTTCCGGTCTTGTCGGCACACACGATGTTGACGCGGGCCAGTCCTTCGATCGCGGGCAGTTCGTTGACAAGACACTGCCGCTGTCCGAGACGGATGACCCCGACCGCGAACGCGATCGACATCATCAACACGAGGCCTTCGGGAACCATCGGCACGAGTGCGGCGACCATACCGAGCAGCGATGCACGCAGACCGTTGTTGCTGATGAACAACTGGTTGACGATGGTCAGCAGCCCCGCGGGAATCAGCAGCCAGGTGATGACCCGCAGGATCTGATTGATGCCCGACCGCAATTCCGACGACACGAGCGTGAACTTCGACGCCTCGGACGCCAACTTCGCGGCATACGCGTCGGCGCCCACCTTCGTCGCACGGTAGGCACCTGCCCCGGACACCGCGAAGCTGCCGGACAGCACCTTGTCGCCGACGGATTTGTCGATGGGATCGGCCTCACCGGTCAGCAGCGACTCGTCGACGTCGAGGACATATGACTCGACGATCTCGCCGTCGACCACGATCTGATCGCCCGCACCGATCTCGATGATGTCGTCGAGCACCACCTCGTTCGGTGGGATCTCGGTGACCTCGCCGTCGCGTCGCACCCGCGGTTTGGCCTGTCCGACGATGGCGAGTTTGTCGAGGGTCTTCTTGGCGCGGACCTCCTGGATGATGCCGATGCCGCCGTTGGCGATGATCAGCAGACCGAACAGTCCGTTGATGAGTGAGCCGGTGAAGACGACGATCGCGAACAGCACCCCGAGGATGGCGTTGATCCGCGTGAAGACGTTGGCCTTGATGATGTCGCCGACCGAGCGCCCCGAGCGGTCGGGCATGTCGTTGACCTTGCCGTCGGCGACGCGCTGGGCGACCTCATCGGCGGTGAGGCCCCGCTCGGGGGCCGCTGTGCTCTGCTCGCTCACGCCGAGGTCTCCCACCATGTGGGTATGCGCAGTCCGGTCCCGGCGCGCGCGGTGATGTCGATGGTGCCGCCGGGCTGCGGCACGACGACGGACGTGTTGTGTCGCTCGGCCGCGGGCAGCAGGCGCGTGATGGGATCGGCCCACGAGTGTCGCGCGAGACTGAACGTTCCCCAGTGGATGGGTAGGAACACGGAGTCGGAGCCCGATTCGCCCGACACCATCCGATGGATCGCGACGGCTTCCTCCGGGTCGACGTGTACGTCCGGCCACGACGCGTCGTAAGCGCCGACGGCGATGAGCGTCAGGTCGAACGGTCCGTGCCGTGCGCCGAGTTCTTCGAACCGCTCGCTGTAGCCCGTGTCTCCGGAGAAGAAGAACCGGTGCTCGGGTCCCACGACGGCCCAGCTCGCCCACTGGGTGAGGTTGCGGGTGAGTCCGCGCCCGGAGAAATGCCTAGCCGGCCCGCAGAAGAACTCGAGTGTGGTTGCTCCGCAGGTGACCGAGACTCTCTGCCAGACGTCGGCCTGCCGGATGCGGTCACCGGGGATTCCCCAGCTCACGAGGTGCGCTGCGACACCGACAGGTGCGACGAACACCGCGTCTGGCGATGAGTCGGCCACGGCGACAACGGTGTCCATGTCGAGGTGGTCGTAGTGATCGTGACTGAGCAATACGACGTCGATCTGCGGGAGGTCGGCAACCGTGACGGGCGCCGGATGCAGACGGGCCGGTCCCACCTGCTGCCAGGGGGAACACCGTTCGCTGAACACCGGATCGGTGAGGATGCGGGTGCCGTCGAGTTCGACGAGTGCCGACGCGTGCCCGAGCCAGGTGACGGTGAGTTTGCCCGGTTCGTCGTCGAATCGGGGCACGGTGACGAGGACCGGTCGGCTCGGCTTGCCGGGGCCACGAGCCATGTCGAGGGCGACCTGGAGATCGGCTGCCACACCGAATGACGACGGTTCGGGATTGACGAAGGCGCCGTCGACGAGATACTCCGACGACTCGACGTACGGTCGGATCGCGTCGCGGTCGGCGCCCAGCGCGCGGGCCGCGGGCAGTCCAGCTGCCGACAATGCGCCGGTCGCCGAATCGGCCACCCGTACCCCGACGTCGGCGAGACGACTGATCATGAGCGGGGATCCCTGCCTCGTAGGGAATTCGGTGTCCGGCGAGAACTCCTTGCGACCATTCCGCCAGACTATCGCCTTCGGCCCCGGATCAATCGGACGCGCGTGAAGACCACTTCAGCGCACAATTGTTCACTGACCGATATCGACCCTGATAGGCTTCCGTCACCTATCCGTTTCAACTGGGGAGTGAGCGGTCCGTTGGCTCGGATGTCCGTCGACGACAGGCGCACAGCGCTCGTCGAATCCGCATATCGTGTGATCGCCGATCACGGCGTCGAAGGCGCAACGACGCGACGCATCTGCGCGCATGCCGGGATGCCACTGGCAAGTTTCCACTACGCGTTCGAAAGTCGCACCGCGCTGCTCTGGGCAGTGATGGAAAAGGCTGTGCCCGAGGACGTTTCGCTGATGCTCGAATCGCTGCTGCCGGTGGGCGGATCGTCGGCGGTCGGCGTCGAGGCGATGCGTACCAAGATGTTCGAGCAACTCGACGCGTTCTACATGATGCTCAAAGCCGACCCCGGGCGGCTCCAGGCGACCATCTCACTCGGCATCTACGCGCACAATCATCCCGAACTGCAACCTGCGGGCAAGCAGATGTACGAGCACCTCTATGGCCTTGCCGCACAAGGGTTGGCGGCAGCGGGCGACGAGGCGCAGATCAAATGGCTCACACCGGTTGCGCGTATTGCTCCGGTGTTCATCGCGAACATCATCGCGATCACCCTGGTCTACCTCTCGACAGCCGACGACAGCGCGCTCGGTGCCATCACGGAGTCTCTGGTCCGTGACGTCATGACGCACGTGGCGCCACGCTGAGACGGTGACGCCGAGTGGCGCAACCGCGCCGCGGCACCGACACTGGATCAATGCGTGATGTGTTGCCGGTGGTGATCGATCGTCTCAGCCGTGGGCCGGTCGCCATCGCTCGCATCATCGGCACGAGTGGCCCGACCCCGCGCGGTGTCGGCGCTGCGATGGCTGTCACGGCCGACGGCGAGGTCATCGGGTCGGTCTCGGGTGGCTGCGTCGAATCAGCGCTCGTCCACACCTGCATGACCGTGCTCGACGACGCTTGTGCGGTCGTCGAGCATTTCGGTATTGCCGATCCAGATGGCATCGAAGTCGGCCTGACCTGCGGTGGATCTCTGGAGGTCTTCGTCGAGCGCATCGACTCCGGTCATCGACGCGCGTTGGACGACCTCGCCGGACATCTCGCGGCGGACCGTCGAGTCGCCTGGGCAACCACGCTGAGCGACTCCCCCGAGTGGTACATCACGACGTCGACACGCGAACCGTGGCGTCGGCTCGGCCGCGACGTCGCCGATCTCCTTACGTCGGGACGTAGCGGCATCATCGGCGTCGACGACTGCGACGAGCCCGCGGAGTCGGGCGGCGACCGACCGCGCACGTTCGTACAGACCTTTGCCCCTAACGCACGGCTGATCCTGGTGGGCGCCAACGACTTCGTGCGTGCCACGAGCAGCATCGGGCGCTCACTCGGCTATCGGGTGACCGTCGTCGACGCGCGCCCGGTCTTCGCCACACGCGCTCGATTCCCCGACGCCGATGAGGTGATCGTCGACTGGCCGCATCGCTACCTCGAGTCCGAGATACGTTCCGGCGCAGTCGATGCCACCACCTCGATCTGCGTGATGACGCACGACCCCAAGTTCGACGTCCCGACGCTTCGCCTGGCTCTGACCGATTCCGCCGCTGGGTTTGTCGGAGCACTCGGCTCCCGGCGGACGGTAGCCGATCGCAACGAGCGCCTCGTCGAATCCGGCGTCACGGCAGCGCATTTGAGTCGCCTGCGATCGCCAGTCGGACTCCACCTCGGGGGACACACGCCCGCCGAGGTCGCCGTGTCGATTGCCGCGCAGCTGATCGCGGATCGACACGCCGCATCGGCTGCCCCACTACACACGACGTCGGGTCCGCTCCATCTCTGAAGCGAACCCGACGTCGTCAATTCTGCCCGTGGCGCTATGCGTCCTTCTTCGACGCATCCGAGGACGAGCTCGGTGTCGCCGTCGCCTCTTCGGTTGTCGCAGCGGGGATGTCGGAAGTCATCGACATCACGTCCTGGGCGGGCAGGACGTGCTCACCGGTCTTGTCGCACGACAGCGCGAGCGAGCTGATGTACTGCTTCTCGCCGTTCGGACCGGGCACCGCCGAAGCGATCATGTCGGGTCGCTCGAACTCGATGTTGGTGACGCAGCACAACAACTTCTCGTCGGTGGGGTTGCCGTGCTCGTCGTACATCGGGATGTCGATGCCGTCGTCGACGCGACGCAGGTAGTACTTGCCCTTGGTGGCGATCGCGAAGATCGGCGGCAGGACGATGGCGAGCACAAGTGCCACCAGCGGCGAGTACGGCTGGATGGCATCACCAAAGACGTGGAAGTACACCAGGATTGACGCACCTGCCGAGATCAGGAGTGAGCCGAATCCGACCGGGTTGACGCTGTGGATCATGCCGCGACGGAACTCCGGCTGCTTCGGCGAGATACCCAGGATGTACTTGTTGATCACGATGTCCGACGCGACGACGGCGATCCAGGCGATACCGCAGTTCGCGTAGAAGTTCAGCAGGTTGTTGAGGAAGCTGAACATGTTGGCTTCCATCAGCACGATCGCGATCGCCACGTTGAAGAACAAGAACACCAGGCGTCCGGGGTAGGTCTTGGTGACGCGCGTGAATGCGTTGGTCCAGGCCAGCGAACCCGAGTAGGCATTGGTGACGTTGATCTTCACCTGGCTGATCACCACGAGGATCACGGCGAGGGTCAGAGCCAGCCAGTGCGGCAGGAAGTCCTGGTAGATCTCGACGAACTGATGGACGGGCTGGTTCGCGATGCCGGCGTTGTCGACACTGATTCCGATCAGGTACACGGCGAGGAACAGACCGACGATCTGCTTGATGGCACCGAAGAACACCCACCCCGGTCCGGCGATAAGCGTTGCGGACCACCACTTTCGCTTGTTGTCGGGGGTGCGGGGCGGCATGAAGCGCAGGTAGTCGACCTGCTCGGCGATCTGTGCGATCAGGGACAAACAGACACCGGCTGCGAGCATGGTTCCCGCGAAGCTGACGCCCTTCCCTGCCGGGTTGCCGTCGCCGTCGATACCACTGAACGCGAAGAAGTCACCGATGGCCGACGGATGCTTGATCACCAGGTAGATGAATGGCAACACCATCATGACGAGCCACAGCGGTGTGGTCCACACCTGCAGTTTGGCGAGTGTGTTCATGCCGTAGATGACCAACGGGATGACCAACAGCGACGAGAGAAGATAGCCGAGCCACAGCGGTATGTGCAGACCGAGTTTGAGGCCCTGCGCCATGATCGAGCCCTCGAGGGCGAAGAAGATAAAGGTGAACGACGCGAAGATGACGTTCGTCAGCACCGAGCCGTAGTAGCCGAAACCGCTTCCGCGCGTGATGAGGTCGAGATCGATGTTGTACCGCGCGGCATAGAAGGCAAGCGGGTAACCGGTGATCACGATGACAACAGCGAAGAACAGGATGCCCCACAAGGCATTTCCGGTTCCGTTGGCGATGCCGATGTTTGCGCCGATCGCGAAGTCGGCGAGGTAGGCGATACCGCCGAGCGCCGAGATGGCGACGACGCCAGGACCCCATTTGCGGTAGCTGCGGGGGGCGAAACGAAGTGTGTAGTCCTCCAGGGTTTCACGCATGGCCGCGGCCTGCGCACCTGTGGCGATGATGCTGTGTTCGGCGTTCTCTATCTCGCCGACCTCGTCGGCGACCTCGCCGATGGGTTCGTGATGCTTATCGGTGGCCATCGGCCCTCCTGCGTGATCCGAGTTACAGACCGGCCAAACGTACGGAGGCCATGTTTCAGCGAGTTACTCGGAATGTTTCACACAGGAAAACTAGACATCCCAGCCACGACCGTTCGACGATGCGCCCGCAGACGCACCGTCGACGACGAAAAGTGTTGTCCGATCTACTTTCCCGTGAACTCCGGCTTTCTCTTCTCGGAGCGGGCGGCGCGCCCCTCGAGCAGGTCTTCGCTTTCCCACGCGCGACGCATCGCGGCCTGACGGTCGGCGGGGGCGTCGTTGCGCGCGCCGTCGCCGTTGAGTACCAACTTGTAGTGCTGCAGAGTCAAGGGTGCGAGATCGGCGATGGTCGCCGCCCAGTGCTGGGCGTCGGTGAGGTCGCCGATGCGATTGGCGAAGCCGAGCGCGTGCGCGCGGTCGGCCGACAACGGATCGCAGCCGATCAACATGCCGCGTGCCTGACCGGCGCCCACAAGCGAGACGAGGCGTCGAATTGTCCACTCGTCAACGGCAACACCGAGTTTCGCTGCCGGGATACCCGCAAGTGCGTCGGGAGCCATCACCCGAAGGTCGGCCGCCATTGCCAATTGCAGTCCCGCGCCGAGTGCCGAACCGTTGAGTGCAGCGATCACGGGCACGGGCACCGACTCGATCTCGCGCAGCTTGGCGATGAGCTTCTCGAGGAACGCGGGGTCGTAGACGGGGCCGGACAGGTCGGCACCCGCGCTGAATACACTGCCGCGGCCGGTGACCACGATTGCCCTGCTGCCCGCGTCGACGGCGTCGGCGAAAGCCTTCGCGAGACCGTCGACCATGTCCTCGTTGAGTGCGTTGCGCTTGTCCTGGCGATCGAGCTCAATCGTCGTCACCGAACCTTCTGCATGCGAGTGGATCATGCAGGAGAGACTACCCAGCCCTGCCGTTTTCCGGCGGGCACACTGGAGAGGTGTCGAGTCCGTCGCTGTCCTCCGAGTCCGCAATCCCCGATGTGCATGAGTCCGTCGCGCAGGAACCCGACGCGTTCAGCGATGTCCTCGTCATCGGTGGCGGCCAGGCGGGACTGTCGGCGGCCTACTTTCTGCAACGCTTCGGCCTCGGCGACCGCTACCAATTGCTCGACCATTCCCCGCGCCCCGGCGGTGCGTGGCAGTTCCGATGGCCGACGCTGACGCTGTCGGGCACCAACCGTGTGCACGACCTACCCGGATACGGGCTTGCTGAAGCGGTGGGTATCGACCGCGGCGAGTTCCCTGCGTCGTCTGTGGTTCCCGAGTATTTCGCGAAGTACGAGAACAGGTTCGGGCTACGGGTGCGTCGACCCGTCGACGTACGTTCCGTCGAACGTGACGGCGAAGGGTTCCGGGTGACGCTCGGTGGTCGACTCCGCGGACGAGAGATCGCCGCGCGCACACTCATCAATGCCACCGGAACGTGGGAAAGGCCGTTCATCCCCCACATACCCGGAGCTGCAGACTTTCGCGGCAGGCAACTGCACACGCACGACTACACCGGCCCCGAGGAGTTCGCCGGTCAGCGCGTACTGGTCGTCGGCGCGGGCATCTCGGCGGTTCAGCTTCTGATCGAGATCGCTCGACGCGCCCCCGGCGTCCAGACATTCTGGTGCTCGCGCACCGAACCGCGCTTCGATTCGAATCCCTTCTCACCCGAACTCGGTCGCCAAGCCGTGGCGCGCGTCGAACGTCGGGTTCGCGCGGGACTACCGCCGACGTCGGTGGTCTCGGTGACCGGACTCGCACTGACACCGACCATCGAAGCGGCGCAGCGAGACGGAATCCTCGACAACTGGCGACCGATGTTCACCCGCATCACCGAGACCGGCGTGTGCTGGGACTGTACTGGCGGGGCCGACGGCGATCGCGCGAATGGCGGCAGCCCGGTGGCTGCGGGCGAACAGCTCGACGTCGACGTCATCTTCTGGAACACCGGATTCCGAAGTGCGCTCGATCATCTGTCACCTCTCCATCTGCGCGGACCGGGAGGCGGAATCGTCATGACCGGACGCCTCGCCACCACCGTTGCAGACGACCCACGCATCCAATTGCTCGGCTACGGACCATCGGCGTCGACGATCGGCGCCAACCGCGCGGGTCGTGAGGCAGCGCGCAACGTTGTGGAGATTCTCGACGCCCAACCTTGACAAGTTGTTGTGTTTTCCCAACACTATGTAGTGTGAGTCCAGTACGGCGGGGAGAAAAGCTCCCCATCTACAACCGCATCGGAGTTCTACGCGCCGAGCGGCGGATGTCGCGTGCCGACCTGGCAGCACTCGTCGGCATCAACGTCCAATCCGTCGGTGCGCTCGAGCGCGGCGACAACTACCCGAGCCTCGACCTCGCGTTTCGCATCTGCGACGTCTTTGACCTCCCCGTAGAAGCGGTGTTCAGTCGCACCGAGTTCTCGGCGATGTCGGCCGAGCTCTATGGCAGGCCCGCGGGTCGCGCGCAGGAAAGTTCGGCAGATACATCCACTGCAACTCCATCCACGTCCACTCCACACACGTCCACGGAGGTGTGACCGATGCACGATCCCAACTCGGCAATCCCCGACGAGGCCAAACCCGCGGTATGGCTGCGCTACGACGAGTGGCGCGGCGAGCGACATCGACGGTTCAACGAGCGTCACGCGCATCGGCTGATCGGTTGGCGCAGGAGAAAGGTCTACCGACGTCTCGTGGTCGCGCAAGGCCTGTGTGTGCTGCTTGTCGTTGTCGGTGCGCTCGTGGCCTTCGTGTCACGACAGTGGTTCGTCATACCCCTCGCGGCAGGCATCGTCGGTGCGCTCATCTGCCAACGCCTGGTGCGGATCGTCACCGGTTCCATCGGGGATGCACCGGTCTCCGCACTCGATGAAATTCAACTGGCGCAGCGCAATTCGGCTCGATCGATTGCGTACTTCACGCTGTTCATGCTGATGTTCATTCCCTACGTGCTCCTCGTCGTCCTCGGCGGGTTCGACGAGGTGAAAGGCCAGTACGTCTACGGCACCGGCATGCTGCTGATCGCTCTCGTCCTCGTCGCCGCGTTCATCCCGTCGATGCTGACCGCGTGGTGGATGGGCGACGCCGACCCCGAGGATCTCGAAGTCTCGTACGCCAGTCCCGAGACCGTCACTGATCCCAAGAACATCACCAACTCGAAGGCCAACACGGGAAGGAACCCGTCATGAACGCAGGAGCGCTCACCGTAGACGGACTGTCCAAACGATATGGCGACGTGGTCGCCCTTGATGACATGACATTCACCGTCGCACCCGGAGAGATCTTCGGCTTCGTCGGCAGTAATGGCGCAGGCAAGTCGACGACGATGCGCATCATTCTCGGTGTGCTCGAACCGGATTCGGGTCGGGTGACACTCGGTGAAGCGCCGATCGATCTCAGCACGCGGCGTCGAATCGGGTACATGCCGGAGGAGCGTGGGCTCTATCCCAAGATGAAGGTCGGCGAGCAGCTGGTGTTCCTCGCGCGTCTTCACGGAATGAGTGCCGACCAGGCCACCGAGAGTGCACGGCGCTGGACCCAGCGACTCGGCGTCGACGAACGATACGACGACAACGTCGCCGACCTCTCGCTCGGCAACCAGCAACGCGTACAGCTCGCCGCGGCGCTGGTCCACGATCCGGACGTACTCGTCCTCGACGAGCCGTTCTCGGGCCTCGACCCGGTGGCCGTCGACGTGATGAGTGATGTTCTGAAAGAGAAAGCGGCCGAAGGCATTCCGGTGATCTTCTCGTCGCATCAGCTCGATCTGGTGCAGCGATTGTGTGATCGGGTCGGCATCGTCGTCAAGGGCAGAATGCGTGCGCTCGGCGCCGTCGACGATCTCCGGACGCGTGCTGGCGTGATCCTCGAGGTCGACGGTCCTGAGTCGACGACCCGCTGGGCCGACGACTGCCCGGGAGTGCTGGAAGCCGAATACCAGCCGGGCGGTGCGCGGCTGCGCGTCGACCCGACGACGCTCGACGACCAGGCAGTACTCAATCGCGCATTGACACACGGGCCGGTACACCGCTTCGCGCGGACAACACCCGACCTGACCGAACTCTTCCGAGAGGTGGTGACGGCATGACCTCCCACAATTCCACTGGTAACACAACGTCCACCGGCGCGAGTGCGCTGCAGTCGATTCGCCTTGTGGCACAGCGCGAAATCGCCACGCGTGCCAAGACGCGATCCTTCATCATCAGCACCGTCGTGTTGATGCTCGTAATCGTCGGCGGGCTGATCGTCTGGAAGGCGATCTCCGGTGGCGGAACCGACCCGGAGCGTGTCGGCATCGCGGGCGACAGTTCGCTGTCGACGACGATCGGCCAGGTGGGCGAGGCCAGCGGCACGCCGATCACCGTCGTATCAATCGCTTCTGGTCCGGATGCGTTATCGCAGGCGCGCAGCAGCGTCGAATCTGGTGATCTCGATGCTGCGGTGGTGCGGGGTTCCGGTGAGTCGTATGCGATCGTCAGCAAGACGGGGTTGTCGGACTCGCTGTCGGGCGTGTTGCGCGGCTCGATCCAGCAGCACGAGTTGGCACAGGGTCTCGCTGCCCGCGGTGTCGACGCGGCAGCGCTGCCTGCACCGACGATCACCACCGTCCAAACCACCCCGGACAAGCCTGACAAGGCGCAGCGGATCGTGATCGCGCTCGTCGGTGCGATTCTACTCATCACAGCGATCATGTTGGGCGGCAACATGATTGCCGTGGGTGTTGTGGAAGAGAAGACGTCGCGGATCGTCGAGCTGCTGTTGGCGACGGTCAAGCCGCTGCACCTGATGTGGGGCAAGATCCTGGGGATCGGTGCTGTCGCACTCGGGCAGGTGGTGATACTCGGCCTGACCGCTCTGATCGCGGGGATCGCCACCGGGATGTTGACGATCGCCGGTACCGCGATCTGGATGTTCCTCGCGGTGCTGGTGTGGTTCCTACTCGGATACCTGTTCTTCGCGACGCTGTATGCCGCTGCGGGAGCACTGGTTTCGCGCCAGGAAGAACTTGGTTCGACGATCATGCCGCTCACCGTGCTGTCGATGGCCGTGATGTACGCGGGGATCTTCGGCGTGCAGTCGCTGCAGTCGACGTTCATCGAAGTGTTGACGTGGATTCCGCCGTTCTCGGCCGTACTGATGCCGATCCGGATCGCCACCGGCGACACCAACGCCATGCAGATCGTGGTCACGCTGATCCTGATGATTCTGGCCTGCGCCGCCGCGACCTGGTTCGCCGCGCGCATCTACCAGCGCTCGATCCTGCGCACCGGCAGCCGCGTCAAGTGGTCCGAAGTGCTCTCGATGGCGCGCTAGGGGCCGGGGCCTCGGGCTGAACGCATCGGGTCCGGAGCCGGGGACGCGCAGAAAGTAGGGGAAGAAACCCTTCCCCGAGAAACCGACCTCTCCTCGAGAAACAACACGAGCAAAGGCACGAAACCCGGGGAAAGATCTCTTCCCCGGGTTTCTGCCGGCCGGGTGAGGCCGCGAACCAGCACCCGAGCCCCGGCCGCGCCGAAAGTCGGGGAAGGACGCCGCAGAGTCGTCCACCCCGAGCCTCACAGCCCCCCTGGCCGCGCAAAAAGTAGGGGAAGAAACTCTTCCCCGAGAAACCGACCTCTCCTCGAGAAACAACACGAGCAAAGGCACGAAACCCGGGAAAGATCTCTTCCCCGGGTTTCTGCCGGCCGGGTGAGGCCGCGCACGCCGCCCCACCTCGTGCGACCTCAGGCCGGGGCCGACACCTCGGCGCCCTCGCTCGACGTGTCGCCGCCCTCGGTAGTCGGGGCAGGGCCGTGCGGCACGAAGTCGCGGCTGCGGATCAGCACCAGCGCGGCAAGGCCGCCAACAACGGCGACAGCGCCGCTGATCCAGAACAACGTGTTGAGGGCGTCGGCGTAGGCGGCGTGCTTGCCGCCGGCGGGGTTCTCGCGAAACGACGAGCTCAGCTTCGAGCTGAAGGCGGTGCCGTAGACCGCGATGCCGACGGCGATGCCGATCTGGCGGAACGTGGTGTTGATGCCCGACGCCATACCGGAGCGGTGCACATCGACAACGCCGACGGCGGTCGCGGCGAGCGGTGGGTTGACCAGTCCGCTGCCGATACCGGCGACGATCAGTCCCGGGATCAGATGCGTCCACGACGAGTTCTGGTCGAGTCCGGCCATCACGAACAGTCCGACGCCGACGATGATCAGGCCGGGCCCGATCAGCCAACGCACCGGCACCTTCTCCGACAGTCGACCGGCGATCGTGGCGCTCACCATCGTGCAGCCGGACATCACGAGCAGACGCAGACCGGTCTGCAGTGCGGAGTACTCGAGTCCGTCCTGCAGGTAGAGCACCACGTACAGCAGCATCGCGAACAGTGAGCCGTTCATGGCGAATGCGGCGATCAGTCCGCCGGTGAAGGTCGGGATACGCAGCAGCGAGAGGTCGAACATCGGCTCGTCGACCCGCAACTCGATGACGACGAATACCACCAACAGCACCACGGCGGCGATGAACGAGCCGACCACGACGCCGTCGCCCCACGAACGCTGCCCCGCTTCGGTGAAGCCGTACACCAGCGCGACGAGTCCCGCGGTGAACGCGATGACACCGGGCCAGTCGATCCGACGTGCATGGGGCGAGCGCGACTCGTCGACCATCTTCCAGGTGATGAGCAGCGCGACGATACCGATGGGCAGGTTGACCAGGAAGATGGCCCGCCAACTGACGCCGGTGGTCAGCACGCCGCCGAGGATGGGGCCGAGAGCCGTCGACACACCCGTGACCGCTCCCCACGCACCGAACGCGACGCCGCGCTCGCGACCGTGGAAGGTCGACGCCAGCAGCGCGAGCGACGTCGAGAACAGTGCCGCACCACCGATGCCCTGCAGTGCGCGGGAGATGATCAGCATGACCGGATCCTGGGCGACGCCGCAGAGCAGCGAGCCGACTGTGAAGATCACCAGTCCGATCGAGAAGATCCGCCGTCTACCGAACCTGTCGGCGATCGACCCCGACGTCAGCAGCAAGGACGCCAGAGCGAGCGCATACGCGTCGGTGACCCACTGCAACTGACTGAAACTCGCGCCGAGTGCCGTCTTGATGTCAGGGAGAGCGACGACGACGATCGTCACGTCGAGCAGCAACATGAAAGTCGCTGCGCAGACGACGACAAGCGTCCACCATTTACGTTCCATGAGTTGAGTCCCTTTCGAGAAGTTCGCCCGAAATCCGTGCATCAGCGCACGTCAGGCCGCATGACACAAGTGTGATCTCGCATCGCCGGCCAGTCGCCAGGAAACCCCAACTACGTAAAATCATGGACATGGGAGCGACGACATCGCCGGAATCCTCCATTCTGGACAGCCTCGACACGAGAATCGCTCGCGCGATCCAACTGTCGCCGCGGGCGTCGTTCCGCGAGATCGCCGATGTCCTGGGTGTGGCCGAACAGACGATCGCCCGACGCTACCGGCGCCTACGCCGCGACGGTCTGTTGCGGGTCACCATGGCGACCGATCCACGCGCGCTGGGCAATTCGACGTGGCTCGTGCGGGTACGGTGTCGCCCGGAAGGAGCCGACGCCATCGCCGCAGCACTCGCGGCACGGGACGACGTCTCGTGGGTGTCGATCTACGAAGCGGGCTGGGAGATCGTCTTCAACCTGCGCGCTGCGCAACCGTACGGCGGAACGGAACTACTAACCCGCACACTTCCCAAGGCCGCACCCGTCCTCGATGTGCGACCCGCTGCTGTGCTGCACACGTATGTCGGTGGTGCACCAACGGATTGGGAGGGCTGGCACGATGCACTCTCACGATCGGAAGCGGATGCGCTTGCCGCGACGAGGATTCCACGCGGACCCGCGGGCGGGGCGTCGTCGACGACCATCGATCGCACCGATCGCGCGATTATCGACATACTGACCCGCGACGGCCGCACGTCGTACACCGACCTCGCGCGAGCAGTGGGTTCGACGCCCGGCAAGGTCACCCGACGCGTCGAACAACTCGTCTGGTCGGGTATCGCCTATTTCGACGTCGATCTTGCCGCTGCCGCGATGGGACGGGACGCCGTCGCGATCTGGCTGACGGTTCAGCCCGGACATCTGGCTTCGGTGGGCGAGGCATTGGCGTCACACCCCGACGTTCCGTTCGCGGTCGCCGTCACCGGTCCGGCCAACCTGTCGGCCAGCGTCATGGTGCACGACACCGACGAGCTGTACTCGTTTGTCACCGATGTCCTCGGGCGCCTCGACGGGATCACCTCGTACGAATTGCTCCCGCTACTCTCGCGCGTCAAGAACGCGGGTTCGCTCGTGAGCGGGGATCGCCTTGCGCCATCGAGGGTTTCGGCGTCTCAGAGCTCGCCAAAGCGTCGAAGTGCCTCTTCGCGTTCGGCTTTGTGATCGACGATCGGTTCCGGGTAGTCGTCGGTGTCGAATTCGGGAATCCAGCGTCGAATGTAGTCGCCGTCGGGATCGAACTTCTTGGCCTGCGTCTCCGGGTTGAACACCCGAAAGTACGGTGCCGCATCGGTTCCCGTGCCCGCGGCCCACTGCCACCCGTGCTGATTCGACGCCATATCGCCGTCGGTGAGTTGGTCGAGGAACCACTTCGCACCCCACCACCACGGCAGGTGCAGATCTTTCACCAGAAACGACGCGGCGATCATGCGCACCCGGTTGTGCATGAATCCCGTCTCGCTCAGTTGGCGCATCCCCGCGTCGACGAGCGGGAAGCCGGTTCGTCCCTCACGCCAAGCGTCGAAGTGCTTCTCGGCGGACTTTCCGGTATCGAGTGCGATGTCGTCGAACTGGTCATTCCAGTTGTGCCACAGACTCTTTGGCCAGTTGTAGAGCACATCGGCGTAGAAGTCGCGGAATGCCAGCTCCCGCAAATATGCCTGCGCCGACTGCGACCTACCGAGGTCGGCGGCCATCGTGCGCGGGTGGATGTTGCCGAACTTCAGATACGCCGACATCCTGCTCGACACGTCGAGATCTGGCCTGTCCCTGTCGGACTCGTAGCCCGACAGGTCGTCGTCGACAAAGGTGCGCCACCGCTCGAGTGCCGCGTCTTCACCGGCAGGCAGGTCCAGCGTCGTGGGTGCCGCCGGAATCCTGATACGACCGGAGGGGTGAATGTCGCTGGGATTCAGGATGTTCGACGGCGCTTCGGTCTTTGCCGGCGCACGCCAACCGTGGTCGCGCCATGCTCGGAAGAACGGCGTGAAGACCTTGTACGGTGTGCCGTCGGACTTCGTCACCCTCCCCGGCGAGACAAGGTAGGGCGAGCCGACGGGTTGCCACGTCGCGCCGGATTCTTCGAGTGCAGTGACGACGGCATCGTCTCGACGTCGCCCGAACGGCGAGAAGTCCTCGCTCACATGCACCGAACCCGCTCCGACGGCGTCGACCAGTCGTGGGATCTCCTCGTCGGGGCGTCCACGCACGACGAGGAGTTTGCCGTCGAGCTTGGCGTCGAGTTCGCGTAGCGAGTCGTAGAGAAAGGCGAGTCGTCGCTCGCCTGAAGAGGATTCGAGACGTGGGTCGAGCACGAAGCAGACGAGAACCTCGCGATTGCCGTCGCCGATCGCTTCGCCCAGTGCCGGGAGATCCCCTAGTCGCAGATCACGCCGCAGCCAGCACAACGCCGGTGCATCGACATCCGATGCACCGGCGTTGTTGCGTTGCGAGGCGATCTAGCCCACACCCAGCAGGTCGATGACGAAGACCAGTGTCCGTCCGGACAACCGGTGGCCCGCACCCTCCGGCCCGTAGGCCAGCGCGGGTGGCACGGTGAGGCGACGACGACCGCCGACCTTCATGCCCGGGATTCCCTGCTGCCAGCCGGGGATCAGCCGATCGAGCGGGAAGTTGGCCGACTGACCACGGTCCCACGACGAGTCGAACTCTTCACCCGACTCGAAGTCGACGCCGACGTAATGCACGTCGACGACGTCGCTCGGCTTTGCCTCATCGCCGTCGCCGACGATGATGTCTGCGATCACCAGCTCACTGGGAGCGGGACCCTCTTGGAACTCGACTTCTGGCTTCTCGGTACTGGTCACGGGACTCTCCTTTGAGTCGGCTGGTGGTCAGGTCGAAGCGTCGAACTCAGCGGTCGCCCATCGTGACGTAGTCACGCTCTGGGTAACCGGTGTAGAGCTGACGCGGTCGGCCGATCTTGGTCGCGGGATCTGTGTTCATCTCACGCCAGTGCGCGATCCAACCCGGCAGACGTCCGAGTGCGAAGAGCACCGTGAACATGCGGGTCGGGAAGCCCATGGCCCGGTAGATGACGCCGGTGTAGAAGTCGACGTTCGGGTAGAGCTTGCGCGAGATGAAGTAGTCGTCGTTGAGGGCGACTTCTTCGAGTCCCTTGGCGATATCGAGCAGATCGTCCTGGACGCCGAGCGATTCGAGGATCGTGTCGGCGGTCTTCTTCACGATCGCTGCGCGCGGATCGTAGTTCTTGTAGACGCGGTGTCCGAAGCCCATGAGCTTCACACCGTCTTCCTTGTTCTTGACCTTGGTCATGAACGCCTTGGTGTCGCCACCGGAAGCCTTGATGTCTTCGAGCATCTCGAGCACGGCCTGGTTGGCGCCACCGTGCAGCGGGCCCCAGAGTGCGTTGATGCCGCCCGAGATGGACGTGAAGAGGTTGGCCTGCGATGAACCGACCAAACGCACGGTCGACGTCGAGCAGTTCTGCTCGTGGTCGGCGTGCAGGATGAACAGCATGTCGAGGGCCTTGGCGACCTCGGGGTTGACCACGTAAGGCTCGGCCGGGAAGCCGAAGGTCATGCGCAGGAAGTTCTCGACCAGCGACAGCGAGTTGTCGGGGTAGAGGAACGGCTGACCCGCCGACTTCTTGTAGGCGTAGGCCGCGATCGTCGGCAGCTTGGCGAGCAGACGGATCGTCGACAGTTCGACCTGCTCGGGGTCCTTGGGATCGAGCGAGTCCTGGTAGTAGGCACTCAGTGCGTTGACTGCGCTCGACAGCACCGGCATCGGGTGTGCGTTGCGCGGGAAGCCGTCGAAGAATCGCTTGAGATCCTCGTGCAGCAGGGTGTGCCGCTGGATCTTGTTGTTGAACTCTTCGAGCTGGCTCGGAGTCGGCAACTCGCCGTAGATCAGCAGGTAGCTGACCTCGATGAAGGTCGACTTCTCTGCCAGTTGGTCGATCGGGATACCCCGGTAGCGCAGAATGCCTGCTTCTCCGTCGATGTAGGTGATCGCGGATTTGCAGGCTGCGGTGTTGACAAAGCCGCCGTCGAACGTCGTGAGATTCGTTTCTGCGAGGAACTTGCCCAGCGCAACCGAATCACTGCCCGCGGTGGCCTTGAGAATGGGAAGCTCGAGCTGCCCACCGGGGTAGATGAACGTCGACGAGGCGGTATCCGATGCCGAGTCGGCGGGAGCTGTTTCAGCGGACACTCCAAAACCCCTTTACTCAGGTATGAGACCCACAGGTACATGTGACGCACTGTGAGTCGGACTCTCCGTTACTAAACGTAGTCGGTTATCGACATGCGCGCCCACGGAGGGTGCATTGACGTTGGTCAACCGTAGCCGAATACCGCCTGACCTGCGCCTTGATCACGGGGCATCGAGCTCGCTCGCCCACGGAGGGTCGGCTCCGGGACGCGAAACGGTCACCGCGGCGACTCGTGCCGCATAGTCCGCGGCTCGTAGCCAGTAGTCGGCGTCGCGCGACCGCACTGCGGATGCGGACAAATCACCCGACTCGTCGAAGAAGTGGAGTAACCCTCCGAGCACACTGTCGCCCGCCCCGATCGTGTCGACGACGGTGGTCTCCGGAGCCTGCGCCAGCACAGTGAATTCGCTTGTGCGAACGGAGATTCCGTCGGCTCCATGGGTGATCACGACGGCCCCCGCGCCCTCGCGAAGCCAGTCGTCGACCGACGAGCCGTCGGCTCCGTCGCCGAGCCAGTCGACGTCTTCGTCGGACAGTTTGAGGACGTCGATCATGGGTACCCAGTCCAGGAATCGTCGGCGGTAGACGTCGGGTTCGTCGATCACGGAGGGTCGGATGTTCGGGTCGAGCGCGACGAGACGCCCGGCGTCGTGAGCTCGACGCATCACCAGCTCGTAGACGCTCGCACCCGGCTCGAGGACCATGGACAACGTTCCGAAGCACGCCGCGGAGACGGTCGCGGCGAAGTCGCCGGGCTCGGAGACCAGGCGGTCGGCGGTGCCCTCCACATAGAAGGAGTAGTGCGCTGCGCCGTCGGAGCCGATCGTGGCCAGTGCGAGCGACGTGGGTTCGGAGCGACGTTGGACCAGCGTGGTGCCGACACCCCCGGCACTCAGAGCAGCCACGATGGCGTCGCCGTAGGTGTCAGTGGAGACCGCGGAGCAGAACGAGACGGCACTACCGAGCCTGCCGAGGGTGATCGCGACGTTGAACGGTCCGCCGCCGAGTGCCGGCTGCAACGGTGGCAGGTGCGACGGATCGGGGCCAGGAGCCGTCGTGGACACCACGTCGACGAGCGCCTCACCGCAGACGACGATCTCTCTCACCGATCCGCTCCCATGCGTGTCACGCGCCCAGTGTGCCATCCGGACGAGGCCGTCGACGGTAGATTCGATCGGTATGCAGGAGTTACCCGCCGGCCCCGATGCGGTGCTTCTCGACTTCGCCGACTCCGACGACCCGGCACACGCGGTGCTCACATCGGCGACCGCATTGCGGGCCGCGATTGCCGACGGTCGTCTCGTGGCCACCGAGGACGTGGTGCCGAGTGCGTCGTCAATTCTGGTGCAGGGCAAGACAGGTGGCGGTGCGGATGTCCTCGGCATTCATCGCGCGCTGCGGTTCGGGACCGCCGGAATCGACGTTGCGGAGTCGACGCAGCAACCCGTGGAGATACCGGTTCACTACGACGGCGACGACCTCGACGACGTCGCCAGCGCACTCGGCATGAGTGTCGACGCGGTGATCGCGGCGCATCGGGGCACTGAGTGGATCGTCCAGTTCATGGGTTTCGCACCGGGTTTCGGCTATCTGGTACCCGCTTTCGACGCCGCCGACACCGACCTCGCCGGACTGCTGAACCTCCCCCGACGGCCACACGCCCGTACCCGAGTGCCGACCGGGTCGGTGGCGATCGCCGCCGGATACAGCGCGGTGTATCCACGTGACAGCCCCGGAGGCTGGAACCTGCTGGGGCGCACCAGAATCAGCCTCTGGAACGAACACGACGACCCGCCGGCCATGCTCGCACCCGGTACCCGCGTCCGATTCGTCGACGCCGGCGTCCCCCGAGACCTTGCCGCCCGACCTGACGACGACACGGAGAACCGGTGACTCGCGTCGCGGTGATCGCCACCGGGCCGTTGGCGACGATCCAGGATCTCGGACGGCCCGGCTACCAACACCTCGGAGTGCCGAGATCGGGTGCCGCAGATCGAGTCGCGATGACACTTGCCAACCGCCTCGTCGGCAACTCCGAGGATGCCGCAACGATCGAAACCACACTCGGTGGCCTCGTGTTCCGTTGTGACACAGACACACTCGTGGCCGTCACGGGAGCCGACACTTCGGTCTCGGTCAACGGTGTTGCCGTCGGGATCAATTCGGCCGTCGTGGCCCGCGCCGGGGCGAATGTCGAGGTCGGCACGCCGCACTGGGGATGCCGCAACTACGTTGCCGCGCGAGGCGGATTCGACGTCGAGCCGTCGCTCGGATCGCGGTCGACCGACACACTCTCCGGAACCGGACCCGCTCCCCTGGCGCAGGGCGACGAGCTGATCGTCGGCGACGCACACCAGACGTGGCCCGCAACTCTGCATGCTCCGGCAGACACTCGACGGGCCGGCGTCGTCGAACTCACCACGTTTCCCGGCCCACGCGCTGATCGCCTCACCGAGCCGGGCCACCTCTTCGCGGGCACATGGGAGGTCACGCCCGCGAGCAATCGGGTCGGGGTACGCCTGCGACGTCGCGACGACGACACCGCGCCGACCCTGACACACCGCACAAACCTTCCCGAGATGCCCTCCGAGGGCGTGGCCCACGGCTCGGTGCAGGTTCCGCCTGCCGGCGAACCGGTGATCTTCCTCGCCGATCACCCCGTGACAGGCGGATATCCGGTCGTCGGCGTCCTGTCGGCGACGTCGGTCTCGGCCGCCGCGCAACTCGTCGCCGGCACGCTCGTCCGCTTTCGGCCGAGCTGATCACCGCCGCCCGGCGTTGACAGCGTCGTGAGACGCACCTAGGGTTTCGTCTCATGACGCACGTCACAGCCAACCCGTCGAGCTCGTCAACCGAAACGTCCGACGCCGTCGAGCGCGAGGCTGCGTCGACCGACACCCCACGCCGTTCCGAGTACCCGCATGTCGAGTACCCGCCGCTGGGCCCCGACTCCCTGACGTGGCAGGTGTGGGGAACCTGGACCGGGATGATCCAGGGCCTGTGGGCCGGGTCGATTCAGAACATGCACCCCAAGCTCGGGCAAGCCGTCTGGGATCACTCCGACTTCTTCGGCGAACGCTGGCAACGCCTCATGCGGTCGCTGTATCCGATCGGCGGAGTCGTCTTCGACGAGTACTGGGGCTTCGAGACCGGCACAGAGGTGCGTGACTATCACCGCGAGATCAAGGGCACCATGCCCGACGGCTCGCGCTATCACGCCCTCGACCCCGACGTCTTCTACTGGGCACACGCCACCTTCTGGTACGGCAACGTGCGCCTCTGCGAGAGGTTCGGTCCGTGGTTGAGCGAAGACCAGAAGCGGCAACTCTTCGAAGAATCGAAGAACTGGTACGCCATGTACGGCGTGAGCATGCGCCCGGTACCCGACACCTACGAAGACTTCCTCGAATACTGGGATCACATGTGCCGCAACGTGCTTCGCGACCACGAGTCGGTACGCACGGTCCTCGACATTTCGACGCTTCCCCCACCTCCGTACCTCTCGTTCCTCCCGACAGCGCTCTGGCGTCGCGTCATCGCCCCTGCGGTCGCCCGCAACTTCATCTGGCTCACCACGGGGTTCTACGACGAACCGATCCGCGAGATGATGGCACTCCCCTGGACCGACCGGGACGAGAGGCTGTTCCGTCTCCTCGGCAAGACCTACAACCTCGTGTTCCATCGGTTGCTGCCCCGGCGGCCGTGGCGACACCCCCGCGCACGCGATGCGTGGGACCGCGTGAACGGGCGCGTTGCCGCCGACGCACCGCTCGTCGAGACGCCGTCGCGCAACCTGCCGCCAGAATCCGAACGCGGCAAGTCGATGCACTATTGCCCCGTCCACGCGGCACGCACCGCAACCTATCCGGGCAGGGTCACCCCCGCCGACTAACGTTTGCGACGCGCAGTGGTCTCGACTCGGGTGCTCGCTGCGCTCGCGCCCGCTCGACCAGCGGGGGCTGCCGTTTCGCAGTCGGGCCCGGCCCGCTGGTCGGAGCCCCAACCCCGCTGATCGAG
>NZ_BAFC01000140.1 GCF_000248055.1 Gordonia sputi NBRC 100414 | reverse complement strand
GTGCTCGACCAGCGGGTTGGGGCTCGACCAGCGGTGGGCGCTCGACCGGCGGGATTACCAGCGGCGGGCGCGCCTACTCGCGCAGCGGACACCTCGTGCGCGAGTAGATCGTCGGCATGCACAGGTTGCAGTGCGTGCACAGCGAGCGCACGGCGGGCTCAGCGGCGATCCGCAGCGGTAGGTCGGGTTCGCGCAGCAGTGCGCGGCCCATCGCGAGATAGTCGAAACCCTCACCCAGCGCCGTGTCCATCGTTGCGCGGTCGGTGATGCCGCCGAGCAGGATGATCGGCAGGTCGACACTCTCGCGCAGCCTGCGGGCCAGCGGCATCAGGCAGCCGGGGTGATAGTCGTAGTGCTTGAGAAAGAAGGGGCCCGCGGCCTTCAGCCCCCACCGCATCGCGCCGTGGAAGGCGTCGGCGAAAGCCTCACGCGGTGCGTCGCCGTGGAAGAGGTACATCGGGTTCAGCAGTGAGCTGCCTGCCGTCGGCTCGATCGCGTCGAGGTGGCCGTCCGATTCCAGAAGTCGCGCGACCTCGCACGCCTCGTCGACGTCGAATCCGCGCCACCTCCCGACACCGCCGACGCCGTCGTACATGTTCAGCTTCACCCAGACGGCAGCCGAATCGCCGACCTCGTCGCGTACCGACTCGACCACTTCGCGCGCGAGCCGCGCACGATTGACCAGTGTGCCGCCGTATCCGTCGCGTCGATGGTTGAGCAGCGGTGAGAGAAAACAACTGATGAGATAGTTGTGGCCACAATGGATTTCGAGTCCGTCGAAACCTGAATCCACCGCGATGCGCGCCGCCCGCCGAAACGATGTGCGGAGATCCGCGATGCGGTCAGCCGAGATCTTTCGTGTCACCGACATCCCCATCGGCGCCGGAATGCGCGACGGACCAAGGGCTTTCGCGCGATTCGACGCCGAGTTCGCGACCGGCCCCGCGTGGCCGAGCTGGGCAGCGGCAAGGGCGCCTTCGGCGTGGATGGCGTCGGTGAGCCGGCGCAACCCCGGCGCCGCCTCGGGACGCATCCAGGTCTGATGTCGATCGGTCCGCCCCTCGGGGCCGACCGCGCAGTAGGCAACCGTGCTCATGGCGACTCCGCCCGCCGCCACCTCGCGGTGGAACTCGACGAGATCGTCGGTGACGAGTGCGTCGGGCGTCGCACCCTCGAACGTCGCACATTTGATGAGGCGGTTGCGCAGCGTCAGCGGCCCCAGCCGTGCCGGTGCGAAGGGATCGGGGGTCGACGACGAGCCGTTCACGAGTTGTCCTTGGCGCGCTCGGCCGCACGCTGACCGAGTCCGGCTGTCACGAACTCGGTCAGGGACGTCACGGCGTCGTCGGACAGCGGACGCTCGGCGGAGAAGCGCGACAGGATCAGCTCGAAGGCGAGTGCCCAGCGTCGTCGAGCCTGGTCGTGGCCGAGGTCGCCGACCATCGCGACCAGCATGTCGGCCCACCGGTCGAGATCGAACCAGGCGCCGTGCCAGGGAGCCTCGGGACGTGCGTGGACGAAGCGGGCCAGGAGTTGCAGATGCAGATGTCCGGCGGGGTCGTGCTGTATCTCGACGAACGGGGTGATCACGACGTCGACCAGCTCGGAGACGGAGTCGCGTGAGACATCGACGGAGCCGAGTGCCGCCGCCCACAGCGGTGCGAGGCGCGCCTCGAGCAGTGCCGTCGCGAGCTGATCCTTCGATCCGAAGTGGTAGTGCACGGCCGCCGGATTGGTTCCCGCGCCCGCGCAGATGGCGCGCACGGAGACGGCGTCGTAGCCCTCGGTGAGGAAGAGGCGCTCGGCCGTCTGCAGCAATTGCTCGCGGGTGGGTGATGTGGACACGCTCATGCAGCGATTCAATCAGTGATTGAATGTTGCGGTGGCCGATTCGCGGTAACGGTCGATTCGGACCAGTACGGGGGACGTTCTGCGCGCAGGCTGGCCCTAGTCGTAGGCTGACAGTCGTGGCTGATCACTTTGAAACAGTTGTCCTGGGAGCAGGTCCAGGTGGGTACGTGGCCGCGATCCGGTCCGCCCAGTTGGGCATGAACACCGCCATCATCGAAGAGAAGTATTGGGGCGGTGTCTGTCTGAACGTTGGATGTATTCCGTCCAAGGCGTTGCTGCGCAACGCCGAACTCGCCCACATCTTCAACCATGAGTCGAAGACGTTCGGGATGTCCGGGGATGTGACCTTCGACTACGGCTCGGCATTCGACCGCAGTCGTAGCGTCGCCGACGCGAGCGCCAAGGGCGTGCACTACCTGAACAAGAAGAACAAGATCACCGAGATCGAGGGCTACGGCACCTTTGTCGACGCCAAGACCATCAAGGTCGGCGACCGCGAGATCACCTTCGACAACGTCATCATCGACACAGGCTCGGTGGTCAAGCTCCTGCCGGGCGTCGAGCTCTCCGACAACGTCGTCACCTACGAGACCCAGATCCTCACCCGCGATCTGCCCGGTTCGATCGTCATCGTCGGCGCGGGCGCGATCGGCATGGAGTTCGGCTACGTGCTCGCCAACTACGGCGTCGACGTGACAATCATCGAGTTCCTCGACCGCGTGCTCCCCAATGAAGACATCGACGTCTCCAAGGAGATCGCCAAGCAGTACAAGAAGCTCGGCGTGAAGGTCCTCACCTCCACCGGAGTCCAGACCGTCACCGACAACGGCAACGACGTCACCGTCACCTACAAGGACGCCAAGGGCAACGACGGAGAGGTCACCGTCGACCGCGTGCTCATGTCGGTCGGCTTCGCTCCCCGCGTCGAGGGCTTCGGCCTCGAGAACACCGGCGTCGAGCTCACCGAACGCGGCGCCATCGCGATCGACGACTTCATGCGCACCAACGTCGACGGCATCTACGCGATCGGCGACGTCACCGCGAAGCTCCAGCTCGCACACGTCGCCGAGGCACAGGGCGTCGTCGCAGCGGAGACCATCGCGGGCGCCGAGACCATGACACTCGGCGACTACCGGTTCATGCCTCGCGCGACGTTCTGCCAGCCGCAGGTCGCCTCGTTCGGACTGACCGAGCAGCAGGCCAAGGACGCCGGCTTCAACGTCAAGGCCACCACGTTCCCGTTCAGCGCGAACGGCAAGGCGCGCGGCATGGGCGAGACCGCAGGCTTCGTCAAGCTCCTCACCAACGCCGACACCGACGAGCTCCTCGGCGCACACCTCGTGGGCGACAACGTCTCCGAGATGCTGCCCGAACTCACGCTCGCGCAGAAGTGGGACCTGACCGCCAAGGAACTGGCGCGCAACGTCCACACCCACCCGACCATGAGCGAAGCAATGCAAGAAACGTTCCACGGCGCGATCGGGCACATGATCAATCTGTGAGCCGCGCGTTGCGTCGTGTTGCCATGGCGCGATCGGGCACATGATCAACCTGTAGAAGAGTCTGCAGCACAACGGAATACACGCGAGCCGGGACCGACGACGATGTCGGTCCCGGCTCGCGTGTATTCGGCGACGAGGCTTCAGAGTAGGGGAATCACGGCACTGAGATCACGGCACGATGATCAGCGGGCACTGGGCCGAATGCAGAACCCGTTGGCTCGTCGACCCCAGTAGAAGCCCGGTGAATCCGCCGCGCCCCCGACTGCCGACGACGACGACGTCCGAGTCGGCCGACGCCTTCGTGAGTGCGGCAACCGGAGCGTCGTCGACGATCTGCGTGGTCACGCGCAAGCGGGGTAGGCGTCGTTTGATCGCTTCGACAGGTACGGCGAGTGTGCCCTCGATCTGGTGTGCCGCTGTGGTGAACGCTTGGCGCGTGTGGTCGAAACCCGTTGCGTCCCAAGCCGAGAGTACGACAAGTTCAGCAGCTCGATCGGTGGCCTCGTGCGCTGCCCAATCGAGTGCCTCCAGTGATTCGGGAGAACCGTCGACGCCGACGGTGACCCGACCGTTGGGTCCGACGTCGTCGTTGTTCTCGCGGATCACCGCGAGGGGGCATACCGAGTGCGATGTCAGCGCCGATGCGGTGGACCCGATGAAAGCCGCTGTGAGACGGCCGGTTCCGGACGCGCCGACAGCGATGATCGACGACGCCCGCGAGCGCGCGAGCAACTCGCCACGCGGCGAACCGGTGACGATGTGTGTGCGCGGCGCGAGATCGGGGTCCTCTTCGAGGGCGACCTCCGTCGCAGCATTGAGCGCGGCCTTGGCGCCCAGACGTGCAGCGTCGAAGAATGTCTCGGGTACGGCGTATTCGATCAGTGGGGGTGATGCCGCCTCGACTGCGAACACGATGTCGAGGGTCGTCTGATGGATAGATGCTGTGTGCGCTGCCCAGCGCGCCGCTGCCAATGCGTTCGACGAACCGTCGATGCCGACTGTGATGGGTTCCGAGTACCTCATGATCCGAGTGTGCGCTGGCCAGCGACGTCGATCGTGAGGCTTACGTCCCATCCGAATCGGGTCGCACGCCCCCGATGCGAGCAGTGTGCTACCCGAGCGATGTCGGACACGACGACTACAGTCGAGGAGGCGTAGGCGAGGAGAAGGTGATGAGCAGGGGTGAGGCCACACGTTCGTGGACACCGCTGGAGCCGGTCGACATCCGCGCGACGCTCGGGCTGCACCGGCGTGGCAGCGGCGACCCGGCTTTCCGATACGGAGCCGACGGTTCCATCTGGCGCGCGGTACACACTCCGGACGGACCGGGCACGCTGGCCGTCGCCACCGACGGTTCGACGATCCGCGGGCGTGCCTGGGGTCCCGGCGCCGCGTGGCTACTCGAGCAGATGCCGGACATGCTCGGCGCCTCAGACGACCCGGCCGCACTGGTGCCGAAAGACGCTGCCGTCGCTCGATTGGTCGCGGCGTCGACCGGATTGCGTATCGGCAGCAGCGGCCGCGTGTGGGAGGCGCTAGCGCCGGCGATCCTCGAGCAGAAGGTCGTCGGGACCGAGGCGTGGCGGGCGTGGCGGCACATACTCAGGCGGTTCGGCGAACCCGCTCCGGGACCGGTTCCGCGCGACATGCGCGTGCCACCCCCGCGGGCCGACTGGGCGCGGATTCCGGTGTGGGAGTGGCATCGCAGTGGTGCAGAGCCCGTGCGGATGCGCACCATCAGAGGTGCGACGGCACTGGACGTCGAACGTCACCACGACAAGCTGGAGGTGCTCCGCGGAGTCGGCCCGTGGACTGTCGCGGAAACCCGAGCGCGAGCCGTCGGCGACACCGACGTCGTCCCGGTCGGCGACTACCACATCCCGGCTCTCATCGGCCATACGCTGATCGGGGAGAAGGTCGACGACGCCGGGATGCTGGAGCTGCTGGAACCCTATGCGGGCCAACGCTATCGAATCGTGCGCATGGCCGAACTCCACGGCACCTGGGCGCCGCGTCGGGGGCACCGAATGTCGGTCCGCGACTATCGGGAGCTGTGATCGGCGTCGAGCTGCGCTGATCGACGCGTGCATTTCAGTCCCGGTGAGTGGAAGTATTTGCGGCGCAGTTGAGCTGGGCCGATACGTTCGCCAGCGGAGTGCGGCGGTGGCGGCGATTGGTGTGATCGCCACGTCGGCGCCGACAATTCTTCCCAACATCGACACCCGCGGGGGTGGTCTGGAAAGGAAGTACCGTGTCGAGGAAACGTTGGGGCGCATTGGCCGTCGGGCTCGTGGCTGCGCTGTCGCTGTCTGTGAGCGCATGCTCGTCCGATGATTCGGGTAGCGGCGGCCAGTCGGCATCGGCGCAACGCATCACCCTCACCGTCGGCGATCAGGTCAAGCAGACCCAGTCGCTCCTCGAAGCATCCGGTGAGCTGAAAGACCTGCCCTACGACATCGACTGGGCTTCGTTCGAGTCGGGTCCGCCACTGCTCGAAGCCGCAGCGGCCGGCAAGGTCGACATCGGTGGAACCGGCGATGTGCCACCGGTTTTCGCGCAGGCCAGCGGTGCGCCCCTGAAGATCGTGGCGGTCCAGTCACGCGAGAAGCCCGGCGACTTCCTGTTGGCTCCGAGCGGCTCGTCGGTGACGTCGATCGCCGACCTCAAAGGCAAGAAGGTCGCTTTCACCAAGGGATCGAGCTCCAACGGACTCGTGCTCGCGCTCCTCGACAAGGCGGGCCTCAAGCCCAGTGACATCCAGCAGACCTACCTCACGCCCACCGAGGGCCTCTCGGCCTTTACCAACGGCCAGGTCGACGCCTGGGCGGTCTGGAATCCGTTTGCGCAAGTGGCGATCTCGCAGCACGGCGCCAAGGTCGTCTCCGACGGCGAAGGCTTGGTGACCCAGCAGGCGTACTACCTCGCCTCCTCGGCGTCGCTCGGCGACTTGGCGAAGCAGAAGGCGATCAGCGATCTCGTCGGCCGTCTCGCGCGAGCGAACAAGTGGTCGGTGACCCATGAGGACCAGTGGATTCCGATCTACAGCAAACTCACCAAGCTCCCCGAACCCGTTGCACGAGCGACGTTCTCGACGTCGTCCGGTTCTCTGGTCCCGATCGGTGATGAGCAGATCGCCAAGCATCAGCATCTCATCGACCTGTTCGCCAACGCCAAGGTGATCCCCAACAAGCCCAAGGCCGCCGACTACTTCGACAACCAGTTCAACGGCGCACTCGCGGGCACGAACTGATGACGGGGGCAGTCGCGGGCTCGGCCACCGCGATCCGGGGTGACGCCGACGCAGGCAGTCGTCGCGCGTCGACCCGACGGCGCACGCGCCTGTCGGTCGGTCCGTGGCTGCGCCTCATCTCACCGCTCGTCCTGCTGATCGCCTGGCAGGTGCTATCGACCAACGGTGTCATTCCGGCCAGCAAGCTGTCTCCGCCGACACAGGTGTGGGCGGCGGCGCGTGAACTGTGGGGCACAGGCGAACTGCAAGCGGCGCTGGGTGTTTCGCTGCAGCGTGTCGGCATCGGCCTGGCGCTCGGCGTGGTGTTGGCAGTCGCGCTCGGTCTGCTCGTCGGCTTCTTCCGGATCGCGGATCTGGCCATCGACCCGCCACTGCAGATGCTCCGCACTGTGCCGTTCCTCGGGCTGATCCCGTTGTTCGTCGTGTGGTTCGGTATCGGCGAGGAGCCCAAGGTCTACATGGTGGCGCTCGGCGTACTGTTCCCGCTGTACCTCAATCTGGTGTCGGGTATCCACGGCGTCGATGCGAAACTGATCGAGGCGGGTCGCTCGGTGGGTCTCGGGCGAATCGGATTGGCACGCACCGTGATTCTTCCCGGAGCGACGCCCAGCGCCCTCACCGGGTTTCGTCTGTCCCTCGGTGTCGCGTGGCTGTCGCTGATCGTTGCGGAGCAGATCAACGCCGACGCCGGGCTCGGCTACCTGGTCATGAATGCGCGCACCTACTTCCGCAACGACATCATCGTCCTCGGACTGGTGATCTACGCATTGCTGGGTCTGTTCAGTGATTCGATTGTCCGCGGCCTCGAGGCATGGCTGCTCCGATGGAGGGTGAGTCGATGAGCGGCGAGACAGTTGTTCGTGCACAGGGGATCACACGTTCCTTCGGCAACGTCGAGGTGCTGCACGGCATCGATCTGACACTGCACAGCGGCGAGATCGTGGCACTCGTCGGCAGGTCGGGCTCGGGCAAGTCGACGTTGCTGCGGATCATCGCCGGGCTCGACGACCAGCACGGTGGCCGACTCGAGGTCGACGGATCGCGCGCGGTGGCATTCCAGGAGCCGAGGCTGCTGCCGTGGCGCAGCGTCCGAAAGAACGTGTCGCTCAACCTCTCCGGCGGCAATGCCGCAGCGCGGGCGGTGACGGCGCTCGACGAGGTCGGACTATCGCATCGCGTCGACGCCTGGCCGCTGACGCTCTCCGGTGGAGAAGCCCAGCGTGCGTCGCTTGCTCGCGCATTGGTGCGCAATCCAGAAGTACTACTGCTCGACGAACCATTCGGTGCACTCGATGCGCTCACCCGGATCGAAGCGCACACACTGCTCACAAGGCTGTGGAGCACACACGGATTCGCCGCGCTGCTCGTCACTCACGACGTCGAGGAGGCCGTGGTGCTTGCCGACCGAGTGCTCGTCCTCGAGGACGGCGCCATCGCGTACGACGTCGCGGTCGACGTCGAGCGTCCCCGCCATCGGGATGATCAGCGCGTCGTCGAACTGCGTGAACGAGTGCTCGGCCACCTCGGCGTCGGAAGCCGAGACACCAATGCGACAGCTGTTGAGGAGCCTGCCCGATGAGTGCGTCATTCCACTGGTTTCTGCCGACGTCGGGCGACGGTCGAGAGGTGTTCGGTGCGCTGCAGTCGTCCGGTGTCCTCGGCACCGCGTCGGCACACCGTGCCCCCGATCTCGAGTACCTGACTCTCGTCGCCAAGACCGCCGAGAAGTTGGGATTCGAGTCGGTGCTCACCCCGACCGGAACCTGGTGTCTGGATGCGTGGGTGACCACCGCGGCGCTCATTCAGGAGACCACTCGGCTGAAGTTCCTCGTCGCGTTCCGGCCGGGATTGATCACGCCGACGTTGGCCGCCCAGCAGGCCGCGACGTTTGCCGAACTGTCCGGTGGGCGATTGGCATTGAACATCGTGACCGGCGGCGACAGGGAAGAGCAGGAGCGCTTCGGTGATCGCCTCAGCAAGGAGGAACGGTACGCCCGTACCGCGGAGTTCCTACAGATTGTGCGCGGGGCGTGGTCGGGCACACCGTACGACTTCGTCGGCGAGTATTTGGACGTCACCGGGGCCACCGTGGCACGGCCCCCGCAACCAGCGCCTGCCGTGTTCTTCGGTGGCGCAAGCGACGCCGCGCGGGAGGTTGCTGCCGCACACGTCGACACGTACCTCACGTGGAGGGAACCGCCGGACAAGGTAGCCGCACTGATCGACGACGTGCGTGCCCGGGCCGCGAAGTACGGCCGGACACTCTCATTCGGCATCCGTGCGCATGTGATCACCCGCGACACGCGCGAAGAGGCGTGGGCGGAAGCCCGCAAGCTGGTCGACCGCATGGACCCGAACGTGATTGCCCTTGCGCGAGAACGGCTTCTGCAGTCCGAGTCGGAGGGTCAGCGTCGACAACTGTCGTTGAACGCCGACCTCGCGAATCTCGAGGTATACCCCGGTTTGTGGGCGGGTTACGGACTGGTGCGGCCCGGTGCCGGCACCGCTTTTGTGGGCAGCCACGCCGAGGTGGCCGACCTCATCGGTCAGTACCGCGCGCTCGGCGTCGACCATTTCATCCTGTCCGGTCAGCCGCACATCGAGGAGGCGTACTGGTTCGCGGAGGGAGTGGCGCCGCTGGTGCGCGCTGCCGAAGCCCGCGCGCCGCAGGCGATCTGAGCGTCAGAGGTCGACGGCGCGCGAAGCTGGGCGTCTAAATATGTGTCGTATCGAAGGATGTGGGTGCTGCAGCGCACACATCCTTCGATTCAACACACATTCAGGGGCGGTCTTCGTCGGCCGGTAGCCGGGCGAGGATGAACTGCCCCTGCCCGGTGATGGTCTGCTCGACGTCGACCGCTCCGGCCGCCCGCAGGCGATCGACGATCTCGGCGCGGCCGAAGATCCGATACCCGGTGAGCGCGGTGACGGTTCGGACGCCCGGCAGTCCGGTCAGGTTGGTGACGACCGAAGTGAATACGGCCACCTCGCCACCTGGTGTGGCGACCCGTACGAGCTCGTCGATCACCGGCAGCGGGTCGGGAATCAGATACAGCGCTGCCAGGCACACGACGGAATCAAAGGTGTTGTCGCCGAACGGAATCGAATGTGCGTCGGCGCGAATGTAGGCGACTCGTTCGTCGCTGTTGGTGGCCGCGGCCTTGGCCAGCATCGTCGGCGAGAAGTCGATGCCGACGCAACGGCCGTCGCCGGTGAGCGCCGCTGACAGCCGCCGCGTGTAGTTGCCCGGGCCGCACGCGACGTCGAGGATGCTGCGCTCACCGGGTCGAGCCAGATGCGCAACCAGTGCGCGATCGGCGACCTCGGTCGAGGACCCGCCGAAACTGAACAGTCGGGTGAACGCCGGTCGCCACAGTCGTTCATAGACTTCGCTGAACAGTGGATTGTTCATGGCCCGCTGGGCCAGCGAAGTCATCGTGGGAACCTCACACGCGTTCGTCGCGCTGAACCCGCAAGGTGTGCAGCGTGGTGGCCAACGAGTCGTACTGCAGCGCGAGCAAGACGAAGGCGATGGCCCGGCGTTCGTCGAGATGACGACGCAACGACGTCCAGGTGGTCTCGCTGATGTCCTTGTCGGCGATCAATTCGTCGACGGACTGCAGCATCCACTTCTCCCGGTCACCCCAGCCGGCGTCGGGTCCGGCGATGATCCGTGCGAGCTCGGCGTCGTCGATGCCTGCGCGTTTGCCGAGGCGGCGATGGTGGTCGAGTTCGTAGTCGCTGCCGCGCAGGTGCGCGACGCGGATGATCACCATCTCGGACTCGCGCCGCGAGAGTGAGCCGAACGGCATCAGCCTGCTCGAGTAGTAGAGCCATGCGCGGAAGAGCCCGCGCGTGCGCCCCAGAGTGGAGAAGACGTGAGCGTCGCGCACCCCGATGACGCGTGCCGCGCCCCTCGCGAACACCCAGTTGATGAGTCCGAGGTCGCTCAATGTTCCGGGCGCAACACGCGGACCGGTTGCCACGTCACCTTCACTGGTCGTCATGATCGCAACGGTAGACTACGGAATTCATGACGGACATCACACCACGGACGTTCAACAGCATCTCAGAGCTGACAGCGGCGATCGGCGAGGATCTGGGGTACGGCGACTGGTTGGAGGTCACCCAGGAGCGCATCGACGCGTTTGCCGATGCGACCGGTGATCACCAGTGGATTCACGTCGACCCCGAGCGCGCGAATGACGGGCCGTTCGGTGCGACGGTCGCGCATGGCTACCTGACGCTGTCGCTGCTCCCACTGCTGGCGGGCGACATCTTCACCGTGAACGGGCCCAAGCTGGTGATCAACTACGGACTGAACAGGGTCCGCTTCCCCAGCCCGGTCAAGGTCGGATCGCGAATCCGGGCCAACGCCGAGATCGTCTCGATCGACGACAGCCCCGCCGGGGTCACCATGGTGGTGCGCAGCACGGTGCAGATCGACGGCGTCGAGAAACCCGCGTGCGTCGCCGAGAACGTGCGCGTGCTCGTCTACTGAACCCATCGCCGCCTCAACACGTCACTGCCCGAACCGATCAGCGCTTGAACAGTCACCGACGTGGGCAGCCGCCGCGTGCAGGTGAGCCGCGTAGTCGCGCGTCGAGCCAACTCATCGCGTCCGGAAAGCCGATCACGGCAGCGGTCAGGTGCTCGCCGAGCACCTCACGGTACTGAGCGTTCGCGCCGAGTCGACACTGTTCGACGAACAGGCTGCGCGCCCCGGCGGCCGGTATCCACCACTCCTGGGCGCCGTTGTAGATGTAGAGCGGAACCACCGATCGGGTGTCGGACATCTGTGTCACGCGGTAGACGTGTTCTGCGACGGGCGAGTGGAACGGATCACCGACGTTTGCCATGAGCTGCATCGGCATGAATGTCGCGCCCGCGAGGGCCTCGGGTATCACGCACACGTTCTTCAACGGCGACGACGCAATCCACTGAGCCGGATTGTTGGCCATGGTGAGGATCTCGGGCCGCTCACGGGCGATGCCGAACGTCGCGGCATGGAACAGTCCCGTCGCGAGGTTGGCGTTCATACTGCCGACGAGCATCCGGAAGTCGGCAGGCACGCCGCCCAGTGCTGCCCCGACGACGCGCGGGGCGAGTTCAGGCGCGTACCCGGCCAGGAGCTTCGCCGCACCGGCCGTGGCGATCGAGCCGCCGGAGTATCCGCTCATCGCAATTGCGCTGTGTCCAAACATCTTCGGCTCCAGGTTCGACGCTGCGCGGATGGAGTCGAGCACGACGTGACCCGCGACGACGGGCTCTGCGTATGCCATCCGGCGGCCCCTGGTGGTCGGGGATCAGCACGCCATACCCGTGCGCAAGCGCGAGCTGCGTCGTCGGAGGCAGTAGGTCTGTCACGCCACTTGCGATCGAAAAGCCGTGAGCGAGGGTGTAACCCGGGTTGCACGCGGTCCCGAGTGAATCGATGGGAAGGTTGTTCACGAGGATCGGCCTGGGTCCGCGCACAGGTGCGGAAGCGGTAGGGGTGATCAGCGTCGCGGTACCGAAGCTTGGTGTGCCGACTGCGTCCGTACTGCGGAACTTGATGAGCGTTGCCGACGCAATCGGCGCGGTGACCACCGGCGCGGCCGATGCGGTCACGTCGCGCGTGGCGATGACGGTGCCGGGGCGAAGGGAACCGAGGTTCGACGGCCAGCGGTCGAACATGGGATCCCCGGTCGGGGTAGGGAGCGTGGCCTCGCGCAATTCCTGTGTCCGCCAAGATAATCCGGGTGACTGTGCGCGCAACGGAATTCTCGACAGATGCGGAAAGGGCGGTGCGGGTACCACGTGGTCGATGGCATCGGGGACCTGCTGGGGGATGCCCATCATGTTCGGCGGGTCCGCGGCAGTGATGCCCGGTGCACTCGGGACGACAACACACGCCAGCACGAAGGCGGCGACAGCAAAGTTTCGCCGTGGTGAATGTCGCCGTGTTGAACGCATGGCGTCGTGCCTCCAGACCGGGAGAGGGGAAGCACCCCCGACGGCTGCTTCCCCTCTCCCGCGCCCACCATAGGGCGCATCCTGATCGATTGATCCACAAATGGCTACGACGTATGACCTGTGATGGATCTGTAACCCTCGGACCGGGGTCCGCTTGTGCGACAAGAAGAGTTGTCGAGAAAGTGTGACTGCGTCAAAGCGACTGCGTCGACTGTGTCAGAGCGACATGTAGGGCGACACGCTGCTGCGATGGGAGTCGACACGTAGGCTCGAGCCGAGTGGTGGGAATGCGCGCTGCGCACAATGTTGTCGTTCGCACACACGACATCCCGCACCAATCGGCGTGATTCGCGCCTGAGGGCCGATTTCGAGTCCGTCCGAGTAGATGACTCGAGCAGCGTGTCGCAGCTCGCAGCCGAGTCCGAGCGCGAACGTCTTGCCCGGCTGGCCGTATCGCACGGCCCGCCTCTCCACCGTGCGGGCGACCCAGAAATAGTCACGGCCGTCGGGCATTTCGGCGATTTGCGTGATGATCTTTCCGGGGTAGGCGAACGTCTCGTAGACATTCCACAGTGGGCATGTGCCGCCGCTCGACGAGAAGTGAAATCCTGTGGCGGACTGGCGTTTCGACATGTTTCCCGCACGGTCGACGCGGACGAACGACCACGGTACGCCACGGAGGTTCGGGCGCTGCAGCGTCGAGAGTCGGTGGCAGATGGTCTCGTAGGAGACCGCGTAGAACGCCGAGAGGCGTTCGATGTCGTAGCGGAAATCCTCTGCCGCGCCGTGGAACTGCGTGTAGGGCAACAGGACTGCGGCCGCGAAGTAGTTGGCCAGTCCGGTCTTCGCGAGCGCCTGGGCCTCATCGTTGGTGAAGTTCGCCTCCTCGACCAATTCGGTGAGTAGATCGTCGAATTCGACGAGCGCGAGTTCTGCGGCGAGTTTGAATGCGCGCTGGCCGGCCGACAGCGCGGCCGAGACCTCGAGACGTCGTGTCGCGGGGTCGAATCGGTGCAGGAGGTAGTCGCCAAGGTCGACGCGCGGGGCGATCGTCACCCCGTGGACGCGTTCGAGCCGGTCGGCGATCTCCCGTCGGACGTCGCCCGAGTGCATCCGCATGCGTGCGTTGAGCTCTTCTGCCGCGACATCGAGTGCGTGAATGTAGTTGCGGCGCTGGTAGAAATAGTCGCGCACCTCTTCGTGGGGTGCGGTGATCGATCCGCGCATGGCGCGGTCGCTGCGCTCGTCGGTCGCCGCGGCGAGCTGATCGATCGCGATCCGATACCGGCGATGCAGATTCACCATCGCCTGCGCCATGTCGGGGTGGGCCGAGACCATCGCCGCGATCTCCTGGGGGTCGGCGGTCGTCGGGGCGGCCTCGATGTCGTCGTCGAGCAGCGCCTCACGCAGTTCCGCGACGAGTCGCACGTCGTCTTGGGAGTCGAAGAACCCGCCGTCGACTCCGAATGCCTCGGTGATCCGCGCCAGCACCGATGCGGTGAGCGGGCGGGCGTCGTGTTCGATCTGGTTGAGATACGACGCGGAGATGCGCAGCGTCTGGGCCAACGCCACCTGCGACAGCCCGCGTTCGGAGCGAAGCTGACGTAAGCGCGATCCGACATAGGCCCTGTTGTTCATAGGTCACCGCCGTTCATAGCTCACTGCTGTTCATAGCTCACCGCAGTCCATAGGTCGCCATGTCGTCGGACCCGCTCAGGGTACGGTGACCCCGTGCGTGCGCGGTGGGTTCGACGGTGGGTGGCAGCGACGCTGCTCGCCTGTGTTGCTGCAACACTCGCCGGATGCGGCGACGATGACGCGGTCTCGACCGCCACGGCCGTCGCTCCCGCCGATCTGTTGCTGCGGCCGGCGCAGTTGCCGTCGGGTTTCGCGACGACGCAACTGACCGTCTCCGACCTCGTGGACTCCGACCGTGCGCAACTGGTCGCGGCACACGCCGACACCGTGATGCCACAGGAGTGCCGCGCCACCGCGGACACGGCGTTCACCGAGAAGGTCAGCGCGTCGAACTCTGCGGTGCTCGCCGCGAGCGCGGCCGACGTCGGGCTCGTCGAGCTGGTATCCACTGTTCGACGCGACATCGACGACGACATCCGCACGAGGACCGGGCAGTGCCGTAGGACTGAGACCACTGTTGCGGCGGGAAGTCTTGCGGGTGCGACGGTCACCACCGAGTCGACGACGCTGCCCGACCCGCCGGAGGTCGCGAACAGTCCCGGCGGACTCAGCGTCGAACGCGCCTTTCTCTCGCGATCGGATGTGTCGACGACGCTGCCGGATTCGACGGTGCGAAAGCAGGTCGGATATGTCGGATATGCGCTCGTGAAGCGCCCTGGAGGCTCGGTGTTCACGGTCAGTCTCACGGTGAACGGTCCGGGCGGCCGGGCGCAGAATCCACCTGCCGACGCGGTGGAGCCGATGTCGTCGTCCGCGTTCGTCGATCTGTTCGGCACAGCGCTGAAAGCGGCCGCGAGATGACCGACCGCGCGGTGACGAGGAGCGGCCGTGGCCGGGTGTACCTGGAACCACGGTGTGAAACACGCCACATGTGAGGTGTCGGGAGTCTTTCCAGCGGGCATCGGGTTGATGCTCCTGCGCATGCCGACCGTCGGCGGAGCGCACGGAGAAAACGCAGTACGCGCGTACTTTTTAACGCTCCGCTGACGACTCTTCACATCTCCAGATTTGCAAAATTTGCAAATCTTCGCCACATGGTTGGCGCATTTTTGCAGTCAAAGGGGATTGGACCTGCGTGTTTTCGGTGTGGCACCCTTGAGTCAGGCGTTTCCGGGAAGTGCCGAAGAGTTCGCAAACTCCGACCCCATCCTGTGGTGGTCATCACATTTGCGGACGCGACGCGCGCTCGGAGGCCTGACATCATCCGGCCTGGGTGCAATTCCTTGGCAGCTTCGGCCGGGTTCAGATAGGCCCCGGTCTCTGTGAGCCGGACAAGCATTCGTCTCGGGAGATCGGGACGAGCAGCACAACGAAAGCGAAGTGGCTAATGAGCAACGTCGGAAAGCCCCGCACCGCCGCGGAAATCCAGCAGGACTGGGACACCAACCCGCGGTGGAAGGGCATCACGCGCGAATACACTGCCGAGCAGGTTGCCGAGCTCCAGGGCACCGTCGTCGAGGAGCACACCCTCGCTCGTCGTGGCGCCGAGATCCTGTGGGAAGGCGTCAACAGCGACAACTACATCAACGCGCTCGGCGCGCTGACCGGTAACCAGGCCGTGCAGCAGGTGCGCGCGGGCCTCAAGGCCATCTACCTCTCGGGTTGGCAGGTCGCCGGTGACGCGAACCTCTCCGGCCACACCTACCCCGACCAGTCGCTCTACCCGGCCAACTCGGTGCCGGCCGTCGTGCAGCGCATCAACAACGCGATGCTGCGCGCCGACGAGATCGCCCGCGTCGAGGGTGACAACTCGGTCGACAACTGGGTCGTGCCGATCGTGGCCGACGGCGAAGCCGGCTTCGGTGGCGCCCTCAACGTCTACGAGCTGCAGAAGGCCATGATCAAGGCCGGCGCCGCTGGCACCCACTGGGAGGATCAGCTCGCCTCGGAGAAGAAGTGCGGCCACCTCGGTGGCAAGGTGCTCATCCCCACCCAGCAGCACATCCGCACCCTGACCTCGGCTCGCCTCGCTGCCGACGTTGCCAACACCCCGACCGTCGTCGTCGCTCGTACCGACGCCGAGGCCGCAACCCTCATCACCTCCGATGTCGACGAGCGCGACAAGCCGTTCGTGACCGGTGAGCGCACCACCGAGGGCTTCTACAACGTGAAGAAGGGCATCGAGCCCTGCATCGCGCGTGCCAAGGCATACGCTCCCTACGCCGACCTCATCTGGATGGAGACCGGCAAGCCCGACCTGGAGCTGGCTCGCCAGTTCGCCGAGGCCGTCAAGAGCGAGTTCCCCGACCAGCTCCTGGCCTACAACTGCTCGCCTTCCTTCAACTGGAAGCAGCACCTGGACGACGCGACCATCGCGAAGTTCCAGAACGAGCTCGGCGCGATGGGCTTCAAGTTCCAGTTCATCACCCTCGCCGGCTTCCACGCCCTCAACTACTCGATGTTCGATCTGGCCTACGGCTACGCCCGTGAGCAGATGACCGCTTACGTCGACCTGCAGGAGCGCGAGTTCGCTGCTGAGGCTCGTGGCTACACCGCCACCAAGCACCAGCGCGAGGTCGGTGCGGGCTACTTCGACCGCATCGCCACCACGGTCGACCCCAACACCTCGACCGCTGCTCTGAAGGGCTCCACCGAGGAAGGCCAGTTCCACTAGGAACTAGTCCGCCTCTTCGAGGTTTGCTCCAGCCCAGGCGGCCCGCAGCTTTACGTTGCGGGCCGCCTGTTGGCATATCTGGGGCTTCTGGGCGTGCCGGTGTACTTGCCCATGTGCACGCCGAATGAGTTATAACGCAAGGTTTTTGGGCAGAGCAGATCGGGCCGGCGTTGATCTGAATGGAGGCAGTGGTGACGGACGCATGGCGTGTCGGTGTGGTCGGTGCGGGCCAGATGGGTGCGGGGATCGCCGAGGTGTGCGCTCGCTCTGATGCCGACGTACTGGTCTACGAACCTTCGCGCGAACTCGTCGCCGGCGGTCGGTCGCGGATATTGCGTTCGCTCGAGCGGGGAGTGTCGAGCGGCAAGCTCACCGAGCGGGAACGCGAACAGGCGTCGATGCGACTGCGATTCACCACCGAACTCGACGATTTCGCCGATCGGCAGGTGGTCTGCGAGGCGGTCGTCGAGGACGAGGGCGTCAAGACCGAGATCTTCGCGGCCCTCGACAAGATAGTGTGCGATCCCGGCGCTGTTCTGGCGTCCAACACGTCGTCGATTCCGATCATCACGCTGGGCATGGCCACCCAGAATCCGGCGCGGGTGATCGGTCTGCACTTCTTCAACCCGGTGCCGGTACTGCCGCTCGTCGAGTTGGTGTCGACGTTGCATACCGATGCCGACATCGTCACGCGCGCAGAGGCTTTCGCCAACGCCGTGCTCGGCAAGCAGGTCATTGCGTCTGCCGATCGGTCCGGGTTCGTGGTGAACGCGATGTTGGTGCCGTACCTGCTGTCGGCAATTCGATTGGTGGAGAACGGATTCGCCGACGTCGAGGACGTCGACCGAGGCATGGTGCTCGGCTGCGCGCATCCGATGGGTCCGCTGCGGCTTGCGGATATGGTCGGATTGGACACCGTCACAGCGATCGCCGACCGCATGTATGCGGAATCGAAAGAGGCGCTGTACGCACCGACTCCGCTGCTCCTGCGCATGGTGGAGGCCGGGCACCTCGGCAAGAAGTCGGGCCGCGGCTTTTATCGATACGCCGACGATCCGCAGGCGTGATTCTGAGTGTGGGCGGTATCACAGCGATTCCGCAAATAGTGCTAGCAGATTGCTTGCAATAGCTAGCAAACGTGGCATACTGGCTTATGGAACCACTACAAGTGCTGGTGCGGCACCTATCGAGACCAGAAGCGACAATGTGGTTGCCTCCTCGATATGCCTTGTGCTGCAACCTTTTTTGGTGACCAATTGACTAAGGAGATCGCCATGACCACCACCGAACGCAATCTGCCCAGCCCGTTCTATGCCGTGGTTGGCGCGGGCGACCTTGCACTCAAGCAGGTCAGCGACGCCGTCACGCAGATCAAGGAGCGCACCGAGGCTGCTGGCGAGACCGCCCAGACCCGCTTCGAGGAGACCCGCGGCCGTCTGAACGCTCTGCCCGAGGAGCTTCCGGGCACCATCGAGTCGACCATCGACGACCTGCGCACCAAGCTGTCGCCGGAGGAGCTGCGCAAGCTCGCCGACGGCTACGTCGAGTTCGCCACGAGTGTCTACACCTCGCTCGCCGAGCGCGGCGAAGAGGCTGTCGGCCGTCTGTGGCAGCAGCCGATCGTGCAGGAGGGGCTGACCCGCGCGGAGAAGACCTACAACGACGCCGTCGACCTGACCGAGGACGCACTCGGCGTGGTCTCGCATCAGACTCGCGCCGTGGGTGAGCAGGCTTCCAAGCTCGCCACGCTGGTCAGCACCCGCGTCGGCGAAGCCGGCGATGCCCTCGACGACGCCGTCGACGATCTCAACGGCAAGGTCGAAGAGGCTGCTCTCGAGGTGAACGAGAAGCTCGACGAGGCAAGCGCGGCGGTCGCCGAGGCCGGCAAGACCGCCAAGGCTCGTAGCGCGACCGCAGCATCGAAGATCGACGGTGCCGCAGGCGCGGTCGAGGGCAAGGCGCGCACCGCAAATGCGTCGCCCGCCAAGAAGATTGCCGCCAAGCGCACCACCACGGCTGCTCCGGCAAAGTCGACCACCGCCAAGAAGTCGACCACGGCCAAGAAGAGCACCAGCTAACCCGTTTCGGGTAGCAGAGTTCGCGTCCCGCGTACTCGGACCTCACGATCGACGAGTCGATCGTGCAGCGTCCGGGTCGCGGGACGTTCTGCGTTGTCGCGGGTTATCCAGGTCGGTCGTTATCCAGGTGAGTCGATGGTGAGTACGGCGAGGACGTCGTCGTCGGTGCGGTAGGTGTGCGGTCGGTCGCTGATCCATTGCAGGGATTCGCCTGCGCCCGCGGCCTTTTCGTCGCCTTCGGGTCCGGCGACGAGGTTTCCGCGCACCACCCGGACATGTTCGACGACGCCGGCGCCGTGCGCGGGGGAGCGTCGTACCCCTCCGGAGGAGACGTGGAGCCAGAAGACCTCCGTCGTCGAACCGTCGTCGTGATGTTCGACGTGGAGCAGCCGTGCGGTGAGGTGCGTGCCGTCGCCCTCGGTTCCCGACGCCTCGCCGAGGAGGGCCGTCAGAGGCACACCGAGGGGGCCTGCCACGGCATAGAGGGTGTCGAGGGTCGGGTTGCGTTGTCCCGCTTCGAGTTCGGACAGCGAACCCTTGCCGATCCCGGCGGCGCGGGCCAGTGCGGACAGGCTGAGTCCGCGTTCGGTGCGTAGCGCCGAGATCCGCTCACCGACGTCCCGTCGCCGATCACCACGCTCCGAGTCGCTCGCAACTCCCTCGACCACGTGCCTGCCCTTCCGCGTCATTCGTCGGTCGCGGTGCGGTGCCGCACCGAGTGTTCTGTTTACAGAACGATACCGCTATGCTGGCGTCGTGACCACACAGCAGCAGGCGTCGAACACCGAGCCGATCGTCGCGGGCGTCGTCACCGCGCTCGTCGGTTTCACCTCGTCGTTTGTGGTCGTCGTGTCCGGGCTCCGCGCCGTCGGAGCGTCGTCAACGCAGGCGGCGTCGGGTCTGTTGGCGCTCACGGTGACATTCGCGCTCGGCATCATCGTGCTCTGTCTGCGCTATCGGATGCCGATCACTCTGGCGTGGTCGACGCCCGGCGCGGCCCTGCTCGCGGCGATGGGTGCGAGTTACCACGCGGGCTGGCCGGCCGCCGTCGGCGCGTTCCTCGTCGTCGGAGTTCTCGTCCTCGCCACGGGATTGATCCCGGCGCTCGGCGATCTCATAGCGAGAATTCCGACGCCTATCGCACAGGCGATGCTCGCAGGCGTGCTGTTGACGCTGTGCCTGGCGCCGATCAAATCTCTTGCGGTGCAACCGTTGCTGACCATTCCGATCCTGGTGGTGTGGCTGTGTGCCACTCGCTGGTTGTCGCGCTGGGCGTTGCCGCTCGCTCTGTTGACGGCGCTCGTCGTGATCGGGATCTACCTCGCTGTGCACGGCGTCGACTCCGCGGCACACACCGAATGGTGGCCGCAGATTGCCTGGACCACACCGCATTTCGATGCCTCGGCGATCGTCGGCATCGCGATCCCGCTCTACGTGGTCACCATGGCCTCGCAGAACGTGCCGGGCGTCGCGGTGTTGAAGTCGTTCGGCTACCAAACCCCGTGGCGGGCTTCGATGTTCGTTACGGGTACCGGCACGGTCGTCGGCGCGCCGTTCGGCGGCCACGCGATCAATCTGGCCGCATTGTCGGCAGCGCTCGCCGCGGGCGACGAGGCCGGACCGGATCGTTCCCGACGGTGGATCGCGGGAGTCTCGGCGGGCGTGTCGTACCTGATTCTCGCCGCGCTGTCGGGCGTGCTGGTCACGATCACCGCGATCGCGCCGCATGGTCTGCTCGAAACGGTTGCGGGACTGGCGCTGCTCGGCACCTTCGCCTCGGCGCTCGTCGGTGCGCTGGCGCACGAGGAGTATCGGATTCCGGCAGCACTCACGTTTGTGACCGCGGCCGCGGGAATCTCGTTCTGGGGCATCGGTGGAGCGTTCTGGGCGCTTGTCGTCGGACTCGTGGCGCACACGGTGCTCCGACGTCGCGACGAGTCGGGAACCGAATCAGTCACGCCGGACCGACACGCGTAACGCCAACGCGCTCAGACTGATTCGGCGAGGCGCTTCTTCTGGGCGTCGATGTCGAAGTCGGCCTTCGGCCACTCGAGGTCGAGGCTTTCGAGTGCGGAGATCAGCAGTTCGCAGATCGCGAGGCGCGAGAACCACTTCTTGTTCGCGGGGACCACGTACCAGGGCGCGGTGTCGGAGTCGCAGCGATCGAAGATCGCGTGGTATGCCGCGAGATAGTCGTTCCAGAACGGACGCTCGTCGATGTCGGCCGGATTGAACTTCCAGTACTTGTCGGGACGGTCCAGGCGCTCCGCGAGGCGTGTGCGCTGCTCCTCCTTGGAGACGACGAGCGCGCATTTCACGATGGTCGTTCCGGTCGCGACGAGGTCGTCCTCGAACTCGTTGATGGTCGCGTAGCGCCCTTCCCATTCGGACTGCGGCACCAGATTGTGCACCCGCACGGGCAGCACGTCCTCATAGTGGGAGCGATCGAAGATGCCGATGCGTCCCGCAGGCGGTACGGCCTTGCGGATGCGCCACAGGAAATCGTGCTCGAGCTCTTCCGGCGTCGGCTTGCCAAAACCCTTGATGGACAAGCCCTGTGGGTCGACGAGCCCGCCGACGTGACGCACGATCCCGCCCTTGCCCGCGGTGTCCATTCCCTGCAGCACGAGCAGGACCGACCGGTGATCGCCCGACCGGCCGTTGGCGAACAGCAACTCCTGAAGATCGGCGAGTACCTCACCTCGTTCGGTGAGCAACTCCGCGCCGAGGTCACGGTCGCCGTCGAATCCCGGTGTCGATTCAGGATCGAAGTCGGCGATCGGCCCGACCGTCGACGCCCGCAGACTCGGTCGCGGGTGTCGTCCATCCAGCCTTCTCAGCCATCGAAGCTGACCTCCTCAGGTCTCGTCGGTTCTGGCATTGCCGGGGGATCGGCGATGAACGCCTCGCGTGATCCGTTGACGCGTGCGATGCCGGTGACAGAACTCCACACCATCATCGTCAGATAGTCGATGAGGTCGTCGACGGGAAGTTCGCGGTCGGTCATCCACCAGTCGACGGCGCGCTGCATGCCACCGACGAGTACGTGTGACCACACCGTGGCGCCCGAGGTGTCCGCGGCCCGGTCCTCCATCCGCGCGACGATGGTCGCGGTGAGCAACTGCGCGACCAGACGTTCTGATTCGACGGTCCCGACAGACGACGTCGGAGAGTTCGTCAGCGCGAAGCGGTAGAGCCCCGGATCGTCGGCGACGGCTCGCACGTAGACGCCGATGACGGTTCTGGTCAGGGTGTACTCGTCGGCGTCGTCGGAGATCGCCTCAGCCAGTCGGGGGAGGAGCGTCGTCTCGAAGAAGCGGACCGTGACCGCTGTGCCGAGGTCGTTCTTGTCGCTGAAGTATCGGTAGAGGACGGTCTTGGAGACGCCGATGTGCGTGGCGATCTCGTCCATGCCCGCGTCGGCTCCGAGTGCGCGCACGGCCTCGATGGTGCCGTCGGTCAACTCGCTGCGACGTTCCTGTTTGTGCTTCTCCCACCGCTGTCTGCGGCCGTCCGGCTTGACCGCGTCGTCGGTGACCGCACCCAACAGCGCCTGCTCGACCCCGCGTGTCACATGTGCGGCAGCCGAAAGCGCTGTACGTGCCGCGGCCGCAGGGCTTGGCCGGTTGGGTATCACTCGGCCAGCCTAATCCCCGGGAGAGGGTAGAACTTATTGAGTGTCGACAGTGATTCCGGACGTTTCCGGCCAACCGGGGCAGACGCCCGCGCGGGCGAAGGGGTCGTCGCCGGGATTCGGTGCCGCCGACGGACCGGGTGACCAGCGCCGTCGTCGTGATCTCCGCAAGATGAAAGTGGTCTCGACGGGCTTCCTCGTGGTGGCCGCGATCGTCTACCTCTGCGTGCGCTACCTCGAGCATCGCGACGGTGCCAACGTGGCGGCATGGGTGGGGTACGTGCGAGCGGCGTCGGAAGCGGGCATGGTCGGCGGCCTCGCCGACTGGTTCGCAGTGACCGCGCTGTTCAAGCATCCGCTGGGCATTCCGGTGCCGCACACGGCTCTGATCAGGAAGAAGAAGGACGAGATCGGCGACCAGCTCGGCGAGTTCATCGAAGACAACTTCATGACCCCCGCGGTCGTCGTCGAACGTGCGGAACAGCTCGACATGCCGCGCAGGGTCTCGACGTGGCTCGCCGACCCCGCGAACCGTCCGCGGATCTCCGACGAGGCGGCACGCGCGATCAAACTGACCTCGGAGATGCTCGGTGACGAGGACATCGAGCAGTTCATCCAGGCCGTGCTGAAGTGGGCGGCGGAGCCGGAATGGGCGCCACCCATCGGCCGAATCCTCGAGCAACTCGTCGACGAGGACCGGCTCGATCCGGTCTTCCAGCTGCTCTGCGACCGCGCCTACGACTGGGCCGTCGGAAGCCAGGACCTCATCGAGCGTGTCGTCGACCGCGACGTCGGGCCGTCGTGGAAACCGAAGTTCGTCTCGACCCTTGTCGGCGACAAGATCTACCGGGAACTCGTCGACTTCACCTACAAGGTCAAGACCGATCCCGACCACGAGATGCGACGGTCGATGCATCAGTTCGTCGAGCAGTTCTCGCACGACCTCCAACACGACCCCGCGATGATCGAGCGGTTCGAGGGCATCAAGCACGACCTCGTCGGGAGTGCCGAGGTCGCCGACGCGGCGTCGACCGCATGGAACACCGGCAAGGCCGTCATCGAGCAGATGCTCGAAGATCCCAACAGCACACTGCGCAACACCCTGACCGACGCCGTCATCCGACTCGGAACGCGCATCCGCGACGACCGCCCGCTGCAGGAGAAGATGAACGGCTGGGTGGCGCGGGTGGCTCACCACGTCGCGACGAACTACTCCCGCGAGATCATCTCCGTGATCACCGAAACCGTGCGCAGCTGGGATGCCGACGACACCAGCCGGAAGATCGAACTGCAGGTGGGGCGCGATCTGCAGTTCATCAGGATCAACGGAACCGTGGTCGGTTCGTTGGCCGGTCTCGCGATCTACACGGTGTCGGTTCTGATCTTCGGCTGACGTCACTGCTTGCACGAGCTAGCACGCACCCCGATACTGGCATGGGGCAGCGAGTATCGGGAGTGAGAAGCAGTGCAGAGCAAACCAATCCCGTCGGGCGACGACGCGAACACCGGGTCCGACGACGCGGGCGAGATCGTCGAGGCGACGGTTGACGAGGCGCCCATGGACGAGGTGACAGCGGACGAGGGGTCGAGCAACCCGGTGGAGACGGTCGCCAATGCGGCGCAGGATGTGGTTGCGACGGCGGCGCAGGACATCGGGTCGTTCATCCGGTCGCAGCGTGTGGCAGCCGAGGTCTCGCTGCGACAGCTCGCCGATCGTGCGGGAGTGTCGAATCCGTATCTGAGCCAGATCGAGCGCGGGCTGCGCAAACCGTCGGCAGATGTCCTGGCGCAGATCGCCAAGGGGCTGCGGGTGTCCGCCGAAGTGCTCTATGTGCGCGCCGGCATTCTCGAGGAACGCCCGGCCAGCCCCGTGCGTGACGCGCTGCTGATCGACACGTCGATCAGCGAACGGCAGAAGCAGATGCTGCTGGAGATCTACGAGTCATTCCAGCGCGAGAACCGCGAGAACGACGCCGACCCGACCGCGGGCAAGCACGACTAGAGTGTGATTCGTGAACTTTGTGAGCTTCATGGCTGCGGGCCAAAACCTGATCCTGTGGGTGCTGACCATCGTCGCCGGTGTTGCGGCGATCGTGTCGCTGATCCACGCGTCGATCCAACGCTCCGACGCCTTCCGGGCCGTCGACAAGCAGACGAAGGTCATCTGGGTCGCGATCCTCGCCGCGTCGACGGTGTTCATCTGGTTCTTCCAGGCGCCCTCGCTGTTCTATCTGATCGGCGTCGTCGCGGTTCTGGTGTACATCGTCGACGTGCGGCCCCGCGTCGACTCGATTCAGGGGAAGTCCTGGTTCCGTAAGGTCGGGCGCTAGTTTTGTGGGTCGGGCGCTGCTGAAATCCGGCGAGTGATCCGCCGTAGGGAGTGGCGGGATCCGCGATGGGTGGCGAATACACTCTGATTCATGGCTGAGTATCGGATCAACGAGCTCGCGGACGCGTCGGGAGTCAGTGTTCGCAATATCCGCGTCTATCAGGACCGCGGATTGCTCCCGCCTCCGACTATCCGCGGCCGCACCGGCTGGTACTCCGAAGAGCATCTGGTCCGTCTCAACCTGATCTCCCGCATGCTCGAGCGTGGTTACACCTTCGCGACGATCAGCGAACTGCTGCACGCCGCCCACTACGGGATGAAGGTCGAGCACGTGCTGCGCGGCGAACCCAAGGGCGGCCGCTTCCGGAACTTCAAACGCGCCGCGACGATCACGATCACCGAACTGCGCAAGACGCTCAATGCCTCGGACAAATCGATCGCGCTCGGCCAGAAACTCGGCCTACTCGTCAAGGACGGCGCCCACTACGCGATCAAGAACCCCGAGGTCCTCGAGGGTGCCGAAGTGCTGGTCAAGAGCGGTGTCGACATCGACGTCCTGCTCGATCGGTTCGTCCGAGTGCAAGACGACCTCGAAGATGCGGCGCGCAGTTTCGTCTCGATCATCACCGACAAGTACTTCGACGAGAAGCTGCCCGAACTTGGTGAGGCCAACGTCAGCAAGATGGCCGAGCTCATCCAGACGGTCCGACCGATGGCCCACGACATCGTCGAGACCACGTTTCGCAAAGCCCTCGACGACGAGATCTCGAAGGCCATCGGCGAGGCGTCGACCTACTTCGACGCCGCATCGGGCGGACCAGAGGCGGCCGCGGGCGCAGGGGCAGCCGTGGGCGGGGACGCGGTTGCGGACGGGCAGGCAGCCGCGGGCGGGGAGGCGGTCGCGGAGGAGTCGACCTACGAGGCATCGCCGTCGAATCTGACAACGGGTAGTGTTACATCAGAAGATGTCATTCGCGAGTAGCGAGCACCACCCGGGGTGGAGTGGAGACGTATGAAGACTCGGAACTGGGCGCTCGGCGCCGCAGCGCTCGGGCTCGGTTCGGTGGCGGTTGGTGCGGGCACCAACCTCGCGGGGATCGCGCGTGGTGTGATGTCGTCGGCTCCGGCCGTCGACGATGGGCCCGACGACCTGCTCGCCGACCCGACGGCACCTCGCGTGCAGCGCAGCGTGGCGAGCATCGACGGAACCAGGCTGAACGTCGAGTTGTACGGTCCCGATCCTGCAGCCGCCGACACCGGTGACGTGATCGTCGCGGTGCACGGGTGGACCTGCAACACCCATTACTGGAATCCGCAGATCAACCACTTCGCGGGTGAGCGGACCGTCGTCGCCTACGACCAGCGCGGGCACGGGCTCAGCGAGCTCGGACGACGCAGGCCGACTGTCGACACCCTCGGCCACGACCTCGACGCCGTGCTCGGCGCCGTTGTCCCGCCCGGCCGCAAGGCGATTCTCATCGGCCACAGCATGGGTGGCATGACCATCATGTCGTGGGCCAAGCAGCACCCGGAGAAGGTCTCGACGACGGTGTCGGCCGTGGTGCTCGCGTCCACGGCGGCGCGCGGCGTCGTGCAGAACCACATGCTCATCCCCGAAGGGATGCCGCGTTACAGCAGGCCGTTCGTACCTGCGGTCAGTCGGATCGTCACCAGTGCGTCGACGCCACTGCCGCACGGCCCGTTCACGTCTCGCGTTTCCCAGTACGTGGCGCTCGGCTCGGCGGCACGCGCATCGCACGTGGAGTTCGTCGACACGATGATCATGGCGTGTCCGCCTCGTGCACGCGGTCGGTGGGGTGCGGCGATGGGCCGCCTCGACGTCGCGGCCGGACTCGATGCGTTGAGCGTCCCGACGACCGTGATCGTCGGCACCGACGATCGGCTCACCCCTCGCCGACACGCCGACGAGATGGCAGACATCCTGCGCCGCAACGGTTCTCTGCGTGACGAAGTCATTTTCGACGGCGTCGGGCACATGTCGACGATCGAGGCTGCGCAGCGCGTCAACGAGTTGCTCGCCGACCTCGTCGGCGAGGTGTCGCGCCCGCAGGCGCAGGCCGCTCAGTTCTGAGGTTCGTGAATCAACGGGAGACTCAGGATGAATGTCGCACCGGGAGAAGCGGTTTCGACCAGTTCGAGTTCTCCCCGATGTGACCGGGCGAGTCCTCGAGCGACTGCCAGGCCGAGACCCGACCCGCCGGATCTGCGGTCTCGCGAGTCGTCGAGGCGTACCAGACGCTCGAAGATCCGCTCCTCGTCGGCGGCAGGCACACCCGGTCCGGAATCGGTGACGGTGACAGTGACGACCTGCTGTCCGGTTCGACGCGTTGCGGTTCCGCATGTCACTCGCACCGCGCCGCCCGGCGGAGTCGCCTGACACGCATTGTCGAGGAGGTTGGCGACGATCTGCGCGACCCGCACGGGATCGGCCATCGTCGTCGGCGCGGTCCCACTCACCTCGATCGCCATGCCCTGGTGGACGATTCGGGCTCTCTGCGTCTGTTCCTCGGCTATCGCCTGGACATCAGTCGGTTCGACCCGTAGCACGAGTCCCGCGTCGATCCGGGCCATGTCCACCATGTCGTCGACGAGTCGACCGGCCCGTCTCGTCTCCTGAATGAGCAGCACCAGTAGCTCCTCCCGTTCGGCGAGCGGCGTGTCGGGAGGTAGCTGCAGCAGGGTCTCGGCAATCGCCTGAACGCCTGTCACCGGAGTGCGCAATTCGTGGGCGGCGTCGGCGACGAAGCGGCGCACCGATTGTTGCGCGCTGCGTTCGCGCGCCTCCGCATCCTCGAGCGAATCCAGCATGTCGTCGAATGCCTGTGCCGTGCGGCCGAGTTCGGAGTCGGATCGGGCAGGGAGGAGCCGTTCGCCCCGCCTGCCTCCGGCGATCGAGCGGGCGAGTGCTGTCATCGAGTCCAGCGGCCGGAGTGCGTAGCGGACGCCGAACCACAGCAGTATCACGGTGACGGCGAGTGCGCAGCCCGCGGCGATGCCCATCCCCCAGACGAGTCTGGTGTGCACCCCCTGCAGCACGCGGTTGTCGACGGACAGTGTTGCGGTCGCGTCCTGCGTCCAGTCATGTGTGCCGGCGAGTTTAACCGTTCGCGACACCTCGGTGTCGGCGGGTGGCAGACGTGGCCCCAGCTGTGTTCCGTCCGCCAGGGTCAGGTGTACCCGCACCGATCGCCCGTCGACCCGCCGTAGGAATGCCTCCGGAGTGGCGGCCGTCCTGGCGACCTGCCGGGCGGTTGTCACACGGTCGGTGAGGACGCTTTCCACCGCGCGCCGCGACGCGGCGTCGAACAGCGCCGACGTGATGGCCACCATCGCGATCAACGCGAGCGCGAGGACTGCGACGGCGACGACGGTTACGCGGGTCCGCAGCGACCCCGAGCGCAGCGCAGTCATCGATCGTCGACGCTGCTGGTCGGGTCGGCGGGCGCACGCATGATGTAGCCGAGCCCACGCTCGGTATGGAGCAGCCTCGGCCCGTGCGCCTCCAGTTTTCGACGCACCGCGCTCACGTTCACCTCGACCAGGTTCGGGTCGTAGTGCTCGTATCCCCACACGCCGGTGAGGATCTGCGTTTTGGTGACCACGCGGTCGCGTCGTCGAGCGAGGAACGCCAGCACGCGGAACTCGGTGGCGGTCAACGGGATCGGCGTCCCCGCGCGCAGGACGAGCGCGGCGTCGAGTTCGATCACGAGATCGTCGATGTGGATTGCCGCGGCTCCGCGGCCTCGCCGCCGGAGCACGGCTCCCACGCGCGCAACGAGTTCGGCCATCTCGAATGGTTTGACGATGTAGTCGTCGGCGCCGTCGGTGAGTCCACGCAATCGATCGGCGACGCCGTCGCGTGCAGTGACCATCAGAATGCCGGCATCGCTGCGCCGACGTACGACGTCGAGGAGGTCGAAGCCGTCGGAGCCGGGCAGCATGACGTCGAGGAGGACAACGTCCGGACGGAACTCGCGGAGGTCGTGTTCGATGCTCGACCCGTCTGGCCGACCTCGGACGGAATAGCCTGCGTCGGCGAGTGCGGACTCGACTCCGATCCTGATCGGGTCGGAGTCCTCGACGACAAGTACCGACGAGCTCATGGATCACCAGTGTGCCAGCGAGTCCGCAACTCCGGGGTCGGAGACGATCCGCACGGCGTGGGCACCCAGCGGATCAACTCGGCTGCGACGGCGGCGTTGCGGGCGCCTGCGGCACCGATGTCGGTTGTGTCCTCTTGACCACCCGCTTGGCTTCGATGGTGTCGCCCTTCCGTTGTCCTGCCACCGCGACGTGATCGCCGACTGCGAAATCGGATTGCTGCTCGGGGGCTTTAGCCGTTCCGAAAGTCGTGCCCGTGCCGACGTCCACTGCGACCTGCTGGTTCTTTCGCGTGGTGACGGTCCAGGTGGATCCATTCATCGCGCTGATCGTTCCGGCGGTGAGCTTGGCCGCCTTGTTCTTCGCCCCCTTGTGGTGCTCTGCGCCAGACGCGGCATGCGTCGACGACCCAGTGCTCGCCGCCCCAGTGCTCGACGAGCCTGTGTCGGCGACGGCATAGCCGAGTCCGCCGCCGATCAGACCACCCGCGACCAACGCGACCACGCCCGTCAGGACGGCGGTGCGGTGTCGCTGGAGCGGATTGGACCGCTTCTTGCCGCCGCTGCTACCGGCGCCGCCCGGTGCGTCGTCTGACGGAACGTGGGATTGCGCTTCGTACTGATGCGTATGCGCCGCTTCGGGATCGGCTGCTTCCGAGTTGATCGGTTCGGTGTGGAATTGCTCGGTGTGGAATTGCTCGGTGTGGAATTGCTCTGTGGGATGGTCCCCTGTGGGGTCTGGCTCTGGTGTGCTTGATTCTGGGGTATTCGGCATGCGGTCCACGGTAGGAACGTCGCGGCGTCGTTGGCTGAAGACTGCCTGAAGGTTCGTCGCTGACCCTGGCGGGCGCGACTGCTCGCCGACCATGCTGGCGGATATGAGCCAATCGAGCGACTGGACGTCTGCGGCACGAGTGGTGCGCCGCATGGGGTTTGGTGCGACCGGCCGGGAAGTCGACGCCGCCGTCGAGCGCGGAATCAGCACCTATGTGACTGAATCCCTCGCGGGACAGACGGTCGACGATCCGGGCGTGCGTGCGACGCCGCTGCCACATTTCGATGACATCCAGCGGTTGGGTCGTTCGGCATCTGCGTCGGCCAGAAAACGGGTCAACGCTCAGATCGGCGAGCAGCTCAGCGAGCTCACCGAGTGGTGGCTACATCGCATGATCGCCGCCTCGAACCCCGTCACCGAGAAGCTGACCTTCATCTGGCACAGCCACTTCGCGACGTCGGCCGCAAAGGTCCGCACCGCGTCGGCGATGGCGGGACAGAACGAGAAGTTCCGCAGTCTCGGCCTCGGTGGGTTTCGGCCGTTGGCATACGCCATGCTGACCGACCCGGCGATGCTCCGCTGGCTCGACGGTCAGCAGAACACCAAGAAGGCACCCAACGAGAACCTGGCCCGTGAGTTCATGGAGCTGTTCGCGCTCGGTCACGGCAACGGTTACGACGAGACCGACGTTCGAGAGGGTGCCCGCGCTCTGACCGGCTGGCGTACCTCGCCCAGCGGTACGGCTGCGTTGCGGCAGGCCGAACATGATTCGGGAACCAAGACGGTGCTCGGCGTCACCGGACCACTCGACGCCGCCGGATTCTGCGACGCTGTGCTGGGGCATCCGGCATCCGCAGGATTCGTCGCATCTCGACTGTGGCAGCGCCTGGCGGGAGACGCCCCTCCGTCGCCGAGCGCGGCGCGCAGACTCACCTCGGCGTACGGACCCGAGCGCGATCTGCGGGCGCTGTTCGGCGCGATTCTCACCGATCCAGAACTTTCGCACGCGTCTGCGGTGCAGTCGCCGGTCGAGTGGCTGGTGGGCGCACAGCGTGCCCTGCAGCCAAACGTCAACCGTGGGGATCTGCACTACCTGGCGACCACCCTGCGTGGTCTCGGGCAATTGCCCTTCTACCCGCCCGACGTCGGTGGCTGGCCATCCGGGCAGGCGTGGTTGTCCACTGCGGCCACCGAGATCCGGTGGGACGCGGCGATGCGTGTCGCCAAGAAAGCACAGAACACGTCAATCGTCGACGCCTCCCCGACAGATCGGATCGACGCTGCGGCACATCTGCTCGGCGTCGGGAAGTTCTCGGATCGCACCACAGGGGTTCTGAAGCAGTCGATCGGAAATCCGGTGACCCTGACCGCCATTGCGCTCAACAGCCCCGAATACCTCACTGTCTGCACGAATCCCGATACGTGGATGCGAAGGAGGGCACGTGCCTTTTCTGGAAATCGATCGACGCACCTTCCTCGTCGGAACAGGAGTTCTCGCTGCACTCGGAGTGGCTGCGGGCGCAACGACGGTGACCTGGGACGAACTTCATCAGGCGGCGGTGCAACGCCCCCGCATCGTCGGCGACGGAATCCTCGTGCTCGTCACGATGTACGGCGGCAATGATGGACTCAACACACTGATTCCCTACGCGGACAACGCTTATCACGATGCCAGGAGCGAGCTAGCGTATTCGCCCGAACAGGTGCTGCAACTCGACGACTCGCTCGGATTGAACCCGGCGATGAAGGGAATGCACGACCTGTGGGGCGACGGATCGCTGGCCGTGGTCCGCGGCGTTGGATATCCCCAACCTGATCACAGCCACTTTCGGTCGATGGACATCTGGCAGACCGCGTCGCCGGGTTCGGCAGTGACCAGCGGATGGATCGGGCGATGGCTCGACGCAACCGGCGACGACCCGTTGCGTGCGGTGAACATCGGACCGGTGCTCCCCATGCTCGCGATAGGCACCAGGACGACCGCCGCCGCGCTCAATCCCTCCGGCCACGAACTCGCCGGTCCCGTGGTGGCGGCTGGCGTCACTCGGCCTACACGATCCGGCCGACGGCGTGGGACAACAGCAGGTCTGCGAGTCGTACGTGGCGGGACAGAAAGCGGCGCAGCAGTTCTCGTCGATCCGCTCGAGCTCGGGGAGCGGTTCGACACGTGCTGCAGGCGGACGGCCGGGTGCACACGGCGGCGCGCTCGCCGCTCAACTCGATGCCGTATCACGGTGTATCAAGGCGGGAGTTCCGACCAGGGTGTATTCGGTCAGCGTCGGCGGCTTCGACACGCACGCCGACGAACGCGAGACCCAGGAACGGCTTCTCGGCGAGGTCGATTCGGCGTTGAGTGCATTCTGTAAGGACATGGCGACCGACCCGCGAGGGAAGGATGTGGTGACGATGGCGTACTCGGAGTTCGGGCGACGCGTGCGCGCCAACGCGTCAGAGGGAACTGATCACGGAACCGCTGGGCCCGTGTTCATCGCGGGGGCGCCTGTGCGGGGAGGGTTCTACGGCGACGAACCCAGCCTGACCGACCTCGACAACGGGGACCTGAAGGCCACCACTGACTTTCGTGACATCTACGCCGAGTTGCTGGGCGTGGGACTCGGCTCCGATCCGACACCCGCGGTCGGAACCGGACGGCGACCGGTCGGGTTCCTATGAGCGGACGCCGCGATGGTCGGCTGCGATAGTCGGTCAGAGTGAGCAGTTCACCAGCACCGGCTCGGGGTGCAGCGTGACGCCGAACGCCTCGTACACGCCGGTGCGTACGTCGCGCGCGAGGTCGAGGAGTTCGTCGGCGGTCGCCCCGCCCCGATTGGTCACTGCCAGTGTGTGTTTGGTCGACAGTCGTGCGGGTGAGGCAGGGCCGGGATAGCCCTTGGCGTATCCCGCCCGTTCGATGAGCCAGCCCGCCGAGAGTTTGACGCCGTCGGCGACGGGAAACGCGGGCATGGAGATGTCGGCGCCGACGCGGTCGCGGATGCGTTCCATGACCGCGGGTGCGTCGTCGGACCCGATGATCGGGTTGGTGAAAAACGAACCGGCACTCCAGGTGTCGTGATCGTCGGCGTCGAGCACCATGCCCTTGCTGCGGCGCAGCCCCAGTACCGTCTCGCGGACGCGCGAGGCGTCGACACGTGAATCGCGTGCGACGTCGAGTCGGTCGGCGAGGTCGCGGTATCGCAGGGGCTGACTGAGGCGATCGTCGTTGAGCCAGAACGAGACTGCGACGACGACGAAATCGTCGCGGTACTTCAGGTTGCTCGTCCGATAGCCCAGTCCGAGTTCGCCAGGGGACACCCAGCGCAGCGTTCGCGCTCGCCTGTCGAGTACCTGCACGCTGCGCAAGATGTCGGCGACCTCGACCCCGTATGCGCCGACGTTCTGCACCGGCGTGGCGCCCGCGGCGCCCGGGATTCCCGAAAGGCATTCCAGCCCACCGAATCCCGCATCGATCGTTGCTGCGACGAGCGAGTCCCACACCACCCCGGCGTCGGCGGTCACGTGCGCGCGACCCGATTCGCGTCCGGTGCCGAAGTTGATGTGTCCGCTCTCGATCACGACGGCGGTGCCGTCGAACCCGTCGTCGGAGATCAACAGATTCGATCCGCCGCCGATGACGAGGACCCGTTCCGACTCGGCGTCGAGTGCGGTGATCTCCTCGACGACGCTGCGGGTGTCCGGGCAGTGCACGATCGCGTGTGCCGGTCCGCCGACCCGCAGCGTGGTCAGATCGGCGAGCGGCGCGGATTGCAGGGCGGAAGGGTTGTCGATCACGGTGTAACGGTAACCGAGCACGCGCTGTCGGGACCGATGGTGCGCGCTCGCTCGGGTAATGTCCTCACTCATGGCGAGCACGCTGAATCACACCGTGACCTACACGTTCTCCACCGCGCGGTACTGGGAGATCATCACCAACGAGCAGTATTGGCGTGATCTGCTCCAGATCATCAACTCGAGTCACGGCGTGCTCGAGTCGTTCTCCCTCGACGGCGACACCGTGACCGTCGAGATGAAGCAGGGCATCCCCGAGGACAAACTCCCGTCGATGATCACCAAGGTCCGCCCCGGCGACCTCGAGATCCCGCGTCGCAACGTGTTCACACGTAACGGCGAGACCATCAGCGGGACCATGACCGCGTCGGTCACCGGCGCACCCGCGACGGTCGAGGCCACGGTGTCGGTGACGGGCGATCCCGCGTCGATGCAGTACAGCGGCAGCGCGAACGTCTCGATCCCGTTCGTCGGCGGCAAGATCGAGAAGGCCGTCATCGACGAACTGATCAAGCTGCTCGACGCCGAGCACGACGAGACCGTCACCTGGGAGCAGTCCAACCACTGAGCTGGTGGCGAGAGGACGCGCTACGGCGCGGGTAGGCGCGGGTGCCGGTTTTTGATGGCCGTACCCTGCTCGGTTAGCCTGAAACCCATGGCACGACGGCTCAGTTACTCAGCGCGCTACTCGCATCCCGTGGAGAAGCTCTACGAAGCGCAGAGCACAAAGCAGTACTGGGACGACATGATGGCGGGGTTCCAGATGATCTCGCCGCACTGCGAGGTCGAGGATTTCCGATCCGACGAGACCGGCATGAGTGTTGTCCTCAAGCAGACCATCGGACGCGATCAGCTCCCGGCACTGGCGCAGACCGTGCTGATGAAGGACATGGTCATCACCCGCGAGGAGTCGTTCGGTCCGTTCGACCCCGACAACACCAAGGGCGACTACAACGCGTCGATTCCCGCGGGTCCCGGCAGCCTCAACGGCTGGCAGGAGCTGTTTCCCACGGAGACGGGCTGCACGATCCGCAAGACCACCGAGGTCAAGGTGTACATCCCGTTCGTCAACGGCAAGCTCGAGCAGTTGATGCTGGTCAACCTCGTCGACCTGTTCCGTGCCGAGGCCGAGTACGCCGCCGACTGGATCACGAAGAACCTCTAGCGCCTTGCCTGAGCGCGGAGCCGGCCCCGACAAGCGTGGCTCCGACAAGCGCGGCTCCGGCAAACCGACCGGCCGGATCACTCGCGGCACGACGAACATCAACCGTCTGCGCCGCGTCGACCGTTGGATGGCAACCGATGCCTCGGTGCTCACGGCGCTCGGTGAGGTGAACGCACCGCTCGTCGTCGACCTCGGTTACGGTGCCCGACCCGACACCACGGTCGAGATGGCTCAGCGGTTGCGAGCGGTGGCGCCCGATCTGGAGATGGTCGGACTCGAGATCGATCCCGAGCGCGTCGTCGAACCTCGTGACGGTGTGCGATTCGGTCTCGGTGGGTTCGAACTCGCGGGACTGCGACCGCAGCTCATCCGTGCGTTCAACGTGCTCCGGCAGTACGACGAGGACGAGGTCTGGCCCGCATGGCGTCGGCTGATGGACCGGCTCGGACCGAACGGCGTGATCGTCGAGGGCACCTGCGACGAACTCGGTCGACGCTGCACGTGGGTGTTGCTCGACGCTGACGGACCCCGCAGCCTCACCCTGAGCTGGGCTCCCGCGTACACGAGCCGACCGTCGGAGGTTGCCGAGCGGCTACCCAAGGCGCTCATCCACCGCAATGTGCCCGGCGAGCCCGTGCACGAGCTGCTCGTGGCCGCCGATCGGTGCTGGGACCTCGCGGCTCCGCACGCCGCGTTCGGCCCGCGTGCCCGGTGGCGCGAAACGCTGCGACTGTTGTCCGAGGCGGGTGTTCCGGTCGAGCCCGTCCGCAGGCGCAGCGTCGACAATGTATTGACGGTTCCGTGGTCCGTCGTTGCGCCGACGGAGTAGCCGAGACCGTCTCGACGGTCGGGTCGGGCAACTACGCTTGCCACATGCGCATCGCAATGGCACAGATCAACTCCAGCGATGATCCGAGCGCGAATCTCGTCGTCGTTGCCGACGCCGCGGCACAGGCTGCAGGCGACGGAGCCGACCTCGTCGTGTTCCCGGAGGCGACCATGTGTCGCTTCGGGGTTCCGCTGGGCCCGATCGCCGAACCGCTCGACGGGCCATGGGCCACGCGGGTCTCGCAGATCGCCGTCGACCGGCAGATCGTGATCATCGCGGGCATGTTCACGCCCGCCGACGACGGCCGGGTGTTCAACACCCTGCTGATCGCGCATCCCGATGGTCGCCGGGAGTCGTACGACAAGATCCACCTCTACGACGCATTCGGGTTTCTCGAGTCCCGGACCGTTGCCGCAGGCGACAAACCGGTGATCGTCGACGTCGCGGGCACCGCGGTCGGCGTCGCCACCTGCTACGACATCCGTTTCCCCGATCTGTTCACGACCCTTGCCGATCGCGGCGCGCAGGTCATTGCCGTGCCTGCGTCATGGGGTGCGGGGCCGGGGAAGGTCGCGCAATGGGAAGTGCTCGCGACGGCGAGGGCGCTCGATTCGTCGTGCTACGTGGTTGCGGTCGGGCAGGCAGAACCCGAGGATCCGGACCTTGCGCGGGGCAGTACACCAACCGGTGTAGGCCACAGCCAAATCACAGATCCCTTGGGTACGGTGGTCGCCGCGTACGGGTCCGGAGAATGTGTCCGGGCTCACGACATCGACCTAGCGGCGGTGGAGACGGCACGGACGCGCATCGCCGTCCTCGCCAACCGGAAATCCATCTGACCGATCTCGGCCCAAGCACTCACCACCGAGCTTGTGCGCCACGGATCGACGACCACGGACCGAAGGTGCTCTGACCATGACCGATAACGAGAAGGAACCCCAGTCGCGGCCAGGCGACGCCGACCCGTCGGCAACCCCCGACAGCGAATGGGCGCCGGTGGCCGACTCGACTTCGTCGTCGACGCCCGCTGGGGCCTCATCAACTGATCACGCGCCAAGCGATCACGCTCCCGCCGATCACGCCCCGACCGAGCAGTTCGCCGCGGCACCGACCGAACCCGGACCGCGGGCGTACTCGGCGACCGACGGTGGTACCCGGTCATTCGAGCAGGGTACGGCGACGACTGTCATCGATCCGGCCGATCCCACCGGCGAGCCGGTCCTCACCTCGCCTGTGCGTCGGCGTCGCACCGCCAAAATCATCGGCATCACCGCGGCTGCACTGGTCCTGGTACTCGTCATCGGCGCGGTGGCGTCGGAGCTGATCCTGCGTAAGCGGGTGACGGACTGCCTCGAGCAGCAGTTCAGCAGCCTCACCGGGGTGCCGACGACCGTCTCGCTCAGCAAGAAGCCGATGCTGCTGCAGGCCACGGGAAGCGAGATCCCCTGGGTGCAGGTCGACACCGCGAACGATTCGGCCGCGACCCGGTTGCACATCCGTGCCGACCGGATCGACGCCGAGAGCGACAAGACCACCGTCGGCTCGCTCGACGGCAGCGGATACGTCCCGTTCTCTCGCGTCGTCGAACTCGGGAAGCAGGAGACGGGCGGCAGCGGCACGGGCACAGGCGGCACCGGTACCGGCGGGAGCGGCACCGGAACCGATCAGAGTGGTGCCGGTGGGATCGTCTCCGGCGCGAACATCGAGTCCATCACGGGTAACGAGGCAGACGGCACCGTCGACGTCAGTACGTCGTTCAACCTGGGATTCATCCCGATCCCGGTGAGCGCGACGATCAAACCCACGACCGAAAACGGTCACATCAAGTTCGAGGTCGTGAAGGCCAACGCCTTGGTCTTCGGCATCCCGTCCGACTATGCCCAGCAGATCGTCGACGGCGTGTCCAAGACGATGTTCGGCCCGTTCTTCGATCAGGTGAACGTCAAGAACCTCAAGGTGACCAACGACGGCGTCGACTTTGCCGTCGACGGCGACAACCTCACGCTGACCAACTCCGCCACGGGTGCCAACGACAACTCGAATGGCTGCAACGTCCTCTGACCCCGTCCGACCGATCTGGGACCAATCCCTGGCCGCCAGGGCAGTTCCACGACGTCGTCGCAGGCCGGACCCGCGCGGCATCGGTACCCTCGAAGGGGGATGTCCGATTTTTTGTCACGACACCCACCCGCCCCCGTGTTGGAGGAGAACATGACCGCGCTGCTCTTGATCATCATCGTCGTCGTCCTCGTGGTTGGGGTGGTGGTGGTGTCGCAGCAGCGTTCGGGCGCGAGCAAGGCCCGCAGCCTCGACGACGCCAAGGCCGACGCCCGACAGGTCATCGAACGTCTCGGCGGTCAGGTGTACATGCTGGTCGGCGACTCGCCCGCGTCGAAGCAGGCACTCGCCGACGCCGGTGAGCGCTACACGGCGGCGGGCTCGCAGATCGATCAGGCCAACTCGCCCGCGCAGGCCCGCCTCGCGAAGCAGACCGCGATCGAGGGGCTCTACTACATCCGCGCCGCGCGCACGGCGATGAACATGGACCCGGGCCCGGCGATCCCTGAGCTCGACGGTCAGCGCAGCGCCGGTGCCGTCACCGAGGACCGCACCGTCGAGTTCGACGGACGTCAGGTCGAGGCGTCGCCGGCGCCGTCGTCGCGGACCCCGAACTACTATCCGGGCGGACGGGTTGCCGGGCGCCCCGTGCCCGCCGGGTGGTACTCCGAACCGTGGTGGAAGCCCGCACTGGTCGCGGGTGCCTGGGGCGTCGGCTCGATGTTGCTCTTCTCGACGCTGTTCTCGGGCATGCACGGAGTGCCTTACGACGCAGCCGCGTTCGAGAACGGCGCGGGCGACGGCTCCGACATGGCAGGCATCGACGGCGGCGGCGATTCCGGCGACTGGGGCGGCGGAGACTCGGGCAGCGGCGACTCGGGCGGCGGCGGCGACTGGGGTGGCGGCGATTCCGGAGGCGACTTCGGTGGCGGAGATTTCGGCGGTGGAGATTTCGGTGGCGGCGACTTCGGCGGGTTCGACTTCTGACCGTCGACCGGGCGCTCTATCGCGCCGACTGTGCGCTCGTCCCGCCGACTGTGCGCGAAACTAGTTGAACACCACGGTCTTTCGGCCGTGAACCAGCACGCGATCCTCGAGGTGCCAGCGCAGGCCGCGTGAGAGAACGAGCGTTTCGATGTCTCGGCCCTGACGCACCATGTCGTTCACCGAGTCGTTGTGGTCGATGCGGCTGACGTCCTGCTCGATAATCGGCCCGGCGTCGAGGTCGGCGGTGACGTAGTGGCACGTCGCGCCGATGAGTTTCACGCCGCGCGCGAACGCCTGATGGTAGGGGCGCGCTCCGACGAAGCTCGGCAAAAAGCTGTGGTGGATGTTGATGGCCTTGCCTGCCCACCGATCGCACAGCTGCGGCGGCACGATCTGCATGAAACGGGCCAGGACGACGGCATCGGGATCGAGGTCGTCGACGATCGACGCGACCTTCTCGAAGGCGCCCTGCTTGTCGCCTGCGGGAAAGGGCACGTAGTGAAACGGCACGCCGAACCGCGTCGTGAGTCCCTCGAGGTCACGATGATTGCCGACGACGGCCTCGACGCGGGCGGGTAGTTCGCCGCGGTCGGCGCGACCAAGTAGATCGGTGAGGCAGTGCCCCTCCTTGCTGACGAGGAGCACCACCGACTTCTGCACCCCGCTGTCGGTGAGTCGCCAGACGGTGTCCGGTCCGAAATCGGCGATGGCCGTGGCGAACCGCTCGCGAAGATCGTCGACGTCGGTCGAGACAGAGTCGGCGCGGACGGCCTGGCGGGTGAAGAACCAGCCGGTGTCGGGGTCGGAGTGGTAGGCCGCCTCGGTGATCCAACCGCCGACGTCGGCGAGGAACGTCGAGATCCGCGCGACGATACCGGTCCGGTCCGGACATCCGAGGGTCAGCACATACCGTCGGCCGGAGGTGTCTGGGCTGGAGGTGTCTGCGAGGGTCACACCACTCAGTGTGCCAAGCTCGCCTATGTGACCAACACCGACCTGACGCGCTCCGACGTCGCCGCGATCGTCGACCACACACTCCTCAAACCAGAAGCCACCCGCGCGGACGCCGAAGCGACGGTCGCCGAGGCCGCAGCCCTCGGCGTCTACGCCGTCTGTCTCTCACCGTCGATGCTGCCGATCGCTACGGGCGCTCAGAAGTCGTGCGCCGTCGCGGGCTTTCCGTCAGGGAAGCACCACTCGCTGGTCAAAGCCGCGGAGGCGCGGCTGGCCGTCGACTCCGGTGCTGACGAGGTCGACATGGTCATCGACGTCGGGGCAGCGCTCGCGGGCCACTTCGACGAGGTATTCGTCGACGTGCTGACCGTGCACGAGGCGATCGGCGACGCCGCGGTGCTCAAGGTGATCGTCGAATCTGCCGTTCTCCTCGACGTTGCGGGTCCCGAGACTCTCGCCGAGGTGTGCCGTCGCGCAGTGGCGGCAGGCGCAGGATTCGTCAAGACGTCGACGGGTTTCCATCCGGCGGGCGGCGCGTCGATCGAGGCCGTGCGCATCATGCGTGACACCGTCGGCCCGACCGTCGGGGTCAAGGCCAGCGGTGGCATCCGCACCGCCGACTTCGCGGCAGAACTCATCGAGGCCGGAGCGAGCAGGCTCGGACTGTCCGGCAGCCGCGCGGTGCTCGACGGCTTCCCCGACTAGCGTTCCGGCGCGCGCGGCCGGCCGCGGCGCGTAAATGTGTGTCGAATCGAAGGATGTGGGCGCTGCAGCACACACATCCTTCGATTCGACACACATTCTCCGGTCAGTCGACGGCGTGCTGCCTCCAATCTTCGACGACGCCCGCACGATCGACGACTACGCGGCTGCGCTGCCGACCGCCCTACGTGCATCGGTCACGGCGAGGTCGGCGTTGATCATCGCGCCGGCCTGCGTGCCCGCTGCGGCCGCTGCGCCGACCATGGCCATCGGATCGGCACAGTTCCCCGCGGCCCACACGCCCGTGAGCGGGGTCCGGCCGCCCATCTCCGTCGGAATGAACACACCCGCAGGCGTCGTGGTCGGTTCGCCGCCCAACGACTCGTACAGTGCGGTTCTCGCGACGAAACGCGGTGCGACGACCAGCGCGTCGAGTTCCACTTCGCTGCTGTCGGCCAAGACCGCGGCGCGTAGATGTCCCGACGCATCCGTGTCCAGCCGGGCCACCGGACCTGCGGCGTGCTCGACGCCGAGTGCGTCGAACATCGCGCGGTCGTCGTCGGACAGCGGCGGCATACCGTGATCAATCACCGTGATGTGCGGACTCAGCTGCCTGAACAACAGTGTCTGATGCGGCGTGGCCGGTCCCGTACCGAGGATTCCGATGCGCTTTCCACGAACCTCGTACCCGTGGCAGAAGGGGCAGTGCAATACGTCTGTGCCCCAGAGTGATTCGATGCCGACGATGTCCGGTAGTTCGTCGACGAGTCCGGATGCCAGCAGCAACCGGCGGGCGCGCAGCGTCGTTCCGTCGACCAGAGCTGCGTCGAAGGTGGTGTCTCCGTAGGGTTCTGCGTGGTCGAATTCTGTGCGCGTGACCGACTTCACCTCTCCCGAGATGATCTGTGCGCCATAGGACTGCGCTTCTTCGCGACCGATGGCGACGAGCTGCAACGGCGAGACTCCTTCTCGGCCGAGGAGATTGTGTGCTCCCTCGGCGGGCGCGTTGCGGGGCTTGCCCGCGTCGACGACCGCGACCGAGCGCAACGACCGGGCCAGCGCGACGGCGGCAGCCAAACCTGTTGCGCCACCGCCGATCACGAGCGTGTCATACGTGACAGTCGATGTCTGTGGCATGAAAGTGTCTCCGTTCTCAGAGATTTGTGTCGGTTGTGCGGTGCGGCTTGGTGATCCACATCCTGCGGCCGCTGCGTACGTTCAGGTCGGTGCGCCGGGCGAGCGACGACGGCGACTCGGCGTCCACCAGCGCATCGATGGCGGCGAGGTCGTCGACGATCAGGTCGTCGGCGAGGCCCGCTCGTATCCGCGACAGCCACGACGCGCCGTACCGGAGCACCGTCGGCGTGATCTCGGAGATCTCCACAGACAGGTCGACGCCCTCGACGACGTCGAGATCGGCCTGTGAAAACGCCTGCGTCCAATCCGCGAACGGGTTCATCTCGTGGGTGCTCATCGCCGCGACGATGCGTTCTTCGAGCGGATCGTCGTTCGGCAGAAACAGTGGGGGAGAGGTCATCTCGATGATGGCGAGTACTCCGCCCGGCCGAAGATGCGCGGCCGCGGTGCGGAGGAAGGCGTCGGGATCGGCGATGTGATGCAGCGATGACGACGCCCAGATGACGTCGGCGTCGGGGAGCGCTGCCGGCCAGCCGTTGTCGAGGTCGGCGATCGCGGTACGCACGCTCGGGTGGCCCGCCGCGTCGATGTGGGCGGTCATCTTGGGAGAAGCGTCGACGCCGATGATCTCCGCGGTCGGAAATGCGCGTGCGAGGGCGCGAACCCCGACACCCGTGCCTGCGCCGACGTCGACGATCACCGACGGCTCACGCCCGAGTGCCGCGCGGATTCGGTCGGTTGCCTTGTCGAGGTATGAGCCCATGACGGCGGCGTCGAGTTCGAGCATCTCGACCATGTCCTCGCCCTGGTGCTCGTGCTGATGTCCATGCTCGTGCTGGTGTTCGTGGCCGTGCCGGTGCGGGTGTGAATCGTGTCCCATGGCTCCGAGGTTAGCCAGCCTGTGCGTTTAAGGCATACCATCTTGCGTATGGAGCAAGAACTCGATGATGTGGTCCGGCAGCGCATCCGCGGCCTCCGACTCGCAAAAGGCTGGACGCTCGACTCGCTGGCGTCGCGCTGTGAGATGAGTCCGTCCACATTGAGCAGGATCGAGACCGGGGGTCGACGCGTCGCCCTCGACCAGATCGTGGCCATCGCGCGCGCACTCGGCACGTCCGTCGACCAACTCGTCGAGCCTGCATCCGACGAGGACGTGGTGATCCGGCCGCAGCCGCACGACAGCGAAGGCGTGACCGTGTGGCCGCTGTCCGGTTCGGACACGCCGGGCGGGGTGTCGGTCGCCAAGATGAGGATCGTCCCGGGAGCGCCCGTCGACCCCAAGAACCTCGGGGTGCATCCCGGGCGCGAGTGGTTCACCGTGCTCTCGGGGACCGTCGAACTGTGGCTCGGCGACCGTGTGATCTTGGTTCCTGCAGGTCAGGCAGCTGAATTCGCAACGATGATCCCGCACGCGATTCGGGCACGCGACGGTGCCGTCGAGATCTTGTCGATCTTCGACCACGACGGTGAGCGTGCCCACCTCGGGCCTGTGCGTCAGGCGTGGTCGACGAAAAAGGGTGCCGGAGCGAAGTGAGTCGAAGGTTCCTCACAGGTCTTCGACGGCGCTCCCTCATATGCGATCGCTATTGTGTATTCGATGTCCGAGAATGTAATGCCCAGTCGCCGCACGGTGCTCGCCACCGGTGGATTGGCGACCCTTGCGGCAGTTGTGCTCGCGGCGTGCGGTAAGTCGAGCGACACCCAAGCGGCGAGCGGTCCCAAGAAGCCGACGGCCCGCGTGGAGTTCACGCCGTCGCTGACCGACGAGGCTGCGCCGAACCCGACCACAAAGGTCGAGGTCAAGGCCATTGATGGGGTCCTTAACCCCGACGTCAAGCTCCTCAACCCGTCCGGCAAGGCCATCCCGGGCACCATGTCCGACGACCGCACGACCTTCACCGTCACCGAGCCGCTCGGATACGGCACCACCTACACGTGGCAGGGCAGTGCGACCGGGTACGACCGGATGAGCACTCCGGTTGAGGGCAAGTTCACCACACTGGACCCGAAGACGCAGCTCAACGTCGTCGTCAATATCGCCGACGGCCAGGAAGTGGGCATTGCCGCGCCGCTCATCCTGAAGTTCGACGGCATTGTCGACAACAAAGAAGCTGTCGAGAAGGCGCTCACGCTGACGACGGAGCCGCCCACCGAGGGCGCGTGGGCCTGGCTCGGCGAGGACAACGGCTCGCGCGTGCACTGGCGTTCCAAGGAGTACATGGCTCCCGGCACCAAGATCCACATGTCGGCCAAGCTGTACGGCCTCGACCACGGCGACGGCGCCTACGGCGCGGCCGACGTCACCAGCGACTACGTGGTCGGACGGTCGCAGATCGTCAAGGCCGACGCGGGGAGTCACCAGATCGTCGTCGTGCGCGACGGCGCGACCCTCATGACGCTTCCGTGTAGTTACGGGCAGGGCGACGTCGACCGCAACGTCACGCGCTCGGGCATCCACGTGGTCAGCGAGAAGCACGAAGACTTCTACATGAGCAATCCGGCCGCGGGGTACTTCAACGTCCACGAGCGTTGGGCCGTCCGCATCTCCAACAATGGCGAGTTCATTCACGCCAACCCGGAAACCGTTGGCGTGCAAGGGGCGTCGAACGTCACCAACGGGTGCATCAACCTCTCGCTCGAGAACGCGCAGCAGTATTTCAACACCGCGATCTTCGGCGATCCGGTCGAGGTGACCGGCACGCGGATCGACCTGTCGGAAGCCGACGGCGACATCTTCGACTGGACCTACGACTGGCCGACGTGGAAGTCGATGTCGGCCATCAAGGGTGAGCCGCGCACGGCGTCGGCTCCCGCGACACCCAAGGGCGCCCCAACGTCCGTGGGCGCGCCCAACTAAAGGATCCCCGCCCTACCCGGTGCGAACATTGCGCCGCGACGATGCCTGATCGCGCGGCCGGATGACGATCTGGTCGAGGTCGACGTGCGGCGGTCGGGAGGCGACGAATCCGACGACCTCGGCGATGTCGTCGGCGGTCAGTGGGGTCACTCCCGAGTAGACGGCGTCGGCGCGCTCCTTGTCGCCGCCGAAACGCACCAGCGAGAAGTCGGTTTCGACCATCCCCGGGCAGATCTCGGTGAGTCGGATCGGCTTGCCCAGCAACTCGAAACGCAGCGTGCGGTGCAGCACGCCCTCGGCGTGCTTGGCCGAGGTGTAGCCCGCGCCGTTGTCGTAGACCTCGAGCGCTGCGGTGGAGGTGATCGTGACGATCAGACCGTCGCCTGACGCCTCGAGTGCGGGCAGCAGGGCTTTGGTGACCCGCAGCGTGCCGAGGACGTTGGTCTCCCACATCCAGCGCCAGTCGTCGAGGTTCGCCGACGCGACCGGGTCGAGTCCCTTGGCGCCTCCCGCGTTGTTGACGAGGAGGTCGACGCGGTCGAGGCCGTCGACGAATCGGGCGACCGACTCATCGTCTGTGATGTCGAGTTGTCTTCCGGTGCCGCCGATTTCGGCCGCGAGCTCGGTGATGCGATCGACGCGCCGCGCACCGACCACCACGTGGTAGCCCTGCGCCGCGAGGGTGCGCGCGATGGCTTCGCCGATACCTGAACTCGCTCCGGTCACCACGGCGACCTTCGCGTTGTCGATGTGCGCTGCGGTGGTGTCGTCGGCGGGCGAGGTCTGGCCGGTCGGAGCGTCGGAGGGTGTGGTCATGGGCTTCACTTTATCGAGTCCGAGTACCTCGACCGATGTCGCTGCGTGGGCTGCCGAGTCCGGCCACGACCGCGCTGCTACATTCAGCGCATGTTGCGTGGAGTCGTCCCGGCGACACTGCAGATCGGCTCGACGCCTGCAGCAGCCGTGCTGCACGCGATCCGGGTCGGCGCACCCATCACCCGTGACCGACTTGCCGACGTCACGGGACTGTCCCCGGCAACCATCAATCGCCAGGTCACGGCACTCGCGGGTCAGGGTTTGGTCACCGAGAGGCCAGACCTCGTCAGCCCCGGCAGCATCGGGCGCCCCAAGAATCCGCTCACCCTCGACCGCGACACGCTGTGCGCGGCCGGCATGCACATCGGCGCACGCCGCACCCTTTTAACCATCGTGGATCTGGGTGGGCGACCCCTCTACAGCCATGCGGTGCTGACCCCGCGCGGCGACGCCGACGCCGCGCTCGCCGAACTCTGCGGGCAACTCCGCGAACTCGCCGACCGGTTCTCGGGGCGACGCCTGCTCTGGGGTGGCGCGGCGGTCGGCGGTTCGGTCGACGCGGCGTCGGGCACTGTCGACCATCCGATCCTCGGGTGGCATCGCGCGCAACTCGGGCCGGCGCTGGCAGACGCACTGGATGTGCCGGTCTCGGTCTGCGAACACGTCGAGGCCATGGCCGCGGCCGAACTGCTGCTCGGCCAGACGATCATCGACGCCGCGTCGGGCCTGTTCTTCTATGCGCGCGAGACCACCGGCATGGCCATGACGCTCAATGGTCGTGTCCACATCCCGGCACGCGGCGCGGGCAGCATCGCGCACGTGCGGGTCGACGCCCCAGTGCTGTGTCCAGGGAGTGGCGCGACACTGTCCGACGTCATCGGCAGCGAGCCGACGCTGCGTGCGGCCAAGCGTCTGGGGATCTCACCGGACGCATCACCGATCGTCGACGAACGCGCACGGATCCTCGGTGAGGTTGTCGCGACGTTCCGTGATGCGCTCAACCCGGATTCGGTCGTCGTCGCAGGAGACGCCTTCGCCGCGCATCCGCACGGCCTCGCGCCGGTGCAGGCGGCGTTCGACGCCGCGTCGAAAACCGACTGGCCGATGGAACTCACGCCGTCCCTGTTCGGGGTCACGGTGCCCGAGGGTGCGGCAATCGTGGTGGCGCTCAGCGTGATATACGCAGATCCGGTCGCCTCGCTCGCGTAGGCGAACAACCCGCCACGACGCTAAGTTAGGGCATGCTAGCCTTCGCAAATGGACAGTGGCGCACCGACGACGACCGATTCTGCTGACGAATCGCCAACGTCGGAAATTCGCGAATCCGACAGTCCCGCAACGAAAATCCGCGAAGCGGACAAATCGGTCGAAGCCTCCGCGACGCCAAGGCCTGTGGGCGGCAAGAAAAAGGTCAAGCGCAAGGCGGCGCGCAAGCCGCTTACCACGACGTTCATCGTGACCCATCGGTGGCTGTCGATCGTCCTCGGAGCCATCCTGGTCGTCATCTGCACCTCGGGCGCGATACTCGTGTACGCCCCGGAGCTGACGCGAATAACCAACGCGGACAAGCTCACATCGACACCGACCGACAATCCGGTGACGTTCGGCGCGGCGATCGCGAGCGTCAAGAAAGCCGACCCGGCTTTCGACGCCGCGTACATCTCGCTCAAGGACGGCGTCTACTTCGTCTCCTCGTCGCAGCCGGGAGCGGGCACCTGGTTCGTCGATGCGGGCACCGGAAAGGTGAACGCGCACGGCGATCTCAACGGCGGTGTATTGGGCTTCCTGGTCAATCTGCACGACTGCGCACTGACCTGTGAGGACTACCCGGGTTACGTGTCGTGGCTCGCGAAGCCTTCGCCGATCGCCAACTCGGGCTGGTATGTATCCGGAATGACCTGGGGTGCAGTCATTCTGGCGCTCACGGGGCTGCTCCTGGTGTTCCTCGCGATCTCCGGAGTGATCATCTGGTGGCCAGGATTTCGCCGTCTTCGCAGCCGCTTCCGGGTGCGAATCGGCAAGGGGCGCTTCGCGCGCGACTATGACCTGCACAACATCATCGGCATCGTCGCGGCGATCCCGCTGCTGATCTGGGGACTCACCGGGATGAACTTCGAGACGCCGGGCGTCGCGAAGACCTGGTATGCCGCAACAGGTGGCATCGCGCCTCCCGAGGACAATTACTCGATGCCGCCGTCGACCGGCAGCGGTCCGATGATGTCGGTGGATCAGGCCATCGACGCGGCGACCGCGCGCTATCCCGGGGCGAAGGCCACGTGGGTGGGCATGCCGTCAGACCCCACCGGCTTCTACTCCGTCGACATGCTCGCCGACGGACCCGACCTCTGGGCGCACAGCGCGACCTATCACGCGAATCGTGAGGTCGGCGTCGATGGGCACGATCCGGCGAAGATCGCGGTGTTCAACGGTGAGTCGAAGACGGTGTCCAACACCATCATCGACGACTGGGCGCAGCCGACGTTGCACTATGGCGTTTCCGTGAACGCGTGGTGGCGGGTGTTCTGGTTCGTCCTCGGCATGGCGCCACTGTTGCTGTTCCTCACCGGCCTGAGCACGTGGCAATTCCGGCGTCGAACGGCCCGCAGGCGGAAGGCGGCCCGGAAGGCCGCAGCGCAGGTGTGACCTTCGATTACACGTGGCGGGCAATTCGCCCTTACAGTGAGCGATATGTCGAGCTCCCCCCTGACGCTGCCGCGTGACGTCTCCGCGACCATGTCGATCTCCGTGACCGCACCGACCGAACTCGAGATGCAGATCGCCGTGGCGAGGATGCCCGGCCTCGAACTCGACGAGAAGCTCGTCGTCGCGGTCAACGGCGACGAGATCACCCCGGAAGAGATCATCGATCCGCACGGCGGGCGCATTCACCGGCTGAACGTGGAGTCGGGTGTCGTCGCCGTCAACTACACCGCGGCCGTGACCGCGCCAGCAGACCCGGTGGCGGTCGCTCCGACGGACCGCTCGATGTACCTGCGCCCCAGTCGATATGCCGAGTGCGACAAGTTCTTCGGGTTCGCCGCCGGACAGTTCGACGCCTCGCTTCCCGCGGGTGAACTGCTCGACCAGGTGACCGCATTCGTCGAAGACCGCCTCGACTACATCCCCGGCGCGAGCGACCCGATCGACGGCGCCGTCGACACCCTGCTCGCGGGTGCGGGCGTCTGCCGCGACTACGCGCACCTCGTCGTCGCGTTGTTGCGTGCGTTGAACATTCCCGCTCGATTGGTCGCCGTGTACGCGCCCGGATGCGACCCGATGGACTTCCACGCTGTCGCCGAGGCGCTGATCGAGGGGCAGTGGGTCGTGGTCGATGCGACAAAGCTGTCACCACGACAGAGCCTCGTGCGTATCGCCACCGGTCGCGACGCCGCCGACACCGCTTTCCTCGACAACCACAACGGCTCGATCTCGCTGGACAACTACCAGGTCATGGCGACGGTCCGTGGTGAGCTGCCCATTGACGATGGCAAAGAGCGCATCAGCATACGATGAACCCATGCATGCACTGACATGTCCCATCTGTAATGCGCTGTCGGGCTTTCTCGGACAGCAATGCCCCAACTGCGGCACGACGGTCGGTATCCATCTGCCGAGTCGATCGCTGGTCGTCGCCTCCGACGACGGCGTCGACATCGACGGCGAACGCTGGGTGCGCTGCGTCAATTGGGACAGCGGTTGCAACTGGATGACCCCTGCCGAGTTCTCCGAGGAGGACGCGGGCATGCGCGGTCGGTGCTTCCCCGATTCGCTGCTGCGCAAGATCCCCGACGCCGACGACCCGATCGGTCGCGAGAAGCTGCCGTCTGCGCTGTCGGACCTGCGCATGCTGGTCTATCAACTCGTCGACCTCGGCCTGCCCGTCGAACCGTTCTGGCGCACCGACGGCGGGCTGGCTTTCGACCTGCTGTCGAGCCAGACGCTCGGTAGGCCGGTGACGATCGGACACGCGAACGGCGTCGTCACCATTGACCTCTCCGAGACCCTGGACGCCTATCGCGAGCGGCTGCGCGTCGACCTGGGCGAGGCGTACCGGACGATGCTCGGGCACTTCCGGCACGAGGTTGGCCATTACTACGAGAGCATCCTCGTCGAGAACGGCGAGGGCGCCGACCTATACCTCGAGAAGTGCCGTGAACTCTTCGGCGACGAACGTGCGAGCTACAGCGACGCCATTGACCGCCACTACAAGTTCGGCGCGCCTGCCGACTGGGCCGACTCCTACATCTCCGAGTACGCGACGATGCACCCGTGGGAAGACTTCGCGGAATGTTTCGCCCACTATCTGCACATCACCGGAACCATCGACACCGCACGGGAATCGGGCGTTCGGCTCGACAACGACCAGGTGCGTTTCGCGATGGACCGCGACATCATCCCGCTGGAGTCCTACGCCGACCAACCCATCGAACGTCTTCTCTACGACTGGAAGTGGTTGGGCACCATGTTCAATCGCGTCAATCAGGCGATGGGCGCGCGTCCGCTGTACCCGTTCGTCATCCCGCACCCGGTTGTCCGCAAGCTCGGCTTTGTCCACAAGGTGATCCGCGAAACCGATAAACGCTCCGCGCACGACGACCCGCTGGTCGACCAGGTCGCCGCGCCGGCGTGAGCCGAGCCTAGAGGGCTTGCTTGCGCAACTCGACGACGAGCTCGAGAAGTGCTGCGACGTCGTCGGTGTCGGCGATCCGGTAGCGGGCGGCGGTGTCCCCGTCGCCCACCTTGACGCTGATGTCATGCTCGCCGGTGAGGTGCGCGAACGCCTTCTCGTCTGTCACGTCGTCGCCGATGTAGACCGTTGCGTCCGAACCGAACTGGGTCTCCAATATGTCGAGTGCGTGACCTTTGCTCGTCTCGATGACCGCGAGTTCGATGACCATCTTGCCCTCGGTCACCTGAACCCCAGGCCACGATGCGGGCCCCGACCGCGCCTGCGCCAGGGCGTCGTCGGCGACGTCGGGTTCCGCATTGCGCACGTGCAGCGCGGCGCTGATCGGCTTCACCTCGACCGTCGTGCCCGGATGGGTGTCGGCGATCTCGTTGAACGCCTTGACGATTCGATCGAGGAGGGCGCGCTCGTCGTCGGTGACCTGCTCGCCGAACCCCGTGGTGAACTCGGTGCCGTGGCTGCCGACGAGGGTGACCGCGTCGTCGTCGAGACCCGACAGCGCACGAAGGTCGTGCAGCGAGCGTCCCGAGATGACCGCGGCCTCGGTGTCGCGCAGTGCACCCGCGGCGCGGATTGCCGAGATCGACGCCTCGTTGGGCTTGGCGTCCTGTGGACGCGACACGATGGGCGCGATGCAGCCGTCGTAGTCGCTCGACACCAACAGTCGGGACACGGTGACCGTGCGTGCTACCGCATCACGCAGGTCGTCGGGAATTCCCGTGTCGCTCACGAATTCTCGTCTCCACGATCGGTGTCGTCGGAGCCGCCGCTGGAGACCAGCTGGACTCCGCGATTGGCCGACGACGTCGTCTCCGTCGTCGACGTGAGGGTGTCGAGGAAGCTCTTCGCCCATTTCTCGACGTCGTGGGTGAGTACCTGCCTGCGGAGCGCCCGCATGCGACGCTTGCCCTCGGCCTGTGTCTGCTCGATCGCTGCGACGATGGCGTCTTTCACGCCGTCGAGGTCGTACGGGTTTGCCTGATATGCGGTGCGCAATTCTGCTGCGGCACCGGTGAATTCACTCAGGACCAACGCGCCACCCAGGTCGCTGCGGCATGCGACGTACTCCTTGGCGACGAGGTTCATCCCGTCGCGCAACGGCGTCACGAGCATGACGTCTGCCACCACGTAGTAGGCGAGCAGGTCGTTGCGGGGCACCGATCGATTCAGATACTCCACCACCGGATGGCCCACTTCGCCGTACTGTCCGTTGATGTTTCCGACGAGCTGCTCGATCCCCGCTCGCATACGGACGTAACTCTCGACGCGTTCGCGGCTCGGGGTCGCGAGTTGGATCATGACGATGTCGTGTGGGTCGATGCGACCCTCGTCGAGCAGTTCCGACAGCGCACGTAGACGCACGTCGATGCCCTTGGTGTAGTCGAGTCGGTCGACGCCGAGCAGGATGGTCTTGGGGTTGCCGAGTTCCTTGCGGATCTCCCGGGCGCGGGATCGGATGTCCTTGGACTTCGACTGGGTGTCGAGATCTCCGGAGTCGATCGAGATCGGGAAGGCGCCGACGCGAACCGTCTGGAACCCGACCTGCACCACGCCGAAGCGCGACCGCACGCCGACCGTGCCCTTGCTCGTGGCCTGGCCTGCGAGGCGCCGGGCGAGGTACAGAAAGTTCTGAGCGCCACCTGGCAGGTGGAACCCGATGAGGTCGGCCCCGAGAAGGCCCTCGATGATCTCGGTGCGCCACGGCAACTGCATGAACAGTTCGACCGGGGGGAATGGGATGTGCAAGAAGAAGCCGATGCGGAGATCGGGTCGCAGCATGCGCAGCATCTTCGGGACGAGCTGCAGCTGGTAATCCTGCACCCACACGATCGCCCCGTGCGCAGCGGCTTTCGACGTCGCCTCCGCGAATCGGCGGTTGATCTCGACGTAGGCGTTCCACCACTCGCGGTGGTACTCGGGTTTGACGATCACGTCGTGGTAGAGCGGCCAGAGTGTGGCGTTGGAGAAACCCTCGTAGTACTCGGCGATCTCCTCGGCCGAGAGGGGGACCGAGCGGATGCTGATGCCGTCGACTTCGGCTTCCTCGGAGTCGGATTCGGCAGCGCCCGACCATCCAACCCACCCGCCCTTGTGCTTGCGCAGGATCGGCTCGAGTGCCGTCACCAGACCGCCGGGACTGCGTTTCCAGGTGACGTTGCCGTCGGCGTCGACCACCTTGTCGACGGGCAGTCGGTTGGCTACGACGACGAATTCAGAACCGCCGGGATCGCCGCCCGCGCCGGACGGGCGGGAATGGAGATCGCCGGGCTGGAGCTCGCCGGGCTCGGGTGGGCGTGCGCCGAAGGTGGCCTCCGAGTTGTGCACGCCGGACGTTGCGGATGCGTCGGTGTCGGAACGGTCGGATACCTCTTCGGATCCCGGGTTCACGACTCAGGCGTTCTCGCCCGGAGCGATCCCCAACATGGCAAGCAGCATCCGGCACTCGTCGGCGTCGGTGGCATACGCTGCGACGACGCGTCGTGCGGAACTGGCGGTCTCGTCGGCCACCGGCTCCAGCTCTTCGTCGGCGATGTCAGTGGTCTTGGGGGGCATTTCGTCCTCTCGGCTTGCTGTTGCGCGAGGTTGTGTCATGCGCAACACCCGATCTTACCCGCTGACGACGGCCAGTACTCACAAGACCTCATGACCTCACCAGCGTCGTCGTGCGGCGCGTGCCTCGCGGCCACGACGCGCCCAGTCGGGTGCCACCGGCAGCCGCGGGCGGCGCAGTGTGCGCGCGACGAACTCGCCGAGCGTGACGCCCGCGGCCAGCGCGCAGCCGACACCGAGCGCTGCCGCCATCCAGGTCAGTCCGGTCAGGGTCTGGTCGTTGAGGACGCCGTACAGCGCGCGGTAGACGGCGAGACCGGGCAGCAGGGGAGTGATGCCCGCGATCGCGACGACCAGCGGCGGAACCAGCGCACGGCGGGCCAGCAGGCCACCGACGAGGCCGACGCAGGTGGCGGCGAGACCCGCGGCGATGACGTCGCCGACCGGCAGGAACGCTGCCGCTGCCGCGACGCCTGCGCCGATGAGACCGCCAAGGAACGCGATGGGCAACGCACGACGTTCCGCATAGCTCGCGAGCGCGAACGCGAAGGCCGCGACGGCACCTGCCGCGACGCGAATGGGGACGTCGACCGGAGCGAACTCCGTCGCCGAGGTGATCGTCGGGAGGTAGATGCCGACAGAGCTCATCAGGCGCAATCCGATACCGACGCCCGCGATGATGCCGCCGGTCATGAGCAGCAGTTCGAAGAAGCGGGCGACACCGGTGATCGGCGCACCGGTGATGGCGTCCTGCACCGAACCGACCAGCGAGAGTCCACTCAACAGCACGACGATCCCGGCGGCGATGACCTGCGACGGCGTGATCGACAGGCTTTGCCACCCGGTCTTCTCGCCGAGTTCGTACACGAGCGCGGCAGGTACGACGGCGATGAATCCGCCCGCGACCTGCTGGAAGAAGATCGGCGTGCCGATCCTGTTGAGTCGGCGGTTGAAGGAGACGGTGACCACGGTGGTGAGCCAGGCGAGGACGGCGACGACGACGTCACCGCCGAGGAGCACCGAGATGCCCGACGCCATCAGGCCCCAGGCGAAGGTCGAGACCCAGTAGGGGTAGGGGTGTTTGGCGGCGATGATCTGGTCGACGATCCGGTGCGCCGTCGACGGCGTGATCGCCGAGTCCCTGATGCGACGCACCAACCGGTCGACCGCCGCGAGGCGCGTGAAGTCGAGCGATCGGTAGTGCACCGTCTGCATCGTCGTGATCGGGGGAAGGGTTGCGCCGCGTCGAGCAACGACGACGATCGTGTTGTACGTGACGTCGACGTCCACATCCTCGACGCCGTAGATGCTCGCGACGAACCGGATCTGCGAGGAGGTGTCTATCGCTCCGGTTCCCGAGTCGAGCAGCACGGCACCGATTTTTGTCGCGAGGTCGAGCACCTCGGTGATCGCGCCGACGTCGAACCGGTCGATCGGGCGGCGCGGCGCCACCATGATGCTGCCCGGTTCGATCGTGTCGATCGTCGCCTGCCTCGTCCCGGTGAGGCGGCGGACAGCGCGCCCGATATACTCACGCACGCATGCCTCCTTAGCTCAGTGGTAGAGCACTCGCCTTGTAAGCGAGCGGTCGTCGGTTCAATCCCGACAGGGGGCTCCACCCGTTCAGGTTGTATTCGCGACGCCTGATCCCCCCACACCGGGGCCCCTGATCCGACGTCCCGCGTAAGTGTGGGGTCGGATGATCCTTTGGCACAAACCAGCAGGCCGAACCACTGATCGCCCCTATCATTGCGGCGTGAACAGCGCAGTCGACGCAGTGGCGGGCCAGACGGTCTATCGGGGTCAGACGTCCGGCAACGTCGACGTCTGGCGTGGCATCCGGTACGCCACACCGCCGACGGGCGATCTCCGGTGGCGTCGCGCGCGGCCACTCGAGCAGGAGTCGGGAACCGTCGACGCGACCGCGTTCGGTGCTGCGGCGCCGCAGGAAGTGAATCCGGGCGTCCCGATGTCACCCGACGCGATCAAGAGTGAGGACTGCCTGTTCCTCAACGTCTGGGCGCCGGCGGGCGCGGCGGGAAATGACCGGCGGCTGCCGGTCATGGTGTGGATTCACGGTGGCGCATACGTTTTCGGTGCAGGCACACAGCCCATCTACGACGGCGCCCACCTCGCGTCGACGCAGAACATCGTGGTGGTGACACTGAACTACCGACTCGGCGCGCTCGGCTTCGCCGATCTCGGTGCAGGCGGTTCTGGTGCGGGCGGGGTCTCCGACAGCGCCGCCGGTGGACGATACGAAACCAACGCGGCACTCAGCGACGTCCTCACCGCGCTGCGCTGGGTGGCCGACACCATCGACGCGTTCGGCGGCGATCCGGACAACGTGACGGTCGCGGGCGAGTCGGCGGGTGGCGGCATCGTGACGACGCTGTTGACGATGCCGCTCGCACGAGGACTCTTCCACCGCGCCGTCGCGCAGAGCTCTCCGGTGACCTCGGTCTACGACAGAGCACGAGCCGCGTACGTCGCCGAGAGGCTGACTGCTGCCGTCGGGGGCACCTGTGGCGACATCGACAGTTTTGCGGCGTTGGACACCGACAAGGTTGTCGCCGCCACGATGAAGGCGTTCACCGGGGTGCCCGCCGCGCATCCGGGCACCATCCCCTTCTCGCCGGTGGTCGACGGCGATCTCGTGCCGCGACATCCGATCGACGTGTACCGCGACGGCGAGTCGCTGCCCATTCCACTTCTCATCGGCACCAATCGCGACGAGGCCGCGCTCTTCAAGTTCATGAAATCGCCACTGATGCCCATCGCCGAGCCCGCGATCATGCAGATGTTCACCGCGATCGCGACCGAGTACCCGGAGGTCTCGATCCCCACGGCCGAGCGCGTCGCGGCCGCGTATCCGGGTACCAAAGCCAAGTTCTGGCTCGGAGGTCGACGGGTCGGCGAGCGAATCGCCGCGACATGCAGGCGCGGTGGGGTTCGTTCATCCGCGACGGCGACCCGAACTCCGGTCTCGACTCGCCTGCGAGCACGTGGCCGACGTTCACCACGGACCGTCGGGCAACGCTTGCCATCGACGCTCACGACAGCGTCGTCGACGATCTCGACGGGCCGCTGCGTGAAGCCTGGGGCGACGAGGTCCTCGGGTTCCGCTGAGCAGTCGTGTCCAGGTTTGCGAGCGATCGTTATCGGAATGTACCCGATTTGCGTTCTCGAATGAGACGGCATTAACCTTGCGTCTCAGACTCTTCTTACCTGCAAGTAAGAAGTGGATGACGTGGAGGGGAACAATGCGCAGATTCTTGGGGACATCTCTGCTCGCAGCGGTGGTTGTCACGCTCGGGTTCGTCGGAACGGTCGCGGCGACGCCGCACGCATCGGCGAGTGATCGTCTCGACAGTGTTCTCAACCTGCCGCTGGTCAATCGTGACGCGTCGAACGGGCCGGGTGGCGTGAATCCCGCGTTGCCCACCGATCCGATGGTGCTGCGCTCGCTACTCGACGAAGCGCGCAGTCGCTCGATCGCGCCGTCGTCGTATCGCGCGCTGCTCTTCCAGTACTGGCTCGCCGACACCACGAAGGCCGCGGGCATCGATCTCGCGTCGTGGAACCCGCGAGCGGGTGTGAGCGCCAATCGACAGAATCTGGTTCGCTCGTACCGCTTCTACGAGAATCTGCAACTGTCGCACCGCGAACTGCAGTGGGCAGGCATGGGCGGGCTCGTCGGCGCCGACTTCGGCGGTGGACTCCTCGACTTCGAGCTCGCGACCAACATCTACGACTTCGCCCGTCTGCAGCCCATCGCCAATGCGATTGTCGGACAGACCAATACGACCCTCGGGCCGGTGTTCGTCGACAAGCTTCCGCGCGGTCTGCGCGCACTGGCACGCGTCGGAGCCACCATCTCGGCCGACGACCTGCGCAAGATCCAGGGCGACATCCTGGTGATGCAGAAGAACATCTTCTCCGACCTGATGCCGATGCACCGCGCCTATGTTGTCGGCGGGCTGCCTGCTCTCGACGAGATGCACCGTGCGGGCCTGTTCGACGGCGAGATCCTGCGTGCCTGGCAACAGATCGCCTCCAAGCAACCCGACGCGATCGCCGCGGGCAACGCGCGGCTGCTGCGTCGCGAACAGGGTGAGGTCATCAAGGATCAGTGGGATGCCACGCGTGCGTACAAGGGCGACGTCGGCGAGGCGATGACGTACGCGAGTACCGTCGCGGGCTCGCCGTCGGTCGCGGGGGTGATCCCGCCGCGCTCGTTCCGCTCGATCGAGATCAGTGGGACCGCCCCGAACGGCCGCCCGGCGACATTGACTGTGCCGCTGCCGGATTGGAATTGGTCGGTCTTCCCCGAGCGGTGGGCCTACATCACCGATCAGCTGCTGCCCAAGTACAAGGATCAGGTCAACAATCACTGGCCGGAACTCTCCGCAACGCTGCGCAAGCCCTATGACCAGCAACTGGAAAGCCACCGCCCGATGTGGAACATCGCGCCGATGCTGCAGTCCGCCCTGGAGACGACGAAGGTGACCTACCAGTGAGTTACACACCAAAGACGGTGCGCCACAACCGACGACGCGGAGCGCTCGGAGTAGTCCTCGCCGTCGCTGCGCTCGCGGCAGCGGTGCTGTCGGCACCCGCCGCCCACGCCGCACCACCCAATCGCACACCGGGACTCGGCGAAGTCTTCAACGGCTACGTCGTCGGCACGTTCACCAACGGCAGGCTGGCAAGTCCCGACGAGGTGATCAAGCCACTCACCTCCGGCGACCCGTTCTACGCCGAGCCGCGTCTGCGTGGCGACGAGAAACCGGGCACCGTGCTCAAGGCCAAGAAGGTCGACGTCCAGTTCACCGGATTCCGTCCGGGCAAGCTCGACGCCTACAAGCTGATGTATGTCACGCGCGGACTGCACGACGAACCCGAGATCAGCACGGGAATCCTGATGGTGCCGGTCGACGGCCGCGACAACGCCACCCGGCCGCTCGTCGGCTATCAGTTCGCCAACGACAGCGTCGGTGCGTACTGCCACCCGTCGTCGATGTGGACCGGAGCCGATCCGCTCGACGGTGCGTCGTGGTCGGCGCTCGGACCGCTCGCGCAGATGTTCGGCAAGGGTTACGCGGTGATGATCAGCGACGTCGGTAACGACGGTGATCCCAAGCCGCACGGCGTCTTCGCGGGCAAGTTCGGCGGAAACGCTCTGCTCGACGGCATGCGCGCAGCACTCGCCCACCGACCGGCGGGACTGTCGAAGAACGCCCCCAAGGCGATCTTCGGGATCGCTGGCGGCGGAGTCGGTGCAGCGTTCGGTGCCGAGAAGGCCGCGGCCTACGCGCCCGAGTTGAACATCAAGGGCACCGTGCTCGAGGGCATGGTGGTCAACCAGCGAAACTTCATCCGCACGTCCGACGGCTCGGTCGGTTCGGGCTTCGCGTTCGCGACGCTGCTCGGACTCGAGCCGCGGTATCCGGAGATGAAGATCGACGACAAGCTGACGCCCGCAGGCAAGGCGCTCGCCGACGTGTTCCGCACGCAGTGTCAGACGCCCGCATACTTCGGCACGCCGTTCGTGCCGCTGCGCACACTGTTCAAGGGTGGCAAGAGCCCCGCCGACATCCCTGAGTTCCAGCACGTCTACCGCGACAACATGCTCGGCACGCAGTCGCCGAAGTCGCCGGTGCTGATCGCCTCCTGCGCCAAGGACGACTCGCCGATGTCGCTGGTGCCCGCCGCGGATTCGCGCAAACTCGCCGCGACCTACCGCGCAGGCGGCACCCGCGTCGACTACCAGCCGACGGACTGCAGCATGCTGCACTTCTTGACCAACATGTACGGCTGGGGCACCGACCTCTTCGGGATGCAGACGATCGACTGGCTCGACGCGCGGCTGAAGAGCTGAGGTCTCGCCGGGAGTGATCTCGACAGGC
>NZ_BAFC01000141.1 GCF_000248055.1 Gordonia sputi NBRC 100414 | reverse complement strand
GAGGTCGATACCTACGACGACCCGACGTCGCGCCGCATGCTCGTCCGTCCGGGGATGACCGGGCTGTGGCAGGTGTCCGGCTGCGGCTCACCGGTGGTCTGGCCC
>NZ_BAFC01000142.1 GCF_000248055.1 Gordonia sputi NBRC 100414 | reverse complement strand
GGCCCTGTCTGCGCAATTGGGCATGCACCTTGCGGGCACCGTAGACGCCGAGGTTGTCGGCATGCACCGCGCGGACCTGGGTAAGGAGATCCCGGTCACGCACCACACGAGGCGCCTCGGTCTTCTGGGGGCTCAGGTGGGCTCGTACCGTGGACGGAGCGATCTGGGCGGACGTATCGCGCAATGCCGCACAGATCGGATCGACTCCGTGTTCATCGCGGTGAGCCGCGACGAACTCCACGATCAGCGC
>NZ_BAFC01000143.1 GCF_000248055.1 Gordonia sputi NBRC 100414 | reverse complement strand
TGTGGGCGGTCGATGAAAGTCGGCCCGGGGCGCGGTGAATGCCTTGCGGCATTCCCGTCTCCCCGGACCGCTTCCCGAACCCGGCGTGCACCTTTCAATGCACCGGGCTCTCCACGAGAGCCGTTGTCGCCTCGGCGTTCACCGTGTCGACAGGTTCTGGCCAGGGTGAAGGGATCACCGAACCGCGGTAGCGGTATCGGGTGGTGCCGATCTTCTCCAGATCGATCAGTTCCCGTTCCTCCCCAGCGGGCCACCATCCGCCGCCGCAATAGCGGCGGCGGAGTTGCGTCCAAGTCGTTTTCGGGTGTTTGCGGCGTAACCATCTCCACACCGTCTGCCACAGGTAGTGGCTGATGTACGAGAAGACCGCCGAGGACACCCCGGCCCGGAAATATCCCGCCCATCCCCGCACACTCGCGTTCACGCGGCGTAACAGGACATCGAGCGGTTGGCCGACCCCGATCTGTCTGCACAACGTCTTGATCTTCCGGCACGCGGCCACCACGGCCTTCTTGGACGGATAGACATACACGTAGTGCCGGTTGGTTCCTCGTTTGCGATGTCGCTGGATGCGCCACCCGAGGAAATCCAACCCGTCGTCGATGTGGGTGATCAGGGTTTTGTCCGGTGACAGACGCAGCCCCATCGTCGCCAGCACGGCGGCGATGTCCTCTCGGAACTGCTCGGCATCGGCCCTGGTGCCCCGAATCATCAGGCACCAGTCATCGGCGTAGCGGACGAGCTTGAAATTCGGCAGGCCGTGGCGCAGGCGTGCCGCCCGCTCGGCCTTGCCGGTATTCGGCCCGCCCGCGAGCCCGGCGATGTACTCGTCGAGCACCGACAAGGCGATATTCGCCAGCAGCGGTGAGAGAATCCCACCCTGCGGGGTACCGGCGGTGGTGTCTTCCAGCAACTTGTCCTCGGTGAGGATGCCCGCCTTCAGAAATGCCTTCACCACGGCCAGGACGCGTTTGTCGCCGACACGTCGACGCACCCGGCCCATCAGGGCCGTGTGGTCGATCTCGTCGAAACATGCCTTGATGTCTCCCTCAACAACCCACTCGTAACAGCGAGGTCGGGTCGCGAGGTAACGCACCTCGGCCACCGCGTCATGAGCCCGGCGCTTCGGACGGAACCCGTAAGAACACGGCAGAAAATCCGCTTCGAAGATCGGCTCCAACACCAGCTTCAACGATGCCTGGACCACCCGGTCAGCGATCGTGGGGATACCCAGTCGGCGCAACTTACCGCCACTCTTGGGGATCATCCGCTCACGGACCGGCACCGGCCGGAAACTGCGGTCCTTCAGACCAGACCGCAATCCGTCAAGGAACTCCTCAACGCCCTGCACCTGCGCGACGCTGGACGCGGTACGCCCATCCACCCCAGCAGTTGCGGCACCCTTGTTCCCGCTCACCCGATCCCACGCCACCAACAGAAACGCGCGATCGGCAACAACATTGAACAGATCGTCGAACCTGCGATGCGGATCATCGCGTGCCCAACGATGCAGTTTGGTCTGGATCTTCAGTACCCGGCGTTCCGCCTGCACCAGCGCGGACTCCAGTTCGTCGGTATTCACCGTCGACCACTCCTCCTGACATTCCACTACTGCCACTGCGTCTTTCGCTGGTCCCCTTCGCCCTGTAGCCGTCTCTCACGGCCGCCGAGACGGGCACGTCACCACCCGCGACTACTACGAGACCTCTGCCCCAACCTGCACCTGTCAGCCGGACACGGGCCTTCCACCACGACGAGCCGGATGCTCGCCACGACGGGCCACACACAGGTCGGTTCCCACGTTCACCAGGAAATCGATCGGTCAGGGAGGCACCCAGCTTTACCCCGGCAGCATCGCCACGGCTACGCCGCAGACCTTCACCGTGGCCTCCTCACCGCCCGAAATACACGGCCTCGGAGACGAAACCCTCGGAGATAGAGGATGTCGAGCACTGCAGACCGGCCCAGATCCGCCAGGTTGGAGCCGGCTTCGCGGTTACGGGGCGTCCATCACTGGTTCGCTCACGCTGTACCTTCTGACCTTGCTCGACGAGCCCGCACCGTCTGGCAGTACCAGCACGACTCGCCTTTGTCGGGGCCGCTTGCCACCCTTCCCGGCGCTCCCCGGATCAGGCTGCCCCCAGCTTCATCAGGCCGCTGCGACGACCCAAAAGAGACGGTCTCTCACCACCTCTCGATATACCCAGCGCCTCGTGGCGCACATCTCCGCCGCAAAGAAAGCCG
>NZ_BAFC01000144.1 GCF_000248055.1 Gordonia sputi NBRC 100414 | reverse complement strand
TGGAGCCGGGGTGCGTACACAATCGTGACGTGAGCGGGGCGCCGAGGAGATTATTGTCTCGGCGTCGCGCTGACGACCGAGTTGTGTACGCGCGCTGCGGTGTGAGGGTTTGGTGGGCGTCGGGCAAGGTGTCGCACGGGGTCCGATCAGCGGGCCGGGCGCCCCGCTGGTCGAGCGGGCGCGAGCGCAGCGAGCACCCAGGTCGAGACCACTGCGGGCGGCGGGTGATCTCGACAGGCTCGATCAGCGGGGTGGGGCTCGATCAGCGGGGTTGGGGCTCGATCGGCGGGGTGGGGCTCGATCGGCGGGCCGGGCCCGACTGCGAAACGGCAGCCCCCGCTGGTCGAGCGGGCGCGAGCGCAGCGAGCACCCAGGTCGAGACCACTGCGCCCGGCGGGTGATCTCGACAGGCTCGATCAGCGGGTTGGGGCTCGATCAGCGGGTGGGCTCCGACCAGCGGGCCGGGCCCGACTGCGAAACGGCAG
>NZ_BAFC01000145.1 GCF_000248055.1 Gordonia sputi NBRC 100414 | reverse complement strand
GCGCGTCGACCCAGACACCGGTGAGCGGCAGAGGTTCTCGTCGAAGATTCTGCCGGCGTGGGCACGCAAAAGCCCGGAGATCTCCGCGGTCCTGCCGCTGCTGTACCTGCATGGACTGTCCACCGGCGATTTCGGGCCGGCACTCGAGCAGTTCCTCGGTTCCGGCGCTGGGTTGTCGGCGGCCACCATCAGCCGACTCACTGCCCAGTGGCAGAAAGAAGCCGCAGCCTTCGCCGACCGCGACATCACCGCCGACTATGTGTACGTGTGGGTCGACGGCATCCACCTCAAGGTGCGCCTGGAGCAGGAGAAGCTGTGTCTGTTGGTCATGATCGGCGTCCGCGCCGACGGCCGCAAGGAGTTGATCGCGCTCGCTGACGGCTACCGGGAATCGACCGAGTCGTGGGCCGATCTGCTGCGCAGCTGTAAACGCCGTGGCATGCCGTCCCCGACCCTGGCGGTCGGGGACGGCGCGCTCGGGTTCTGGGCCGGGGTCCGCGAGGTGTTCCCCGAGAGCCGGGAACAACGCTGCTGGTTTCATAAGCAAGCCAATGTGCTTGCGGCACTGCCGAAATCGGCACACCCCAACGCTATCAAAGCGATGCAGGAAATCTA
>NZ_BAFC01000146.1 GCF_000248055.1 Gordonia sputi NBRC 100414 | reverse complement strand
TGCAGTTCGACCAGCGGTTAGGGCTCGACCGGCGGGTGGTCTCGACAAGCTCGACCAGCGGTTAGGGGACGCTCGACCAGCGGGTGGTCTCGACAGGCTCGACCAGCGGGTGCAGTTCGACCAGCGGTTAGGGCTCGACCGGCGGGTGGTCTCGACAAGCTCGACCAGCGGTTA
>NZ_BAFC01000147.1 GCF_000248055.1 Gordonia sputi NBRC 100414 | reverse complement strand
ATTTATCTCTGCAGTAAACGCCCGGCCCGTCTTCGGCGCCTCGTGCCACACATGCCTTCCCGCTCGGGTTGCGGCGGGCCATAATTCGCCTTTCACGTGCCCGGCTTGCCGTCTTCGGAGCTGGGCCTTGACACCCCTGCACCGGGTACCCCCGCATCAGTACCGCACCTGCCGCTGGGCAGTCGATGCATCACCTGTCCGAACGGAATCGACCGGCCCCACGCTGATCACTGCTCCCACACCGCCGAAGCACTTCAACCGATCCGTCACTGCAGCATCATCGAGAAGCCGTCCTCGACACCGGCAGGTCCCGGGCCCGCTGGCTGTGATGTCTTCGCGCTGGCGGCGTCGGCGGGGAGAGGATTTCGCAGTGAGCAGCACCGCTCTTTCCGGGATCGAGGCGACCACCGAATCCGGCCCGCGGTGCTGCACGAAACCTTGGGGCTCCATCGAGCCAGTGGCAATCGGCCCGTGGTTGCCTCACCATGGAGCGGTGACTGCTAA
>NZ_BAFC01000148.1 GCF_000248055.1 Gordonia sputi NBRC 100414 | reverse complement strand
GCGACTTTCTGCGCGGGCGTGCCGGGTGCCCCACGGTGCAGGAACTAGGGGAAAGGCTTCTTCCGTGGGTTGTGTGCGTTTTCTCGGGATGTGTCGCGGGGAAACCTCGGGAACTGGGGGAAAGAATCCTTCC
>NZ_BAFC01000149.1 GCF_000248055.1 Gordonia sputi NBRC 100414 | reverse complement strand
CGGACGCACCGAAAGTGGTGTGGGCGTTGGACTTTCAGTTCGATTCCTCTGTCGACGGTAAGACGATAAAGATCGCGTCGATGGTGGACGAGCACACCCGGCTATCGCTGCTGAACATCGTGGACCGCTCGATCACCGCCGAACGGC
>NZ_BAFC01000150.1 GCF_000248055.1 Gordonia sputi NBRC 100414 | reverse complement strand
CTAAATCTCCACTGATCACTTTCACGTTTAACGTAACCCACTCAGGTTCGAGTAGATCGAAACTCCGCGATCCCGACACAAAAAGTGAGCCATCGCGTCACGAAAGCGACGGTCGCGGATTCTGCGACCTACTGGAACGAGACGAAGAATGGACGCGGCGTGACATTCATCGTCTGCGACGGCGTTAGCATCGGGGTGTCCTCGGTATAGAAGTTCTTCCACCCCAACACAGTGTTCGGCGGCAAGTCGACCAGAATCCGACGCCATGTGTCCATCTTGACCGAGGGAATCCCGTGTCCGTCGGCATGGATAACGGTCTGCAGCTCCGGTCGCGTCGTCACGATCTGCTGACGGTTCGCGAGCATGTCGGTGTCGAACTCGTGCAGCACGAACAACTTCTGCGGCAACCCATGCTTACGCGTCAGCCCGGCGAGCCAGTCCGACGTCGCGTTGACCTCTGCGGCCCCGACCGAACCGATCTGGGTGAGGTGCACCTGGTCGGGTTTGAGCCGCCATTCGGGGTCGAGCGCGAGTCCGACATGCGGCATCGCCAGTAGATCTGCGTAACGCTTGGCCTGCGTCAAGAAGTTCATCCGTCCGGGCTGCAGGTCCAACGTGACATAGACGCCTGCCCTACCCGCGGCCTCCACCCACGGTCGAATCTGCGCGGGATCGATCATCGAGGTGTACGCGCCGCCGTCGCCCGGCGACGCCGACGCGACGGTCACGATGATCTCGAAGGCGGGCACCACCAGTTCGCGGCTCACCCGTTGGTATTGCGCGGCGATGCCCTTGACCTGCGCGATCGTCGCGGCAAGGTCCTGGCGGCCGAGCGGTCCGAGCGACGGCGCGCCGGGAGAACCGTATAGCGCAACCATGCGTCTTCCGGATGCCACGAGCTGCCCGCCGCCCGGGATCTCCGGCACGGTGACCGCCTCTTCGACGTTGCGGGCAAACGTCGGTGTGTCGCCGAACGCCCGTCCCAGAGCGATCACGGGAACCGTGCCGCGTGCTTCGCGCAGTGCCCGCACCGACTCGCCACTCGCGCGCGGGTCCGGCACTGCGACGTCGACGAGTCGTGTTCCGCCTGCCGCTGCGGTGGCGGCCAGGTCGGGGTCGAGCGGCCCCGCTGCAAAGACGACCGGCCTCGGACCACCGGGGGCCGGGTTGCCACGCAACCGGGTGAGTTCGTCGGCGTGCGCTGTCGAGAATTGCGCTGTGGAGTGAAGGCCGGTGTCGCCGGCGCCGACGACCCACACCGACCGTGTGCCGAGTCGACGCAACTCGGCTTCGACGCCTGCGCTTGTCTCTGGGCGCGCCGCGAAGACCGGGACATGCTTTGTCGCTGCGGTCTCGGAAATCTGTTTCCAGTCCTCGCCGGTCGCGGAGTCGGTGACCACGATGGCGTCACTCGAACTGCGAAATAGATTGCTGCTCAATGAAATTGCGGGAGTGCTCGGCACATCGACAACCTGCGGCCCGATCGCCGGGGTGGCGAAGACCGCGACGTCGGGTATGCGTGGGAGCGTCGACGCGGTGGTCAGGAGCGCAATCACGACGAGTGCCGCCAGGAGAGCGACGGCTCGTCCGCGTGAGACCACCGATGCGTCACTCCCCTCGCGATTGCCTACGACCCGTGCCGACGTGCCTTACCAACGTAACAACCCCGTGCCCGCCCGGACCGCATCCGGTTCGTCACGCGGAGTCGCGGCGGTGCAGCCGCAGCACAGACAGCTCGTCGGCGATACGTTGCGCGTCAGCGTCGGCCGACGGTGTCACCGAGCCGCGCGCCCAGTCGCCGTGTCCGCTGGAGCGATCGAAGCCGAACGGTATGGCAGGCAGCTCGCGGTCCCAGTGCACGCGGATGACGGCGTAGACGACCGGAACCACGAAGACCAGGACGAGAAAGACCAGGAGGAGAGCGTCTGAGAATGTCATGTCAGAAATTATCTGTCCGCTCAAATTCCGCCACCAGTGGCACTAAAGCCAACGTTCGACAATTTTCTGCCATACTAGGTACGTGCTCAACAAGGTGGCAGCGATCCTGCAAGGCAACGTCGCACTCTTTGAATTCGGCGTGCTCAACGAGGTGTTCGGCCTCGATCGCACGGGTTACGGCGGCCCGCCATTCGACTTCCGCATCTGCGCACCAGACCCCTCCCAGCCGCTCAGTATCGGCAACGGCGCGAGCATCGTCGCAACGCATGGACTCGACGCCGCGCGCGACGTCGACCTCGTCGCCATCCCGGGCGGCAGCACGAGTGGCGAGTACCCCGAGGAGGTCCTCGACACCGTGCGCGCGGTCGTCGACAACGGCGGGCGGGTCCTGACAGTGTGCTCGGGCGCATTCGTCGCGGCGGCCGCCGGACTACTCGACGGCCGACGCTGCACCACCCACTGGGCCTACGGCGAGAAGCTCGCGCGCATGTATCCGGCGGCCCGCGTCGACACCGACGTACTGTTCGTCGACGACGGCCCGGTCACCACCAGCGCCGGCACCGCGGCGGGCATCGACGCCGCGCTGCATCTCGTCCGCGAAGAAATCGGGCACGAGGCAGCCAATCTGATCGCGCGACGCATGGTGGTTCCGCCGCATCGCGACGGCGGTCAACGACAGTTCGTCGACACCCCGATCCCCGAGTGCGGCTCAAAGGGCTTCGCCGAGATGCTCGACTGGCTCGTCGAGAACCTCGACCGCGAGGTCCGGGTCGACGAGATGGCCGCCCGCATGCACATGTCGCCGCGGACCTTTGCCAGGCGCTTCGGCGACGAAGTGGGCGTATCCCCGCACAAATGGCTCACCGAACAGCGCGTTGCGCACGCGCGTCGGCTACTGGAGACCACGTCGCTGCCGATGGAACAGATCGCCACGCAGGCGGGATTCGGGTCGGCGACGCTCCTGCGTCACCACTTCGCGTCAGCGGTCGGCGTCTCGCCCGCGACCTACCGTCGACGCTTCGCCGCCCAACAGGCCGGCTAGCTAGGCGTCGTTCTTCGACGCCGTGTCAGTAGTTGACGTCTTTTCGGGAGTCGATGCCTTTTCACGAGTCGATGCCTTTTCAAGAGTTATCGAGGCAGTCTCGGTGACAACCGGGTCGTCAACTGTCGGCGCGTCGTCGTATGACTCGCTGAAGGAGACGCGCGGGGTCGTGGCGACGTGGACCAGCGCGAGTACGCCGTAGACGATCGCGGCGATACCGAAGAGCGCCGCCAGCACCACAGCGCCGATGTGTACCGCGCCGAGCACCACTCCGCCTCCGCGCGATGCGACGGCTCCGACCGCGCTGAGCACAGCAGCGAGAAGGGCCCATGCCGCGCCGCGTAGACGCGGCGTCACGATCGATGAGTAGAACAGCCGCTGATACAGCGTGACCTCGTACTCCTCGACGGCCGCGAGACGGACCGGATCACCGTCGGCGAGCTCACGCAGTTCACGCGCCAAACCCGCGGCGCGAGCCAGTCGATCGGCTTCGCGCTCGCGGGTTCGGACATATGCGATGGTCGCGACCGTGGCTGCAACGAGCCCAAGGCCGACCATGACCCCCAGATCATTCACGCACTAGACGCTACAGCGCGGGCGTCTCATGCAATCTGTGCTTGCCACATCCAGTGGAGTTGTTCCAGTTTGGCGGCGAACGAGATCAGCAGATCCTGGGTGACCGGGTCGGCCTCTTCCGTCTCGTCGATCCGCGTACGCAGACCGGCGATCACAGCCTTGAGGTTCTCGACGATCGACGCGATGACCTCGGTGTCGGACGTCCAACCGTCACCGAATCCGGTGGTGCCCGCCGTCTTGGCGACGGTCTCGGCCCGACCGTCGGGCGAGACGCCGATCGCGGTTGCACGCTCAGCGGCCTGGTCGGTGAACTCGCGACTCACCGTGACCAGCTCGTCGAGCTCGAGGTGGACCGAACGGAAGTTCCGTCCGACCACATTCCAGTGGGCCTGCTTGGCGACCAGGGACAGATCGATCAGATCGACAAGGGTCTGCTGTAGCGCGTTACCGGTGACCGTCTTCTGCTCATCGGTCAGGGTGCTCGTGATCGGAGTGTTCGTCATTGTGTGACTCCTTCTCTCTCGCTGCCGCCGGTAGGCGGACTTGAATGCTGCCGCCGGGTGGGCGGACTTGTGGTTGTACCCGGCGCCGGGCTGTGGCGCCGGGCTCGCAACGGTCGCGTCGGTGTCAGACGCGAACCGTCAGGTTGTGGGCGATGTTGCCCTTTGTCGCCTTGGAGTAGGGGCAGAAGGCATGTGCGCCCTCGGCGAGTTCCTTTGCCTTGGCTTCGTCGACGCCGGGAATGTAGGTCTCGATGTCGGCGACGAGTCCGAACCCGCCGTCAGCCGGGTCCTTGCCGATGCCGATGGTGACGGTGACCGTCGAGTCGTCGGGAATCGGCGAGCCCGCGTTCTTGGAGGTCGCACGCAGTGCGCCGAGGAAACAGGCCGCGTACCCCGCCGAGAAGAGTTCCTCGGGGTTGCTGCCTTCTCCGCTGCCACCGAGTTCCTTCGGTGGGCGCAGGTCCAGATCGATCTGTCCGCTGGCGGATACGACCTCGCCGTCGCGGCCGCCGCCGGTCGCCGTGGACGAAATGGTGTAAGCGGGTTCGATGGCCATGTGTGTTCTCCTCTGTGAATGGACACTGCTGTACAAATGGACACTGCTGTCTAGATGGACACTGCCTGAGATGTGGTACTTCTTTGTCTTACAACAGCTCTCACGATCGTGCTGTTCCGATATCGCAGATGTTCAGCAAGATTTCAGTCTCAGAGTCCTGCTCGGACGCCCGATTCGACCTTCTTGCCCAGATCCTCGTCGACGTTTCGCCAGTACTCGAACACTCGCGACAGCACCGGCTCGCTGACACCGCCGAGCACGTGTCCGACGATGTTGTCGACGAGGCGTTCGCGTGCGGCATCGTCGAGCACGTCGCGCACCATCGTGCCCGCCTGCGCCCAATCGCTGTCCTCGGCGTGCTCGATGTAGCCGGCACGCACCGCCGCGCCGTCGAAGGACCAGTGCCCTTCGTCGCCCGCGGCACCCGGATCGGCGTGCGGTCCACCAAATGAATTGGGCGCGTATACCGGAACGTCGGGGGCGGAGAAGTTGTATGCCATCGCGCCCTCCTTGGAGTAGGTATTGACCTCTGCACGTTTCGCCGAATTGACCGGCAGCTGAGCGTAATTCGTCCCGATGCGATAGCGATGCGCGTCCGCATAGGCAAAGACCCTGCCGAGCAACATCTTGTCGGGCGAGAAGCCCACTCCGGGAACCACATTCGACGGCTCGAACGATGCCAGTTCGATCTCGGAGAAGAAGTTCTGCGGGTTGCGGTTCAGCGTCCAGGTGCCGACCTCGATGAGCGAGTAGTCCTGCTGCGACCAGACCTTGGTGAGGTCGAACGGATTGAAGCGGTACTCCTCCGCCTCGTCGACCGGCATGATTTGGACCTTGAGCGTCCAGCTCGGGAACTCGCCGTTCTCGATCGCCTCGTACAGATCCTGGCGGTGATAGTCGGGATCACTGCCTGCCAACGTGTCGGCCTCTGCCTGCGTGAGGAACTCGATGCCCTGGTCGGTCTTGAAGTGGTACTTGACCCAGAAGCGCTCACCGTCGGCATTGACCCACTGGTAGGTGTGCGAGCCGAATCCGTCCATGTGCCGCCACGACTTCGGAATGCCGCGATCGCCCATCAACCAGGTGACCTGATGCGCGGTTTCGGGCCGCAGCGTCCAGAAGTCCCACTGCATGTTGTGATCGCGAAGTCCCGAACCGGGAAGTCGCTTCTGCGAACGGATGAAGTCGGGGAACTTGATCGGATCCTTGATGAAGAAGACCGGCGTGTTGTTGCCGACCAGATCGTAGTTGCCGTCCTCGGTGTAGAACTTGATCGCGAATCCGCGGGGATCGCGCCAGGTATCGGGGCTACCCTGCTCGCCCGCGACCGTCGAAAAGCGTACGAGCGATTCGGTTTTCGCGCCCGGCGCGAACAGCTTGGCCTTGGTGTAGCGCGACACGTCACCCGTGATCACGAGTTCGCCGAACGCCCCGCCGCCCTTGGCGTGCACGATCCGCTCGGGTACGCGCTCGCGGTTGAACTGCGCAAGCTTCTCGATCAGGTAGTGGTCGTGGAGCAGGATCGGACCCTGCGTTCCCGCCGTCAACGACTCGTCGTCGCTTGCGACCGGAATCCCGGTGTTCGTGGTGGTGCGTGGTGTCATCTGCGAATCTCCTTCGTTGTCGGGGCTGTTCGCTTCTGAGGTCGGTTCGCGAGCGACGACGCCATCGTCTCGCTCGCTGCTTCCGCCGCGGCGGGCGGGCCACGGCGGCTGAAAACGCTTTCGTAAAAGGTTGGAATTAAACAGGTTTCGGAGTCGACGGCTTCACGTTCGACGGATTCGAGTTCGACGCGGCTGCACGACAGCGCGGGCACTGCCCCCAGAACGTCACCTCGGCCTCGTCGATCGTGTAGCCGTGGTCATCGTCGGGAACCAGACAGGGAGCCTGTCCGACGACGCAATCGATGTCGACGATCTCGCCACATGTACGACAGACGAGATGGTGGTGATTGTCTGCGGTGCGCGTCTCGTAGCGCACCGCAGATCCTGCAGGTTCAATGCTTCGGAGCAATCCGTTCTCGGTGCACGAGCGCAGTACGTCGTAGACGGTTTGCGTCGACACCGCGCCGAGTTGCTCTCGCACACCACGCGCGACGACGTCGGCCGTCGAGTGCGGGTGCTCAGCCAAGACCTCGAGCACCGCGAGGCGCGGAGCGGTGACCCGCATACCTGCCTCACCCAGTTGCTGCACGAGCGCCTGTCGGTCCTGCATGACTCCAACCATAGTCACATTTCTGGAATAAGTCCATTCTTTGGATAGATTCCAGATAATCCGCACCGACGGTGCCGGTACATGGATTCAGGATCGGCGAAACCGATCCGCACGCAGGCCCCGAATGTCATGCTCGCAGGGTTGTCCGGTGTCCCGTGTTGTCCGGTGTCCCGTGTTGTCCAGTGTTTTGGGGGGATTCATGCGCACGCTCGTCGTCAGCACGCTCGCACTGCTCATCGTGGCGGTCGGGATCGTCGTCGCGCCGCAGGCACATGCCGCCGATGCCTTCACCGTCACCACACTGCACTTCGACGTCGCTCACAACTCGGGACCACGCTGCGACGTCGTCGGCGATCTCTATGTTCCGCAGGGTGTTTCACCAAGCAAGCGTGCACCGGCCGTGCTGACGACCAACGGCTTCGGCGGCAGCAAAGACGCCCAGGCCCCGCTGGCGCGTCTGTACGCCTCGCGCGGCTACGTCGTGCTCGCCTATTCCGGCCTCGGATTCGGTGGATCGAGTTGTCGGATCACGTTCGACAGCCCGACGCCCGATGGCACAGCGGCGTCGATCGGTCGATCCTCGACGGGTTCCGGCGTGGATCGGTCGCGTCCTTCCTCGACCGCGTCACCATTCCGACCCTGTTGGTGCAGGGCGAGAAGGACACTCTGTTCAATATCCAAGAGGCGCTGGCCACCTACCGTGGCCTCACGGCCAGAGGTGTCCCGGCGGGGATGATCTGGTTCTCCGGCGGACACTCCGGCGAACCCTCCGAGGGTGACCTCTCCTCCACCGCACCCGACCCCGCCATCCAATACGTCACACAGCGAGCCCTGGGATGGCTCGACCACTACCTGAAGGGCACCGGCCCTGGTACCGGTCCGAGGTTCGCCTACTACCGCGACTGGATCGGCTATCGCGGCATCGCCACGCCGGCCTATGCGACGGCAGACAGCGTCGATGTCGGCAGCCCGACACAGTTCACTCTCTCCGGCGCGAACGGCATGGTGCCGTCGGCCACGACGCCCGGACCGGGTACCGCACGCTTGCGCACGCCACCGGCGGGGTTGCCCACCACCCACGACACACCCGACGCACTCGGACTCGTCAGCCTGCCCGAACGCGACGTCGCGGGCACGTACGCCCAGTGGGATACCGCGCCGCTGCGATCGGCACTCGATGTCGTCGGAACGCCGACACTACGCCTGCGCGTGTCCGCGCCCCGCGGAGTCGGCGCGCCGCTGGCCGACCAACTCGTCCTTTTCGCCCGAATCGTCGACGTCGATGCCACCGGATCCGCGACGACCGTCGGCAATCTCGTTGCGCCGGTGCGGATATCGGACCCTCGCGCACCGGTGACGATCACTCTGCCTGCATTCGTGCACCGCTTCAAGACGGGCCACCGACTACGCCTCGTCGTCTCGGGCGGATCGACGAACTACCGCGGCGGGATGCGCCCGATTCCGGTGTCGATCGACGCCGGGGCACATCAGACTCTCCAACTACCGGTCGTCTGAGGCGGCACGACACCACGAGACCCGCCACGTTCTCGAGTGGCGCCCTCTCCGCGGCTGTCGTATCGTTGCTCGCACGAGATCACGTGTAGCAACGGGGAAGAGTCCCGATGTTCGCGTCCGTGACGGCCCTTCTCTCGGGTCCCGCGTCGAAAAGCGCACGCGATCTCATTCGTGAAGAGAGAACACACCCATGAGCAACACCACCACTCCGGCTACCGCCTCCGCTGACTCGTACGCGATGACCGAACTCAATCGCGAAGCTCAGATGGGTGGCATGGGCACCGAGACCACCGACCGTGAGGTCCGCCGCATCAGCCTTGCCGACTTCGAGCAGCGTCGCGCCCAGATCGCCGACGAACTCTGGTCCGCCGCAACCGATATCGGCTTCTTCCAGATCGTCGATCACGGCATCGACATGGCAGAGGTCAACCACGCCTTCGAGATGTCGGCCAAGTTCTTCGAGCTACCCCGCGAGGTCAAGGAGCAGTTCCCCCTCAAGAAGGGCCAGAACGCCGGGTGGGAGTTCTCCAGCCAGGTCCGCCCGTCGGTCGGCACGCCGGATCAGAAGGAGTCCTACCAGCTCACCCTCCCCCGCATGGACGGTCTGTGGCCCACCGAAGAGGAGCTCGCCGGATTCCGGGCAACGCTCCTCGACTTCGAGCACAAGTGCTGGAAACTCGCGATGGACATCCTCGGCTGCTTCGCGGAGAAGCTCGGATTCGACCGTGAGTTCTTCACTCGCGCACACGATCCCAGCACCGAGACCTACCAGAGCACACTTCGCCTGCTGCACTACTACGCCTTCCCCGACGCCATGCTCGACGAGCCGAAGGTCTGGCGCGCAGGCGCGCACACCGACTTCGACGCCTTGACGCTGCTGTTCCAGCGCGCGGGCCAGGGCGGCCTCCAGGTGCTTCCGGGTGCCGAGGCCTCCACACAGGCGTGGACTCCCGTCGAACCATCCGACGAGGCGATCACCTGCAATATCGGCGACATGCTGATGCGCTGGTCCGACGACAAGCTCCCGTCGAACTTCCACCGTGTGCGCGCACCGCGTCGTGGCGAGTACACCGGCCCGCGGTACACCATCGCCTACTTCGCGCAGGCCAACACCGATGCCCTGATCGAGAGCACCGCGGGCAAGTACCCGGCGATCACCGGTGGCGACTACATCGCTCAGCGCATCGCCGCGAACTTCGCCAAATGAGCGACACTGTGGCAACGGGAGAACAGTCGAGCTCTGTGTTTTCCGACGTCGCCGTGTATACAGGCGGCATCTGGCTCGAGCATCAGGATGTTCGCGTGGTCGGCGGGGTCGTCGAATCGATCTCGCCCCACGCGTCGTCGACAACTGCTGCGGCTGAATCGATTTCGACCGGCGGCTATCTGATCCCCGGTTTCGTCAACACGCACACCCATCTGCAGCAGTCACTGATGCGCGGCATCGCCGAGTGCACGCCACTGCTGGAGTGGTTGCTTGCGGTCGGCGAGGAGTCGGTCGCCATCACACCCGAGCGTGCGTACACGGCGGCCGTTGCGGCAAGTCTGGAAATGCTGCGGTCGGGCACCACGACCGTCGTCGAGCACATGTGGCCTCACCCGTCCACCGAGGTCCACGGCGCGGTGATCCAGGCGTTGCGCGACACCGGGATTCGCGCGGTTCTCGGCCGCGGCGTCGCCGATCGGCCCGACGCCACGCGCAAGTGGGGATTCGAGCCGCGACTGATGCAGCCGCTCGACGAGGTACTCGATCATGTCGAGCACCTACGCGAGCAGACAGCGGACTCGACGATCACTGTGGCACTTGCCATTCCGAACCCGCGATCGGTCACCGAGTCGGGAATGGTCACACTGCGCGAGTTCGCTCAGGAACGCGACATGTCGGTGATGATCCACCTACTCGAAACACCGACCGACGATGTGATGTGTCTCGAGCACGCGGGACTGGGCGCGGTCGAGTACCTCGACTCCAACGGCTTCTTGTGGAACAGGCTGCTCGCGGTGCACTGCGTCGAACTCGACGACGTCGGACAGTCGATCCTCGCCGAACGCGGAGTTGCGGTGTCGCACAACCCGTTGTCGAATATGCGGCTCGGTAGCGGCATCGCGCCGATCCCCGCAATGCTCGACCGCGGCGTCGGCGTCGGACTCGGTGTCGACGGCGCGGCGAGCAATGACACGCAGGACATGCTCGAGACGTTCCGTATCGGAGCGTATCTGCAACGCGCGGCACACAAGCGCGCCGATCTCATGGGTTTCGAGACGATGCTCGACATCGCTTGTGGCGGAGCGAATGTGGCGCTCGGTCTGCCCGAGGTGATCGGCGGCGTGAGCGTTGGCGCACCCGCCGACCTCACCCTGGTCCGGTTCGACCGCGACTACGCGACGTTGCCGGTCCGCGATCCCGGAGCGTCGCTCCTGACCACCGGGTCACGCTCGATCGTCGACGTCGTGATGGTCGACGGCGACGTGGTGATCGCAGACGGTCGGAGCACGCGCATCGACGAGGCGGAGTTCACCAAACAGGTTGCGTCCCTGTCATAGCTTGTGTCCCTGCCATAGGACGCGAGGGCTCCACGTTGTGTGGGACCTGGGGGTGCAAAAATGCACCTCTGGATCCCACACAACTCGCCGAAGGTCAGCTGAAGCGAGACAGCACGCTGTGGACCGCCTGCGTCACGGTGAGCCGGTCGAATGACTGCACGAAGTCGAAGGTGCGCTCGAGGTCGGGACCGTCGTCGTGCTGATCGCGTGCCGAGAGCAACGCGGCGAAGTGAGGTCCGAGTATCGCGACCGTCCACTCGTTGACGAGATCGTCGTCGGCGTCGAGCGGTGCATGCCTGACGTTGCCGTCGACCATGTGCGACAGTCCGACGCCGTAGACACCGGCAAAGCCCGTGACGTCTGCGAGATCGCGCCATCGCTGTGACGTGGTGTCGGTGAAGTGCTGCGCATGCTGGAACGTGCCGACGACGATCATCGCCTGTCCCGCGGCAGCGGCCTGAGCTTCGAGCGCTTTACTCATCTCGACGAGCAGTCGCTTGGTCCCGCGGCGCGGCTCCTGCATGACGGACGCCAGCGCATACGGGGTGCCGGCCGACGGCGCGGGGCTCGACCACACCGGCGCCTCGGGGAAGGGCACCACCTCGTCGGCCGGGAGCTCCGACGGGTTGGCGACAGCCGGGTAGAGCCGTCCGGTCCCGTAGGTCGCACCGATGGTCCTCGCTGCCGAGCGCGAGCGCTCGTCGTGGATTCCCTCTGCGACGACGACGGCATTGCTGCGTTCGACGTGCGCGGCGAGCGCATGTGCGACCTCGGCCATGTCGGGTTCGGTGGCAACCGACAGCAGCTCCGGTCCGATGATGATCACGTCGGGCTCGATGAGCGGGAGCATCGAAATCGCATGCGGGTCAACACCTATGCCGTCGACGCAGATCACCCGTCCACGGCTGCGTGCCTCTCGCACGGCTCCCAGTGTCTCGTGCGGGCGGTGCAGCAGTTGCGCGGGCGATACCGAGAAGACCAGGCGCTGCAGAGCTGCCGGTGTCGGCAACGCGTCGAGTTCGTGCTGCGGGATGGAGTCCATGTCGACGGTGACGAGCACCGGGAGGATCTCGGCGAGTTCCGCGGACTGCGGGGAGCCGGCGAACACCATCTTCTGCTTGTCGAGGGGCGCCTTCTGCTCCATCAGGCGTGCGGCTCTGCGCAGTGCCTCCGCTGTGCCCATCGCGCTTCCGGCCAGACGTCGAACCTGCAATTCGACAGCAGCGAGCGCACCGTCCGACAGACGGCGAACCGGCGCGAACTGCATCACCACCTCCATCGACAGATCGTCGGCAGCCAACACCGACGAGTGGTAGGTGGATCGTCGAGAAAGGCGCGTCATCTTCTTAGCTAACCATTCATTTACGTAATAGGCGAAAGTCGTCGTCGCCGCCAGCCCCGACACACCCGCCGTGATCTTCTCGTGACCACGGGTTGCTGTGCGGTGTCAGTACCGCCGCGGCCCTGGTCACCGAACCAAAGCGGTCCGTAGCGTCAGCAGCAGTTCATCGCGGCACCGGGTTCGTGACGACATTCGAGTGAGGAGAGACTCATGTCGCAGAGCACGACGACTGCCGATCCAGACCATGTCCCCGCCACTGCCACCGCGAGCGAAACCGACGAGCCGGCCCCGCTGATCGCGGCAGCCAGATCCGGGATCGTCATACTCACGCTTCTCGCGACGAGCACAACCATCACCTTCGGTTCGCTGTTCTTCGCATAACGGCTCGAGAGTGGAAGCACGTCACAGTGCTGCGCCCGTGTGCCGCCTGCGCCGACCGTCGAGTCCGCAGGCGGTGCACACCACTCTGGGTCGGTTCATGGAGACTCGCGCAGTACTAGCGCCCCTTCACCATCCGCATCGGACGCATCCGCGTCGACTGCGGGAGCCAGCGGTTCACCGACTTCTGCATCGTGCACAGCGCGGAGATCGCCAGGAGTGCGAACTGAATCCACCCGATGACCGGCAGAGCCGACCACACCTCCGGGTAGCGGAACAGTAGGTCGATCCCGATCGGGATACAGAGCAGGTTGACGACGACCGCCGCGAGGTAGAAGTTGCGACAGTTGCGACTGTGATGCGTGGCCGCGGCGACCAGCAGCGCGTACTCGATCGCGAGGAAGACGACGATCGTGATCAGCATGAACGGCGGAAAGAAGTTCGCCATCGGGTCGATGCGATCGGCCGGTGCCGCGTTGCGCGGATCGGTCGCGAGTCCCTCGCGCAGGCGGTCTCTCAGCAGTCCTCTGATCGTCCCGAGGTTGACGAAGCCGTAGACGACCGCGACCAGCCCAGCGGCCGCCGCACCCCAGAACGCCACGCGCGCGTGGACGGTCAGCGCGCGCGGCGCAGGACCCGGATCGGTCGGCCGCGATGGGTAGAGCACCGCCTCGTCCTTGTCCTTCGACCGACGCTCGATCGCCGCCAGGTCCTCGGCATCGAGCTCGGCCTGCGTTGGGATGCGGTCGGACTCATCGGGGTCGGTCATGGTGACGATTGTCGCACTGTCACCGCCGGGCGATCTCGAGCATCCGGGACGCGACGACGGGCCGTCGGGTTCTCAACGCCTCGCGATCTTGAGCATCCGACTCACCGTCGCCTGCCAGAGCGAGCCGTCGGGCGCGATGGTGCCGGTCAGTTCGAGTGGCTCGTCGACGGGTCCGTCGCCGACATGCAGCGTGCGCACTCGGGCGCCCGTCGCGAAATCGGTGGCGATGTAGTCGATCGGCCCGACCTGCTGGATCGATACCGGTCGATAGGGCCCGTACCCGAGTCCGTGGATGAGTCCGTCGACCGCGGGAGAGTCGGGGCAGCGATGCGAGGCGGTCGCCGTTCTCCCACACCCGGTGGCACTCCCCTGACGACACGTCGATGCGTGTCGATCCGCCGACGAAGGGCGCGTTGGCAGGCACGCTCGGACCGCTGACCGCCATGGGCGGGTACTGGTAGCCGTAGGTGCTGGGGATGATGAGCGAGTTACCCCAGGCCATCGGCGAGTTCTCGGTGCCCTGTCCTGAGCTGCCGAACGCGGGCATGCGGCACACCGTCGAGCCGGTGTTGCTGTCGTAGACGATCAACTGCGGTCGGGAGGCGTTGTCGACGATGGCAACCCATCCGTCGCCCCCGGGGCCGAAGTAGGTGGGCGTGGTGCCCGATCCCCAGGTCAACTGGCCGGGGCGACGTGCGGCTCCTCGGTCGTAGGCGCGACGCCACACCACCTCCGGTGTCCCGTCGACGCCTGCGCGCATCTCGTAGAGTGCGTGCGTCGAGATGACCGATACACCCGACGCTCGCACGGAGAGGCCGTTACCGAGGTCTTCACCCGCGGGCAGATGCGTCGACCGCACACGGCGAGCGGCGTCGACCGTGCCGACGACGCCGTGCGTAGTCACGAACCAGACGCGGCCCGCGAAGTCGGGAGCGAGTGCGGTGACGGCGTCGCCTGCGGGGATATGACCTTTCAGGTCAACACGGTCATCGATATAGAGTTGCCATCCCTGCGTCGAATGCCGATGTGCCACACGCAGAATCGCACCGGACCCGTCGGCGACGACCACGCGGTCGCGGTCGTCGAGGTATCCGTACACACCACCGAGCAGTCCGCCCTTGGTCAACTGCTTGCGCGCGATGGGCGCGGCGGTCGTCGGGTCGAAGAGCGTCACCGTCGCCACCGCGACCTGCAGCGGCGCGATCCCGACGAACTGGGTGCACAGCGATACCGGCATGCCGTCGTGCCCCACAAACGTTGCGGCGCACGCGCCACCTGGAATCGACGACGCCGCGAGATGCGCCGTCCGACCCGGTCCTGCGAACGGAGTCGAGTCCGACGACCAGAGGTCGCCGTGCATCAGTGACGTTCCTACCGGGCCGAGTCCGGTCGCGGGGCCTGGCGCGGGAGTCGTCGAACCGTATGTCGGTGGAGCTGCGGACGCAGATCCCCCGACGATTGCACCCGCGAGTATCGCGAAGACGACTGTCGATGTAGCGAGCAGACGGATGAGGGCAGCACGAAACGTCGAGCGTAGCGATGACACCGCGTCACTCTGACAGGTAGGCGACGATTGCGCCTGACATTCCCTCACGAGCGTCATCAAGGTTGCCGTAGGTACCCAATGTGTGCTCGGAGATCAGCCCACGCATCGCCCCCGGAATGAGCGCAGCCATCTGGCGAACCTTCCCCGGGTCGAGGTCGAGGTCGGCAAAGGCACGCTGGAACGCCGCGTCCCAGTTCGGCTTCCACGAAGCCAATTCGGCTGCGGTGAGGGGAAATTCGCGTTCCAATTCGACGTGTTCGCGCGGAAGCGCCGCGCGGAGCGTCTCGATGGCCCGCGCCTCCGGCGTCGTGAGTCCGTAGAACATCGCGCCGATCAGAGCGGACACCCGCTCTCGCAGCGTCCCGTCGGGTTTGACGTTGGCCGGAAGGTCGCCCCGTTGGTCCGCGGTGTGACGCAGGACCGCTGCCCACAGACCGTCGATGTCGCCGAACTGGTACTTGACCACACCCCACGTCGCCCCGATCTCCCGCGCGATCCGATTACCCGAGACCGCTGTCGGGTCACCCGTCGCCAACGCGGCGATTGCCGCACGGATCATGCTGTCCCGCGTGGCCTGACCACGTTTGTTCGCGCGCCGGGGGGTGGTCGTCGCCTCGCTCATGATGATCGAGTCTAGCCACCTTTCAAGATTTTCACAGAACCCTCTTGCACTATTTCACAGAGGGTTCTACGGTTCTTTGCATGGCACAGACCCCGCTGTCGATGGAACCGACCGGCTGGTTCCAGGTCGCCTGGTCGCACGAGATCGCGGTCGGCTACGTCCATCGCATGACCTACTTCTCCCGCGACATGGTCGCCTGGCGCTCGGCGTCGGGAAAGATCTCGGTGTTCGACGCCTACTGCGAGCACCTCGGCGCACATCTCGGGTATGGCGGTCGCGTCGAGGGCGAGAACCTGGTCTGCCCATTCCATGGGTGGAAGTGGAACGAGCAGGGTCGCAACGTCTGCATCCCGTACGAGAAGAGACCCAACAGGGGCAGGCGCATTCGCAGTTACCCTGCAGTCGAGCGCAACCATGCGGTGTGGATCTGGTTCGATACAGCCTCTCGCCCACCGTATTTCGAGGTACCCGACATGTTCACCGCATTCGGAGACGACCCATCCAACGCCGACAATTACTACGCACCCATTCCCGGCGGCACGCTGTTCCACGAGCGACTCGAGCTACATCCGCAGTACATCATGGAGAACGGCGTCGATTTCGCGCACTTCAAGTTCGTCCACGAGACGCCGTTCATGCCGGAGTTCACCCGGCACGATTTCGAAGGCCCGGTCTCCTACGTCGACTTCACCATCGCGTTCGAGGAGGGAGCCACCCTCGAATCCGCCTCGAGCGGGGTCTATTCCGTGAACGCGGGGCTCGGATGCTCCGTGACCAAGTCCTGGGGGATGGTCGAGAACCGCACGATGCCTGCGGTCACACCGGTCGACGAATCGACGTGCGACGTGCGGTTCACGGTCTGGATCGGAAAGAAGCCGGGTGAAGAGGACGCCACCGAGTTGACCAAGTACGGCAAGGTGATGAGCGACCTGGTCATCGAGCAGTTCGACCGGGACGTCGAGATCTGGTCGCATCAACGCTATTCCGATCCGCCGGCACTGTCTCAGCGAGAGTTCAAGGGCTTCACCGCATTACGCAACTGGGCAATCCAGTTCTACCCGGAGGGCGACTCGACCTACGGACGAGATCCGACCCGCCCGGAAAGCGGCGCCATCGTGCCGCTACACCCGTCGGCCACCGCCGCAACAGCCTGAGCACACCAGCTTCGCGAGCAACGTCCACACGAAAGGTCAGTCCATGAACAGTTCCCGCACGATTCGCGTATTCCAGGTTGCCACAGGCAATCTCGGCACCGAGATGATCGGCCGAATCACCTCCCATCCCGACCTCGAACTCGTCGGTCTGCACTGCTATACGCCCGACAAAATCGGACGCGACGTCGGCGAGATCGTGGGCATCGACGCCATGGGGATCAAGGCCACCGGTTCGGTCGAGGAGATCATCGCAGCACGGCCGGACGTCGTGACATTCCACGGCGTATTCCCCGACGACGACCTCTACGAAAAGGTGCTCGACGCAGGCATCAACGTCGTGACCACCGCCGACTGGATCACCGGATATCACCGAGACACCAACTGGCAGCACCCTTCCGGACGCAAGGTCAGCGAGATCATCGAGGCCGCCTGTCAGCGGGGAGGGGCGTCGTTCTATGGCACTGGCATGAACCCGGGGCTGTGTCAGATTCTCGGCATCGTCCACAGCGCCGACGTCGCCGAGATCGAGAACGTCACCGTCACCGAATCGGTCGACGTCTCATGCCATCACTCCGTCGACACCTGGAAGGCCGTCGGATACGGTCTGCCGGTTGATGATCCGTCGATTCCGGAGTCACTCCACAAGTACACCGCGGTCTTCGCCGACTCCGTCTACCTCATGGCCGACGCATTCGGACTCGAGCTCGACGAGGTCAAGTACTCCTACGAGCTCGGCGCATGCACCAAGGACGTCGATCTCGGCTGGTACTTCCTACCCAAGGGATCATTGGGCGCCAACTACATCAAGTATCAGGGCATGGTCGACGGCGTATCGCGGATCGAGACACATCTCGAGTGGCAGATGACACCACACACCGATCCCGCGTGGGATATCAAGGCCTGCTACATCACCCAGATCACAGGCGATCCGAGTATCTATAGCAAGCACATGATCTTCCCGAAGGCCGGAATGGATCTGTCGAAGCCCGAGAACTTCGCCTCGATCGGTATGACCGTGACCGGCCTGCCCGCACTCAACTCGATCCGCTCGGTCGTCGAGGCGAGGCCTGGCATCATCACGAGCAACGACCTACCGCTGAGGGCATTCGCCGGACGATTCGCCGTGTGACATCACATATCGGCTGCGCCCGCGATATCGAGCGCAGGCCCGAGCCAGCGTCGAAGATAGACACGCAACTGCTCCGGCGTACGCGGCGGGTCCGAGGGGTACTGCAGAAATGACATCAGGACACGCAGCATGAATTCGGCGAGACCCTCGAGCTTTTCGTCGTCGATTCCCGCCTCGGTCCAGTCGATCGGGAAGCGTCGCAAGACCGACGCGCCGAATTCCATTGCACGAGAGGATGTTGCGCCACGGCTGAAGAGCTCGTTCTCGCCCACCTGAACGAGAAGTCCGATGTACGGTTCGTCGGGCAGCCGCCCCAACGTGTAGACGATGGCCTCGGCAAGGGCATCGCGCGGATCGGTGATATCGGCGACGTGATCGGTGAGGCGGTCGAGGAACTGCGTGGCACCTGCTTCACCAACCGCGGTCAGCAAATCGGCGGTCGTCGGGAAGACGCGATAGACGGTCTGCCTGGTGACCTGGAGTTCCGCCGCGACGTCGGCGAGAGTCGCCCTGCCCGGGCCCGAACGATCGATGCAGCGCATCGCGGCTGCCACGATGCGTTCGCGTGCTTCGTCTTCGGTGCGTGGCAGGTCGCCACCCCAACCTCGGGTTCTCATCGATCAATCGTCGCACGCGGGTATCTCGAATTCGGTCATACACAGAATGACTATTTGTATGATCGAGTACGTCGGCCACGCCATCCACCCAGCCTGAGGTGCACCAATGCAGACCTGTACCGCCGAGTACATCCGCCTGTCGGAGACGCTGACGGGCGTTCGATGCGACGGCAATGCGTTCGTCACGTTCACCAATCCGGCGAACCTTGCGAACTGGACCCTGCCCGTGATCGAGACGACGCTCGTCATCGGACTCGTGGCGTGCCTGGTCCACGCCATCCGGTGGTATCGCACCGCGCGCGACGCGTCGAATCTCGTGGTGTGGTGCAGCGGGATACTGGCTTTGCTGCTGGTCGAACCGATCGCCTACTTTCCGCAGTGGTTCGGTATCGAGGATGAACTCGGACTGACCTTCGCGCACAACATGTTTACGGTGCAGTTCCTCTACGACCGCCTACCGCTCTACATCATCGCGATGTATCCGGTCTACCTGTACGTGGCGTACACGCTCGTCCAGCGGACGGGAATCTTCAAGCGCTACAACGTCTTCGTGTCCGCAGCCTGCGTGGCGTTCGTCTTTCACTGTCTGTACCAGGTTGTCGACGGCCTTGGGCCACAGCTGAAGTGGTGGGTGTGGAACCAGGAAGTCTCCACGGCACACCCGTCATTCAGCGGTATCCCGCTGCTGAACATGAGTGCGTTCAGCGTCATGCTGCCGTTCGGTATCGCTTTGGTGACGCGCTGGTTGTGCACGGTCCCACACCGCGGCGGTTGGTACATCGTCCGCGATGTCGTCATGACGAGTGTGCTCGTCTGGCCCGTCCTCTTCGTCGGATCGATACCCCCCACCATCCTCGACCTGCTGGGCGGTTCGCTGCTGGTCGGGCGAGCCGTCTCGGCGTGGACCTACGTGGCACTCTTGGCGATCGTCACCGTCGTGGCGTTCTGGGGCGTCTATCGGGCACGCCGCACCGACCCTTCCTTCCTCCCGGAACCGCTTGCGCGGGAATGGTTCCCGGTGATCTGCTCCGCGGTGTACCTGATCGTTGCGGCAGTGCTCTGGATCAGCGCGCTCCCCGACTACTTCGACGCTGTCGACGGCGTGGCGCCCAATGGCGGGCGAATCGGACCGCTTCCGTATGCGATCACCGCCTACGTGGCCTCGGTGTTGCTCACGATCGATTCGTTCGTCGGCGTCCGACGGCTTCGGACCCCGGCCACAGCGGAGCCGGATCGGAGCGGCTCGGAGCTACCTGCACCGTCCGCTCCATGAATCAACCTGTCGCACAGACAACTACGGCCCCCGCGTCACTGCGAGGGCCGTAGTTCATTCTGTGGAATTGATTCCGGTCGACCACTCAGCCGTCGAAGTGCGAGAGCAAGAAGTTGGTCGCAGGCAGCAGCGTGAACACCATCGGTAGCGCGTGGTTGACCACGAGGCCCGGGAAGATCGGCGGGATCGTGTTGGTGATCATCTGGACGTCGGCTCCCTGTGCACGCCAGTCGCGGTCGAGAGTGGCCACCTGACCGTACGGAATGACGTCGTCGTTGATGCCACCCTCGAGCAGCACCGGCGCGTTGGGCTTGAGCCTGCCGATGCGCTGCTCGTCGACGATCTTCTTGACGTCCGGGTAGCGATTGATCACTGACGACAACGACTTTCCGTCGCGTGTCCACGAATTCGTGCGCTGGAAGCCGAAACTCAACCCGGTGTCGGCGATGCACTGCGTCGACAGTTGCTTGAGCACTTGACGTCCGCGCGGCGTCGTCTCCTTGTCGACGACGGTCTTCAGTTCGGGGTAGCGGGCCTCGAGACCGTTGATGGCATAACCGATTCCGCCGACGATGAACGTGCCGTCGATCTGGTCGATCACCTTCGACAGATCGGCGGGCGGTGCACCTGCATACGACGCCTTCACGTTCAGCTCGGGAGCGTAGCTCGACGCCAGTTCGGCCGCCGACGCCGACGCCCCACCACCCTGTGAGTAGCCGGAGAAGCCGACCGGCGCGTTGGCAGGCGCCTTCTCGACCTTCAGCGCCGCACGCGCGGCGTCGAGCATCGCCTGGCCGGACTCGACCCTGTTGACGTAGGTGTGAATGCCCGGGGTGCCCATGCCGATGTAGTCGGTGATCGCCACTCGCACGCCGTTGATCAGCAACAGGTTCAGTTCGAGTGCGGTGTAGTTCAGCGCGAGGCTCGGCTTGCTCGGGTCGATCGCGACGGGCAGGCTCATCAGCTTCGAACCCGCGCACTGATCACCCTGACCGATGGTTCCCGGGCCGAGGACGACTGTCGGTCGGGGGCCCTTGCCCCGCCACGGCGCGGTGGGTTCGACGACGGTCCCGGTGACCGCCGCAGGCGTTCCATCCTGGTAGCGAGACGTGTACATGATTCGGGTCGCAGTGCCCGGCCACTGGTTCTTGATGCCGGGGATCTGCAGCAACAGCGGACTGGGCTCACTGCGGATGATCGACCCCGGAGACGCCGAGAACTGCGCCGGCGGGGTGTAAAAATCGGCCGCGTGGGCCGGTCCGACCGCCGCCGTCGCGGCACCAAGCGCCAACGCACCCGTCGTGAGCGCAACCGTGGACCGTCGTGTCACACGACCAATCCGCCTACCTGAGATGAATCCCCGAATTCGTGTCATGAACGTAACCTACCGCACAGTAAGTCACGGGTGTGAGCGAGGGCGCAAGCGCGTCACCGCAAATTACGCAAAGCGCACATTCATTGTTGCGAGGCCGAAGATCTTGCGACCAGCCGACTTCGCCACGATGATCACGACGCCGCTGCGGGTCTCGGGATCGAGCGACTTGATCTTGCCGCTGAACTCGATGTCGCCGCCCTCCGCAGCAGATACGACCGCCACCTGCGACAGGCGCACCGCGTACCGCGTCACGGCGCCCGGATCGCCCGACCACGCCGAGACGAAGCCCGCGCCGAGTCCCATCGTCAGCATTCCGTGAGCGATCACGTCGGGAAGGCCGGCGAGCTTGGCGATCGACTCGTCCCAGTGGATCGGATTGCCGTCTCCGGAGACGCCTGCGTAGTTGACCAGATCTCCGCGCGAGAGGCGGGCGTGCCGCACCGGCAGCGCGTCGCCGACCGTCAACGAGTCGAAGTCGAGGCTGCCCGGAGCCCGCTGGGCACCTGCACTCGAAATGACCTGCGCGCCTTCGGGTCGCACCGTCTTCACGTACGCGGCATCCGAATCGTCGGACGACATGACGTTCACGTCGTGCACCATGATGCTGCGGACCGCGTCGTTGATGCCCGGGTCGACGTCGTCGGACGTCACGCCGACGACCGTGGTGTGCATGGTGTGCACCACCTCGCCGGCGGCGTCGGTAAACGTGTTGGTGACGGTGATCAGGTCGCGACCGGCGATGCGTCGAATCGACGACAGCTCGACGTCGGTCGTCAGTTCGTCACCGGCGACGATCGGTCGATGTTGCTCGAAGACCTGCTCGGTCTGCACGTAGGTCTCGTAACCGACCACGACCGACTCGAACAGAGCTCGGTTGGCGCCCATCGCCGGGATGGCCGTGAACGTCAGTGGCGCAACAAGTCCCGAGTAGCCGAGTGCATGCGCAGCCTCTTCGTCGCGGTGTGCCACGTTGTGGTCCTGGACCGCGCGCGCATACTCGCGCACCTTCTCGCGACCGACCAGATAGGGCTCATCGATCTTGTAGTAGTGGCCGAGTCTGTCGGCAACCGCCGGGGCATCTGTGGGAGTTGACATCGTGATTCACCAATCGGCGGTTGTCGGTTCGGATCAGGTGTGATGGTGCGGGACGTAGAAGGCCGGGCGGTTACCCGACGAGCAGCTCCGCGATCTGAATCGTGTTGAGAGCCGCACCCTTTCGCAGGTTGTCACCCGAGACGAACAGCGCCAGTCCTCGACCGTCCGGCACGCCGGGATCTTGTCGGATACGACCGACGAGCGAGTTGTCCTTGCCCGCCGCGGCGAGCGGAGTCGGAACGTCGGTCAACTCCACTCCCGCTGCGCCGGAGAGGATCTCGTTGGCCTGGGCGGGAGATAGCGGTTGCGCGAACTCGGCATTGATCGACAGCGAGTGCCCGGTGAACACCGGCACGCGCACACAGGTTCCGCTGACGAGCAGATCCGGAAGTCCGAGGATCTTGCGAGACTCGTTGCGCAGCTTCTGATCTTCGTCGGTCTCACCCGACCCGTCGTCGACAAGCGATCCGGCAAGCGGCAGCACGTTGAACGCGATGGGTGCGACGTACTTGACCGGCGCGGGGAAATCGATCGCCGAGCCGTCGTAGACAAGCTTCTCGAGGTCGTCGATCGCCGCCCGCGACTCGGTGGCGAGCTCGTCGACGCCTGCAAGCCCACTGCCCGACACCGCCTGATACGACGACACGATCAGTCGTTGTAGCCCTGCCGCATCGTGTAGCGGCTTGAGGACCGGCATCGCGGCCATCGTGGTGCAGTTCGGATTCGCGACGATGCCCTTGGGCGGGTTCTGCGCCAGCTCTCCGTTGACCTCCGAAACCACCAGCGGCACATCGGGATCCTTGCGCCATGCCGACGAGTTGTCGATGACGGTCACGCCCGCGGCGGCAAACCGGGGTGCCTGCTCACGCGACATGGTGGCACCCGCCGAGAACAGCGCGATGTCGAGGCCGCTCGGGTCTGCGGTCGCCGCATCCTCGACGACGATCTCGCCGTCACCCCAGGGCAGCTTCTTACCCGCCGACCTCGGCGAGGCGAAGAATCGCACCTCGTCTGCGGGAAAGTTGCGCTGCGCCAACAGGGTTCGCATGACGCCACCGACCTGTCCGGTGGCTCCGACAACTCCGATACGTACGCCCATTGCTCAGCGCCCCGTTCCTGCGTAGACAACGGCTTCTTCTTCTCCGCCGAGGTCGAAGGCCTCGTGCAGTGCGCGCACGGCGTCGTCGAGTTCGGTGTCGCGGCACAGCACCGAGATACGGATCTCCGACGTCGAGATCAACTCGATGTTGATGCCGACGTTGCTCAGTGCCTCACAGAACGTCGCCGTGACGCCAGGATGGCTCTTCATGCCTGCGCCCACCAGCGAGACCTTGCCGATGTGGTCATCGTAGAGGACCTCGGTGAAGCCGATCTCCTCCTGTAGCTTGGTGAGCTTCTCGACGCCGAGCGGCCCGAGTTCACGCGGGAGTGTGAAGGTGATGTCGGTCTTGCCCGTCTCGACCTTCGAGATGTTCTGCAGCACCATGTCGATGTTGATCTCGGCGTCGGCGACAGCACGGAACACCTTCGCGGCGTAGCCGGGCTGATCGTCGAGGCCGACGACGGTGATCTTGGCCTCGCTGCGATCGTGTGCGACACCGGTGAGAATCGCTTCTTCCACGGGAATGTCCTCCATCGAGCCGGCAACCAGCGTGCCGGGTTTGGTCGAGTACGACGAGCGCACGTGTACGGGAACGTTGTATCGGCGGGCGTATTCCACACATCGCAGCATCAGGACCTTCGCGCCGCACGCGGCCATTTCGAGCATCTCCTCGAAGGAGACGGTCTCGAGGCGTCGGGCGTCGGGAACGATGCGCGGGTCGGCGGTGTAGACACCGTCGACGTCGGTGTAGATCTCGCACACGTCGGCTTCGAGAGCCGCGGCCAGCGCGACGGCCGTCGTATCCGATCCGCCACGGCCGAGCGTCGTGATGTCCTTGGTGTCCTGCGAGACTCCCTGGAAACCTGCGACCAGCACGATCTTGCCCTCGTCTAGCGCGCTGCGCACCCGACCGGGCGTGACGTCGATGATCTTGGCCTTGCCGTGGCTGCTGGTGGTGATCACACCCGCCTGCGAGCCGGTGAAGGACTGCGCCTGCGCGCCGAGAGAGCTGATGGCCATCGCGACGAGAGCATTGGAGATGCGCTCGCCCGAGGTGAGCAGCATGTCCATCTCACGGGCCGGCGGGGCCGGGTTGACCTGTTGTGCGAGGTCGAGGAGTTCGTCGGTGGTGTCGCCCATCGCGGACACGACCACCACGACGTCGTTCCCCTGCTTCTTGGTCTCCACGATGCGCTCGGCGACCCGGCGGATGCGCTCAGCTGTCGCAACCGATGATCCACCGTATTTCTGCACCACGAGTGCCACGTAGATAACCTCCCGGCAGGGCTCGACGTCGGGTTTTCCGCTTGACTGCCGAGACAACCTTACCGACGATGCCCGCGGGCTCCACGTCGTGGTGGTGGCGGGACGGCTTCCACGTGCTGCAGACCACACGCGTCCCCTAACATCGCTGAGGTGACCAGCGAGACCGAGGTCGGGAAGGCGAGCCGACAACGCCGCTCCCGGAAAACCAGCGCCGCACCCGGCGCGATGTCCGCTGATCGAGCCGACGAATCTGCCGCGGGTCGGGTCGGTGCATCCGAGGCCGGGCGGGCCGAGACATCTGGAGGGCGGCGCGGGGCATCGGCCGCGGGGCGGTCTGGGGCATCGGCCGCGGGGCGGTCCGGGGCGAAGCGGTCTGGGACGGAGCAGCGTCGAATCCGCCAGGTCGAGCGGCCGGGAGCCGGCGACGGGCGTGAGGAGGTCGACGCGGCCCCACGCGCGGCCGTCGACGACGACTCGCTGCCCTACTGGGTGTCGGCGATCGGGGTGTTCATCGCGATCCGGATCGTCGGATTGTTGGTGCTCGGTCGGTTCGCGCAGTTGCGCGACACCAGCGTCGGAAACGCACTGTCGGCGTGGGATGGCAAGTGGATGCTCGCCATTGCCGAGCACGGTTATGGCGACGTGCCGTACTCGCTCACCGACGCCCGCGGCCTGCACACCGCCGACACCGCGTACGCCTTCTTCCCCGGCTATCCGTACCTGGTCGGATGGATCGCCAAGCTCCCGTTCGTCACGCCGTTCGGTGCGGCGATCTCGCTCAACGTCGTCCTCGGTTGCCTGACCGCCGTCGGTGCCGCTCGACTCGGCGCCGACTGCGTGCGTGCGATGGGCAACCGCTCGCCACTGACCCGCGGGGGGTCGGTCAACCCCGAACGCGTCGGGCTCTACCTGGTCGCGATCTTGGCCGCGACGCCGATGTCGGTCGTGCTCAACATGGCCTACACCGAGGCATTGTTCTGCGCGCTGACCGTGTGGGCGCTCGTCGGGGTGATCGAACGCAACTGGGTCCTCGCAGGCGTTGCGGCCTGCCTCGCGGGGACAGTGCGACCGACCGCCGTCGTCATCATCGGCGTCGTGATGCTGGCTGCGGCACTGACCCTGGTGCGTGATCCAGAGGCACGATCGTGGCGATCACGACGCGGCAGTGGCGCCTACCTGTGGCTGGCGATCGTGCTGAGTCCACTCGGATACCTCGGCTACCTGGCAGTCGTCTGGGCGCACACCGGCTCGCCGACCGGCTGGTTCCGCGTCCAGACCGAGGGCTGGGACACCCGGATCGACGGCGGAGTCGTCACTTTCAATTTCGTCAACGACGCACTGGTGAACTCCGGCGAGGTCGCCTCCGTCGCCACCGCGTGGATCATCCTCGCGACGTTGCTCATGGTCGTCGTCGCGTTCTGGGCTCGCCTGCCGTGGCCGGTCGTCGTCTACGGGACGCTCGTCGTGGCGTCGATCGTGCTCTCGAGCGGACTGATGATCAGCCGCCCCCGTCTGCTGCTTCCGGCGTTTGTCCTACTCTTGCCGCTCGCGATCGCGCTTGCCAAACAACGGACGTCGGTCGCCGTGGCCGTCGTCGTCCCGATGGTCATCGGCAGCGCCTGGTTCGGCGCGCACATGCTGACCGTCTACCCGCACGCGATGTGAGGTCGGAGGGTCTTCCCCGGGTTACTGCCCGGCCGCGCGACTCTTCCTCGAGGTTTGTGCGTTTCCCCGCGACACTTCTCGCCGAAAGCGAAGGAAGTCGCGGAAAGAATCCTTCCCCTAGTTCCAGCGGGCCAGCGCCGGCCCGGGCCACTCTTCCCCTACTTCCAGCCCGGCCGCGGCTCTTCCTCGGGTTCTGCGCGTTTCCCCGCGACACTTCTCGCCGAAAGCGAAGGAAGTCGCGGAAAGAATCTTTCCCCTAGTTCCAGCGGGCGGGCGCCGGCCCGGGCCACTCTTCCCCTACTTCCAGCCCGGCCGCGCGGCTCTTCCTCGGGTTTTGCACCCTTCCCCGCGACACTTCCGGCCGAAAGCGAAGGAACTCACGGAAAGAATCCTTCCCCTAGTTCCAGCGGGCGGGCGCCAGCACCGGCCGTGCACCCGGTCGACGCTCAGCCGCGCGGGCGGAGGCCGTCGAGCACGAGGCCGACCATGCGTCGGCGCGTCTCGGGTGTGTCCTCGGCGACGCACGTCATCGACAGTCCGCCCACCAGGCGGGATATGTCCGACGGCTCGATGTCTTCGCGGAACACGCCCTCGCGCTGGCCCTTCTCGAGCGTCGCGGCCATCAGTTCGCGTGACTGGTCGCGGGCCTCGCTGAAGACCGGAGCCTCGTCGCCGACGGCCGCGAGGATCGCCTCCTTCATGCCGCGCTTGGTGCTCGCGGTGGACATGTACGCCTCGAAGACCCCGGCCAGCGCGACGTCGGCAGGCCCTGACTCGAGCAGGCGCCAACCGTCGGCGATGATCGAGTCCGAGTAACTCCTAAACGTCGCCTCGATGAGCGCCGCACGATTGGGAAAGTGCCGGTACAGCGTCCCGATGCCCACCCCGGCCTCGGCGGCGACCTTGTCGAGCGCGACGTCGACACCCTCGGCATGGAAGAGGTCGGCGGCCGCGGCAATCAGCTTGTCGTAGTTGCGGGCGGCATCGGCGCGGGCGGGTCGTCGTGACAGGGTTCGCCGCGGACCGTTCTCGCTCGCGGCCCCATCGACCCCGGCCACCGACTCTGCGGCCCCCGACTCCCTGGCCCCCGACTCCCTGGCCCCCGACTCCCTGGCCACTGACTCCCCAGCCACGTCGACTCCTACCTTCCGACACGAACAACACCGACGACGCCGCGCACACAGATCGAGCACAGCGGCGCAGCGAACAAAACAGTTGCAAAGCGGAGGAACCCTCCGTATATTAATCGGAGGAAGCTTCCGTTTCTCCAGCGAGTGTACTCCACACCGGCGTGGGTGAGCCCGATCAGACTCACGCCGAATCCAGTGCACTGTTCCGCCGATCCAATCTTTCGAAAAGAGCGGCCACATGTCCCTTTCCTCCATTGATCGCACGGCAGATTCGACACCTTCGGGCTCAGGCCTACGCTCGCGCATCAACACCGACGCCCTGGTGCTGGTCGCAGTGCTCGGATGCCAGTTGATGGTGGTGGTCGACGCGACCATCGTCAACGTCGCACTACCCGATATTCAACGCTCCCTTGGCTTTTCGACGTCGAATCTCTCCTGGGTGCTCAACGCCTACACGCTCACCTTCGGTGGGCTCCTACTACTCGGCGCACGCCTCGGCGACATTCTCGGTCGACGCCGCACCTTCCTCGACGGCCTCGGACTGTTCGTCGCGGCATCGGCATTCGGTGGCCTCGCAACCGATTCGACGATGCTCCTCGTCGCCCGCGCCCTGCAGGGCGTCGGTGCCGCAATCGCCGCGCCGGCGGCACTGGCACTGCTGATGACCAGATTCTCCGACGGCCACCAGCGCACTCGCGCACTGGCGCTCTTCACAGCCGTGTCCATCGGCGGATTCTCGCTTGGTCTCGTCTCCGGCGGAGCGCTCGTGCAGTGGCTCGACTGGCGCTGGGTCTTCTTCGTCAATGTGCCGATCGGACTCGTGGTGATCGTCGCGGGTGCGCTGTCGCTGCCTCGCACCACACGCGAGCGCGGCTCCTTTGATCTACCTGGTGCCGTATTGTCCACCGCAGGAATCGGTCTCATCGTGTACGGCCTCGTCAATGCTGCGGAGCACGGATGGAGCAGCACGATCACCGTCATTGCCCTCGTCGCAGGTGCCGCACTTCTCGGCGCGTTCGTCTACGCCGAAGACCGTGCACACCAACCGATCACACCGCTGCGGCTCTTCGCCTCGACCCCGCGAAGCGCTGCATTCGCCGGTCGACTGGTGATGGTCGCGGGGTTCATGGGCATGATGTTCTTCCTCACCCAGTACATGCAGGAAGTGCTCCACTACGGCCCACTCGAGACCGGATTGGCGTACCTGCCGATGACGGCGGCGACGTTCGGCGCATCACAGTTGAGTGCGCGAGTTCTGGTGCCACGCTTGAGTACTCGCACGCTTCTGCTCATCGCCTTCGGCGCGGCGGCAGCCGGCCTATACTGGCTGAGCACTCTCGACGCTCATACACCGTACCTGTCACTACTCGGGCCGTTCATCCTCGTCGGCGCGGGCGGCGGTATGGCCTTCCTGTCGCTGACCACGGCGTCACTGCGCGGCGTCGACCCTCAGGATGCCGGCGCGGCGTCGGGCTTGGTCAACACCGCTCAACAGCTCGGCGGCACAGTCGGCTTGGCGATCATGGTCGCCGTCTTCGGGGCAGCAACACGCGGAATGCCCACGTCGACAATCACATTCGCCCACGGCATGACAGTCACCGTATTGTGTGCAGCCATCCTGCTGACAGCGGGCGGGGTGCTGATGGCACTCACCCAGGGCGAGGCACGCCCGCGCCCGGTCGAGACAGCACTCGATTGATCCGACGCGGCGTCGTCGATGTCACCTACGACGTCGACGACGCCGCTTTCGCCTCGAACCCAGCACACAGATAGTCGACGCCGGCGTCGAGCAACGCGCGCGGATCATTCAACCGTGCGGCCTCTGCGGCGTCGGACAGCGTGGACAGGTGCGGCAACCGCGAGGTGACCCGACCGGCGATGAGATCGGCGAGTCCGCTCGGACGTTCACCGGGCGATGCGTCGAGCAACTGTTCACTGACCTGTGCGAGCGCGACGCCGTTGACGTAGTTCCACACCGCGAGTGCCATCTCGGTAGCCGTGGTGATGTCGACGCCGAGGTCGGTGAAACCCGCCGCGAGCCAGTCGAGCCCCTCGAGTGCGTCGACACCGAAGCTGTAGCGCGGCGCCGAGTAGGCCAGCAACCACCCATGGGTGCCTGCGATAGAGCTGCCAATCGACGTCGACGGCGATCGCCACGCGTTCACGCCACGACCACGGGCCGGGGTCGTCGACGGGATAGGGAAATCGACGACCGATCTCCTCGGCCATCGCCTCGAGCAGCGCGTCCTTGTCTGCGATGTGCCGGTAGAGCGACATCGCGCCGACGCCGAGTTCATCGGCGATGCGTCGCATCGACAGCGCGGGCAGCCCGTCCCGGTCGGCCACGTCGATCGCGGTGTCGACAATGACCGCGGTGGTGAGCTTGGGCGCACGCTCGTCGGCCACCGACTCTCCTCACATTGCGGGAATAAATTGTTTGCGTACAGCGTACTCATCACCGTACCGTCGATGCGTACGGCGTACGCGCATGCCCGAGGGCACACCGATGACGTCGACGCATCCAGCCCTATCGAAGGAGAGCAGTAGTCATGTCCGTCCGCATCCGTCCGTCAGTCATGTCCGTCCGCATCCGTCCGTCCGAGAAGCGCACCCGCGAAAATCCGGGCGCAGATCGACGCGCGTGGTGGGGACTGGCCGTACTGACACTTCCGGTGCTCCTGGTGTCGATGGACTTCTCCGTCCTCTACCTCGCGATCCCGGCTATCACTGACGCGCTCGATCCCAGCGCCGCGCAGCAGCTGTGGATTCTCGACATCTACGGCTTCCTCATCGCAGGGTTGCTCATCACGATGGGCAACGTCGGAGACCGCGTCGGCCGTCGACGCATCTTGCTGTTGGGTGCCGCACTGTTCGGCATCGCCTCGGTCATCGCAGCGTTCGCTCCTACCGCGGGCATCCTGATCGCGGCTCGCGCGTTGATGGGTATCGGTGGTGCGACGCTGATGCCGTCGAGCCTGTCGTTGATCGCCAACATGTTTCCCGACGCGAAGGCACGTGGCAGGGCGATTGGCGTGTGGACCGCCGCATTCGCGGGCGGTTCGGCCATCGGACCCGTCGTCGGGGGCGTTCTGCTGCACCACTATTGGTGGGGTGTCGTCTTCCTGATCAACGTGCCGGTACTCGCCGTGCTGTTCCTGCTCGCACCCAAGCTGATTCCCGAGTATCGCGCGGGTACGGGTGAACCGTTCGACTTCATCGGCGTCGGACTCTCCCTGCTCGCCATCCTGCCGATCGTCTACTCGATCAAGACGATGGCCTCGGAAGGTGCCGCCCTCCCGGTCGCAGCAGTCGGCGTGGTCGGTGTCGTGATGTTCATGTTCTTCCTGATGCACCAGCGTCGGACCCCAGCGCCACTGCTCGACCTGAAACTGTTCCGCAACGTCCAGTTCAGCGCTGCCGTGACGGTCGCACTGTTCGGCATGATGGCGCTCGGTGGAATGTCGTACCTGACGGGCGTCTACCTGCAGTCGGTGCGCGACTTCGACGTCCTCGACGCCGCGCTTGCCGGCCTGCCGATGGCGATCGCCGTCGCGGTGTTCTCCATCGGTGCGACGCGCATCGCCTCACGTGTCGGCATGCGGACCGCGTTCGTCGGGTCGGTCGCACTCGCCGCCGCGGGCAACCTGGGACTGCTGTGGCTCACGACGTCCAGCCCGCTGTGGGTCTACCTCGTGTTCACCTCGATCGCCGGTATCGGCTACGGCATCCAGTTCTCGCTGGTGTACGACGTCGTCGTCGGCTCGGTGCCCGCGGAGCGATCCGGAGCGGCGTCGGGCATCTCGGAGACCAGCTTCGAGCTGGGAACCGCACTCGGCCTGGCACTGCTCGGCTCGCTCGCGACGCTGATGTTCCGTGAACACGGCGACGGCTGGGCGTTCGGCGACACACTCGGCGAGACGCTGCACCGCTCCCACGACATGGGACCCGCGGGTGTCGAACTCGCCGACGCGGCCAAGGAGGCGTTCGTCAACGGCATCCACGCGGCGTCGCTCGCCTCGGTGATCGCTCTCGGTGTGCTCGGCATGATTCTCGCCATCGTGATGCGCACACCTCACGGCGTCGAGCAGTCGGTTGATGCCGAACTGCCTGCCGCGCAGGACAGTTAGCCCCGTCGCGGAAGCCCGCTCGGTCCCGCACGCTGCTCCAGTCCCGTTGGACTCCAGTACCGTTGGCGCGGTGCATGAACTGATCAGTCAGCGCTGGAGCGCTCGCGGCTACGACGCCGAGGCCACCGTCTCGGTCGACGAGGTCACCGAGATCCTCGACGCCGGGCGGTGGGCGCCCACGTGGGGACGCATGCAACCGGTGAGGTTCGTGGTCGGTCTACGCGGCGACGAGACGTTCGACGCCCTGACCGCCACTCTCAACCGAGGCAACACGACGTGGGCGCCCGCCGCGGGTGCGCTGATCCTGTTGTGCACCACCGACGATCCGTCCGACCCCAAGCCCGACCTCTACGGCGGCGTCGACCTCGGGCTGGCGTTGGCGCAGATGATCCTGCAGTGTGGCGCACTCGGTCTCAACGGACATCCACTCGCCGGATTCGACAAGGATTCCGCCAGAACAGCTTTCGGCATACCCGCCGATAAGAAGCCGCTCGCGATGCTCGCCGTCGGACATCTCGCCGACCCCTCGACACTGTCCGAAAAGATCCGCGACCGCGACGCCGAGCCGCGCGAACGGCTACCCCTCGACGAGGTCGCATTCAGCGGCCACTGGGGCGAGCCGTTCCGCGCCGGCCCTCCCGCCGGTTGAGCCGGCCCTCCCGCCGGTTGAGCCGGCCGCGAGCGAAGCGAGCAGCCGAGACGAAACCACCTCGCCCAAACCCCTACCCGCTACAGGTCTCGAGCGCCTTCTTGATCGCGGCGCGGTGCGCGCTGTGGTCCTTCTTGGCAAGACCGTGGTCGCGCAAGAAGTTCTTGATCTCAGCGCGCTCGGGGTGCTTCTTGTGCATCTCTTCACGCTGCTGCTTGCGCTGAGCAGGCGTCAGCACGATCGTGTTCTCGAAATGCTGCTTGGCGCGCGGATGAGACTGGATCTCTTTCCAGAGCGCGGGATCTTCTTTGGCCAACACCTTCTCGACTCCGGCCAGCGTGCACTTGGTGCCGGGCACCGGGGTGGTCTGAGCAGGTGCGGGCTTCGCCGGCGAATGAGGGACCGGAGCGGCTTGCGCCACCCCACCCGTCGCGATCGCGCTCGCGACGCCGACACCGGCCAACGCGAGGGTGATGCGGCGCGACGTCGCTCCGGTGAACAAACGTGACATGTCTTTCCCTTTCTCGGCACACACTCACGGTTGAGTGTCGCGACCAGCCTTTCGGCGGCCACTCGAAGCAAACCCGCAAAAGCTAAGTGCCGCCTGAGAATTCGCAGTGCGAACGCCCAGTAATGCTCAGGCAAAGGGACTTTCAGTCAACGCCAAAGTACCCTTATTCGTCGCCAATCCGACAGAACGCCCTCATGCGACAGGCAAAGAACTATGGTAAGCCTTGCCTGTGTACTTCCTCCGTCGTGCGATCGTGACAGCCCTGACCGTCGGCAGCATCGGCGCCGCCATGGCCACAGCCGGACCCACCGCCCATGCGGCAGACACGGCGTTCTCCGACGAGTTCGTCGGTGCGGCCGGATCGGCCCCCAACAGTGCCCTCTGGAACTACGAAACAGGAGGGGGCGGCTGGGGTAACGACGAAAAGCAGACCTACACGTCGAGCCGCGAGAACTCACGCCTCGACGGCAGCGGACACCTCGTCATCGAGGCCAAGAACTCCGGCGGCGGGTGGACGTCGGCCCGACTGAACACCAAGGGCAAGCGCGAATTCACCTACGGCACCATCTCCGCGCGGCTGTCGCTACCCGGTGGCGCAGGCCTGCACAGCGGATTCTGGCTACTCGGAGCCGACATCTGGGAAGTCGGATTCCCCAAGGCAGGCGAGATCGACATCGCCGAACACATCAACAACTCCGACTTCGTGCACATCGGCGTCCACGGTCCGACGGGTTCCGGCGGCTTCGGTTCGGCCGACGCCGGGTCGCTGCGCGACATCCTTCCCGACGCCATCCCCCTTCCCGACGGCGCCAACGGCAAGTACCAGCGCGGCTCCGACATCCTGGGCATCGACCCCACCGACTTCCACACCTACGGCGTCCGAAAGACAGCCACCTCGATCACGTTCCTCTTCGACGGACGCTCGGTGTACACCGTCAATCGCGCCGACCTCAGCGCCGGCCAGCGGTGGGTCTTCGACAAGCCGATGTACCCGATCCTGAACCTTGCCGTCGGCGGTGTGTGGCCTGGTCCGACGAACTCTTCGACGCCCAACCCGGCGACGATGAAAGTCGACTGGCTGCGCTACACCCCCTGACCGAACCGGCCGTAGGGTTGACCGGTGCCCGGCTCTGACTCGCCAACACCATCTGAACCGCTGCGCCCACAGCCTCCCCCTCGCCTGCACGTCAGGCGTGCACTCTTCGCAATACCCGACGTTCGCGGGCGCTGGCCCGCAGCACTCCGAGCGGGCCTCGCGTTCGCGGTACCCGCAGGCATCCTGCTCGCCCTCGGATTCGAGCGCGACTCCTTACTGGCCGCACTCGGCGCCTTCGCAGTGCTCTACGGCGAGAAGCGGCCCTACCGAGTGCGGTGGCGGGTGATCGTGCTCGCAGCCGTGGTGTTGATCGGCGCGGCCGGGCTGTTCGGACTCCTCGGCCACCTCGCCGGTCCCCACCCGAGCACGGTGGTCGCGTTGGGGGTGGTCGTCGCGCTCGTGGCGTGGGCGTCGGCGACGGTGTTCACCGTCAACGCCATGCGCCTCGGTCCGCCCGGGCCATTCTTCTTCGTGCTCACCGCCTGCATCTCCTCGGTGGTGACCCGGCACGGCGTCGACGTTCCCGCGCTGGTCATCGCGACGTGCGCGGGTGGATTGAGTTCACTCGTCGTCGGAATGGCTCCAGCGCTGTGGCGTCCGGAAGGCCCCCAGAGGGCGGCGACGCTCGCCGCAATCGCGACGATCGACGCCTACCTCGCCGACAATCAGTCCACCGATCCCGCGCATCGACACGGCGTGGCGATGTCGACGCTCAACGCGTGGACGGTCCTGCACGACGCCGCTGCCACCGACACTCCGCTCGCACAACGACTCTGGACGTCGTTGCATCAGTTCCACGTGGCACCGCCGGGTCCGCTGTCGCCGCCGCTGCGTCGACCATCGGTGCGACATCGCCTGTCCACAGCACTCCGCAGCTACAGCCATGCACGCGTCACCACTGCCCGCGTCGCACTCACCGCGCTGGTCGCGGGCGTGGCATCGCTCGCGATCGGCCTCTCGCGCCCCGACTGGGCAATCCTCGGCACCGTCTTGGTGTTGCAGTTGGGCCCCGACCGCATCCGGGGCGTCATCCGTGCCACACACCGGCTCGCCGGAACCATCGTCGGCCTGGTGTTCTTCGTCGGACTCCACCAGCTCGGTCTCACCACGCTATGGCTCATCGTGGTGATCGCGCTGCTCAACGTTTTGATCGAGCTGACCATCGTCGGCAACTACGGCGTCGCGGTCTCGTTCATCACTCCACTCGCCATGCTCATGGGCAACCCCGACTCCGACATCACCATCCCCGTGCGAGATCGATTCCTCGAAACGCTGCTCGGCGTCACGTTGGCCGTCGCGGCACTGTTGTGGCTGTTTCCGCACGCGCACCGACGCACGTGGGCACGCGCCGACACCGACGTCCTCGACTACGTCGACCATCTCCTCGACGACGCCGCGCTCTCACCGATCGGTTCACCGCACATGCTCGCGGCCCGGCGTGACCTGCAGTGGGCGCTTCTCGAGGCCGAGATGAGTGCAACCGACAGCGCCAGCGACGAACCGGACTGGGCAACACCGCGGTGGCCGCGCCACATCGCGCTGTGTCGGGTGGGGTACGAAGCACTCGACTGGTGTTACCGCACCGATCCGTCGACCCCGATCGCGCCCGGAATCCGGAGCACCCTGCGCATGCACCGCACCCTCGTCCACGCACCCGAGGACCCCTGACATGCGAGTTCGGACAATGCGGACCCAGAGTCCGATCGACTGACCTCATTTGATCGACGACCAGCCCGGGGAGTACATTTACTCGCATGCAGCGTGCACTCCTTCTCGGTTGCCGCGGCGGGGTCTGACACGACCGGCCCTCCGTCGCGGGGCCTCATCACGCGCCGGTCACTCCCCAATCTGAGACCTACTTCGGAGATTGACCATCATGGCACCAGCAGACACCTTCACCTCGGGCCCGAGCCGCATCGTCGAGCCGTCCGGCCCCATCCCAGCAGGACAGCCCTCCTGGAACCCGCAACGCAGTTCCGCGATGCCCGTTCACCGCTACCGGCAATTCGCCGACGAGGTCGAGCAGATCTCGATCCCCGATCGCACCTGGCCCGACAAGGTCATCACCGCGGCACCGATGTGGTGCGCGGTCGATCTGCGTGACGGCAACCAGGCCCTGATCGACCCGATGAGTCCCGCTCGCAAGCGCCGCATGTTCGAGCTGCTGGTGCGCATGGGCTACAAGGAGATCGAGGTCGGCTTCCCGTCGGCGAGCCAGACCGACTACGACTTCGTTCGCGAAATCATCGAAGACGGGGCCATTCCCGACGACGTCACCATCCAGGTGCTGACGCAGTGCCGCGACGAGCTGATCGAGCGCACCTTCGAAGCGTGCCGCGGAGCGTCGAATGTGATTGTGCACTTTTACAATTCGACGTCGGTGCTGCAGCGTCGGGTCGTGTTCCGTGCCGACAAGTCGAAGATCACCGAGATCGCTACGCACGCCGCGCACAAGGTGCTCGAGGAGCAGCAGAAGTACCCAGACACCAACTGGCGCTACGAGTATTCGCCTGAGTCGTACACCGGCACGGAGCTGAGCTACGCCAAGGAAGTATGCGACGCGGTGAGCGAGATCATCGCTCCCACACCCGATAAGCCGCTCATCATCAATCTGCCTGCCACCGTTGAGATGGCAACACCGAACGTCTACGCCGATTCCATCGAGTGGATGAGCCGCAATCTCGCCCGCCGCGACTCGATCATCCTGAGCCTGCACCCGCACAACGATCGCGGAACCGCTGTCGCCGCAGCGGAACTCGGCTATCAGGCGGGCGCCGACCGCATCGAGGGCTGCCTGTTCGGCAACGGTGAGCGCACCGGCAACGTCTGCCTGGTGACGCTGGGCATGAACATGTTCAGCCGCGGCGTCGACCCGCAGATCTCGTTCTCCGACATCGACGAGATCCGACGCACCGTCGAGTACTGCAACCAGCTCGGTGTACCCGAACGTCACCCCTACGGCGGCGACCTGGTCTACACCGCGTTCTCCGGCAGCCACCAGGACGCGATCAACAAGGGTCTCGATGCGATGAAGGTCGACGCCGACGCCGCGGATTCCGACGTCGACGACATCCTGTGGCAGGTTCCCTATCTGCCGATCGACCCCAAGGATGTCGGCCGCAATTACGAAGCCGTCATCCGCGTCAACAGCCAGTCCGGTAAGGGCGGCGTCGCCTACATCATGAAGGCCGACCACGGCATGGACCTGCCGCGACGCCTGCAAATCGAGTTCAGCCGCGAGATCCAGAAGATCACCGACGGCGAGGGCGGCGAGGTCTCTCCCAAGGAGATGTGGGACGTCTTCGCCGACGAATACCTGCATCCGATCCGCCCGCTGGAGCGGATGCGCCAGAAGGTCGACGCCTCCGAGGTCGACGGCGGCGACGACCACATCACCGCTGTGGTCAAGGTCGATGGCGTCGAGAAGGAGATCTCGGGCAGCGGCAACGGCCCCCTCGCGGCATTTGTCGACGCGCTGTCGACCGTCGGATTCGACGTCCGCGTACTGGATTACGCCGAGCACGCACTCACCGCGGGCGGCGACGCCAGCGCTGCCGCCTACGTCGAGACCGAGGTCAACGGTGAAACCGTGTGGGGCGTCGGCGTTGCGTCGTCGATCACGACAGCGAGCCTGCGTGCCGTGGTGTCCGCAGTCAATCGCGCCTACCGCGTGACCGCTTCGGCTCCAGTGGAGACCGATGCCGCCCCACGTACCTGGGCGCCGTAGGTCGCCTGACCCGCGTATCCGATACGCGTAGACCTTTCTCTCACCGAAGAACTCACGCCTGCGGCGGGTGATCCCCCGCTGCGGTGTGTCAGGCAATGGGCCGGAACCCTCGACCGCACGGGCGATCCCCGTCGGGGAGGATTCCGGCCCATTCCGTCTGCGCGGCACTCTTACCCGACGTGAGCCTGTGTCCGAAGCCGACCCTCTGGTTCGGTTCCACCCTCTGTGGTTCGGTTTCACCCTGTAGACCCGTCTCACCCTGTAGTTTGTGAGACGGCAGCTGTGGAGAGCGTCGCGAAGGTGGTCGGTGTGATGACAGTTCGACGCCGAACCAAAAACCCTGCTCCATGACCGGCCTCGACACACTCGGAAGGCGTGCACGCGCTGGGCTGACGCAAACCATCGGCGTGCTGTTCGGTGCCGGAGCAGCGATCGGCCTGACGCACATCGGAGCCGCTCCGCAGATCTCGACGTCGTCGGTCGCGACCGTTCTCATCGGCCTCGGCGGCGCGGTGTTCGGTACGCTCGCAGTGATCTTTTCGTTGCTGTTCCTCGTAGTCCAATGGGTGGCAACTACTTTCACACCCCGACTGACACTCTTCCGAGACGCCCCCATCGTCTGGCGAACAGCCGCCGTGGCAATGAGCGTCATCGTTTTCTGCATCACCGCGATCCTCGCGTCGGGCAGCCGGGACACGATCTCGGGGAGTGTTCCGCTCGTGGCTGTCGTAGGCACCTTGGCCGTGCTTGTGCTGTTGCGTGTGGTACTGGCCAATGCCCTTGCCGCAACCCAGATCTCACCGGTCTTGACGACGATCTGCGAACACGGTCAGCAATCGATTGTCGCGACGTACCCCGTGAGCGACGACCTCGACCCGCAGAAAGTCGACTCCCCTGCCGAACCACGCATCATCCTGTGGTCCCGCAATCCGTTGGTACTGCAGCGATTACACGTCGAGAGACTGGTTCACCTCGCCGAATCCGCCGGCTCCGTGATCGTCATGGAGGAGACGGTCGGGTCAACACTGCGCGCAGGCGCGACGCTCGCCCACGTGTACGGTCCTGCCGCACAAAGCCTCGGCAACGGCAACAGTGACGTCGGAGAAATCGATACCGGGGCCTTCTTCGCTGCGCTCGATACCGGGCCAGAACGCACATTCGACGGCGATCCGCTCCTGGCTTTCCGCCTCATCGCCGATATCGCACTCCGTGCCATGTCGCCTGCGATCAACGATCCCGCGACCGCGGTACAGGCGGTCGATCAGATCGAGTTCCTGTTGGTATCCGCGACGTCCATCGACGAGAGCGCGCGGCACTGGCGCGATGCCGGTGGTCATCTCAGGCTTGTGGTCCCCCGACCGTCGTGGACGGACATGCTCGTCGTCGGATTCGACGATGTCATCGCGGCCTCGCTCGAATCCCCGTTGATGCTCGCCCGACTCGACGCGGCACTCACTCGCGTATCGACCGTCGCGGCAACCGTCGAACAACGTACGCAGCTCGAGCGACGACGCACGTGGGTCGCACAGGCGCGGGCCGACCGATTCCCCACCCTCGATCAGTGAACCTCTGCGTTTCGTCGTGTGAACCGACTTCGGATGCGCGACAGTTTAAGTCATGAGTGAGGCGACCACCGGACCCGGGCAGCGGGACTCGAGGCGAGTACCCGTCGGGAAATTACTCGCACTCACGCCCGTCGCCCTACTCGTGGGTGTCGTATGTGCCCTGCTGCTGTGGGGAATCTCGGCCGTCGCCAGCATTCTCGAACACTTCCTCTGGCACACCGTGACGTCGTGGCTGGGCATCACCGACAGCACCTGGTGGTGGATTCTGCTCGTGCTGACCATCGCGGGCGTTCTGGTGGGACTGGTGATCCGATTCGCTCCCGGCCACGCCGGAGATGATCCCGCGACGCAGGAGTTGGTGTCCACACCGATCGCCGTCGGTGCAACCCCTGGCCTCGCGATCGTGGCGATCCTGGCGCTGGCAGGCGGCGTCAGCCTCGGTCCGGAGAGCCCGATCATGGTCATCAATGCGGCGATCGTGGTGGCCGTCGGTGTGCGCCTGGTTCCGAAGGTCGACCAGAACCAGTGGATGGGTCTCTCGACTGCTGCGACACTCGGCGCACTGTTCGGAACCCCGGTCGCCGCGGCTCTCATGCTGTCGGAGGCCAATCCCGGCGATCAGCGAATTCCCCTGTGGAATCGCCTGTATTTGCCCCTGGTCGCGGCGGCGACCGGTTCGTTCGTCATCCTTCGCTTCACCGACCTCACGATGTCGATCGACCTACCGGCGGAGAAGGTCGGCAGCATCACCGATACCTTGATCGCCGTCGGGGTAGCCGTGGTCATCGCCGCATGCGGTGTGGTCGCGGCCTTCGTGTTCGACCCGCTGCACCGGGTGCTGCATCGCTCGCTACGAGATCCCGTCATCCGGTTGACAGTGGTGGGAGCGATCCTCGGCGGCCTCGGAATCCTCGGCGGAACGATCACGCTGTTCAAGGGCCTCGATCAGATGAAGGAACTGCCCGACCGGATCGGAACCACGACAGCCATCGGGTTCTTCGCGTTCGCCGGCATCAAGATGTGTGCCATGCTGTTGGCCAGCGCGGGCGGTTTCCGTGGTGGTCGCATCTTTCCGTCTGTCTTCGCCGGTGCCGCAGCGGGATTCGGCATACACGTGCTGTGGCCGTCACTTCCATTGACGATCACGGTGGCCGCGAGCATCGTCGGAATCGTCGTCGCGGCAACACGGAACGGCTGGATCAGCCTCTTCCTCGGACTTGCTGTTGTGCCGCAACTCGATCTGTTGATACCGCTCCTGTTCGCGACGCTGGCCGCGTGGCTTGTCGTGGCCAATGCACCTGAGTTGCGTGCGAAGCCGGTCGACGGCCCGCGCCCCGATGCGGCAGGGAGCACCTGACACGCACTGCGCATGGCCAGCCACATTCGCCGCAGGCACTGTCCTCAAGCCGCGTTCTACAGAAGGCGCCACTCGCGCGCACGGTCGACGGCGGCGCGGCGTGTCGATACCCCCAACTTGCGGTAGATCGACTGCTGGTGTGTCTTCACGGTGTTCACCGAAACGTAGAGGTTCGCAGCTATCTCCGCCGACTTGTACATCGTTGGCAGGTAACGCAATACGGCGAGTTCTCGCTCGGTGAGCGGGGTCGATGGAGTCGCAGGTCGAATCGTTGCGGCGCCATCGGCAGCTGTCAGCCGCACGAGAAGTGCCCGATTGAGTTCTGAGGGTTCAGCGTTCAGATGTCTATAGCTCGCCAGCAGACCCGTGATCTCCTCGCTGTGAGCCACGAAGGGCCGCAGCGCTCCGATCGGGGCCGCCGCATCGATTGCCTGCCCGATCCGCTCCAGTGCGATCGAGTCCAACCTGAGCCGATCCGCCGCGATCGCTGACAACAGCGCGGCCTCGACGACGAGCGTCCGGTGGGCCGCATACCGGGACGGCGTACCCAGCAGGTCGAACGCGGCGCGTGGTTCATGCTGCGCGAGGAGGACTTCCGCACGCGCGATGGCGACGAGTTCGGCACTGAACTCCCTTGATGAAGAAGAGGTCGATGCGGGCAAACCGGTCAGGATCTTCTCAGCGGAATCGACGTCGTCGCAGAGTAATTCGACGCGGGCCAGCGAGACCGCGACCCAGTGATCAAGCAGAGGGAGTCCAGTGCAACTCGCACTCAGCGCACTGAGGCGGCTCGCCGCCGCTCGCGCGGTATGCAGTTCACGCCGCGCGAGCGCAACGCCAACGGCCGCGATCTGAAGGACCACTGTCGCAGGCAGATCAGATCCGTGGAGAACGAGGTCGAAGCCGGAGTCGATGCACTCGCTTGCGGCGTCGAGTTCGTCTGTCTCGAGGTGCACCAAAGCGGAGGCGGCGTTGGCCGCAAGCAACTGTGGTTGCTGTGTCCAACCGCGTCGGACACCCAGCCTCGCGAGCATATCGCTTCGACGACCCGCCTCCGGAAGATCACCTGCGATGACATCCAGCAGAGCCAGGTAGGCATGCGCCGCAGCCGAGGTGAGTGCCACCCGCGCACGATCAGCTTCGACCCGCACATCTTCCAAATGCACACGAGCACGGTCGAATTCGCCGCGAAGAACCAGGCTGATAGCTACGTTGGTCCGGCCGATGACCGCGTACGCACCTACCGCGGGCAGCTCGTTGCGCGATGCCCCGGTCGCGACAGCCAGCACTTCGTTCGCAGTCTCGTACAACTCCACGGGGATGAAGACCCGAGCTGCGACCATCCGTGCCAGCGCGACGATGATCTGAGCCCATCGAGGTGGTTCGACGCCACTCCCCAACAGCGCGGTCTCGGCATCCAAGGCGTTCTGGCGCATGGTGACGAAGTCCCGAGAATGATGCGCTACAACACATGCCGCGAGGAGCACCTCTGGCCGGGGATCGCGTTCGACGACATCGAGTGCAGGAGCCAACGCTGCGGCCAGCTCGCCCGCGTGGATCGTCAGGATGAGTGGGAGTGCAGATTTTCCCACCACCTCCGCCACCGTGAGCCAGTCGCCCGCCGCGACCAGATGCCTGATCCCGGGGATGAGTTCACCGTTCTCCAGATACCACCGCGCCGTACGCCGATGGAGCGTCGAAATCTCCTGTGGGTGTTCGATGGTGAGTCGATCGCGGAGAAACTCACGCAGAAGCGGATGGTAGCGAAACCATCCGGAGCGACCTGGCAATCGGACAGTCAACACGTTTCGAGTCACCAATTGTTCAAGGATCGCAAAGCTGTCGGCACGTCCGGTCAACTCATGCGCGAGATCGGCGCAGACAACCGGTGGCACGCTTGTCGCGAGCAGGAACTCACGGTCGGAGGTAGCCACCCTGGCCAATACCTCTTCGAGCAAATACGACGCCACCAACGTGCCGCTGCCACCGAAGCCCATCAGTGCCGCATGCACATCACCGCCGTATTCGACTGTCGCACTGAGCAAGGCCAACCGGATTCCGGCAGGCCAGCCTTGCGTCCGGTCCATCAAGCGGCCCCGACTCTTCGCGTCCACCTCCACTCCGATGCGTGCACACAGCTCGTCTGCCTCGGCCGGCGTGAACGCCAGGACCGCGGCGTCGATCTCTCGGAGCCTTCCCATCACCTGCAGACGGCGCAACGGTATTCGCGGTTCGACGCGGGAGATGAGAACCAGATGCACAGTGGGAACACCACACTCGAGGACCAGGTGGATCGACTTCAGAACGTCGGCCGACGTGAGGCGTTGGAAATCATCGATCACCAGTGTCACCGGCTCGGGCAGGAAAGACAGGGCATCAACCAGACCCGCAACGTCAGAATTCCCGAACGCCGGACCCGGCATGAACTCGGTCACGCGCGCTTCGTCGGCCACCACCGGAAGCATGCGAAGAGCACTGATCACGTCGTGCCAGAATGCCGCCACTCCAGCGCCTTCGCCCGCGGCAAGCCACGCGATCCGATCACGACGGTGTGCCCCCTGCGCCCACGCTGCGACAGCAAGAGTCTTTCCGTAGCCTGCTGCGGCACACACCAAGGTCACGTCGCCGCCGCGCGCAGAGTCGAGAATCTCGTCGGTGCGAGGACGCGCTACAAACCCGGGAGGCAACGACGGCGACGAAAACCGCAGACTCAGGATCGGCGGTGCTGCCGCAGTTGTGTCTGCCTCGATCGCGTCGGGATCCCCCTCGCCGCCCTGCCCATGTCGTTGGGAGGGTACCGCGCCTTTCATGCAGAGCATGGTACGACGACCAGCACGAATGCGTCGGAGAAATCTTGGTCGCGAGAGCGCGTACGACCCGCTATCGCTCCGGCGACATGCGGTTCAGTTCGCTCGGGCAGTGTCAGTCGAATCGACTACGACTCCGGCCGCGTCGTCGGCGACAGCGGTCTCGGTCACGACGGTTTCGGTCACGACGGTTTCGGTCACACCAGCTTCTGGGACGACGGCTTCTGGGACGACGGCTTCTGGGACTTCTCCGCGGCGCGCGGGAGCGATGGCAAATTCGAACGCCGCCAGGATGAGGCACGCGACGACCACCACCCAGAAGACGACCATGCCTGTCGGGTAGTGCCAGAACATCAGGACGAACGCGGCGATTATCGGAACCCCGAGACGCACGACGAACCGTAGCCGCCACAGTTGGGCCTCCACCATCGACGCCGAGCGTTGCTTTCGACGACGATCGACCGTTTCGAACCCCCCGCCGATGACACGTCGAGTGGCGGCCGCGGCGCGGGTTCCTCCTGCGAAGAAGCCCACAAATGCCAGGACGAGTCCGAGCACCGCCACCGCACGAAGCGCAGTTCGCAGCGGACTGATCACTGTGTCGAAGATCGCCTGCGCGGCGGCGGGAGACAAGACGTCTGCAGGCACGTTGTTCAGGTAGATCGTGCGACCGACGATGATGCCGATGGCCAACACCAGCATCGCGACAACGACCGCGATCCCGATTGCTGTCAGGGTTCGAATACGGCGACCGACGCCTGCGAGCCCGATCGCAGCGAGTGCGACAAGAATCGCAAGCCACGGCAGCACGGCGGCTACCTTGTCGAGCGACTTCACGAGGTTCTGCGCCCGAGCGAGTTCCTTGGACTGCCAGATGACGAACTGCTTGTTCACCACGGGGATCTTGTCGGCGAAGGCGAACCCCTGTGCACTCAGCCGCTGCTTCACCTGGGTGATGATCGGCCCGAGCTCGATGCTGATCGATCCGTTGGTCGTGTCGACATTGACCGCGCCATGCTGCGTATCACCGGTCACCGCCGCAACAACAGCATCGTGTGCTTCGCGATTGGCCGTCGTCCACAACGCAGCGAACTGATCAGAGCCGACGAACTGCGCCACCGTGCTGTGGATAAAGCTCTCCGCCTGTGCGCTGATCACCGGAGCGAGTCCGGTGATCGCCTGATCCACCCGCGGACGATCGGCCGGTGTGAGTTGAGTCAGTTCGTTGAGCGCATTCGACGTCACCTCTTCGACGTTCACCTGCTGATTGATCTCGTTCGTGATTGACGTGGTGATCTGTTGCTGCACTGCGGGATTGGATGCCAGTGGCGCGACGGTCGATACGTAGTGATCGGTGTCGAGGATCTGACTCCTGACATACCGCGTAGTGACCGACAGCAGCGTGAGCACCGCACACAGAACGACCAGCACCACGACCCCGACCACTCGCCAATTGATCCGCCGTCGCTTGGACTCCTTGCCGACACCCGACGGTTGCCCCGATCTGATCTCGGCGACCTCGATGCGCAGACGTTCTAGTTCGGCCCGTTCGTCTGCGTCGAGACCACGTCCCGATTCGCCTTCCGCAATCACCATCTTCTCGGGCATTCACGTCACCGCTCGTCGGGGACGGCCGAAACCGCGCCTGCCCGGATCGCGTCGACGAACACACGATGATCCTCGTCATTCCTCTTCGCATAGCGCGATGCGAAACGCCTTATAGCACTGTCGAATTCGACCTCGTCGCCAAGATAGTTCGCTATGGCGACCGCATCTCCCGACCGACCGTGACCGTAAGCGAGGACTCGACCGCACGCCCGCCCGTAGACCTCGAGTCCCTGGGGGTCCAGACCCTCCACGACGATGGAGCCCTTTGCGTCCCGAAGCTGCCTGAGGTACAGATCACGCTGAACACCATCCGGTCCCCGACCGCCTGACCACCCCAGGAACACGTCGCTGACAGCTTGTGTGAGTCGCTGCCCCTCCACCACCCGCCTGCCCTCGTTGTCATACTTCGGGCCGTCGAGATACCTTGCAAGAACCGACTTCTCGGCTTGCTTGGCTTGGAGAAGCAGCACATCGGATTCGTCTCGTCCGACCATCAGCAAGACCCACGCCTGAGTTCCCACGCTGCCGACCCCGACCACCTTGCGCGCCATGCGGACAAAGGTGAATCTGTCGAACAGCACGCGGTAGTGGGGAGCGAGCGTCGCGCGAAGAGCGTCGACACGATCGGCCAGCTGATCGTACAGACGCGCTGTGACCTCAGCGTCCCACAGTTCTTCGATGGGCACGATGAGCGGAGGTTGGCTGACGAACCGCAGTTCGCCGTCGACGGTTGTGGTCAGCTTCTTGAGCGCAGACAGACCGTCGCGCGTCCACGCCTTGTCGATCTGCTTTCGCACGTTCTTCGCGGTCGACGAATCGATGAGATCACGAATATTGACCAGTTTTCGAGAAGGCTCGGCGCGTCGATACCAACCGTCCAACGTGTTGAGTCCCGCGAGCGACGCGATGGACTCCCTGTACTCGCGGGCACATGCACCTGCGATCCGCTTGGCGGTCTTGCTGTCGAATCCGTTGCCGCGTGCCGCAACCACGAGACTCGCGGCCAGTCGCTTCACGTCCCATTCGAACGGCCCAGGATAGGTTTCGTCGAAGTCGTTGACGTCGAACGCCAATTTGCGCTCGGGCGTGGCGTACAACCCGAAATTGGACAGATGCGCGTCGCCACACAGTTGCACTGTCAGACCTGAATTCTCGGTTCGAGCCAGATCATCGGCCATCACAAGTGCCGCACCGCGATAGAAGGTGAAGGGAGACACGGCCATTCGCCCGTACCTGACCGGGACGAGTTCTGGGACTCGGGTACGCGCCTGATCCTGGAGCAGACCGATCGGATCACGGTCGGAGTCATCGCCCAGGTTGCCGATTTCGCTGAGCGGCAATCGCTCCCGCGCCTGCAATCCCAGATACACACTCTCGGCACGAGTCCTGCGGCCAGGGCCACCGTAGGACATCGTCGCCTCCGCGGAATCGATCACGCCGGTCATCGTCGTCTCCTCGTGCCCGGGTCAGATTTCGTCGGTCTCAGGACTCCACGCCGCCAACGCCCAGATTCCGACAATCGCGAGGGCGATCAGCGTGATCGACCACCACGGGTAGTACGGGATCCACAGAAAGTTGGCAATCACGGAGAGCGACAAGACCACGATTGCGAGCACTCGCGCAAAAGTCTTCCCGTAGAACACCGCAATACCCGTCGCCGCGACGACCAGGCCGATGATCAGGTGAATCCAACCCCAGGTCGTGAGATTGAACTTGTAGACGTAGTTGGTTCCTACGACGAACACGTTGTCGGCCGCGACGGCGGAGACACCCTGGAGGAACTCCAGTATCCCGACAACGAGCAGGACGCATCCGGAAACGATGGATAGTCCGCCTGCCCAACGCTGCTTCGTCGAGGGTTGTGAGGTTGTCATGAAATATCCTTATCGATGTAGCTGTTCTCGATGTGGCTGTTAAACGATTCGGTTAGCAATGAACACTGATGGATCGGCTGATTGTCAGAGACCGAGGATACGTCTCTTTTCTGCTTCGAATTCCGTTTCGGTGAGAACCCCTGAGCTTCGGAGTTCACCGAGTTTCGTCAACGCTGCAATTCGGTCATCGGTCGCCGCACCTTGTTCACCGGGAGCCGGCGGTTCGGGGTTCTGGACGGGCGGTGCGGCAGCGTATGCCTGGGGTGCGGTCTGCGCCGACCGTCTGGCCCACCGCTCGCCTTGACGACGCGACACCCTGTTGGACACAGCGGTTGCCGTCCCTGCGACAACGGCTGTTCGGGCGACCCCGCGGAGTAGTCCGGGCATCGTTGGTACCTGCGCTTTCTCATTCGAGTGTTGTGGTGAAACGGTCATGTCGTCCAGACCAGGGCGGAGCCTCGAGATCGGCCAACACCGGTCAGTCGGTTGTGCCGAGGGCCTCGAGAATCGCGTTGACGGGAATTCGCCCGGATGCGACCAGTTGAGCGCCGGCCCGCCGCAGGTCAGTGGCGAACGGAGCCGCCCACACGTTCTCGTAGACGACGAGGACGCCGAGGCACCCGTCTGCCAGTGCCGACGCCGCGTCGGCGAGATCCTGATCGTCCAACAGCCCGCTCGACGCCTCCGCGAAGATGTCGGCGTCCAGATCAGCACCGACGTCGATATCCGAGATCTCAAGGGCAGCAACGCCATCACCCTCTCGTCGGATCACAGCGAGATCCAACACGCTGATCACACCACGATCGACGAGGTCGAGCAGATGTATCAATGCGGACCCGTCCGAATTGTGATCAGCGGGAAATTCGACGAGTAGGTAATCGATAGGCCCCGTTTCCACATCGACGGGCACATCGGCAGAGATCTCGGTCATATTCCCGATACTGGCATCGATACAGTGCGACTACATCACCCGAAACGGGTGAGACATCCACTTACGATGAGAGCTCATACGATCCGAATGACCGAAATCACGAGTCGATCGTCAAGTCTTAGACCATGACGACATCGAAACCCCTCACCGGCGATACCGCAGGCTTGGCAGCGGAGGCCTACGTCTATTCGTATCCGCTCGTCATCATGGAGGTCAGCCGTCGACAACAGACAGCACGAGAATCCTCTGGCAAACCGGGATTCGGAGCCGCGAACGCCTTTCACCACATGCGGGCGTTTCCGGCTGCAGATTTTCGCGCAATCGTCCGTCCGAATTTCGACACGCTGTACTCGTCCGCGTGGCTCGACCTGACGGGCGGACCGGTCCTGATCCACCTTCCCGACAGCGGCGGTCGCTATTACATGCTGCCGCTACTCGACATGTGGACCGACGTGTTCGCGGTTCCCGGATCCCGCACCACGGGAGACTCCGAACGACGAATCATGTTGATAGGGCCGGGATTTGACGGCGACGTACCCAACGATGCCCTCATCATCGAGGCCCCGACACCGTACGTCTGGGCCATCGGCCGGTCGCAGACCAACGGCCCGAGCGACTACGACGCCGTCGGGAAGTTCCAGGACGGCTTCACCATCACTCCGTTGGGCGGCCCGACTCGACCCGAGTCGAGTACTTCCATCGACCTTGGCACCGAACCACTGCGCATCGTCGGAGAACTCACTGCTCCCGAGTTCTTCAGGCTGGCAGCAGAGGTACTGACGACTACTCCACCCCACCTCACGGATCAGTCTGTGCTGGCGCGTATCGCAGCAATCGGGATCGTCCCTGGACTGGAGTTCGACACATCGCGATTCGACGAGGCCGGACTCGCGGCACTCGAGTCGGGTATCGCGTCGGCACGGAAGAAGCTGCCCGATCTCGCCGGCCTCGGTGATCGCGTGAACGGCTGGCAGATCATTTCGCGGTCCGTCGGCGTCTACGGCAACGACTACTTTCAGCGAGCGCAGATCGCGCTGGTCGGGTTGGGTGCCAATCCGCCCGAGGATGCGATCTATCCCGTCGCCCTGGTCGACGACGACGGCCAGCCGCTCGACGGGCACAACGATTACACGATCACGTTCCCCGCCGGTCACCTTCCACCCGTGGATGCCTTCTGGTCGGTGACGATGTACGACGCCGAGGGCTATCAGGTCGCCAATGAACTCAACCGGTTCGCGCTGGGCGATCGCGACGAACTGCGGTTCGACGACGACGGTTCGCTCGTCTTGCATCTGCAGCACGAGAATCCCGGTGGCGAGAAGACCGACAACTGGCTTCCCGCGCCACGGGCCGCGCTCGGCGTCACGATGCGGCTGTACGCCCCACGCGCAGAAGTGCTCGACGGGACGTGGGCGCCACCCGCGGTGCACTGCGTGAAGCGCGCGTCTGCAGACGGTAAGGCTTGATCCGACCGGGATACGACGCCGCGTCTCACCCACGTCGATGGGTTCAGCGTGCCGTCCGACGAGCAAAAATGCGTCACCCGTACCAATTGTGAGGCCTACTACGATTTGCCTGGTCACAGCGACAACTCGCGCAGCCGCGCGGACCATTGGACTATGCAGACGATAGTTCTCCTGGTCTCCGTGCTCGTCGCGCTGCCGCTCGTCGTCGCGGGCATCGGTGTCGTCATCGGCAAGGTCATCAGCGCCGATCTCTGACCTCCTGCACGCTGCGCGTCGTCGAACGCGAGTAGCGTGACGCGGGTGGAACGCATCGTCGTCGTTGGCGCGGACGCCGCCGGCATGAGTGCCGCTCACCAGGCACTTCGGACAGCAGAGGTCACCGGGCGCAGCATCGAGGTGATAGCGCTCGAGCAGACGTCGGATACGTCGTATTCGGCATGCGGCATCCCGTATCTCGTCGGCGGCCTCGTCGACTCCGACGCCGATCTCGTGGCACGCAGCGCCGCGCAGCACCGGGAACTCGGCGTCGACCTCCGCATGGGGATGACGGTCACCGGAATCGATCGCGAGCGCAAGGTCGTCTCGGTGACGTCGGAGTTCGACGAGTCGTCGGAAGTCGCCTACGACCAACTCGTGTTGTGCACCGGCGCCTCGGCGATGCTCCCGGACTGGGCGCACGACGCGAAAGGCACGTTGATCGACGGTGTTCATCCGGCGAAAACCCTTGATGACGCCCGGTACTGGCTCGATCTGATCGCCGGCTCCGGCCGTCGAGGAGTCGTTATCGGCGGCGGCTACATCGGCGTGGAGATGGCGGAGGCGTTGGCGGAGCGCGGATTCCAGACCACGATCGCCACACGCACCAGGGTGATGAGCAAGCTCGACCCGGAGATGAGCGATCGCATCGAAGAGGGTATGCGAGCCGCAGGGGTCACCGTCCTGACCGACACCGTCGTTGCGAGCGCCGACGCCGAGGGCGGCAGAATACATTCCGTCACAACAGTTTCCGGAGACGTGATCGAAGCCGACGTCGTGGTACTCGCGCTGGGCGTTCGGCCGTCGACCTCACTGGGCGCCGCGGCAGGGTTGCCGATCGGAGTTCACGGCGGGTATCTGCCCGACGACCACCAGCGTCTCGCCGACGACATCTGGGCGGCAGGCGACTGCTGCGAGTCGCTCGACCGGATGACCGGGGAGCGAATCTTCGCACCGCTCGGAACACACGCCAACAAGCAGGGTCGGGTCTGCGGTTTCAATCTCGGCGGCGACGAGAGCAAACGGTTCGCCGGCGTGTTGGCGACGGCGATCACCCGATTCTCCTCTGGCCCAACCTATCTGGAGATAGCACGGACGGGCATGAACAGCGAGGTCGCCGCACGATTCGGACACGACGCCCTCACGCTGATCACCCAGAGCGACACCGCGAGCGGCTACATGGCCGAGGCCACCCCGATCACCGTGCTGCTCACCGCAGACAAGACGACCCGCCGCATCCTCGGCGCGCAGATCGTCGGCGGAGCGCAGTCGGGTAAGCGGATCGACACCGTCGCCGCGGCGCTGTGGGGCGAGATGACCGTCGACGATCTGGCCGAGATGGACCTCGCATACGCACCACCGTTCGCAACCGTCTGGGAGGCAGTGCAATTGGCCGCCCGACGAGTGTCCGAGCGGCTCTGACCCCTGGGCCTTCTTCCCGCTCACCGTTTTCCTTGCGGCTTATTGATTTCAATGAGCGGGAAGGAAATGGATGAGCGGGAAGGTCGACGTCGAGCTGAATTGGTGCGGAGCGGAACCTCGCGGCCCACCGCGGCGTCGAAGCTGCATGACGGACTCCACCATCGGTCTCCCCGGCTACCCGCTCGACGAGTTCGGCCTGATCCGACGCAGCGCCGCGAAGACAGCAGCATTCAGCGACAACGAGCTCTGCGTCGCGGTCAACCGCGACAGGCTGATCAGACTCGTACCGGGCGTATTCGTGCCTCGCACAACAGAATTTGACGGCCATACGGGTGCCCGGGCGCTGCACCGGCTCACCTCGATCGCGGTCGTCACGTCGGAGTTGCGCGCCGACACGCCGCACGTACTCAGCCACGTCTCTGCGGCGACGATGCTCGGGCTACGCATGCTCAAACCGAACCTCTCGCACGTGCACATGACCACCGGCCGCGCATCGGGAGGATCGGTTCGCAGCCTGCGCCACCTGCACGGGGTGCCGCTCAGCGACGACGAGATCACCGAGGTCGACGGCATCCGGGTCACGTCGATCGAACGCACAGCGGTCGACATCGCGTCGAGCGGCGACTTCGCCCAGGCAATGACCGTCCTCGAGGCTGCTCTGGCAGCAGGTGCCGACCGGGCGAAGATGTCGGAGATCCTGGGCTCCCGACGTCGGCGCGGCGCGCAACACGCTCGACGGGCACTCCCCCTCGCGAGCGGACTCTCCCAGAGCGTCGGCGAATCATGGAGCAGCGCACAGATGTACGAGGCAGACCTGCCCGTGCCGCGTCAGCAGCACCGCTTCATCTGCCCGTCCGGCACGTATGAGACGGACTTCGATTGGGACGGCAAGTTGATCGGCGAGTTCGACGGTCTGGCCAAGTACGGACGTCTACTCCGCGAAGGTGAGTCGCCCGAGGACGCGGTGGTC
>NZ_BAFC01000151.1 GCF_000248055.1 Gordonia sputi NBRC 100414 | reverse complement strand
GCGCGCAGTGGTCTCGACCTGGGTGCTCGCTGCGCTCGCGCCCGCTCGACCAGCGGGGCCGCTGTTTCGCAGTCGGGCCCGGCCCGCCGATCGAGCCCCACCCCGCCGATCGAGCCTGTCGAGATCACCCGCCGGGCGCAGTGGTCTCGACTCGGGTGCTCGCTGCGCTCGCGCCCGCTCGACCAGCGTGGCT
>NZ_BAFC01000152.1 GCF_000248055.1 Gordonia sputi NBRC 100414 | reverse complement strand
TGGCGTGTCCCCCGTGAGCCGGTCCGGGTTGCTTTAGAGTCCCGATTGCCCTGATGAGGGCGGAGAAGGGACGATGAAGAACATGGCAGGACGCAAGCGTCACTCGGCCGAGGACATCGTGCGCAAATTGCGCCGGGCCGACGAGTTGGCCGCCGAAGGCAAGACCGGCGAGGAGATCGCCGCCGATCTCGAGGTGTCGGCGGCCACCTTGTACAACTGGCGCCGCCAGTACGGCGGCATGGACGGGTGACGCCGCGAAGGAACTCAAAGAGCTGCGCGAGCAGAATAGCCGTCTCAATCGGCTACTGGCTGACGCGGAGTTGGAGAAGGACGCGTTGCGGGAGATCGCGAAGGGAAAATTCTGAGCCCGACCGCCAAACGTGCCGCCATCGACATGCTCAAGGACGTGAAGAGCATGTCAGAACGTATGGCGTGCAAGGTCGTTGGGCTTTCCCGTTCCGCCTATCGACGGCTGCCGCAAGCGCACACCCCGGCCGACCCCGACGCCGCACTGCGCGAGCAGCTACGCACGTATGCCCGCAAGAACCCCCGGCACGGGTTCCGGCGAGCGTGGGCGCACCTGCGCTTCGACGACGGCATCGAGATCAACAAGAAGAAAGTGCATCGGTTGTGGAAAGAAGAGGGCCTGCAAGTGCGGCGCGCTCCGCGGCGCAAACGGGTCGGCCAGTCATCGGTCCCGGTCGTGGTCGCGGACGCACCGAAAGTGGTGTGGGCATTGGACTTTCAGTTCGATTCCTCTGTCGACGGTAAGACGATAAAGATCGCGTCGATGGTGGACGAGCACACCCGGCTATCGCTGCTGAACATCGTGGACCGCTCGATCACCGCCGAACGGCTGATCGAGGAGTTGGAGAAGACTTTCGCGATCTGGGGTGGCCCGCCCATGGTGCTGCGCATGGACAACGGCCCTGAGTTCATCTCAGAAGCCCTGCGCGACTTCTGTGCAGGGTCGGTCGGGATCTCCTACATTCCGCCCGGCACACCGTGGAACAACGGGTTCATCGAGTCGTTCAACAACCGGCTGCGTGACGAGTGCTTGAACCGCAACTGCTGGCCCACCCTGCTCGAGGCCCGCGTGGTCATCGACGACTTCAAAGACGACCACAACCACCGACACCGACATTCAGCGCTGGGCTACCAGACCCCGGCCGAGTACGCTGCCCGATGCACCCACAACATCACCCCGTGGGCTGCGAGATCGACTGACGATCACAACAAGGAACTGGCTCTAGAACTGCCTGGACCGGTTATCGGGGACCTGCCATTTCGGCTGGCAGGATTGTCCGGTCTCACCTTGAGCGGCTTCGGCCACATCGTCGACCTCGCCGCCCGCGTCATCGGGCCGGAGTTGCTCGCCCTAG
>NZ_BAFC01000153.1 GCF_000248055.1 Gordonia sputi NBRC 100414 | reverse complement strand
TCGAACGTCCACATGCTCCTCCGCGTCTCATCACAAGACGCCTCAGCAGAGCTGCGCGATATTCGACATCCGGAGAAAACTTTGCGTTCTCTCAGAACCCCGATAGTGTGCGATAAACGCGCCAGCCTCGCGGCCCGCGACAACCCAGCTACAACCGAATGAGTCGGTAAAGCTTTGAGTTCGTTT
>NZ_BAFC01000154.1 GCF_000248055.1 Gordonia sputi NBRC 100414 | reverse complement strand
GTCTTCCCATCCACGGTGGAATCGAACTGAAAGTCCAATGCCCACACCACTTTCGGTGCGTCCGCGACAACGACCGGGACCGATGACTGGCCGGCGCGTTTGCGGCGCGGAGCACGCCGCACTTGCAGGCCCTCCTCCTTCCACAACCGATGCACTTTCTTCTTGTTGATCTCGATACCGTCGTCGAAACGCAGGTGCGCCCACGCGCGCCGGAACCCGTGCCGGGGGGTTCTTGCGGGCATACGTGCGTAACTGCTCGCGCAGCGCGGCGTCCGGATCGGCCGGGGTGTGCGCTT
>NZ_BAFC01000155.1 GCF_000248055.1 Gordonia sputi NBRC 100414 | reverse complement strand
GCCGCCGTACTGGCGGCGCCAGTTGTACAACGTCGCCGCCGACACCTCGAGATCAGCGGCGATCTCCTCGCCGGTCTTGCCTTCCGCAGCCAACTCATCGGCCCGGCGCAATTTGCGCACGATGTCCTCCGCCGAGTGACGCTTACGTCCTGCCATGATCCTCATCGTCCCTTCTCCGCCCTCATCA
>NZ_BAFC01000156.1 GCF_000248055.1 Gordonia sputi NBRC 100414 | reverse complement strand
GCCATACGTTCTGACATGTTCTTGACGTCTTTGAGCATGTCGATGGCGGCACGTTTGGCGGTCGGGCTCAGAATTTTCCCTTGGCGATCTCCCGCAGCGCGTCTTTCTCGAGTTCGGCATCGGCGAGCAACCGCTTGAGACGGCTATTCTGCTCGCGCAGCTCTTTGAGTTCCTTCGCGGCGTCACCGTCCAT
>NZ_BAFC01000157.1 GCF_000248055.1 Gordonia sputi NBRC 100414 | reverse complement strand
GTGCAAGGTCGTTGGGCTTTCCCGTTCCGCCTATCGACGGCTACCGCACGCACACACCCCGGCCGATCCGGACGCCGCACTGCGCGAGCAGCTACGCACCTATGCCCGCAAACACCCCCGGCACGGGTTCCGGCGA
>NZ_BAFC01000158.1 GCF_000248055.1 Gordonia sputi NBRC 100414 | reverse complement strand
CCAGCCCCGAGGATGAATGCCGCATATACCCAGCCGGAGTGGGTGCGGATGTAGGTCAGGTCGGCCACCCACAGAGCGTTGGGTGCCTGCGCGGTGAACTGCCGGCAGACCCGGTCA